>NZ_JAXCWN010000004.1:0-373855 GCF_034045095.1 Curtobacterium sp. CFBP9011
CAGAGTCGGAAGGTGGCCTGGTTGCCGTGCTCGCTGACGCTCGTTGCCACGAGCGATCCTTCCGCGGATCTGACGGTGGCTACTGTGTCGTCGTAGTTGACGCCGTACACCCATGCGGGTGCTGCACGAACCTGCACCAGGTCCGGCCCGATCGTCTTTGCGTTCAACGCTTCCCAGAACACGTCACCAGAGTCGGAGGGAAGCGCGAACCAGACTTCAGTGTCCGCGTCGGACGACGATTGCGTCGGCATAAGCGAAGATCCCGCCCATTCGGCCGTCCGACTGGGGTGCTGCCGGTACTCGCTCATGGCGGCAATCTATCCTCGCCATGCACCCGACCGCACTCGGTTTCGGTCGACGACACTGCCCGACCTCGAGCCCGGTTGACGATCCCTTGCCGGACGCCGTCGTACGCTGTGCGAGTGGTGAGCATGATCATCCTCGTGATGGCCGAGTACATGGTCGACGATTCCCCGCTGTGGTACCGCGCGTCGCGGTCTAGAGAACACTCCGGAGTTGCCGAGGCCACGGACCTCGGCCTAAGCGCGTCACTCCGGCACGACCTACAGGCATGGAACGACATCTTCGAGCAGGTGAGGCAAGAAGTGTTCGACGATCGTGACGGGTCGAGCTCAGTCCCGTCGACCTCGGCGTCCCCCGAGCTGTTGGAAGCACACCGAGTCGAGTCCTTCACCCTCGCGAGTCGCGTACAGCTCGAACTCGGCGACGACGTCCACGTCTGGTGCGGCGCAGGCAGCGGCATCGACACGTTGACCGAATCAGGGACGGCCGTTGTACTGCCGAACGGACGACCAGGCAACGACGTCGAGTTCTTCCACAACGGGAAGCGCGACGTCAGATCGGCGCGTGCTGCCCGCGCACGGGAGGGAACAGCCAAAGCAATTGTCCACTGGCGAGCCCTCACCGAGCGAGTCGAGACGCCGTTCGGCGACGCTGGAACCCGAGCCCTCGGACTCCGAACAGCCGGCCGCCTGCAGAGCGACGTCGGGCCGCACGCCCAGGTCATCTTCTATGCTGGCGCATCGGCGCCGTACCAGCTCGACCAATTCGACTGAGATGACCACCGTCCGGTAACCGATCGGCATTCGGACACGTCATCGGAAGCCGACGGAGGTATCCGCTTCGCTGGTGCTGCGCGTCCACGACCGATAGACAGTGAGCCACGTCCAACGAAGGAGTTGCCGATGCTGGTTCAGGTTTGTGGTCTTCCCGGTGCAGGGAAGTCGACGCTGTCTGCTGCGATCGCGGAGTTGACGTCCTCGCTGACGCTTCGCGTTGATGCGATCGAGGGCGCGATGTGGAAGTACCAGATTCCGCGGGGGCAGTCTGGGATCGCCGCGTACTCGATCGTGCATGCCATCGCGGTGCCGAATCGGCGGCGAGGACAGGTGGTCATCGCCGACGCGGTGAGCGGTGTGGAACCCGCTCGGGCTGGATGGGTGTCGACAGCGGAAGCCGCTGGGGTACCACTGCGCGTGATCGAGGTCGTGTGTGCGGACGTCGACGAGCACCGTCGCCGCGTGGAGCAGCGTGCGAACGACCTTCCGGGGTTCACCTTGCCGACGTGGGACGAGGTACAGCGCACTGCCGACGAGTACGAGCCGCGCACGGACGATCGACTCGTCGTTGACAGCATCCGCCCACTCGAAGAGACGGTTCGCCAGGCCGTCGACTACCTGGCACTCGACGCCCGGTAGAGGATCCTCTATCGGAACATCGAGCGATTGTTTCCTGAGGGGCGTGGGCCCTTAGCGGCGGACCTTGAGCTCTCCTCTGCTGGTGATCTGGATCGTTCCGGTCGGGTAGGTGACGTCACCGCAAGCTGTCTTGTCCTGAGAAGCGAACAGCCGCGTCGACTTCCTCCCGATTTCCGCCTTGGTCGTGGTGTCCGCGGCGGTCAACATGAACTTGTGTCCGTTCGGCTCGGAAGACCGCGCGGTGACCGTGTTCTTCGTTGCCGCATCGGCACAAACATCGTCGAGACAGACCGAAAGGACGTGTCCGGGGTGCGCATCGACCCACGCAGTGGCGTCGATCGCCACGCTGGCGGTCGATTGGCGGCTTCCGCTGCATCCTGTGACGGAGCATGCCGTCACGCTCCCCGCTAGGAACACGGCCAGTATGCCGCCCGCGGTTGCACGCTTGCCCCACTCCATAGGTCGACCGTACGTCAAGAACTACTATTCGGAGCCCACCACGTGATACCTGTGCATTGTCGCATTTTCATCCCCTTGTGCACGGTGGTTTTGTCGAGTTGAGACTGATTCCGGGGGAGAGGCATCAGGTCCTCGTTACGTCACCTTCAGCGCGACTCAGAACGCGCTGTACTGGGGCATCTGCTCGCAGTCAGAGAAGAAGTGCATTTCGGGTGTGGAGGACATGACCGGGAAGGTCTCGACCATGGCGCAGCAAGGTGAATGGATCCTCGAGCGTCACGGTCACAACGGCGGAACCAGCATGCTGGAGCCTTTCGGCAAGATCCCGACGCTCGGAACCAATTTGGACTCGGTGTCAGCGCTCGGGTCCACTGGAAACTTCTCGTTCACGTTCAAAGACACCGGGACGACTTGCTGAAGACGTTCGCGATCAACCCGGTCATCGCCTCGATCGTGTACGGCGCCGTGAACTCCGACTTCGCGCATTGGTCCGGTCTGAAGTAGGTGTTCGAGAACAGCTCTCACCGGCTGAGCCGCAACAGCCTCCGCAGCCGCCGCACGCCCGCTGGCGACGAAGGCTCGCCCACGGCGACCGACTCGAAACGCGCCCGGACTGCCTCGGCGTCGAACCCGTACCCGATGGCGACGAGTGCCCGAGCTGTGGACGCGGTCCCGAGCGGTTCGACGTGGACCGTGCCGGTGACGACGTGCACCACGTACGGCCGACTGGCGCTGCCGATCCGCACGTCGACGATGCCCTTGATCCGCGCGACGCCCGGAACGGGTGTGTCGAGCAGGTCGACGAGCGCGTCCGCGGACACCGGGGCGTGGAGTTCGCGGGTGACGGCCTCGGCGTGGTGGTGCACGTGCTCCGGTTCCGTCAGGCCCGAGAAGTCGAGCTCGTCCGATGCGGCCCGCTCCGCGACGTCGAACAGCACGGTGGGGTCGATCGCGCCGCGCACGGCCGAGACGACGACGGCCCGCGGGGCGACGGCCCCGAGCGCGCGGAGGACGCGGTCGGCGTCCGGTGTGCGGTCGGTCTTGTTCGCCACCACGAGCGATGCCGTCCGGTAGCGGGCGTCGCCGAGGCGTTCCGCTTCGGTCGTCCGCGCGAACCAGGCGGCGTCGACGACCTCCACGAGTCCGCCCCACCGGGCGCGGGGCGCCGAGCTGAACCGGATGAGGCGCGAGAGCACCGCGGGATCGGCTGCGCCGCTCGCTTCGACCAGGACGACGTCGAGTGCGAGTCGTGCGTCGGTCAGGCGTTCGAGGGCGTCGTCGAGTCCGCTGGTGTCGTCGAGGCAGCAGATGCACCCGCCGGAGATCGAGGCCGCCTCGTCGATCTGCCCGACCACCAGTCCGGCGTCGATGTTCACGGCGCCGAAGTCGTTCACCACGACGCCGATGCGGGCGCCCGGCGTGCGGAGCAGTGCGTTGACCAGGCTCGTCTTGCCGACGCCGAGCGGTCCGGTGATCGCGACGACGGGCACGGTGGAGCGTGGGTTCACGGCTGACCTCCGTTCCGCCTCGTGGATGAGAACAGTTATCATCAAAGCATGTCGGATGTGGTCTTCCCGTTCAGTGCGGTCCTCGGTCAGGACGAGCTGAAGCGCTGCCTCGCGCTCTGCGCGGTCGATCCGGGCATCGCCGGTGTCCTGGCGATCGGTGACCGTGGCACCGCGAAGACGACGACCGTGCGGGGCCTCGGGGCGCTGCTCCGCACGGCGGGGGTGCCGATGCCGATCGCGGAACTGCCGCTCGGCGCCAGCGAGGACCGGGTGCTCGGGTCGCTCGACATCGATCGCGCCCTCCGCGGCGAGGTCGCCTTCGCGCCGGGCGTCCTCGGTGAGGCGCACGGCGGCTTCCTCTACATCGACGAGGTGAACCTGCTCGACGACCTGCTGGTGGACGTGCTGCTCGACGTCGCCGCGTCCGGGGTGAACCGGGTGGAGCGCGACGGCATCAGCCACGTCCACCCGGCCCGGTTCGTGCTCGTCGGCAGCGGGAACCCCGAGGAGGGCGAGTTGCGCCCGCAGCTCGAGGACCGTTTCGGCCTGGCGACGGCGGTCACGACCATCACCGACGTCGACGTCCGCCTGGAGATCGTCCGCCGACGCCTCCGCTTCGACCGCGACCCGGCCGCGTTCGTCGCCGCCGCACGCGACGCGGAACTCCGGCTGGGCGAACGCATCGTCCGGGCGCGTGAGCTGCTCGACGAGGTCGAGGTGTCCGAGCGGATCCTGCGCCAGATCGTCGACGTCTGCGTCGAGTCCGGCGCGATCGGCCACCGAGCCGACCTCGTGATGACGCGGACCGCCCTCGCCGGCGCGGCCTTCGCCGGCCGGACGGACGTCACCGGCGCCGACGTCGCCATGGCAGCCGTGCCGGCACTCCGACACCGGACCCCGCGCCAGCCGGCGGAACGTGCCACAGCCCCTGCGGCGCGCGTCCGGCTGGCGACGGCCCGGGTGCTCGGCCTACGGGCCGCGTGACCGACGACCAGCACCGGGCGGTGCTCGACCGATGGCTCGCCGGCGACCGGTTCGGGATCCTCTGCACGGGCGACGCGGACACCGCCGAGAAGGCCTTCCGCGAGCTCGCCGATGCAGCTGATGCCCGCTTCGCGCACGCCGAGGCGGTCGACGTCGAACAGCTCGCGGCGGTCCAGGGCGAGCGCGTGCTCGCCCTGGCGTGGGACGCCCGCGACGTCGCACCGGCGCTGCTCCGCCGCTGTACGGCCGTCCTCCGGTTCGCACATCCACGCGCCGTCACGCTACCGAGATCATGCAGGGCACCGGCCTGGAGGCTCGACGAACTGTCCGGCGCGGTCGTCCGGCTCCTCGACGTGGCCGGTCTCCGCGACCACGGGCTCGACGTGGCTGCATCGCGTCTCGCCCTGGGGCTGGCAGAGGGCGGCCACCCGGATCCGCTGGCCGTCGTCGCGGAGGTCGTCGCGGGGCCTCGGCGCTCCCGATCTGCCGTACCCGAGGACCCGACCGGGGGAGCGGAAGGCGAGTGTGGGGACGACGCGGCCGGCCCGTCGGTCGAGGACGAGGCGGACGGCATCCAGAGCGGACCGGCGACCGAAGACCCCGCAGCGACCGCCGACGACGAGGACGGCGACGGAACGGCAGCAGGCGGTCAGGACACCGGTGCCGGCGACGAGGACGGTACGGGCAGTGGGCGCTCTGACCGCCCGGACGCGACCGGCGAACCGGATGCGCGCGACTCCGACTCGACGGACGAGGGGCCCGGCGACGAGGCGGACGGGACCGACGAGGGCGACGCCAGCGCCGATGACCGGGCGACCAGCAGCACGGACGTGTCCCGCGGTGCGGAGGCGAGCACCGCCTCCAGGCCGGACGGAGACCCGACCGGCAGTGACAGCGCGACCGGTACTGACGACGCGACCGGCGCGACGGCGACGGCGCAGGAGTGCCCGCTCGACGGTGACCGCACCGGCCTGGCGGTCACCGTCGAGGCGACCCGCGTCACGATCGACCACGCGATCCGCGTCCGCCCGGCGACGCGGAGCGACCGGCACCTGCGTGGGCGAGACGGGCCGTCGAGCCGATCGGGCGACCGCGGGCGGATCGTGCGTGACGTGGCGCTCGACCGCGGTCGGGGTGGGATCGCCGTGGTGCCGAGCCTGCGACGCGCGGCGGTCCGGGTGGCGCTCGAGACCGCGACGGGCCGACCCGATCCGGTCCCGCTCGTCCGCGACGACCTGCGTGCCGCCGTCCGGGCGCGACGAGGGGGGACCCACACGGTGGTGCTCGTCGACGGCTCGTCGTCGTTGGGGCGGGCGGGACTCGACCGGGCGGGTTCCGCCGCTGACCGCATGGCCGCCGCGGTCTGCGCGCGACGCGGCACCGTGAGCGTCGTCGTGGCGGCCGGTGACCGTGCGGAGATCGTCGTCACCCGCGCGACGAGTCTGCACCGCACCCGGTGGGGGATCGGCCGGGCACGGACGGGTGGCGGGACGCCGCTCGCGCACGGGCTCCTGGTCGCCGCGGAGCTGCTCGACGTCGACGAGCCCGCTCGTCGCCGGCTGGTGGTCGTCTCCGACGGCAGACCCACGGTCGGACTCGATGGAACGGTGCTCGGCGAGGCCGCGGCGGTCGGCGAACTCCGGGCGGTGCTGCTCGACGTCACCGCCCGCGTGCCGGACGTCGCCCTGCTCCCCGTGGGCGTGCCTCCCGGGATCCGGTTCGAGCGGGACACGGGGCCGTTCCGCGCTGCTGGCGTCCGGGTGCTCGGGGACGGACGCGGCTGAAGGGCGTCTGCCCTCCCGGCTCGCGGTCCTGCCCGCGATCCGGGGTCAGCGGGTGCGGATCGCCAGGCGCTGGAGCGTCATCGCGCCGTCTTGGGTGAAGAGTCCCAGACGGCCGGCCCTGCGGTCGTGGAGCCGCGTGCTCAACGCCACGGAGCCGTCGATGACCGCGACACAGATGTCGCCGTCGAGGTGCACTTGGATCCGGTGCGCTCCAGGAGCGAGCTCCACAGGGCGTTCCAGTTCCACGGCGTGCGGCACGTCACCGAGGATCTGCCACTGCTCGGTCCCGGTGCTGCCGCGCGGCCACCGGTCGAACACGACCCGGTTCCGATCGGGTTCGAGGCGGAGCGCGTACCCCTCCTCGCCGTCGTCACTCGTGCGCAGGAGCAGCCCGAGCGAGGCGGTGCCGGGCTCGATGACGACGTCGGCGACGACCAGTGCTTCGTCGGGGAGTTCCGGTCCGACCCACGACGCGTACCGGGTGGTCGCACCGTTCCCGACCGTCCCGTCGGCGCCGTTCACCGGTTCGAGCTGCGCCGTGACGTCCGACTCGTGCCGGTACGCGGCCTGCACCGCGTCCGGCAGGTCGAACCGGAGCGAACCGTCCGGGCGCTGGTGTGCCTGCAGTGTCGCCATGGTGCCGGCCCACTGCCAGGCTCCTTCGTCGCGGTAGCCGTCCTTCGTCGCGATCCAGCCGACGAAGTACCGGTCGTCGCCGAGCGCGACCGTCTTCGCTGCGTAGAAGGCGCGTCCGTCGACGGTGTCGTCCGTCGGGGCGAGCCACGGCCCGTCCGGGGACGTCGCGATGCGGTACCGGGTGCAGAACGCATCGGAGAACTCCGAGTACACGAGGTACCACCACTCGCCCCACTGGAACACGTCGGGGCACTCCTGGGTGATGAAGCGGTGTGGTTCCCAGAGCGGTTCGGCGTCGCGCCACGTGACCAGGTCGTCCGACTCGAGTCGAGCGACGAGCCCGGACCGTCGGTAGGGGTCAGCCCGCCGCCGTGTCGCGAGCAGCATCTGCCAGGGCCGGTCGGCGGCCGGCCGGAACACGAAGGGGTCTCGCCAGTCTTCGGGGGAGTAGCCGGCGAGTGCGGGGAAGTCCCAGTCGGGGTGCTTCGTCCAGTCGGTGAGGTCGCCGTCGGAGGTCGCGTGACAGACCACCTGCGCGTCCTTCGGCCCACTGTCCGCCTCGATCGTGATGCGCGGGTTGTGGCCCGTGTAGAAGAGGTGCAGCGCTCCGGTCTCGTCCTGGACGACGCTCCCCGTGTAGCAGTCGAAGTCGCTGGCCTCCGGTCCGCCGGACGGGAGCACCACGCCGCGGTCCTCGAAGTCGACGAAGTCGGTCGTGGTCACGGCGCCCCACGGCATCCCCGTGCTCCGCTCGAGCGGGGGAGCGTCGGGTCGCTCGTCGAGCAGGTAGAACAGCCATGCCGTGCCCTCGTGCTCGAAGGGGATCACGTCCCCGACGAAGCCGTTCGGCGGCTGGAAGTGGGTGCTGCGGTGGACGGTCACCTAGGTTCCTTCGGGTCGTGGGGATGCGAGCGAGCTGCGGGGCACGTAGTCGCAGGGGACGAGGTGTCGGCCGGGCTGCTCCGTCGCCGCGAGGAGCAGCGTTCCGGCGTCGTAGCCCATCTGCTGGTGCGGGAGTGCGACGGTGGTCAACGGCGGGTGCATCTGGTCGGCGAGGTCCGGCTGGTCGTCGAAGCCGACGATGCTGATGTCCTCGGGGCACCGCATGCCGAGTGACTGCGCGGCCATCAGGGCACCGACGGCCATGCGGTCGTTGCCACAGATGATCGCCGTCGGACGGATGGTCGTCAGGACCTCCATCGCCAGGTCGTAACCGGAGCCCACCTGGAACGTGCCGAACGCGACGCGGATGCTGTCGGCCGAGACGTCCGCGTCGGCCGCGGCCCGCTCGAGTCCGCGCTTGCGCTCCCGGCAGGCGTAGTCGTCCTCGGGGCCCCCGAGGAATGCGATGTCGGTGTGTCCTGCCGCGAAGACGGCGGCGGCCACGTCGTACCCGCCCTGGAACTCGTCGGCCAGCACGGTGACGGCGGGTGCGTCGCCGGACGGGAAGCAGTTGACGTAGACGGTCCGGACGCGCTCGAGGCCGTCCACCGGTGTGACGTACTCCGGACCGGGTGCCGCGTAGATGAGCCCGGCGACGCCCTGCTGGACGAGGTTCTCGACCGCTGCCTTGCCGCCGTCCGTGGTCTGCGCGGTCTCGACCACGAAGCAGACGTAGCCGGCCTCCTGGACCGCCTGCTGCACACCGAGCACGATGTGGCCGGCGTACGGCTGGGCGACGAGTCGGTCGGCGATGACCCCGACCGTGTACGACCTGTTCGAACGCAGCGACTGCGCCGCGCGGTTCGGTTGGAAGTTCAGCTCCTTCGCCGCCTCGAGCACCCGGGCTCGGGTGTCCGCAGCGATGGACACGTCCCTGCGGTCGTTCAGCACGAACGACACGGTCGGTTGTGACACGCCTGCGTGACGTGCGACGTCCTTCATCGTGACGCGGTGCGGCTGCGTCGTGCGTTGGCGGCTCGCCATCGACCCTCCTTCATCACCCTCATCATGCCAGAGCAAATACGTATTGCGTCGACCGTTGCCGGTGTGTACGCTCGCCACAAATACGTATTGGCACCCGGTCATCGGGGCCATCATCGCTCAGAGAGGAGCGACCGTGACGAACGGATTCAGTACACCGATCGACCGGCGCACGCTGTTCAAGTTCGGCGGAGCCGGGCTCGCGCTGGCCGGCATCGGCTCGCTGGCTGCCTGCTCGACCAGCGGCGGAGGGGGCAGCGGATCGGGGACCGTGAAGATGCTCTACTTCGGCGAGCAGAGCGCCGCCAGTGCACTGCAGAAGGCGATCGAGCCGAAGATCAAGCGCCTGGACAAGAAGGCCAGCCTCGAGGTGACCGCGATCAACGGCACCGACTGGAACGACTTCCTCGCCAAGGTGCTCACCCAGATCGCCTCGGGCGACGTCCCGGACATCGTCAGTGTCGCCACCGAGGGGCAACAGCTCCTGGCGTCGAAGAACCTGCTCACGCCGCTCGACGAGTACGTCACGAAGAACCTGTCGGACCTGCACGAGTACTTCACCGGCGCACACCCGGTGCTGCTCGAGTCGACGATGTACCAGGGACACCTCTACACGCTGCCGGACAGCTTCAACGCCGGCAGCATGTTCTACTCGACCGACCTGTTCGACAAGGCCGGCCTCGCGCGCCCCGCGGCCGACTGGACCATGGACGACTTCCACTCCTCGGCCGATCGCCTCGCGAAGGTCGGTGGCGGTACCTACGCCTTCGACTGGGTGGTGCGGCTCTGGGGGAGTTGGACCTCGTTCCTTTACGCCAACGACGGGAACCTGCTCGAGGAGGGCAAGTACTCCGGCGGCGACTGGCTCTGGAAGAGCAAGGCGTTCTCCGACAACCCGATCGGTGTCGCCGGCCGCAAGGGCGGATGGAAGTGGGGCGACCCCACCGCCAACTCGGACGCGGCCATCGAGGCGCTGCAGTACGTCATCGACCTGCAGAAGTCCGGCGCATCGCCCTCGCCCGATGTCGGCGGTGGTGCCACCCTGCAGGGGCTGATGGCCTCCGGTCGGATCGGCATGACCATCGGCGGCGGCTTCTGGGCCGGTGGGCTCCACAACGCGGGCATGAAGGACGGCAGCTTCGACGTCGTGCAGTTCCCCACGTGGAAGAGCAACAAGTCGCTCTTCGGCGCCGGTGGGTACGGCATCTTCAACTCGTCGAAGCAGAAGGACCTGGCCTTCGAGGTCATCAAGCTGATGGTGCAGCCGGAGAGCTTCGATTCGCTGTGGCCGGGCAACGTGACCACCCCGGCGCAGAAGTCGCTGATGACCGCGGAACGCTACTCCACGACGGGGCCGGAGCACTGGTCGGTGTTCTACGACCAGCTCGACAACTCGGCACCCATCTCGGCACCGCCGTACTACAACGCCCTCGCGACGGCGCTCAACCAGCGCACCACGCAGGCGATCTCCTCCGGCAACGCGAAGAAGGCTCTCGACGGCCTGCAGGCTGACATCGAGAAGGCTGCTGCGCAGGCGTCGTCGTGACCGCAGCGACCGGAACACGCACCCGGCGGGCCGCGACGGCCGCCCGTCGGCCAGCGGCCAGACGTGCCCGTCGGCGGGAATCCACCTTCGGCTTCCTCATGATCGGGCTCGCGGTGGTCTTCGTCGCCGTGTTCACCCTCATCCCGATCCTGGCCTCGCTCGGACTGTCCTTCACCTCCTGGGACGTCATCAGCAGCCCCAAGTGGGTCGGGTTCGACAACTACGTCCGACTCTTCACGGACGGGCCGGTCCTGGCGTCCTTCGGAGTCACCATCGGACTCGCCCTCGCCATCGTCGTCCTGCAGATCTCGCTCGGACTCCTGCTGGCCGTGCTGGCGAACAACCGGAAGCGCAACGCCACCCGCGTGTTCTTCCGCACGTCGTTCTACCTGCCACTCCTGGCATCGACCGCCGCCGTGTCGATCTTCATGGGCTACATCTTCGACACGAAGTTCGGCCTCATCAACTACTACCTCAACGAGATCGGCCTCCCGGGGGCGCACTGGTTGAACGACCCCTTCTGGGCGAAGGTCACGATCGTGATGGTCGTGGTCTGGCAACAGGTCGGGTTCACCTTCGTGCTCTTCGTCGCCGCACTGCTGGCGGTGCCGGTGGACGTCCAGGAAGCGGCCTCCATCGACGGCGCCGGCCCCTGGCGATCGCTGTTCCAGATCAAGGTCCCGTTGATCAGCCCCACGATCCTGTTCGCGACCGTCATCGCGATGATCAACGCGATGCAGCTGTTCGATCAGCCGTTCATCATGACCAAGGGCGGGCCCGGTACCGCGACGACGACGGCCACGATCTCGATGTACCAGGCCGGGTTCCAGAACCTGCAGTTCGGGTTCGCCTCGGCCATCGCGATCCTCCTGCTGGTCATCATCGGCATCATCACCGCCGTCCAGTTCATCGCCGCACGAAAGCTGGTGTTCTACCAATGACGACCACCGACACCCTCAACCCGCTGCACAGCCCGGAGACGGTGGCACAGCCGAGCATCGACCACATCGTCCGGCGCCGGCGTCCTGCCGCCACCGTCGGGAGCGTCATCGGGATGGTCATCCTGATCGTCGCCGCGGTGTTCGCCCTCGGGCCGCTGCTCTGGACCCTGACCACGTCCCTCCGGACACCAGCGGAGTCGTTCAACAACCCGCCGCAGTGGCTCCCGCTGTCCTGGGACTTCAGCAACTACGCCGCGGTGTTCAACCAGATCCCGATCGGACAGTTCTTCGTCAACAGCGTCGTCGTCACACTGCTCATCGTCGTCGGCCAGACCATCACCTGCACCCTGTCGGGCTACGCGTTCGCGATGATCAGCTTCCCCGGCAAGAACACGATCTTCGGGATCTTCCTCGCCACGATGATGGTGCCGATCCAGACGATCATCATCCCCGTCTTCGTCATCCTCAAGGACGTCGGCCTGACCGGGTCGATCGCGTCCCTGATCGTTCCCGCCCTCGGCAGCGCGTTCGGCACCTTCCTGATGCGGCAGTACTTCATGCAGATGCCGAAGGAGCTCGGCGAAGCGGCACGGATCGACGGGGCGAGTCAGTTCGGCGTGTTCTGGCACGTCTACTCGCGGATGGCGAGTCCGGCGATCGCGACGCTCGCGATCCTGAACTTCTCCGGTTTCTGGGCCGAGTACTACCGGCCGTTGATCTTCCTCAACCAGCAGGACTCCTTCACCCTGCCGCTCGGCTTGGTCGGTCTGCAGGGCAACCTCGGGACCGGGTCGATCTCCGTCGTCCTGGCCGGCGTCGTGCTGACGATGATCCCGAGTGTCCTGCTCTTCGTCTTCGCGCAGCGCTACTTCATCGAGGGCGTCACGGCTGGATCCTCCCGATGACCGACACCGTCACCGGCCACCCGGAACTCCGCGATGCCGACACCACCGCTGCCGATCACCACCTCCCGCAGTTCCACGTCAGGCTCCCCCGCGGGTACGTCAACGACCCCAACGGGCCCATCGACATCGACGGACAGGCGCACCTGTACTTCCAGTCCCGACCCCGCGTCGACCTCGACGTCCCGGTGGAGTGGGGGCACGCCACCAGCGACGACCTCGTGCACTGGACGCTGCACCGACCCGCCATCGTCCCCGTCCCGGGCGGGAGCGACTCGGGAGGCGCGTGGTCCGGCAACACCGTGCTCCACGAGGGCACCGTGCGCGCCTACTACTCGGGCAAGGTCGACGACAGTCCGTTCCAGTCGGTGCTCCTCGCCGAATCCACCGATGGCGGCAACACCTTCGGCCCGCCGGTCCAGGTCGTCGCCGATCCGTCGGCCGACGAGGGGATCACGATGTTCCGTGATCCGTTCGTCTGGCAGGACGAGAACGGCTGGTCGATGGCGGTCGGAGCGGCATCGGCGGACCAGACCGCTTCCGTTCGTCAGTACCGGTCTGCCGACGGCATCACCTGGACGTCCGTCGGCGATCTGCTGGCGATGCCCCGCACCACCGTCGACGGCATCGACACCGGCGAAGGGTGGGAGTGTCCGCAGATCCTCCCGGTCGACGGCACCGAGGTCGCCATCGTGGCGTCCTGGTCACACGCGGCGGGACCGGGCGACGTGATCGCGATGCCGCTGGCAGGTCCGCGGCACCTCGACCGGGTCGACGAGGGGCAGCACTTCTACGCAGCATCGGTGATGCGGACCGGATCCTGGGGGGCCGTGCTCTTCGGGTGGATCACCGAGGGGCGGACCGACGAGTGGACCGAGCAGGTCGGCTGGTCCGGCGCCATCTCCGTGCCCCGGAGGACATGGCTCGAGGACGGCCGGCTCCGCAGCGAGCCCCATCCCGCGCTCGAGTCCCTCCGAGCCGGCGGACCACAGCCGGGACACGGAGCGACGATCGGGGCACAGGTGGAGATCGTGCTCCCGGTACCGGTCACCGGGAGCGTCCTGGTGCGGTTCTCGGAGACCGAGTACCTGGCCATCCGCGTCGACCTGGACACCGACACCCTCACCGTCGATCGCGCGCAGGCCAGCCGTGACGACCGTGCCGATCCGACTCCGGCGGTGGTCCGAGCACCGTTCGATCGCTCGGCGGAGCGGCCCGCGGTCCGGGTGCTGTTGGACGGATCCGTCGTCGAGGTGTTCACCAGCGCCGGCCACGCCGTCACCACACGCGTCTACCCCGAGCAAGCACCGCCGTGGACGGTGGAAGCACCTGCTGGGGCACTCGTCTGGGAGCTGGCGAGCGCCGCCGTCACCGTGGTCGGTACGAGATGACCGGG
Source organism: Curtobacterium sp. CFBP9011 (assembly GCF_034045095.1). Taxonomy (NCBI): domain Bacteria; kingdom Bacillati; phylum Actinomycetota; class Actinomycetes; order Micrococcales; family Microbacteriaceae; genus Curtobacterium; species Curtobacterium sp. CFBP9011. The sequence continues at coordinate 13,798 of NZ_JAXCWN010000004.1, forward strand.
TACCCGATCACCGTCGCGGGCGAGTCGCTGGTCGACGTCGTGCACGACGAGCGGACCCGGGAAGTGCCCGGTGGGAGCCCCGCGAACGTCGCACTCGGACTGGCGCGGCTCGGCACGCCGGTCGAGTTCGCGACGTGGCTCGGGGACGACGCGCGCGGACACCGCATCGCCGATCACCTCCGAGCGTCCGGCGTCCAGGTCGTCGACGACGCGTTCGGTGCGACGCGGACGTCGTCCGCGGTCGTCCGGCTGGCTCCTGACGGCCAACCGACCTACGAGTTCGACATCGAGTGGGACCTGCCGGACCTGCCGCGGACCCCGCGGTGGTTGCACGTCGGATCGATCGGCGCCTTCCTCGAGCCGGGGGCCGGCAAGGTGTCCGAACTCGCCCGGCGCACGGCGGCCGAAGGCGGAACCGTCTCCTTCGACCCGAACATCCGTCCTGCGCTCCTCGGCAGACCGGCCGACGGACGTCGCACGTTCGAACGACTCGCAGCGGTCGCCGACGTCGTGAAGCTCTCCGATGAAGACGCCGGCTGGCTCTACCCGGGGTTGGGTGCGGACGCCGTGCTCGATCGTCTCCTCGAGATCGGCGTCGAGTTCGCCGCCCTCACCACGGGTGCCGCGGGCTCGATCGTGACGACCGCGACCGAGCGGGTGGCCGTCCCCGGCGAACGCGTCGACGTCGTCGACACCGTCGGGGCCGGGGACAGCTACATGGCGACGCTCATCTGGCAGCTCCAGACGCGCGGCGCCGCTGTCGGCCCGATCAGCCGAGACAGCCTCCGCGAGCTCGGCCGCCTCAGTACGCGTGCCGCGGCGATCACCGTCGCCCGGCGTGGCGCCGATCTGCCGACCAGGGACGACCTGTTCTCCGCCGCCCTCGAGATCCGCTGATGACCGCCCCGCCCAACTGGACTTCCCGGTCCTCAGCGGCGCCTTCGCCCTCTGACTCCAGATCACGCTCACGATCGTCATCGCCAGCCCCGTCTGGCTCCTGGCCTCGACTGCACCGCTCCCATCTCGCAAAGGACAACCCCATGCTCGGCAACCTCACCGGAATCCACCTGCTCGTCATCCTCGGCATCGTCGTCCTCCTCTTCGGCGCGACGAAGCTGCCCGCGCTCGCCAAGGGGATCGGCCAGTCGCTGAACATCTTCCGCAACGAGATCCACGCTGACGGCAGCGGGAAGCCCGTGGTCGACGGCACCGCCCCCGCTGCCCCGACGTCGACGAACCCGACCGAATGACCTCCTCCCACCGTGCGTGACGGGACCTGATCGTGGACGTCGACAAGTTGCTCGTCATCGCCGTCATCGCGGCGTTCTGCCTCGGACCGCACCGTCTCGCCTCCGACACCCGGCGGCTGACGGGCTTCCTCCGTCAGCTGCGCACCTGGGCAGACACCACGAAGGCGCAGATCGAAGAAGAGACCGGCGTCGACATCGACTGGTCCGAGCTCGATCCCCGTCGCTACGACCCGCGCCGGATCATCCGCGACGCACTCACGCAGTCCCCGGTACCTCCTCCGGCCGACCGCCCCGAGCCGCCGACCGCCCCAGACCGTCCGGTGCAGACCCGACCGATGCAAGCCCGACCGATGCAAGCCCGACCTCGAACCGGAGTTGACCATGACATCTGAATTCCAACGACGCGCGCTCTTCCAGGGGGCGGGCATCGGTGCGTTGGCACTGTTCGCAACAGCCGGCCCAGCGGGGGCAGCGCGAGCATCCGCCGCGGCCCTTCCCGCGTCGACGTCTGCAGCATCGGCGGCTGCCGTCTCGTTCCGGGCGAAGTACCACATGACCCCACCGGCGGGATGGTTGTCCGATCCGCAGCGTCCCGTGTTCACCCGCGGTGCGTACCAGCTGTACTACCTGCACTCCGACGTCGACAACGGTGACGGCGGCTGGGACCACGTCTCCACGACCGACGGCGTCGACTTCACCTTCGAAGGCACCGTCATCCCGCTCGAGACCGACCTCCCCACCTGGACCGGTTGCACCCTGATCGACACCGACGACACCGCCGGGTACGGCGCCGGTGCGGTCATCGCCCTCGCCACTCGACCGACAGGAGGCGTCCGCAAGTACCAGGAGCAGTACCTCTTCTGGTCCACCGACGGCGGCTTCACCTTCACTGCCCGACCGGAGCCGGTCATCGTCAACAACGACGGACGCGCAGCGACCACCGATGCGGAGATCTCGAACGCCGAGTGGTTCCGCGACCCCAAGGTCGCCTGGGACGACGCCCGCAACGAGTGGGTCTGCGTGATCGGCAGGCAGCGGTACGCGGCGTTCTACACGTCGAAGAACCTCATCGACTGGACCCTGCAGCGCAACTTCGACTACCCCGACCACGACCTCGGCGGCATCGAGTGCCCCGACCTGTTCCAGATCACCGCTGACGACGGCACCACCCACTGGGTCTTCAGCGGCAGCATGGACGCGTACAACGAGGGACTGCCGTGCACCTCCGCGTACTGGACCGGCTCCTGGGACGGGACGTTCTTCACCGCTGACGACCTCACGCCGCAGTGGCTCGACTGGGGCTGGGACTGGTACGCCGCGGTCACGTGGCCGGCGAACGAGGCACCGACCACGAAGCGGTACGGCATCGGCTGGATGAACAACTGGAAGTACGCCAACCGACAGGTCCCGACCGACACTTCCGACGGCTACAACGGTCAGAACTCGATCGTCCGTGAGATCACGCTGCAGAAGCAGTCGGACGGTCGGTACAGCCTCCTCAGCGCGCCCATCGCCGCACTCCGGAACGCAGCGACCGGCACCGTCCCGATCGGGAGCCGGTCCGTCGACGGTTCCGCTGTCCTGCCGTACAACGCACGGGCCTACGAGATCGAGCTCGACGTCGCATGGACCGACGCCACCGACGTCGGCGTCTCCGTCGGTCGTTCGGCCGACGGGACCCGACACACGGACATCGGCAAGACCGGCAGCGATCTCTACGTCGACCGGGCGGCCTCCGATCGCGCCGGTTTCGCACTCGCCCCGTACACCCGTGCAGTCGCTCCCGTCCCTGCTGCGACCCAGGCGGTCCACCTCCGCATCCTCGTCGACACGCAGAGCGTCGAAGTGTTCGTCGATGCCGGCTCCGTCGTCTTGTCGAACCAGGTGGACTTCGACTCCGGGGACACCGGCATCTCGCTGTACTCCGTCGGCGGCGCGGCCACCTTCTCCGACATCGTCGTCCGCGAGTACGGCGACTGACGCGGACGGCCGGTGGGCACCTGACCGGTGCCCACCGGCCGGAGGCGCTGCTGGTCACGGTCCGTCGGCAGCCAGTCGTGAAGGCAGGACGACCGACCCCTGCGCGCGAGGACGAGCCTGTACTCCTCGCCCCGCGCTGGGCGGTAGCGTTGAACCACCCCGGTTCCGTGACCGACCTGCGAAGGCGACCGAGGTGCACGGTGGGGCGTGCGGTCATGAGTGGTCTCGGCTGCCTTCACCAGAAGCCGGGGCGACCGCTGGGGGAGCGGAGCTGTTCCCTCGGCGCAGTACCTGAGGGGACACCATGTCGATCAAGCACATCTTCACCACCGTCGTCGGGATCACGGTCGTGACCGTCGCACTCGCCGGCTGCTCGTCGCAGTCGGCGGACTCCGCGCCGAGCAAGGCCGCGGCGAAGCCGTCGCAGAGCCAGGCCGCGGAACAGCAGACGCCGACCCCGACGCCGACCAGCGAGGCCGCAGCGTCGGGTGTGGTCGACGTCACGTCGGACAAGATCACCGACGACCAGATGGGCCACACCGTGCAGGCCGACAAGGTCGTGCGGAACTTCCCGTGGACCTCGGCACAGTCGGGGCTCGCGGACCGGGACGACAACGAGCAGGTCCTGGTCCACGTCGCCGTGACCGCCGGGGACAAGTACTACTCGACGATGGACTGCCTGGCGATCCGCGTGCAGGCCCACGGCAGCACGGAGTCGTACACGTCCCAGGGCACGACCTCGGTGGTCGAGGACGCGATGAAGGCCGCGGGCTACCCGGCGCTGACGAAGGTCGAGCAGGGGCAGTCCGGCGAGGGCTGGTGCGCCTACTCGGTGACCGACCCGTCCGACGTCCTCGACCTGGAGTACCAGCGCAACGCGGCTGCGTCGAACGACGGGACGCAGATCACGGCGAAGGACTTCTACGCCGAGATGACGCCGGTGGCGTCGTGACCTTCACGCCGCGGCTGTCCTGACGTCGGATGAACAGTGCACGGTGTCAGCCTCATTGTCGAGCCCGCAGGACGATTTTTGCGCTCAGGATTTCAACTCCTCGATCGCGCAACTTCGACAATGAAGGTCTCCTCAGACACGGTCAGGAAGTATTCCATTGACGCTGAGGTTCCCTCTAGGTTTTTGCCGGGGGGACATGGGGTCCTCCGGGGAAATGAGGCACTCATGAAGTTCCGTAAGCTCGGCATGACATTGACTACTCTGGCGGTCGTCGCGGGGGCAGTGTTCGCCGCACCGATGGCCGCGCAAGCATCGGACTCGCACAGCGTTTCGGGGACGGTGTACGAAGGCGGCGCTTGGTACAAGTCGAGCACCACCCGCTCGGTCGCGAAATCCGGTACGAAGATCTACCTCAACCTGAATTCGGTGCCTGCGAAGGGCATCCAGTGGCGTCTGGTGAACTCGAAGAACAGCAAGGTGTTCAGTGACACGGTCACGCTGAACAGCGCCGGCACGAAGACCCTCGTCGATGACGTTCTCGCCGGTACGGTCTTCCAGAACGACTACCGTCAGAACAGTACGTGCAACTCCTCGTGCGGTGGTTACAACTTCTCGGGCTCCGAGATCTACTGATCGATCGAGACGCGGGGGTGGCGAGCATGACTCGGGGGTTCATGATGCTTCGACGAAGCATGCTCGCCGCCTGCGCCCTCGTGGTGCTGGGGGCAGCAACTGGTTGCGCTCAGGGGGTGCCCACATCGCACCCGTCGGGAAGCTGGGTCACAGCAACGCAGGCCAACAAGGAGTACCGGCAGGCGGCGGCAGCGCTGGTACTCGCGGATGGTGCGCGCTGGCCAGCAAGTCCTGAGAGCGCAAAGGGGCCGGACGGGGCACCGCAGTACTACCAGGTGGGCGCAGCGACGAATGATGCGCAGTTCTACTGGTTCTGTTCCTGGACGACGAAGGATGCAACCTCGGGAACGGATGCCTTCGACGCGCGTGCGGCGGCCGCGCTGCAACAAATCACTCGGTTACGGCTTGGTGGGTCGGGTTCGGATGAGAACACGAAGCAACTGCTCGATGCGGTACGCGCAGCAATTGCCGGTCATGACGAAGCCGCAGTGAAAGAATTCAACGAGAAGAATTGTGCAAGCGCGGTATGAGTGGATCTCGACCAGGAACGGCTCTGTTCCTCATCATCAGGTTGCTGATGCTCTTCCTTGCCGCGGTACTCGTCGGGGTGCTCTTCGAAGTCATCAAGGGGGACGGTACGAATCCCTTTCGATACGTGATCGGTAACCTTGCTGCTCCATGGCTGGTCGTACCTTTCGCCGGTGGTCGTAGCGTCCGCAATCCGCTGGCCGGAGCTTTGATCGGCGCCGTGTTGGCCGTCGTCAGTCTTGCTGCGTTCTACAGCCTCCTCGAGCTGGTCAATCATTCGCTGTCGATCCACGTTCTTTCCAACTACGTTCTGTTCTTCTCCGCAGGTGCCGTAGTCGGAGGTGTAACGGGCTTGCTCGCGACGCTCAGTCGTCGATTCCTGACATGGTGGCTCGCCCTCGGACTTCCCGCGCTGTTCGTGCTCGAGCCCTTCGCCGCCTTCGCTGTCGGCTTCAGCGGCGGTCGGACCGGTGTCAACGTCGCGGTGTGGGTTGTGGAGCTGCTCCTCGGGGTCGTGTCCTTCGTCGTCGTTCTGCGGTCACACGGCCGCCTCGCCGCTCGAGTCAGTGGGAGACCCCTCGGTTGAGGACGACCCAGAAGACTGGGGCCGCATGAGGGCGGTTCGACCGCTCCCGTCGCATCGCCGCCCCCGCATGCCAAGATGACCGCCGTGACCACCGTCGTGATCGTCGATGACGAGACGCTCGTCCGGTACGGCTTCGAACTCATCCTGGGTGCCGCGCCGGACATCGACGTGGTCGCCACCACGGGTGACGTCGACGCCGTGCAGGTGGTCCGTGAGCACGCTCCCGACGTGGTGCTGCTCGACGTGCGGATGCCGCGGATCGACGGGCTCGAGGTCCTCCGTCAGCTGCAGACCCTCCCGGAGCCCCCGGCGGTCGCGATGCTCACGACGTTCGACACGGACGAGTACGTCGGCCGTGCGATGGACCTCGGCGCCGCCGGCTTCCTGCTCAAGGACACCGACCCCGAGGGGCTCGCCGAGTACATCCGCGTGCTGGCCCGCGGGGGAGTCGTCCTGGCGCCGGGGGTGGACCGCCGGTCGCTCTTCGCGGCCCGGTCCTCGGCCGCGACCCCACCGCCGTCCCTGTCGGACCGCGAGCGTGCGGTCCTCCGGCTGATCGCCGACGGCGCGAGCAACCCGGACATCGGCCAGCGCCTCGGCGTCAGCACGGGCACCGTGAAGGAGGACGTCCGCGCCCTCCTCGCCGCGTTCGCCGTCCCGACACGGGTCCAGCTCGCACTGCGTGCGGCCGAGGCAGGACTGCTGGATGGCTGAGCGTCCCCGTCTGGCCCGCGTCGGTCGGGTGCTCGCGGCGACGGACGGGAGGCTCGACCACCTCGTCGAGGTCGCCCTGCGCTGGGTGCGCACCCACCGGGCACCCTGGTGGCTGGTCGACCTGCTCTTCGTCGCGGCTGCGGTCGCCGACGCGGTCCTCGACATCTCGGGAGCGACGACCGTCGACACGGTGCTCTCGCTGCTCGCCGCGGCCGGACTGCTGATCCGCCGGCGCTTCCCGGTGCTGGCGTTCGCCCTGACGGTTCCCGCGCTGTTCGTCGGTTCCGCGGTGGTCGCGGGCAGCATCGCGCTGTTCACGCTGGGGGAGCGCACGGACCGCCGCTGGCTCATGCTCCTGGCGGCGCTGGTGCAGTTCGTGGGGTTCAGCGGGTTCGTCGGGCCGGCGCAGGCCCCGGCGGAGATCGTCGTCTCCGTGGTCTACGCGCTGCTGTTCGCCCTCGGGCCGCTCGCGGTGGGGCTGCTCGTCCGGACCCGCCTGCTGCTGACCGAACAACTGACCGCGGCGCGTCTGGCCCGGGAGGACGAACGCCGCCAGGCCGCAGCCGTCGCACTCTCGCGGGAGCGGGCACTGCTGGCGCGGGAGATGCACGACGTCGTCGCCCACCAGGTCACCCTGATCGCCGTGCAGGCCGGGGCGATGCAGATGGCCGGACGCGACGAGGCCGAGCGCGGGTTCGCCCGGACGATCCGGCAGCTGTGCGTCGTGACCCTGCAGGAGCTGCGCGGCATGGTCCAGGTGCTGCGCGCCTCCGGTGGGACCGACCGGCAGATCGCTCCGCAACCGGTGCTCGCCGACCTGCCCCGACTGGTCGCCGAGAGCGGCCTCGACACCCGCTGCGACGTGGACCTGCCCGACACCCTCGAGCAGCCGCTGCAGCGTGCCGTGTACCGGTTCGTGCAGGAGGGCCTGACCAACGCCCGCAAGCACGCCCCCGGCGCCCTGGTCCGGGTGAGTGGCCGGCTGCACGGCGACGAGGTCCTGGTCGACGTCGTCAACGGCCCGGCCCGGTCGGACCGCCTGGAGCTGCCCGGGTCCGGCCTCGGGCTGATCGGGCTGGGGGAGCGGGCGTCGCTGCTCGGCGGCAGCATGCAGTCCGGACCGCAGCCCGACGACGGGTTCGCGCTGCACCTGCGGCTGCCGGTCGCGCACGTCTCGGCGGCCCGGAAGCCCTGACGGAGCCCCCCGGGAGCGGCCCGACCCGGGTCCTCCGGTCGACGGACCCGGATGGCCGATCGGCCATCGGAGTTCACGCTGCGGGTCGATGACGCGGAGCGCTCGTTCCGCTGCAATCAGAACGTGGCACCCTCAGCGCTCGTCGGACGGCTCCGACACCTCCCGGTCTCCGTCGCCGTGGCGGTGACCGCGGTCGTCCTCGTCGTCACCGCGCGCATCGCGCACGCCGAACCGGACTTCCCGCACCACCCGCCCGTCGCCTGCCTGGCACTCCTCGGCGTGGTGCTGACGGTCGTGCTCGCCGAACGGTCCCTCGGATCGGTCCGGACGCTCCTGATCGGCGTGCTGGCGCCGACGCTCGGCGTGCTCGGGACCCTCCTCACCGTCACCGTCGGGTCCGCGCTCGGCGAGGCACACGCCGAACTGGCGGTCGGCCAGCCGCTCTTCGCCCCGTCGACCGTCGCGACCGCACTGCTCGGCGCCGCCTCCGCGGCGATGCCCGCGCAGCGCCGGTGGCGCACCCGCGCCGCGCTCTGGACCGTCGTCCTGACGCTCGTCCTGTTCGCCGGCCACGGGTCGGACCTGGCCCGTGCCCTGGCGACCCTGCTCGGGACCGCAGCGGGCGCGTTCGTGGTGCGCCGCGCCTCCCGTCCTGGAGGCCCGTCCCCCCGTGACACCGTCAGCGCACGCACGTGGGTGGTCGCGACCCTCATCGCACTCGGCGCGGGCACGCTGGTCACGCCCGTCGTGCCGGACCCGGACGGCGTGCTGTCCGTCTTCGCCGACGCCATGAGCGACCACGCGGTCGTCGTGGTCGGGCTCCTGCTGCTCGCCTCGGCGTGGCTGGTGCAGCGCGGCCGCCGCGTCGGCGTGTACCTGGCCGTCGGCGTGCTCGTCACGCTGACCGCGGTGCTGGCCGACGTGTTCCTCATCGAACCGATGACCGACGACGCCGTGCAGTGGCGGGGGATCGGACTCGACGCGATCGAGTGGCAGGTCACCCTGCTCGGCGCCTGGCTCGTGCCCGCGATCGTGCTGCTGGCGGTGCTCGCCCTCCGCGGCACCCTTGTCCGTGGCCGGTTCCGGGCCGCTGCGGACGGACGGGACGCCTTCGTCGGGATGCTCCGCGACGGCGACGCCGGCACCCTCGGCCACATGGGCACCTGGCGCGGCAACGCGACCTGGACGCATCCGGGCGGACGCGGTGCCGTGGCCTACCGGGTCTGCGGCGACGTGGCGCTGACGGTCTCGGACCCGGCGTGCTGCGTCGACGACCGTGCCGAGGTGGTGTCCGCGTTCGCGGCCTTCTGCGAACGGAACGGCTGGGTGCCGGCGTTCACGAGCGTGCACGAGCCGGTGCGGCAGATCCTCGCTGCCGAGGGCTGGACGTCCCTGCCCGTCGGTGTGGAGTCCGTGCTCGACGTGACGTCGTTCGACCTGCGCGGCAAGAAGCGGCAGGACCTCCGGACGGCCTCGAACCGCGCCGACCGCGAGGGCGTGCGTGACGAGTGGACGACCTTCGACGCCCTCGACGCCGAGCCGCGGGCCCAGGTCGAGACGATCTGCACCCGCTGGGCGACCGACCGGCGACTGCCCGAGATGGGGTTCACCCTCGGGGGATTCCACGAACTCGACGACCCGGACGTGCGGCTCATGCTGGCCGTGGCCGCCGACGGGCACGTCACCGCGGTCACCAGCTGGCTGCCGGTGTACGAACGTGGGGCGCTCGCCGGGTACACGCTCGACGTCATGCGCCGCGGCGAGGACGGGATGCCCGGCGTGATGGAGTTCCTCATCGCCCGCACCGCCCTCCGCGCCCGCGACGCCGGACTGCGGATGATCAGCCTCTCCGGCACGCCGCTGGCCGCCCACGCCGGCGCCGGGTCGCTCGTCACCCGCGGATCGCTGCTCGTCGCCCGGCTGCTGGAACCCGTGTACGGCTTCAGGTCCCTGCAGCGCTTCAAGGAGAAGTTCGGAGCGCGGCACGAGACACTCTGGATCGTGGTCCCGACTCCGCTGCACGTGCCGCGCGTCGCCCGCGCCCTCGCCGGTGCGTACGTGCCGGGTCTGCGACCGAAGCACCTCTGGGCGCTGCGCCAGGCGCACCGCGCGGCGGCCCGGTGAGTCCGACCGAGTGGCTGCTCGCCACCCAGCTGCAGGCCCCGTCGAAGCTCGTCCCCCTGGACGTCGGGTTCACGTTGCTGACGGTCGCCGTCTTCCTGCCGGCACTCGGTGCGCTGCGGTCCCGGGCAGCCTGGCGTCGAGCCGGACTCCGCGCCGCCGTCGCCGCGGGTGCCGCCGTGGTCGTGCTCTTCGTCTGCTGGGTGCTCAGCGACCTGATGAACGTGTTCGGCGTCGCGCTCAGTCCGATCACGCGGATGTGGGTCGCCGTGGCTGCCGCCGCGCTCGGCATCGCGGTCGTCGGGCTGGTGCAGGGCGGTGGCTGGCGTCGTGTGCTGGCCGCGGTGCTCGTGCCGGCCGCGCTGCTGGTGCCCGCCCTGGGCGTGAACGTCGAGTTCGCGATGTACCCGACGCTCGGCACCGTGGTGCAGAAGAACCCCTACCCGGAGCTCGACCTCGCCGCCGCTCCCGCTGCCGCGCCGCCCGCCGTCGGCGAGGTCCGCACGATCGACATCCCGGGGCAGCGCTCCGGCTTCGACGCCCGACCGGCCGTCGTGTACCTGCCGCCGGCCGCCCTCGTCCGGGACCCGCGGAAGCTGCCCGTCGTGCTCGCGTTCTCCGGGCAGCCCGGCGCCCCGAGCGACCTGTTCACCGCCGGACAGCTGGACAAGGCACTCGACGCCTACGCCGCAGCGCACCAGGGCCGCGCCCCGATCGTCGTCTCCGTCGACCAGCTGTCGGCGCCCGGGCTCAACACGATGTGCGTCGACTCCGAGCTCGGGAAGGCCCGGACCTACGTCACCGAGGACGTCCCGCGCTGGCTCACCGCACACCTGCCGGTCACCACCGACCGGCACGCCTGGGGCCTGGCCGGGTTCTCACAGGGGGCGACCTGCGCGATGCAGTTCGTGACCGCACAGCCCGACCGGTTCGGGCCCGTGCTCGCGGTCTCGAGTGAACTGCACCCGATCGACCAGAACCCGCAGCACAGTGCCGACCGGGCCTTCGGCGGTTCCGTCGCAGCGTGGAAGGCCGCCGGTCCGATCGCGCAGATGCGGGCGAACGGGCTCGGCGGGCACGCGCTCTGGCTGACGGCGGGGTCCTCCGACCGCGAGTTCAGCGACAACGCCCGGGTGCTGGCACGGGCAGCGCGGGCCGCGGGAGCCCACGCCACCGTGGCGCTCGCACCAGGCAGCGGGCACGACTGGAACACCGTGCAGTGGTCGTTCCGCACCGAGCTGCCGCAGGTGGCCGACGTGCTGTTCGCGGCGCTGCGCTGACCTGGACGGTGGGTCCCCGACGGCGTGACCGGCGGGGCGGCGGTGCCCCGGGCCTCCCGGCGCTTGATCCGCGCGGATGACGCTGCCGGCGACCGTCGTGTGGATCGTCGGGGTGGTCGTGCTGCCGGTGCTGGGGTCGCTCGTCTGGTTCCTCGTCGGACGGCGGGATCTCCGCCGCCGTCCGAGCACCCTCCGCGGCTGACGGCTGACGGCTGACAGCTGACGGCTGAGCGTCAGCACGGTCAGCGGTGCTGACGCTTCCTGGTCTCGTACCAGCCGAGCAGCGCGGCGACGAGCACCATCTCGACGAAGAAGTACGTCGCGCCGTTCCCGGACCGGGCTGCGAGCGGGGTGAAGACCGCGAGCCCCAGGACGACCACCGCGACGACCCCCCAGCGGAAGGTCCGGCGGTCGCGGTCCCGGTCTGCGCTGTTCACGATGCCTCCTGATCGGCTGGTGCGGTCGATGTGGACGGCCCCCAGGCTCGCACGACCGGAGGACGTGTGTCAGTCGCCCGACTGGCCGACCGGAGTCGTACCCCTGACGACCGGCATCACGCCCGCACGGCCTCGACCACCACGTTGCTGACCGACCGCTCACCGTCCGCACGCTGCAGGCACGTGATCACGACGAGCCGCCCCGGCGTGTTCGCCCAGACCTCGGCGTCGGCATGGATGTCCCCCTTGCCGACCGTCTCGGTGCGGGTGACGCGGTAGCGGACGTCGTCGACCGTGATCGCCGCCCCCGTCGCGATGCGCGGGCGCCCCGCCGCGACGTCGATGAGCGCGTTCCCGGGCCCGACACCGCCGCCGCGCAGGGAGTGCATCGCGACGAACACGGTGCCGTGTGCCGCGTCCGCCGGGGCGACGCCGAGGTTCCGCACCCAGTACGCCGAGGTGAAGCCGGGAGGCTCGACCACGTCGTCGACGACGCTCAAGGCCCCGAGGGGCACGTCCAGACCGACGGACGGGGCCGCGAAGCGGCCGACCCCGGAGGGGGTGGCCGACGCGCTCGGGGCGGGTGCGGGGCCGTCCACCTGCACGGGGTGGCCGGCGAGGTCGAGGGTGGGCGGGCCTCCCGTCTGGCGGGTGTGGGGGAGCGTCAGGCCGACGATCGCGGTGACGACCATCCCGACCGCCAGCACGCCGGTGGCGGCGCCGAGGACGGATCCCCGGCGCCACCGCTTCGTCGTGTGTCGTGTCGTCACGACTCAGCGGCCGCTGCGGAACTGGCCGTTGCTGGCCCGGCCGTTGCGGACCCGGCCGCGCAGGCGGAGCACGCCGAGGCCGGCGAGCAGGGCCGAACCGAGACCGCCGAGCAGGACCCACGGCAGGACGCCGCCGTCGGCGGGGCTGGCCACGACCGTGCCGCCCGTGGCGACGGACGGACCCGATGCGGAGGAGGACCGGACCGGGACGGTCGCCACGGTCGTGCCCCCGCGGGTCGTGGTGGTCCCGGTCGCCGAGCGGGCGACCAGGACGATGCGTGCCGCGGTGGTGACGGCGGTCCCCTTCGCGTCGGCCAGGAACAGCGTGTGCGCGCCGGCGGCCAGGTCGGCCGGCAGGACGACGGAGGCCGAGACGGTCCCGGCCGCCGTCGCGGTGACCGTGCCGATCACGCGCGGGGTGGAGTGCACGACGACCGAGTAGACCGCACCGGGCGTGAGTCCGGCGCTCGTGATCGTCACGGCGGAGCCGGGCGCGAACGGGCCGTGGGCGGCGGGGCCGTTCGCGACGACGGACAGGGCGGGCTGCCGCACGGTGACGCGGTACTGCTTCGTCGTCGTGCCGTCCGCCGCGGTCACCGTGACGACGGCGCTGCGACCGGTGACGGCCACCGAGGAGGTCGCTGCCGAGTTCGTCGTCGTGACGTGCACGTCGGCGGCGGTCAGCGCGGTGAGGGGTGCGGTGACGGTCGCACCGGCCGTGGTCGCCGCAGCGGCGAGGGGCACGGTGACGCCACCGACGGTGACGGCCGAGGCCGAGGCGTCGTCGGAGACGAGGAACCGGGCACGGAGGGCCGCGACCTCGGCCGGGGTGACGCCGATGGTCTTGGACAGGTACGAGTCCATGCCGGCGTACTTCGTCGCGACGTCGTGCTCGAAGGTGCCCTGCAGCAGCTGCGGGGTGGCCCACGTGACGCCGAGCTGGGTGTTCGAGAGCAGGTAGTCGTGCAGGACGTCCGCGCTGTCGACGCCCAGGACCCGGTCGAGCAGGTCGATGACGGTGCCGGTGCGGTCCATGCCGTGGGAGCAGTGGATCAGCACGGTGCCGGTCGTGTGCGTCGCCAGGATCTGGAGCACCTGGGCGTAGGCGCTGATCATCGGGCCACGGTCCGCAGCGTCGACGTAGCCCTTGTCGGTGAGGTCGTGGTACATCACGGTGTCGTCCGGGTAGTCGCCGTCGGCGCCGAACATCGAGATGTCGACGACCTTCGCGCCGGGGATCGTCACGTCGGGCTTCGCCGCCACCTGACCAGGCGTGCGGAGGTCGACGACGAGGTCCACGTGGTACTTGCCCGCGAGCGTCTGGGCGCCGGCGGCCGTGACCTTGTCGAGCGACTCGGAGCGGATCAGCCGCGTCGCGTCGACCCGGCGTCCGTCAAGTCCGGTGAAGGCGCCGAGCTCGCGGCCGTTCACCATGCCCGGGACGTCGGTGACCGGGTGGTCCTGCGCGGTGAACGCGGGCTGCAGGCCGGTGTCGGCGCTCGCCGTGGTGGTCGAGAGGCAGACGGAGCCGAAGACGGCGGCGGCAGCGGTGGCGATGGACGCGGCTCGGAACAGCGCGTGTGCTCGGGCGGGACGGTTGGGCACGGGGCTCCTCGTTCGGGTACGGGTACGTGTCCGCCCGCGACCAGGGGGTCGGCGACGCGGCGGGTACCGAGAACGATCGGGGTCCGTCCGGGCCGTTCGGTGAACAGTGCGCGACGGCAGACTTTCTGCGCGGTGAGCCAGCGCTCAGGATGGCGATCGGCGCTGCTCCTCGTCGAGGGACGCGCTGTGCCCGCTACCGTGAGGGGATGACCACACGACGGGCCCGGGCGTGAGCCACGCCGTCCCGACGATCCTCGACGTCGCCGCTGCCGCCGGTGTCTCGAAGTCCGTCGTCTCGCGGGCGCTCGCCGGGGCCTACGGGGTCGCGCCGGCGACGGTCGAGCGGGTGAAGCAGGCCGCCCGCGACCTCGGGTACGTGGCGAACGCCAACGCCCGGGGCATGTCGGCGCACCGGACCCACACGGTCGGCGCGTTCGTGCGCGACGCCTCCACCCCGTTCTACGGGCACCTGCTGACGGCGTTCCAGCTGCGCGCGGCGGAGCGTGGGTACCGGGTCGTCACCGCGACCGGAGCCGGGTCGTTCTCGATCGCGGAGGAACGGCGTGCGCTCGAGACGCTGGTCGCGCTGCGGGTCGAGGGACTCATCGTCTGCAGCGGCGCCCTGCCCGTCGAGGACGTCCTGCCGTTCGCGCAGCGGATCCCCACGGTGGTCGCCGGGCGTCCGGAGCGGGACGAGTCGGTCAGCAGCGTCTACTGCGACGAGCACGGTGGCGGGACGGCGCTGGCGGACCGGGTCGCGGACCTCGGCCACGAGCGGGTCGCGGTCTTCACGGTCGCACGGTCCGGTTCGCTGACGCAGTCGGCGCGGACGGACGCGATGGCCCGACAGCTGGGCGCGCGGGGTGTCGACGTGGTGCTGGTCCGCCTGGAGGACCACGGCGACGACCCGCGCCGGCTCGACTCCGCCGTGGACCACGTGGTGGCGGTCGGGGGCGTGACGGCGATCATGGCGCCGAGCGACCACTGGGCGGTGGGTGTCCTCGAGGCGATGCGCCGCCGCGGGCTCCGGGCGCCGGAGGACCTGTCCGTCACCGGGTACGACGGCATCATGCCCTTCGCCACGGAGCTGTTCGGCATCAGCTCGTGGCGGCAGCCGCTCGACGTGATCGGATCCCTGTCGGTGGACGACGTCGTGGACCAGATCGACGGGGTGACCTCGCGGGCGACGCACACCGCCATCGACGGCACGCTCGTGCCCGGTCGGACGCTCGCTCCGCGCTGAGCAGCACGGCGGCACGGCCGCGCGGCGCCCGCTCGGGTGCCGCCCGCGTCACCACCCGTTCACCTGCTCGTCGCCGTCCAGACGACCACGACGGTGCGCTGGTGACCACGATGGGGAACGTTCCCTAAACGTGCTCGACCGAACGGATCCCATGTCCCAGCCCGACGCCGCCGTCACCTCCCGCCTGCCGCTCGACGCCACCGACCCGTACCGCTACGGCGTCTACCTGCGCCCCGATGCCCGCACCTGCCGCGCCGTCACGGTCGTCACCGACCAGCTCCGCGCCCAGTACGGCCTGGTGTCCGCCGGCGCGTTCCCGCCGCACGCCACCCTGGTCGGCAGCCAGCCGTTCGGCCGCGACGTCACCGAGGTCGTGCAGGCGCTGACGACCCTGCTCGCCGACCGTCCGGCGTTCGACGTCCACAACGCCGGCGTCCGCGGGCAGGGCATCGGGTACGTGTACGACGTCGCCGAACGCCCCGACGGCACCCTGAACCAGGACTTCGTCCAGCTCGCCGCGGACGTCGACGCCGCGGTCGACCCCTTCCGTCGGACCATGGACTCGCCGCCGTCGAACGACTTCCTGCCGGAGAAGTGGCGCGCACACCTCTCGCTCGCCTCCCACGACCTCTACGGCCGTCCGGACCTGCGCGACGAGGTCGGTGCGTTCATCCGCGACCTCGACATCGACGTGCCGTCCGGCTTCCGCGGCGACACCGTCGTCCTCTACCGGACGGCCAGCCCGGACTGGAGCGGCCGCTGGTGGCACACGATGACCTGGGAGCACGTCCACACCTGGACCCTCACCGGTCGATGACGGTCACCCTCGCCGAGGTGGCTCGGGCGACCGGGCTGTCCCGGTCGCTCGTCTCCCTGGCCCTCCGCGGCGACGACGGGGTGTCCGTGCCGTGTCGGGAACGGGTGGTGCGCGCGGCGGACGAGCTGGGCCTCCCGGTCGGTGCCCTGGCGCGACGACGTGCCTCCGGTGACCCGCTCGTCATCGGGGTGCTCGTCACCGACGCGGCACACCCGTTCCACGCCGAGGTGCTGGCGAGTGCGCGGGAGACCGCCGCGACCTTCGGGTTCGCCGTCCGGGTCGTCGACGCGGGTCGCGACGACGCGCGGCTGGCCGCCGGACTGGAGGCCCTGGTCGCCTCCGCCGGGACGGCCGACGGTGTCCTCGGGGTCGCGGTGGTGAGCAGCCGTCTCCCGCGGGCACGGGTCGTGTCGGCCGCGCGGCGGGTCCCGGTGGCGGTCCTCGGATCGGGGGCGGGCCTCCTGGCCGGGACCGGCATCGACACCGTGAGCGTCGATGAGGAATCCGGCATGCGGGAACTGCTGCTGTACCTGGCGTCGCTCGGGCACGTCCGGACCTGCTTCGTGGCGGAGTCGGCGTTCCCGTCGACCACACGGCGGGGGCGGGTGCACGCCGAGGTGTCGGGCCGGCTCCAGGTGACGGCGGACCGGTGCACGGCGGACATCGACGTGCTCGTCGCCGAGCCCGGACGAGTGCGGAGCTTCCTGGACGACGGCGTGACCGCGTTCGTCGCGGCGAACGACGCGACCGCGGGACGGCTGCTGGCCGCCGCCCGCGCAGCCGGGACCGACCTGCCGGAGGTGGCCGCCGTCACCGGGTTCGACGGCACCGCGCTGGCGGAACGGCTGGACCTGACGACCGTCGAGCAGCCGTGTCGGCGGATGGGGGCACGGGTCGTCGAACTCGTCGTCGAACGGCTGCGGGGTCGGCGTGTGGTCCGACACGAGGTGCTGCCGACCGTGCTCGTGCCGCGGTGCCGGCCGCGGTCGGTGCCTTCGGAGGGCTAGACCGCGCCGATCGCTTCCTCGTCCGCCGCGGCCTCCTTCTGCACCGCGAACTGCGTCCGGTGCAGCTCCTCGTACCGCCCACCCGCGGCGAGCAGTTCCTCGTGCGTGCCGCGCTCCACGATCGAGCCGTCCTCGACCACCAGGATCAGGTCCGCGCTGCGGATGGTGGAGAGGCGGTGGGCGATCACCATCGCCGTCCGGCCCTCGAGCGCCTCGCTCAGCGCGGCCTGCACGGCGGCCTCGGACGTCGAGTCCAGGGCGGCCGTCGCCTCGTCGAGGATGACGACCCGCGGCTGCGCGAGCAGGAGCCGTGCGATGGTCATGCGCTGACGCTCACCACCGGACAGCCGGTAGCCACGCTCACCCACCATGGTGTCGAGCTGGTCCGGCAGGGACCGGATGAGCGGCTCGAGGCGGGCCCGCCGGACGGCGTCCCACACCTCGTCGTCGGTGGCCTCGGGCCGGGCGAGCCGCAGGTTCGAGCGGATGGTCTCGTGGAACAGGTGGCCGTCCTGCGTCACCATGCCCATCGTGTGCCGCATCGAGCTGAACGTGACGTCGCGGACGTCCGTGCCGGCGAGCCGGACGGCGCCGCTGTCGACGTCGTACAGGCGCGAGAGGAGCTGCGCGACCGTGGACTTCCCCGCACCGGACGTGCCGACCAGGGCGACGGTCTGCCCCGGCTCGATCCGGAACGAGACCCCGTGCAGGACCTCGTCGCCACCACGGGTGTCCAGCGTGGAGACCTCCTCGAGTGACGCCAGGGAGACCTTGTCGGCGGACGGGTAGGCGAAGCGGACGTCGTCGAACTCGACCGCGACCGGACCGTCGGGGATCGTGACGGCGTCGGGCTTCTCCTGGATGAGCGGTTCGAGGTCGAGCACCTCGAAGACGCGCTCGAAGCTGACCACGGCGCTCATGATCTCGACCCGGGCGTTCGCCAAGCTGGTCAGCGGCGCGTAGAGGCGGGTGAGCAGGAGGGCCAGGGTGACCACGTCGCCGGTGTTCAGCTGGCCGCCGAGGGCGAGGGAACCACCGACTCCGTAGACGAGCGCGAGGGCGAGCGCGGAGACCAGGGTGAGCGCGGTGACGAAGACGAACTGCAGCAGTGCGCTCCGGACCCCGATGTCCCGGACGCGGGCGGCACGGACGCGGAACTCCTCGGCCTCTTCGTCGGGGCGGCCGAACAGCTTGACGAGGGTCGCACCCGGCGCCGAGAACCGCTCGGTCATCTGCGTGCTCATCGCCGAGTTGTGGTCGGCGGCCTCGCGGCGGAGCGCGGCGAGACGGCTGCCCATCCGGCGTGCGGGGATGAGGAAGACCGGCAGCATGACCACCGCGAGCACCGTCACCAGCCAGGAGGTGCTGAGCATCACGACCAGGGTCAGGACCAGCGCCACGACGTTCGTGACCACGCCGGACAGCGTGCCGCTGAAGGCCTGCTGCGCGCCGATCACGTCGTTGTTGAGCCGGCTCACGAGCGCGCCCGTCCGGGTGCGGGTGAAGAAGGCGATCGGCATCTTCTGCACGTGGTTGAACACGGCGGTGCGGAGGTCCAGGATCACGCCCTCACCGATCCGCGCCGAGTACCAGCGGGTCACCAGCGACGTGGCGGCGTCGGCGACGGCCACCAGGGCGATGACGACGGCGAGCCAGACGATGGTGCCGACGGCGCCCCGGGCCGCGATGACGTCGACGACCTGGCCGGCGAGCACCGGCGTCGCGACCGCCAGGAACGCCCCCACGACGGACAGCACGATGAAGACGAGGAGCTTCGCGCGGTACGGCACGGCGAACGTCATGATCCGCCGCACGGACTCACGGGAGATGCCGTGCTTGCCGTCCCTGGCGGTCGAGATCTTGTAGAGCGAGCTCCAGGCCACGCCTTCCATGCTCATGACAGTTCCCTCCGTGGCCAGCCGGGGCCTGCTGCGGTGGCGGGGAGCCCCGTGGCGGGGCCCTGCAACGGCGACGGCGACCAGGGAGTCAGGATACGGCTCGTCCGGCACCGAGCGGGCGGGCGTCGTGCGCAAGGCGGCTGGTGCGGGCGCTGGACGGAAGCGGTTCCGGACTCGGAACTGTGCCTCAGCGCCGGACTCCGATCCACTGCACGCTCCGTGGGTCGTCGCAGAGCCCGTCGGCCCAGTCCACGGGGAGGAGCTCACCCGGTCCGGAGGGGTCGACGAAGTCGCCCGTCCAGGCCTCGCCGGCGATCGCTTCGGCGCTGTCGTCCGTGAACAGCGTGCGTTCGGCGGCCAGGTCGTAGCGGCGGCCGAGGACCGGGCCTCCCGGGCGGTCGCGGTAGAGCACGACGGCGACGTCGTCGGTCAGGGCGCGGCCGGCGACCCATTCCGTGCCGTCGTTCCAGTCCGTGTCGGTCGTGAACAGGTGCTGCAGGTGCGCGAGGAACGCCTCGGTGTACGAGCGTCGTTCTGAGCCGGCGTCCTGTTCGGTCAACCGGGCCAGCACCTCCCGGGGCGTCAGGTCGTACCCGGTGGCACGAGATCCCGACCAGTTCAGTCCGACGTCGATGCCGTCCCGCTCGAGTCCCGGCAGCCGTCGGTCGACGAAGTCCCGGAGCGCTATCTCCGACGGTCGGAAGCCGGAGTAGGCGGGCACGGTGCCGATCACCCGTTCCGCCCTGGACCGTCGCGACCAGAAGGGCATCGCCCGTCGGCCGTCAGCGCCGAGGGGAGCGGGAACGCCGCCGTCGTCCTCGACGGTCCACACGGACTCCGCGCGACCGACCTCGTCGAAGAAGGCCGATGCCTGGGCTGCGCTGGTGCTCACATCGGGACCCTAGACCGCGGACCGACCCTGACGGTCGAGCGGTGGCGTGATCGTGCTCGAGAGCTGCTGCACCCGCTCGACCAGGGCCCGGTGGTCGACGCCACCGCCGGCAGCCACGTAGTCCTCGGCCCGGTGTGCCGGGTCGGTCGCGACGCCGGACGTGAACCCGCGGAACCACCCGCCGGCCCGCTCCAACACCAGCGCACCCGCGGCGACGTCCCACGGGTGGGTGGCGAAGCCCATCGTGACGTCCGACCAGCCGGCGGCCACGTGCGCGAGGTTGAGCGCGCCGCTGCCGGTGCTGTGGTGGTGCCGGTACCGGAGCGTGAGGTCACGGACCAGGGTGAGTGCAGCCTCCTCGCCGAGGAGTTCCAGGTCCTGCTGCACCGGGAAGCTGGTCAGCACGGTCGCGGCGTCCTCGGGCAGGGACACGGACCGGATCGGTGCGCCGTCGAGGGTCGCGCCGGTGTCGTCGGCGGCGAACAGGTGGTCGGCCACCGGGTCGTACACGGCGCCGGCGACGACGACCCCGTCGACCTCGGCGGCGATCGAGACGCACCAGTAGGCCAGCCCCCGGGCGAAGTTCGCGGTGCCGTCGATCGGGTCCACGATCCACCGGAGGGGCGCGTCACCGGTGCTGCCGCCCTCCTCCCCGAGCACCACCGA
This sequence comes from Curtobacterium sp. CFBP9011, assembly GCF_034045095.1. NCBI lineage: Bacteria > Bacillati > Actinomycetota > Actinomycetes > Micrococcales > Microbacteriaceae > Curtobacterium > Curtobacterium sp. CFBP9011. Next base: position 34,372 of record NZ_JAXCWN010000004.1, read on the forward strand.
CCCGGGGAACGCCCTGGTCAGCGCGGTGGTGATGGTCTCCTCCGCGGCACGGTCGTGCACCGTGACGACGTCGTGGGCGTCGCGCTTCGTGGTGATCGCCATGTCCGACCGGAACGCCTGGAGCAGCTGCGGGGCGACCGTGCGGCAGGCGGACTCGGCGGCGGCGCGGAGCGCGGCGGGGGTGGGGGAGACGGTGGGCGTGGCGGGCGACGACATGGGACCGGTCTACGACGTGGCCGGTCCTGGACGGGGAACCAGGCGGTGCTCCGAGCCGAACCGGAGGTGAACACCGGGGGTGCGTGGACCGCCGTCGTGGTTCGTCCGTTGAACGCGGTGTGAACGGACGGCGGCGGGTCGCTGACGTCGCTTGACCGGCTCCTCCGACCGCCCGCACAGTGGACACCGTTCCCGGATAGGGAACGTTCCCTACCCGAAGGTTGCTCGACATGACGGTGTCCGTCCGGCCCGGCCTGCTCGCCGGTCCCGCCCGCCCCGCCAGGACGACCCGGTCCTGGCTGCGGTCCGACCGCCGCGTCGGCATGGCCCTGCTCCTGCCGGCGTCGGTCGTGTTCGGCGTGTTCGTCTTCTACCCGCTCGTCCGCGTCATCGTCCTCAGCACGCAGGGCACCGACATCTTCGGCCAGCCCGCCGGATCGGTCGGACTGCAGAACTACGTCCGGACCTTCACCGACCCGGCCTTCGCCCGGACCATGCTCAACACGGCACTGTTCTGCGTCGGCGTCGTCGCCGGCCGGATCGTGTTCGGACTGCTCATCGTCGTGCCGCTCACCGCGAAGCTGCGCGGGATGCCCGTCTTCCGGGCACTGCTCACCTCGCCGATGGTCGTGTCGGTGTCAGCGGGGTCGGTCGCCTTCGCGACGATGCTCGCCCCCGGCACCGGCCTGGTGAACACCGTGATCCGGCAGCTCGGCGGTCAGGGCATCCCGTGGCTGACCGACACGCACTGGGCGCTGACGAGCGTCGTGCTCGTCACCGTCTGGGGCTCGCTCGGGTTCACCGTCCTGCTGCTCGTCGGGGCGTTCGGGGCGATCGACCCGCAGGTCGTCGAGGCCGCGCAGCTCGACGGCGCCGGCCCGCTCCGCACCTTCTGGTCGGTGTCGCTGCCACTGGTCACGCCGACCCTGTTCTTCGTCGTGGTCACCGGCACCGTCGAGGCGCTCACCACGTTCGGTCAGATCCAGATCCTCACCTCGGGAGGCCCGGCCGACTCCTCCCGCACGCTCGTCTACGCGATCTACCAGCAGGCGTTCGGCTCGGCGAGCGCGAACTTCGGGCTGGCGGCAGCGCTCGGCGTCGTGCTGTTCCTGCTCGTCCTCGGGCTGTCCCTCGTGCAGTTCGGTGTGCTCGAGAAGCGGGTGAACTACTGATGCGACCCGTCACCGCCCGGCGCTTCCGCAGCGCCCTCGTCTACGCCTGGCTGATCGCCGCCGTCGTGGTCGTGTGCTTCCCGCTGTACTACGTGTTCGAGGGCGCCCTCACCCCGAACGAGTACCTCGACCAGGGGCTGCCTGGCCTGCTGCCCGTCCACCTGACGCTCGACAACGTGGTCCGGGCGACCCAGGTCGTGCCGCTCGGCCAGCAGTTCCTCAACAGCGTGCTGGTGACGTTCTGCCAGACGGTGCTGCAGGTCGTGATCGGCATCATGACCGCCTACGCGCTGGTGTTCTGCCGACTCCGCGGCACCCGGGCGCTGTTCCTCGTCCTGCTCGCCAGCATGATGATCCCCGGCGAGACGACCCTGATCGCGAACTACCTGACCGTCTCGTCGTGGCACATCATCGACACCCTGCTCGTGGTGTTCCTGCCGTTCGTCGCCTCGGCGCTGACGATCTTCCTGTTCCGGCAGACGTTCCTGAGCTTCCCCGACGAACTGCGTGAAGCCGCGGTGCTCGACGGCGCCGGCCACTTCCGGTTCATCCGGTCGATGCTGCTGCCGATCACCCGGCCGACCCTGGTGTCCGTCACCCTCGTCAGCGCCACGGCCGCGTGGAACGGGTTCTTCTGGCCGCTGCTCGTCACGAACTCGCCGGAGAACCGGACCGTGCAGGTCGGCATCGCCCAGCTCGCCGACGCCCAGGCGTCCGACGTCGGTGTCGTCCTGGCCGGCGCCGCCATGGTCACGCTGCCGGTGCTCGTCCTGGTCCTCGTCGCCCAGCGGTTCCTGGCCGGTGGCCTGACCGCCGGCGCCCTGAAGTGAACGGCGCACTGCACGGCCACCGCGCAGGGGTGACCGCCGACGCGTCCGCGTGACCGTCCGTCCCTCCCGTCTCCCGCCCCGCCCCAGCTCCCACCCTCACCCCGAACAGGAAGCAGCACCATGTCGTCTCGACGCTCCACCGCCGCACTCGTCCTCGGCGCCGCCACCATGCTGGCGCTCGCCGGGTGCTCCGCCTCCGGCACCGCCGCCTCGTCCGGTCCCGTCACCGTCGACTTCTGGCACGCCATGTCCGGCCCCGCCGCAACCGAACTCGGCTCCCTGGTGTCCGAGTACGACGCCCACAACGCCGACCACGCCACCGTCAAGGCCTCGTACCAGGGTGACTACGCCGCGGTGCAGACGAAGTACACCGCCGCTGTGCAGTCCTCGTCGACGCCGGACCTGCTCATGATGAACGACGTGTCGACCGGCTTCATGATGGACTCCGGCCAGACCGTCGCCCCCACCACCCTCGGGAAGGTCGACACCTCGTCGATGGCCCCCGCCGCCAAGCGCTACTACAGCGGGAAGGACGGACTGGCAGCGATGCCGTTCTCGGTGTCCGTGCCCGTCCTGTACCTCGACAAGGCGCTCGTCGAGCGGGCCGGACTCGACCCGAAGTCCCCGCCGAAGACCCTCGACCAGGTCGCGACCTGGGCCGAGGCGATCCACAAGGCGACCGGCGCCTACGGCTTCAGCATGAACATGGCCGACTCGTGGATGCTCGAGGAGCTCTCCGCCTCCGGCGGCAAGCCCTTCTGCTCGCCGGACAACGGCCGCGGGTCCACGAAGGTCGACGGGGTCAGCCTGACCTCCGACACCCAGGTCGGCTTCATGACGCGGCTGCAGTCGCTGTACCAGGACGGCGTCGCGCTGAACCCGGGCACCGACTCCGCCGCCATGAACTCCGCCTTCGCCAGCGGCAAGGTCGGCATGCTGATGACCTCCTCCGGCGCGTACACGACCGTCGACCCGGACGGCTCGAAGTCCGTCGTCACGACCTTCCCCACCACCGCCTCGTCGAAGGACGCCGGCCAGGTCATCGGCGGCAACGCGCTCTGGATCTCCGGCAAGGGGCACTCGACCGCGGAGCAGCGTGCCTCGTACGACTTCGCGAAGTGGCTGCAGACGCCCGAGGTGCAGGCGAAGTGGGCGAAGGCGACCGGCTACCTGGCGATGGACACCGGGGCGGCGTCGACCAGCGTCGGCAAGCAGTCCCTCGCCGACCCGAACGTCGCGGCCATGTACCGGCAGCTGGCGGCCGACCCGTCGAGCACCGCAGCGGCGGGCTGCGTGACCGGCGCGTTCCCGACCGTCCGCGCGACCGTCATCGGCGCGTTCAACCGGGTGGTCGAGGGCGCGGACGTGCGCGCCACCATGCGGACGGCCGAGAAGCAGGCGTCCGCGCAGATCGCGGACTACAACGAGGCTGCCGGCAAGTGAGCTGAGCCGTCGCGGACGGGAGGCACGGTGCGGGCCCGCACCGTGCCTCCCGTCCGCTACTGCGCGCCTTCCGGCGCCATCAGACCGTTCCGGTACGCGAACGCGATCACCTCGTTGCGTGACCCGAGGCCGAGCTTGCTCAGGATGTTGCCGACGTGGGTCTTCACGGTCGCCTCGCTGATGTACGCCTGCCGCGCGATGTCGGCGTTGGAACAGCCGTCGGCGAGGAGCCGGAAGATCTCGCGCTCACGCGTCGACAGCGTCGCGACCGCCGCATGGTGCGTCACCGGGCTGATCGGGACCGGTGCGGTGTCCGGTCGACGTGCGCCGATCCTCCAGGACAGCGCTGCGGCCGCGACCGACACGACGACCCACACCGCGATGTCACTGGCGATCCGGCCACCCCACGGGAGGCCGTTGACCGTGCCCCACCGGCCGGACAGCGAGACCGTCGGAACGGTCAGCAGCGCGCCGACGCCGACCGCAGCGGCCAGGACGCCGGCGAGCAGCCGACGCCGGTGAGCGGGGTCAGCGGACCGCGCGACGAGCGCGGGAAGCGGCAGGAGGACCAGGTAGCCGACCCAGCTCGCCTGACTGAACCGGGCCGGCCAGAAGAGCAGTTGCAGGGTCACCAGCAGCACCGTGCCGACGACGGCCCAGGTCGGCCGCAGGCGCGCCATGCCGAGTGCCGCGGCGTACCCGACCATCACCAGAACCGCGTACGGGTTCGTGGCGAAGGTGTCCTCCCGCAGGGGGACGTCCACGGTGAACTGGCCGTGTTGCGTCGCGACCCAGGCGGCGAGGAGGGCCAGGGCGACGGCCGGCACGATGGAGGCCCGCAGCAGTTTCGGCATGCTGTTCACGGTAGGACCCGTGGTCGCCTCTCGGGCGGGGTCGGGGGCGGAATCGTCCGCGAGTCGGAGTCGTCCATCGGGGGGAGTGGCACGGGATCGGTGCCTCTCAGAGCATTCCCTAGGCTCGTGTCCGTGGAAGCGACGACGCGCACGGTCACCACCGCCGACGGCACCGAGATCGCGGCGCTGGTGTGGCCGGGGGACGGTCCGACCGTCGTCGTCCTGCACGGCCTGGCCGGGAGCAGCCGTGAGTTCGTCCCGACGGCGGAGGCGCTCGCCGGCCACTCCGTCGTCCTGGTCGACCAGCGCGGCCACGGCCGGAGCACCAGGCGTCCCACAGACACCTCGCGCGCGGCGTTCGTCGCCGACGTGGTCGCGGTCATCGACGCGCTCACCGTCCCCCCGGTTGTGCTGGTCGGCCAGTCGATGGGCGCGCACACGGCGATGCTCGTCGCTGCCGCCCGACCGGACCTGGTGCGGGGGCTCGTCCTGCTCGAGGTGGACCAGGGCAGTGGCACACCGGAGGACCACGCTGCCCTCGGTGCGTTCTTCCGTTCGTGGCCGACGCCGTTCGCCGATCGCGTGGCTGCCCGGACCGAGCTCGGTGACGGGCCGCTCGCGGAGGCCTGGGTCGCCGACCTGGAGGAGCGCCCGGACGGACTCCACCCGCGCTTCGACGCCGACGTCATGCAGTCCACGATCGAGGCGGTCGGTACGCCCCGCTGGGCGGAGTGGGAGTCGGTCACGGCGCCGACCCTGGTCCTGTACGCCGACGGTGGCATGTTCACCGCGGAGCAGCAGCAGGAGTTCGTCCGTCGTGGTCGTTCGGTGACGGTGGGGCGGCTCCATGACGCCTCGCACGACGCGCACCTCGACGCGTTCGACCAGTGGATCGACGCCCTCCGCTCCTGGGTCGCGTTGATGTGAGTCCGTCGCTCGGTTGTGTCTCCTGCGCCCGGATCTGGTACTAATGAGATCCGTTCTCATCAAGGAGACCCATGTCCGAGTCGCTGCCGGCGGTCCGCCCGACGTCCTCGTCGACGCGTCCGGCCGACGCCGTCGTGCTCCTGATGCGCCGCTCCCGTCGTCGCGCAGCAGCCCGGATCACCCTGCTCGTGGCGGTGCTCGCCGTCGTCGCCGTCGCCGCGATGATGATCGGTCCGGTGTCGATCGCTCCGACCCAGGTCATCGGCATCGTGGTCGACCGCGTCAGCGGCGTCCGATCAGGTGACTGGTCCGCGTCCGCCGACCAGATCGTCTGGGGCACGCGGGCACCTCGGGTCGCGATGGGGATCATCGCCGGCGCCGTGCTGGCGGCCGGGGGAGCGGTCCTGCAGGCCCTCGTCCGGAACGGCCTGGCCGACCCGTACCTGCTCGGCATCAACTCCGGCGCCAGCACCGGCGTCGCACTCGTGGTCCTGGTCATCGGCGGAGGCAGCGCGCTCCTCTTCTCCGGCGCAGCGCTGGCCGGGGCGATCGGCGCCGTGCTGCTGGTCGTGGCCCTGGCCGGGACCGCCAGCCGTCGCGGTCCGATCCGGCTCGTGCTCGCCGGGCTGGCCGTCGGCTACGCCCTCAACGCGGCGACGAGCTTCCTGGTCTTCTGGAGCGACTCCCCGGAGGCCGCCCGCTCGGTCCTGTTCTGGCTCTTGGGCTCGCTGGGGTCGGTGCAGCCGGTCGCGCTCGTCGCCGCAGCAGTGTCCGCCGGCCTCGGACTCGTCGCGCTCGTCGTCATCGCACCGTTCATCGACGCGCTCGCGTCCGGTGACGACTCCGCGCGGTCCGCGGGCATCGACCCCGAACGCGCGCGGCTGGCCCTGATGGTCGGTGTCTCCGCCATGGTCGGCGTCATCGTCGCCGCGGTCGGCGGTGTCGGGTTCATCGGGCTCGTCGTGCCGCACCTGGCACGTCGGCTCGTCGGCGGCCGACACCGGGCGGTCGTGCCGGTGTCGGCGTTGCTCGGCGCGGTCCTGCTCGTCGTCGCGGACACGGTCGCGCGCACCGTCTTCGCGCCCCAGGAGATCCCCGTCGGGGTCGTGACCGGTGTGCTCGGTGCGCCGTTCCTCCTGGTCCTCCTCCGCCGCACCGCCCCCACGTCCACCCCCTGACCGCCAACCCACGGTCGCCCCCCCCCACTGGAGAGCCCCCTTGCGAACCCGAACCCGAACCCGAACCCGAACCCGGCCATCCACCCGGCCCCGGTCCTCCACCCGGCCCCGGTCCTCCACCCGGACCCGGCCCCGGTCCACCCCGGTCCTGACGGCGATCGGTCTGCTCGCGACCGCCGCCGTGGTCGGCCTGAGCGGCTGCGCGGCATCGTCCAGCGCCACCGAACCGACCACGAGCCCGAACGGCGCCGCGCACTTCCCGGTCACGATCGAGAACTGCGGCACCCCGGTGACGATCACCGCGGCCCCGCGCCGCATCGTGCTCGTCAACAACGACGAACTCCCGAACCTCGAGGCGCTCCATGCCGTCGACCGGATCGTCGGCATCACCGCACCGCTCGCCCCGGACCTGTACGCGAAGCAGACCTACCGCGACCTCGCCCGCCTGCACGTGCTGTCCACGAAGCAGACCTCGACCGGTGGGTCCGTCGTGTCGCAGGAGAGCCTCCTCGGAGCGAAGCCCGACCTGGTGATCGCCCCCGCGAACGCCGTCGACCGGGACGCACTGCAGGCCGCCGGCATCCCGCTCTACACACCCTCGGCGTACTGCCCGGACCCCGGCCCCGAGCTGAGCCGCACGGCGACGTTCGGGCGCGTGTGGAGCGAGCTGCGGACGCTCGGCACGGTCCTCGGACAGCAGGCCCTGGCCGAAGACGCCGTCCAGGCCGGACGCAGCACCCTGGCGGAACAGTCCGCCAGCACCGACCGCGGGACCGCTGCTGCCCTGTACGTGTCGTCCGGCGGGGGCGTCCTCTCGCCCTACGGCGGACCGAGCATGGTCACGCCGGTGTTCCACGCGGTCGGGCTCCACAACGTGTACGCGGACGCGAAGCAGCGGGTCTTCGACGCCAACGTGGAGGACATCATCTCCCGCGACCCGTCGACGATCGTGTTGCTCTACTCGAGCGGGACGGCGCAGGACACCATCGACAGCTTCCGCACGGCACCGGGCGTCTCCGGACTCTCCGCGGTGCGACACCACCGGGTCGTCGCGCTCCGCTTCCCCTTCACCGACCCGCCCTCGACCCTGTCGGTCGCCGGGCCGGCCGAGCTCGCCCGGCAGCTCGACGCGCTCGGGTGATCGAGGCGCACGCCGTCACCGTCCGCGCCGGGCGCCGGGTGCTGCTCGACGGTGTCGACCTCAGGGCGCCGACCGGCTCCGTGACGGGGATCGTGGGGCCCAACGGCAGCGGCAAGACGACGCTGCTCCGCGCACTGCTCCGGGCCGTGCCTGTCGACGACGGGCGTGTGGAGATCGACGGGCAGGACGTCCGACACCGCTCGCGCCGGTGGATCGCCCAGCGCGTCGCGAGCGTGGCGCAGCGGCTCGACCCGGACCCGGCGCTCACCGTGGCAGACGAGGTCGCGCTCGGCGGCCTCGCCCGAGCCGGGCTGCTGGACCGCGGAGGCACGGGATCCGACGAGCAGGTCGCCGCAGCCCTCGACGCGGTCGCGCTGGCCCACCGAGCCGGTGATCCGTTGGCCGCGCTGTCGGGCGGCGAACTGCAGCGGGTCGGTCTCGCACGCGCGATCGCCCACGGAGCCGACCACGTCCTCCTCGACGAACCGACCAACCACCTCGACCTGCGGCACCGGCTCGAGGTCCTCGAACTCCTGCCGCGCATCGCACCGACGGTCGTCGTCGTCCTGCACGACCTCGAGGTCGCCGCACGCGTCTGCGACCACCTGGTCGTCCTCGCTGCGGGGCGCGTCGTCGGTGCCGGGCCGCCCGCCGGCGTCCTCCGCCCCGCGCTCCTGGACGCCGTGTACGACGTCCAGACCACCCGCCGGGACGACCCCGACGGCGACCTCCACCTCGCGTTCCGCCTGCCCACCCCACCGGCCGTCTCCTCGGCCCCTCCGGAAGGACCCACCGCATGACCGACACCACGACCACCACTCCGACGGCCACCCCGGACGACACGGCGCGGGCACGCGACCTGGCGACCCGGTGGGACGCCCAGCAGACCGCCTACATCCGGCACCGGGCGGAACGCTTCGCCACGATCGCCCGCGTGGTCGCGGCCGTCTGCGCGGACACGTCCGCCCCGCGGATCCTCGACCTGGCGGGTGGCACCGGCTCCCTCGCGGAAGCGGTGCTCGCCGCCGTTCCCGGCGCCACAGCCGTCGTCGCCGACAAGGACCCGGCGCTCCTCGCCATCGCCGCGGACCTCGCCGTCGCCGACCCTCGGCTCGTGATCGCCGAGGTCGACCTCGCCGACCCGCACTGGGCCGAGCACCCGGCGATCGCCAGCGCGCCGTTCGACGCCGTCGTCAGCTCGACCGCTCTGCACTGGCTCCAGCCGGGGACCCTCGTCGACGTCCTCCGACGCACCGCGGACCTCCTGCGCCCCGGCGGCGTCCTGCTCAACGGCGACCACCTGTCGTACCAGCGGGACGAGAGCACCATGGCTGCCATCGCCGCGGACGACGACGCGGCGACCCAGCGCGAGGGGTTCGCGAGCGGCGCGGACACGTGGGACGCCTGGTGGGCCGCGGTGGCGGAGACGCCCCGCTACGCCGAGGCCCTCGCGCGGCGCGACACCGTGTGGGGCGCGGAACTGCACGAGGCGCCGCCGAAGGTGACGCTCGGGTTCCACGTCGAGTCGCTCCGCAGTGCTGGGTTCGCAGAGGTCGGCACGGTCTGGCAGTACCTCGACGACCGCGTCGTCTACGGCATCCGGTGATGCTCGAGGCGCGAGATGATGCGGTGTGATCTCGCGCCTCGACCTCCCCACCACCGTCCCCACCCGGAGCGCCGTGGTGGTGATCCGTCGCGCGACGCTCGACGACCTCGGAACGATCCTGCGTCTCCTGACCGACGACCCGATCAGCGCCGCGCGCGACGGTGCGTCCGGTGCGTCCGGTGCGTCCGGCCAGGAGGCGCTCCTCGCGCACTCGGAAGCGTTCCGGCAGATCGCGGCCGACCCCGGCAACGACCTCGTCGTCGCGGAGGACGCTGACGGCGTCGTCGTCGGCACCCTGCAGCTCACGCTGATCCCCGGACTGTCGCGTCGGGGGAGTGCGCGCCTGCTCGTCGAGTCCGTCCGGGTCGCGAGCGAGCAGCGTTCGGCCGGGGTCGGCACGGCGCTGATGCGCTGGGTCACCGACCAGGCGGCGCCGGCGCTCGCCGTGTCACTCGTGCAGCTGACCTCGGACGCCGCTCGGGTCGACGCCCACCGGTTCTACGAGCGACTGGGCTTCGTCGGCAGCCACGTCGGCTTCAAGTACGCGGTCGAGCGCCCCGGGAGCGATGCCTGACGACGACCGTCGTGCGGCAACTTCGGGTGGGCTGCCGGCGTCGCGGGTCTCCTCGTCCTCGGAGCCTCAGGACTGCTCGCGTTGACCGCCAGAGGTCGAGCTGTGAGGACCTGACGCTCGACCGGGGCTGCTCACCAGGTCGCTGGGTAGAGCTTCGCTTCGGAGGTCGACGGGGCGACACGGTACTTCTCGAGGACCTGCGACATCAGGGTCCGGAAAGCGGGAGCCGCGGAGCTGGAGAACTTGTGGCCCGGTCCCGGCTTCGTGAACGTCACGGTGACGACGTACTGCGGGTCTTCCGCAGGAGCCATCCCGGCCACCGAGATGATCCGGTCTGCACCGTAGCCAGCGGCACCGTTCGCGACTTCAGCAGTGCCGGTCTTGGCTGCGATGTTGTACCCGGATATCGGCTGCATCCCGACGAGCGTTCCGCCCTTGACGACGCTCTGCAGCATCTGGACGACCTGATCGGCGGCAGCGGTCGAGACGACGCGTTGACCCGTGACGTCGGGGGCGTCGATCGTGGAGCCGTCAGCCAGTCGGCACCCGGCGACGAAGTGCAGAGGGATGCGGACGCCGCCGTTGCCGAGGGTCTGATAGATGCTGGCCACCTGCATGGCAGTCGTCGAGATGCCCTGCCCGAACATCGAGTTGATGTTGGTCTGCGAGTCCCACTTCGGCGACGCTGGGTAGTCCATGCCCGGCTGGCCGCCGTAGGTGATTGCCGACTGCGGCTCGAACAGACCGAACTTGCGCATGTAGTCGTAGCGTTGCTGTGCGCTCAACGCTTCCCCGAGACCGGTGATCCCGACGTTCGACGAGTCGCGGAGGATGCCGGTGAGCGTCAACTGCTCCGTCGGGTGCAGCTCAGCATCACTGATCCGTCCGCCCCAAGGGAAGGTCCGGGAGTACGGCACGGTGGCCTGTGTGGTCGGGGTCGCTCTGCCCTGGTCGATGAGTGCCGCTGCGATCGCGGCCTTGATGGTCGATCCCGGTTCGTAGGTGTCCGTGAGTGCCCGCGAACCGTAAGCGCCCTTGTCATGCGTTGCGTCGACGTCGTTGGGGTCGACTGTCGGGTAGTCAGCGACGGCCAGTACCTCGCCGGTCTTGGCCTTGGTGACCGTGGCAGTCGCGGACACGGCGCCGATGTCCTTCGCTGCAGCCGCGACGTCCTGTTCGGCCATGTACTGCAGGTCGCTGTCGATCGTGGTGAGGAGCGTGCCGCCGTCCTTCGCCTGCTTCGTCGTCACCGTCGACCCCGGCAGCTGCACACCGTCAGCACCTCGTTCGTAGGTCTGCGCCCCGTTCGTCCCGGCCAAGCACCGGTCGTAGGCGAGTTCCAACCCAGCCTGAGGTCCGTCGGTGCCCATGAACCCGGTGAGGTTCCCCGCGGTTGCGCCGGTCGGGTACGTCCGCGCTGACTGCGGTTGCGGGTAGATCCACGGGATCTCCAATCGCCGCAACTTCTCGAAGTGCTCTGTGTCCAACCCCTTCGCCAGGTACGCGAAGTTCGACTTCGGGTCGGCAGCGATCGCCGTGCGCATCGACTCCACCGATGCTCCGGAAACCCGCGAAACCGCCTCGAGCGCATCGCTGACGCTGACCTTCTGCAACCGCGTCCCGCCGAACTTCCCCCGGAACCCCTTCACCAGCGCCGGCGCGGTGGTGATGTCGTACCGGGTGACACTGTCCGCGAGTTCGACTCCGGATCTGTCGACGATCGCGCCTCGTTCCCCGTAGACCGTCACGGGGATGCTGCGCTTCAGCTCCGCCTGCCTGTGGAGCGCCGACGCGTGCACGACCTGGATGTCCACCAGCCGGACGACGAACACCACGACGAGCGCGATGACCGTCACCATCGCCACGGTGTACCTCATGCCGGTTCGCCGTCGAAGATCTGGCAAGAGTCCCCCTCTTGGTCCCGCCCCGGCAAAGCTGAGGCGTCCCCATGCTGGGGCACAGAGCACCTTTCGCGCAGACGACGCACGCAGGTCACACCAACAACGCGGGCGGCTTGATCGCCGATCGGAGCGTGAGACGACGACGCGGCCGTCAGTACTCGAGGACCGGCCACTCCCTCAACCGAGAGAACCGTGGGCGCGGCGGCACCGGCTCGTCGTCCTCCATCACCCGAACGTCCGTGAGCACCGTGATCTCGCCGGTGCCGTACGAGCGGTATGCGATGCCGTCTCGCTCGTCCACGACCATCGTCACGCGGTCAGCTGGATCGCGCTCATGCTCGAACGTCACGAGCAGCCAGTGCCCGTGAACCCGTTGGACCAGGATCGGCGCGAAGCTCCCGGGTGATCCCCACAGCAAGAGGAGCTCCGGTGTGAGGAGCCGGACGGGAGGAGCCACCGCGCCGCTCCGGGCGAAGCTGACCTCGACCGCTCCGTCGACGGAGTCGAGGACACCCTCCGCGTAGTGGTCACGGTGGCGGTCGCCCTCGTGGTCGAACGTCCAGCTACGGTCGCATTCGTCGATGACGACCTGGAACTGACGGGGCTGCGCCGAGCCGCCTCGCGTCATCGTCATGCCGCGAGCGAGTCGTCTGGCGGGACGTCGGAGCGCAGCGATCTCGGACTGGAGGACCGGCGCGTCAGCCGGAACGAGGACAGTGTCGAAACGCACACCCCAGTGTGACGCGAACGGCGATCCGAGGGGCCGGACGCCTGGGCGGATGTCGGACGGGCTCAGCCGCGCAGCTGTGCCGCTGCGTGCTCGAGCTGCTCGGTCGCTGCCGGACCCCACCCGTTGTGGTCATCGCCCGGGGGCACGAGGGCCAGGGAGAACCAACACACCAGGACCGGCCACCAACCGAGTTCCTCGTTCGTCAGGGCGTGGACCGCTCGGTACCCGTCGAGGAACTGCTCCCGCACGGACACATCGACGGGCCCCCAGTCCCGGAAGAGCGTGCCGAGCATGACCGCTGATCGAGCGAGTTCCACGATGCGATGGTCACGTCGGAGTTCCTCGAAGTCGAGGACGCCGACGATCGCAGTACCGGCGCACAGGATGTTCGCGGCGCGGTAGTCGCCGTGCACGATCTGCACGGGCGGGAGATCCGGTGGCACCCGATCGAGCAGCTGCCTGAAGACGTCGCGGGCCTGTGGGGACAGCGTGGACGGCTCGGCGGTGAGCCACCCCGAGATCTGTGCGGTGAGCGGTGCCGGCGGGGACAGGACCTCGTGTTGCAGGTCGCTCACTGGGCTCGAGCGCAACGCGTCGTGCAGTCGAGCGAGTGTCGCCCCCGCTGCACGGACCTGATCGGCGTCCTCGACATCGAGGTGCGCTCCTTCGATGACGCGTTGCAGACCCATCGAGACGCCGGCGTCCGCCACCTGGACGCCACCCGCGAGCGTCGTCACCGGAGCAGACACCGGCAATCCCTGTGCTCCGAGCCGAGCGGTGAGCTCAGCGGCGAGCGCGAGCCGTGGGAACCGGTCGGGGACGACCGACCACTTGAGCAGGAGGCGTTGGTCAGCGCTGCGAATCCATGCAAGGGCGTTGCCGTCGCTGATCACCACCCGCTCCGGCGGACCGACACGAACACCCCAGTGGCGTTCGACCGCTGCGGTCACCCAGTCGCCCAGCGCCGTGGTGTCCGCGAAGCCGAAACGGTTTCGCAGCACCTCGTCCGGGTCGTCCTGCTCCCACAACATCTCGATCGTCATCGATCCCCCTGCATCAACCGTCGAGCGCCGAGCCCGACGCCCCTGCCGATCCTGCCTCGCACCGGCGGCCATCATCGCCTTTCTCGGCGTCCTGGAAGCCGAGTCTCGTCAGGCCAGGATCGTGAGGAGCCGGTTCCCGAAGAGTGCTGCGTACCGTCCCTGCCGCCGCAGGATGTGCTGCACGTGGTCGGCGGTCCGAGGGAGCCGTCGAGCGAAACGGTCGAAGCCGGAGAGGACCAGCACGAGGCCGGTCTCGGATGCGTCCCATCCGTAGTCCGCTTCCGCCACATCTGCCATGCAGTCGTCGAGCGCGTCCAGGTTCTGCCCGAAGTGGCGCGGGAACTGGAGGCCCTCCGCGAAGTCCAGGTGCATCTGCTCGTCGTCACCCCACGCCCCGGCGTCCATCTCGACGACCCGGTAGCCCTCGCGCCGAAGCCACGTCTCGGCGTTCCGCAACACGGCAGCGTCGCGAAGCTCGCGGACGAAGCCGTCGCGAGCGATCTCGAAGTCCAGCCTGTTGCCGAGGACATCGTCAGTGGAGAATGCCGGCACGCTCGCACCCTAGTGCGAGACGGAGGCAGGCCGTCGGAGCCCGCCCATCGCCCTCCCGTCTCAGTCGACCAGCAGGCGGACGCCGGTGCTGGTCGTGACCGTCTGCGAGAGCAGACCGGCCGACAGGCGACGGGCGAGCATGCCCCACAGGCCGTTGGACACCTCCCGCAGAGGGATGTCGTCCGCGACGTCGACCAGGCTCACCACCCAGACCACGGGTTCCTCCCCGTCCGAGTGCGCGAAGGCCAGGCGGACCACCAGATCGGTGTCGACCGACGTGGTGCCGAGGACCCGCAACGGTGTCTCGACGAGCGGTGGTGGACCCCCGATCGGGTTGAACGCTCGCACCCCTCCCGCGGGCGTCGCCGGCGTCGCCGGCGTCCCCGACGGATGCACGGTCGAGGGGCCGACGTGTCCCCAGTCGTCGGGCAGGAACTCCGCCAGGTGTCGGACCTGCTCCGGCGTCACGACCCGCCCCCCGCGAACCCGTCGAGCGCCGCCGTCAGCGCCGCACTCCCGCCGGGCCCGCCGTGCCCCTCGTCCTCGACGATGGTGAGCGTGCTCGCCGGCAACCCCCGGTGCACACGCCAGGCCGTGACGGCGGGTCCGCTGATGTCCCGCCGTCCGTGCACGAGCGCCGTCGGGACGTGCGCGATCCGGTCCAGACGTGCGAGCACGGCCTGGTCGCCCGGCAGGAACCCGTCGTTCGCCCAGTAGTGCGTGACGAGGGTGGCGAAGCCTTCGCGCAGCTCCGGACCCAGGTGGCCGCGCTCGCGGAGCGCGGGGTCGTCGAGGGAGACGTGGACGTTCTCCCAGCGGTCCCAGGCCTGCGCGGCGTCCGCACGGGCCTCCCGGTCGGCGCCCGCCAGGCGACGCGCGTACGCGTCGACCACGCGCTCACCCGGGAGGCGCTGGCTGGCCTGCTCGAACGCCTCCCACTCCGCCGGGAACACGCGTCCCACACCTTCGGTGATCCAGTCGACCTCGTCGCGGCTCGTCGTCGTGACGGCCATGAGGGCCAGCGCTCGGACACGTGCGGGGTGCTGCTGCGCGTACGCGAGGGCGAGGGTGGTGCCCCACGAGATCCCGGCGACGACCCAGTCCTCGATGCCCAGGTGCTGCCGGACCGCCTCGATGTCGGCGATCAGCCGCTGCGTGGTGTGGCCCGCGAGCCGTTCGCGGGACTCCGTGACGAGGGGGCGGCTCCGGCCACTGCCGCGCTGGTCGATGCCGATCAGGCGGTACCGGGTGGGGTCGAAGTGCGTCCGGTACCAGCCGCTGCCGAGCGAGCCGCCGGGGCCGCCGTGCAGCCAGAGGGCGGGGACGCCGTCGGGGGCGCCGGACTCCTCCCAGTACAGGGACGTGCCGTCGCCGGCGTCGAGCATCCCGGAGGCGGTGGGTTCGGTCCTCGGGTAGGCCATGGCTCGACGGTAGCGGGCGGGTCAGCCGTGCAGGGTGCGGGTGAGCTCAGCAGACGGAAGCGCTCCCGCCCAGCACGAGGTCGAACACGGCGACATCAGTCGCGGAGATACCGACGACCGAGGGCATGCGGACCGGTGGGATACTGATTCTGTTGCGCTAGCGCGTATGATCACAGTATGTCTGTCACTGCTGAGGGTCGGCTTGCTCGCCTTGCCGCGGGCCAGTGGGGCATGCTCACGGCGGCGCAGGCCAGCGCTGCGGGCATCGCTCGGAGCACCCTGGCCCGCCGTGAGAAGACCGGCACGCTCGAGCGGATGCGGCCGGGCGTGTACCGGCTGCCGGGGACGCCGACAGATCGTCTCGAGGACGTCCGTGCTGCCTGGCTCGCCAGCGATCCGGCGACCATCGCGCACGACCGGCTCGCCAGCCCGGACGTCGTCATCGGTGGCGCGGCTGCGGCGTGGGTCCACGGGATCGGTGACCTCTACCCGACGCCGTACCTGCTGTACACGGCGAAGCGTCGCCAGACCGGGCACGATGATGTCCGCTACAGCCGCCGAAGCCTCTCTGCGTCGGACGTGATGATCCTCGACGGCCTTCCCGTGACCACTCCCGAGCGCACGATCGCGGATCTTCTGGACGAGGGTGATCTGTCTCTCGTGGCAGATGCTCTCCGCGACGCCGAACGCTCGGACAACGACCTCGATGTCCCCTCTCTGGTCGGCCACCTCGACACACACGCAAGGCGGCTCGGCCATGCAAGCGGCACCGAGCTGTACGCGGAGCTGCGCACTCGTGCCGGGGTCGATGCAGAGCGTCTGCAGGACCTCGTGGTCAGCACTGACCTCACAGAACGTCTGACTGCCGAGATCGGCGAGCAGATGCAGCGAGTCCTCGCGCCGATCATCGACGACATGAACGCCAGGACGGCCGCGATGGTCTCGGACATCCTCGCGCCGGTCCAGAAGCAGCTGGCGGAGCAGGTCGAGTGGATGATCGCCCCCGTCACGAAGGCTCGTGCAGGGGACCTGACGCGGAACCTGCCACGCGTGATGCTCCCCCAGTCAGCGCTGCCGAAGATCGCCCTGCCGCCGGCCACGGAAGCCATGCTCCGGGACCTCGCAGAGCGGGGCGGGGGTCTCCCGCCGCAGACTACGTGATGATCGCTGTCGAGCAGCAGATCGCCGACAAGGTCGCCGCGATGATGGAGCACAATCACGGCAGCAGGCCGAGGCGTTGACGAACCGGATGGTCGGGCCGGTCCTCGACGGTTCCGTCGCTTCCGGCAGGTGGGACCCAGCGTCCGGGACGTGGCTCTCGTAGCGGGGGACTGCCGGAGGGGAGGCGCGGCGCCAGCCGACACCGAGCCTCCCGTCCGTCATGTGGCGCGGAATGCGCTGCACCCCGCCGTACCGTCGGGGGTCGCCAGCATGATCAGGGGGTGTTCATCCCCACCAGAGCTGCCGGCCTCGACGCCCTCGACGAGTTCGTCCCCCGCGCCGGCCGTGACTACGCCCGCGACCGGAACGCGGACCTCGGCGCATCGCGGGACAACGTCTCGGGCCTGTCGCCGTACGTGCGCCACCGCCTGGTGACCGAGCACGAGGTCGTCGCAGCCGTCCTCGACCGCCACAGCCTGCCCGCGGCCGAGAAGTTCGTGCAGGAGGTCTTCTGGCGCACGTACTGGAAGGGCTGGCTCGAGCAGAACCCCGAGGTGTGGCGCCGGTACCGGCGTGAGGTCGACGAGTTCGCGACCGGGACCCTGCCGGCGGGCCACGACGACGCGGTGCACGGCCGGACCGGCATCGACGCGATGGACGCCTGGGTACGAGAGCTGGTCGAAACGGGCTACCTGCACAACCACACGCGCATGTGGTTCGCGAGCATCTGGGTCTTCACGCTCGGCCTGCCGTGGCAGCTCGGTGCCGACTTCTTCCACCGGCACCTGCTCGACGGCGACGCGGCCTCGAACACCCTGTCGTGGCGGTGGGTCGCCGGGTTGCAGACCGCTGGCAAGACGTACCTGGCGACGGCATCGAACATCGCGCGGTACACGGACGGGCGGTTCTCGCCGACCGGGCTGGCGACGACGGCCCGGGCGCTCGCCGAGGAGCCGCTACCTCCGCGCACGCCGATCGCGTCCGACGACGTCGTGGGCGTGATCGGCGACCGGGCCGGTCTGCTGCTGCACGAGGAGGACCTCGAGCCATCGAGCCTGCTCGCCGAGCACCCTGAGCTGACCGCCCCCGTGGCGACGGCGGTCGCCGGGGACCCCGGCGCACGGTCCCCGTTCGCGGTCTCGGACCTCGTCGCGGCCTTCACGGCCACCGCCGTCGACGACGCTGCCGGACGGACGCCGGACGCGGGCGGCCGTCCGGCACAGGTGCTGGCCGACACGCTGCCGTCGACGGTCCTGCGGTGGGCGGAGTCCGAGCAGCTCGACACCGTGGTGGTGCCCTACGCACCCGTCGGGCCGGTCCACGAGCGGCTCGGCGCGCTGCGTGCCGCCCTCGCGGCGGAGGGTGTCGCCCTCGTCACCGTCCGTCGCCGCTGGGACAGCGCGTCGTGGCCCTTCGCGTCCCGCGGGTTCTTCCCGTTCCGTGAGCGCATCCCGGCGCTGGTCCGTCAGCTCGTGGCGGGCTGAGTCCGGCCCACGGACGGGAGGCGCGGTGCCAGCTGGCACCGCGCCTCCCGTCCGTCTGCCCCCGGCCGCGTCGCCGAGGGGTGCGGTCGTCCGCGGCGGGAGCGGCCGGCTCACCCCTCCAGGGCGTCGGCGAGGCTGAGGCGGGCGGGGAGGTCGTCGCCCTCGTCCATGCCCCGGCGGAAGTCAGTCCGACCGTCCTCGGCGACGTACACACCGGCGGCTCCGCCCGTGACGAAGAACTGCTCGGCCAGGTCTCCCTCGAGTGCGGACGGACGCAGGTAGAGCAGGTAGGTGGTGCCCTGCCGGAGGAGCATCCCCGGGTGCGACGACCGGGCGGTGCCGCGCTGGCGGACGATGACCGTGGACCCCGCCGGGTGGTCGGCGTCGGTCTTGGCGGTGTCCACGACCCGGACGGTGGACAGTGTGGTGGGGCCGGCGTTCGCGACGTCGTTCGTGACCCGTTGCTCGTCGACGGTGCCGGTGACGACGAGGGAGCTGCTGTCGGCCATGCTGCTGACCGAGTCGTACATCCGCGCCCGCGAGCCGCTCGACCCGGACGCGCAGGCGGTGACGGACACCAGGCCCACGGCGACCAGGGCCGCTGCGACGAGGGTGTGGCGCCGGAGCCAGGTCACGACTCGCTCCGGGTCGGCCCGTCGCTCGGGGTCGGCCAGAGCAGCCGGAAGCGCTCGCAGACGACGGGCATGTCCGGCGCCCAGCCGCGCGGGTCCTCGGAGTGCTCCCGCCAGTACCGTTCGTGCGAGGCCCGCCAGTACGCCAGCGTCCGGTCGCCCTCACCCTCGGCTCGGGCGTGCTCGGGGTCGACCCGGTCGAACGGCACGGTCCGGACGTCCGTCGTCACGATGACCGCGCGGGGCTGCCCGGTGCCGTCGAGGACCACGCTGTGTTCACCGACCTCGGGCAGCGGTTCCGCGGTCGCCTCGTAGTCCCAGAGCGACGATGCCGTGCCGTCCTTCACGCCGTTCAGGACCAACGCGAGCAGCTCGTCGGCGTGCTCGGGTGTCGCGCCGAAGCCCCAGGCAAGAGGGACCTCCACGGGCAGGTCCCGGGACTCCAGACGGCGGGCGGCCCAGAAGGCGGCCACGGCAGGCGACACTGCGTCCATGGCGCCGACCCTAGCGGTGTCGACTCGGTCGGTGCCAGAACCCCTCAGAGCGCGGCCGCGAGGAACCGCAGCTGCTCCGGAGCCTCGCGCCGCCAGTACGACCAGTCGTGTGCGCCCAGGGTGAAGCTCGACGTGGGCGCCGGCGTGATCCGGTGCACGAGCTGCTCGTCGCCCGGGCAGAAGGCGTCTGCGGTGCCGCAGGTGATCCGGGTGTGCAGGGCGCCGAGTGCCGCGGTCCGTGCGGTCAGGTCGTGCCGGGCGAAGTCCGCCGCGCTGTCGAACGCCCCCGAGGCTGCGCGCTGCGGGGTCGGCCAGAGCGCCACCGAACTCGCTGCGACGGCCCGGACCCGCTCGGGCCCCAGGGTGCTGCCGACCAGGAGTGCCCCGTACGCCCCCATCGACCAGCCGAACAGCCCCAGCCGTCCGACGTCCAACCCGTGGTCGTGCAGCAGGGGCAGGAACTCGTCGACGAGCATCCGGTGCGGGTCTCGGCCGGAGGCCCGGGGGTGCCAGTAGTCGTTGCCGCCGTCGACCGAGGCGATCGCGACCGCCGGCTCGCCCGCTGCCCGGCCTGCCGCCTGGAACCGGTCGAGGTGCATGCCGTGGTCGAAGCTGCTGCGGTGGTTGCCGCCGTACCCGTGCAGGGACACGACGACCGGCAGCGGGTCACCTTCGCGGGACCCGGGCGGGTAGCTGATCGTCCACCCGGTCTCGGCGCCGCCGCGGGCGGTCGAGGTGAACGAGCCTCCGAGGCGCCGACCGGGTGCGGTGGTGGGGACGACGCCCGCCGGTCCGGTCATGCCGAGCAGCCGCTCCGCCGAGGACCGTCCGGGCAGCACGCGCTGTTCGACCAGGACGGCGCCGGCCGCGGCCGCGAGGACCACCGAGCCGCCGCCGATGAGCAGCGTGCGTCGCGACAGTGCGGTCATCGGACCCCTCTTCCGTTGTGGTGCGACGACGTTCCCAGGGAGCACTGGGGAAGCCCTCGCGACACGCTGCGCAACCCTTCAGCACCCGATCAGCCCCGAAGACGCTGGGAGACTCGGCCAACTGGCCAAGTTCGACGCTACGGTCGCAGCATGACCACCACCCAGGAGCACCGCAGCGTCGAGGAACGCCGTGACCAGCTCGTCGACGCCGCGCTCGCCGTGCTGCGTGACGAGGGCGTCGCCGCCGTCACCACCCGCGCCGTCACCAGTCGCGCCGGGCTGCCGCACGGCGCCTTCCACTACTGCTTCGCCACGAAGCCAGCGCTCTTCCGTGCCGTCCTGGAACGCCAACTCCGCACCGCGATGGCCGCCGCCTTCGCCACCGCCACCGCCGCACTCGCCCCGGAGGCCCGGATCACCGCCGGCCTCACCGCCCACCTCGACACGACCCGCGCCGACCCCGCGACCGCGCTCGCACTCGTGGAGCTGTTCGCCCTCGCACGACGTGACCCGGGCCTCCAGGACGTCGCCGACTGGGAGCAACGCGCCTACGTGGCCGCCGTGCGTGCCCACCTGGAGGCGTGGACCGACGACCGGCGCTTCCGGTGGACCGTACCCCCGGAGACCGTGGCCCGCCTGCTCGTGGCGCTCGCCGACGGCGTCAGCACCGCCTGGCTGCAGGACCGCGACGACGCCGCTGCCGCCGCGACCATCGCGCTCGCGGCCCGGACGACCGCCACCCTCGTGGACGGCAGCGCATCGTGAAGTGGGTGTTCCTGGCTTCCGCGATCGTCGCCGAGGTCACCGCCTCCCTGGCGCTCCAGGCCGCCGTCGAGCACGCCGGTTGGTACGCGCTCGTCGTCGTCGGGTACCTGGTGGCGTTCGGGATGCTGGTCCTGGTGCTCCGCCGCGGGATGGGCATCGGCGTCGCGTACGGCATCTGGGGAGCGTCCGGGGTCGCCCTGACCGCGGTGCTGGCGGCGGTGCTGTTCGGGCAGGCGCTCACCCTCGTGATGGGGATCGGCATCACGCTCATCGCCGTCGGGGTGCTGCTCGTCGAGCTCGGCTCGCAGCGAGCGCTGGCCGCACGGAAGCGGGAGGCGCACTGATGGGATGGGTCCTGCTGGCGATCGCGATCGTCTCCGAGGTCGCCGCGACGATCAGCCTGAAGCTCGCCACCGACGGCAAGAAGGGCTACTACGTCCCGGTCGTGGTCGGGTACATCGTCGCGTTCAGCCTGCTCGCGGTCGCCCTGACCCTGGGGCTGCCGATCGGGGTCGCCTACGGCATCTGGGCGGCGACCGGGGTGGCGCTGACGGCGGTGCTCGGGCGCGTGCTGTTCCGCGAGCCGCTGACCCGGCTGATGCTCGCCGGCATCGGACTCATCATCGTGGGGGTGCTGCTCGTCGAGCTCGGGCACTGATCCAGATGGTGCAGGTCGGGGGTGGCGTCCCCAACGGAACCGGGTCATTGCCATATCAGTCTGCATGTCGTACACATGAGGACGTTGATACATCAGCGTCCAGATCCCACTGGTCGGGCGCTCCACTGATCCCCGGGAGGGACGCCCGTGTTCACCACCATCACCCCGATCGCGACCCGGATCGACCCCGCCGACGTGTCTCTGCCGCCGACCCGGTCGATCAGCCTGGGCCGGTGCCGACGGCCGCCCGTGCCGCCGCGCGAGACCCTGCACCACGACGACCGGCGGGACGGTGCCCGTGGCTGACCGGCACGCGATCAGCGCCGCCCGGGCCGATCCGGCGCAGTGGCGGCGGCACGGCCTGACCCCGCCGGAGGACCTGGCAGCCATCGTGACCTCGCGTCTCTGGGAGCCGGGGGAGCCGCGGTACTCCGACTTCTTCCGCGCCGAACCGCGGCTCCGCTAGCTGCGGTCCCGCGCGACGCCCCCTGCCCGCCGGCCGGTCTTCCGGTACGCGCTGAGGCTCATCGTGTGCACCGCCGTCGGGTCGTCCAGCAGCCGCAGGTCGTACGCGGCGCAGTCCCCGAACGTCCCGATGCCCGGCGTCCCCTCGGTCCGTTCGAGCACGCCCTTCGAGGGGCCGTCCGACCCGATGCCGGCGCGGTGCACCATCCACTCGAGGTCCATCGCCTCGTCGGCCAGGTACCGCATCACCGCCTCGTTGTCCCGGTGCTGGCCGTCGTAGCTGCGGGCGACGGTGTTCCGGATCGCCCAGAGCGTCGGCGTCAACCGTGCGTGCGGCGGCGCACTGAGGGCACCTGCCTGGTACAGGAACCGGCGCACCCCGGCCCGGCGCATCGCCGGCACCAGGCGTCGGACGAACGCCGTGTTCACCATCGCGGTCCGCTGCGCCTGCACGTCGCCGAGCAGCGAGACCACCGCGTCGACACCGTCGAGCAGTCCGTCGAGGTCGAGCTCCTCCGTCACGGATCCCTGCCGTACCTCGAGTCCGGCACGTGTGGGTCCGGCCTTCGCGGGCGTGCGGGCGAGGACGCGGACGCGGTGTCCGGCCGCGAGGGCGAGGTCGGTGAGGTGGCGGCCGGTCTGCCCGGTCCCGCCGAACACAAGGAGCGTGCGCTGCGACGGCATCAGGCGTCCATCCCGACGACGATCTTGGTCGCCGAGACGCCGTTCCGGAGGGTCTGTAGGGCGGTGGGGAGGGCCTCCAGTCCGTCGCCGACGACCGTCGGCTCGGGTGCCGGGCGGAACCGGCCGTCGGCCAGCGCCGCGGGCAGGAAGTCGCGGAAGACCGCCGGTCCGACCGGGGAGACGACGGGGGTGCCGCCCCAGATCGCGGTGACGTGCATGCCGCGGAGTCGTTCGATGCGCGAGCGCATGCTGGTCACCGGGTCGGGGTAGGCGGATGCGATCCGCTTCGTGCCGGGTGCGGAGCGTGCGATGCGCAGAGCGTGTCCGAGGGAACCCTTCCCGATCGCGACGGTGCCGACGAGGCGCCGTCCGCCGAGTGCCGCGACGACCTGACGGTCGACGTCGGCGTCGCGGTAGTCGACGACGGCCTCGGCGCCCAGGGCGCGCACCAGGTCGTGGTTCGCCCGTCCGGCCGTCGCGACCACCGTGTAGCCGCTGGCGCGGGCGAGCTGGACGGCGTTCATGCCGACGCTCGTCGACGCGCCCCAGACCAGGACGACCTCGTCCGCGTGGGACGCCCCGACCGTCGGGAACGGCAGGCCGAGCTGGTCCGCCTCGTACAGGCCGGCGGCGGCCGTCGCGAGTGCCAGCGGCAGGACCGCGGCACGGTCGAACGCGACGTCGGCCGGGAGGCGCGTGGTGACGCGCTCGAGGACCGTCACGTACCGCTGGAACCCGCCTTCGGACGCGCGGTTCCGCGCCTTCTCCTGTCCGGCGGCGAACGCGGTCACCCGGTCGCCGACCCGGAGGTCCGTGACGTCGGGGCCGACCGCGACGACCTCGCCAGCGACGTCGCTGCCGAGGACGGTCGGGAACCGCACCCACGGCGAGACGAGGCGGCGGAGCGGGCCGGTGATCGCGTCGACGGGGTTCACCGCGACCGCGCGGACCCGGACGACGAGCTCGCCGCTGCCGGGGGTGGGCATCGGGGTCGGGCGGACCTCGAAGGGGCCGCGCGGGCCGAGCAGGAACAGTGCTTCGTTCGGCGGTGTGGTGATGGGGTCGGCGGCGGTCATTTCGGTTCCTCGTTCCTCGGTGCCAGCGTGATGACACGTGATGTCATCGTAGGCCCTCATGGCACGTCGTGTCATCAGGTACGATCGACCGATGCGATGGGCTCCCGATGCACGAGGACGACTCGAGCGCGCGGCCTTCGAACTCTTCGCCGAGCAGGGCTTCGCGGCCACGACCGTGCCGCAGATCACCGCACGTGCCGGTCTGACCACCCGGACGTTCTTCCGGCACTTCGCCGACAAGCGCGAGGTCGTCTTCGCCGGCGACGAGATCCCCGAGAACGCCGCACGGCTCATCGCCGAGGCCCCCGCCGACCTCGAACCCATGCAGGTCATCCGCAGCGTGCTGCACCAGGTCGCCGCCGCACGCTTCGACGGCAACCACGCCCAGACAGCGGCCTGGCGCCGGATCGTCGAGGGCAGCGACGAACTCCGCGACCGCGACGCCCGGAAGCGCTCCGACCTGGTGCGCGCTGCCCGGGGCGCCCTCGTCGGACGGGGCGAGACGCCACTGCAGGCCACCGTCCTGGCCGAGATCGGCGTGCTCGTGTTCCAGGTGGCGCTGGAGTCCTGGGTCGAGGAGGACCCGGCGACCGCCCGCCCGATGTCCGTGGTGATCGACGAGGTCCTGGCCGCGCTGCCCCTCGCGGCTCGGCCCTGACCGTCCGGCGCTGACCGTCCGGCGTCGGCCCTCCGGGTGGCAGGATCGGGCACATGCGCGCCGTCACCTTCGACTCCTTCTCCGCGACGCCCGTCGTCACCGACGTGCTGGAGCCCGCGTGCCCACCGCACGCCGCCGTCGTCCGGGTCGTCGCCACCGGCGTCTGCCGCAGCGACTGGCACGCCTGGCACGGCCACGACGACACCGTCGCGCTGCCGCACGTCCCCGGCCACGAGTTCGTCGGCGTCGTCGAGCGCGTCGGCGACCAGGTCCGGCAGTGGCAGCCCGGCACCCGCGTGACCGCACCGTTCGTCAACGCGTGCGGCACCTGCCCGACGTGTATCGCCGGCCGCCAGAGCATCTGCCCGAACCAGACCCAGCCCGGCTTCGACCGGCCCGGGTCCTTCGCCGAACAGGTCGTCGTGCACCACGCCGACACCAACCTGGTCGCCGTGCCCGACGCCATCGACGACGCCACGGCCGCAGGGCTCGGCTGCCGCTTCGCCACCGCCTACCGGGCCGTCGTGAACCGTGCACGCACGGCGGCTGGGGAGCACGTGGTCGTCTTCGGATGCGGGGGAGTCGGGCTCTCGGCGATCGTCGTCGCGGTCTCGCGTGGTGCCCGGGTCGTCGCGGTCGACGTCTCCGCCGAGGCGCTCGCGCTCGCCCGCACCCTCGGCGCCACCACCACGGTCGATGCCCGGTCTGATGACGTCGACGAGCAGATCCGCGTCGCGACGGACGGCGGCGCGCACGTCGTCGTCGAGGCGCTCGGACGTGCGTCCCTCGTCCGCCAGGGCATCGCCGCGCTCCGCCCGGGTGGTCGGCACGTGCAGGTCGGACTCCTGGCGGGGGCGGACGCCACCCCGCAGGTCGACCTCGGCCGGGTCATCGGACTCGAGCTCGAACTGCTCGGCAGCCACGGTATGTCCGCGCACGAGTACCCGGCGATGCTCGCCGAGATCGCCGACGGCCGGCTCGATCCCGCGCCGCTGGTCGGTCGGACGATCCCGCTCGATGAGGCACCGGCGGCGCTCGAGGCGATGGACCGTCCGGCGACGTCGGCGGGGACGACGGTCGTCGTGCTGTAGCCGGATCGGAGGCGGACGGGAGGCGCCGGACCAGCCGGCCACGGGCCTCCCGTCCGTCGAACCGTCGGCCGCGAGCATCTCGCCGGACCGCTGTCCGGGCAACGTGGTTACGATGCCGAGCATGGGGGTCGAATTCGACGACGCTGCAGCGGGGGCGCTGATCAGGGCGACGCGTTCTGCAGACGGTGCGTCCACCGGGCAGAGCGGTGCGCGGCGGTGACACCGTCACGGCGGGTCGTCGGACCCGCGGTCGCGGCCCTCGTGGTCGTGCTCCTCACCGGATGCGCACCCGGACCCGACGGCCCGGCACCCGCCGGGTCGGCCAGCTCCGACGGAAGCGAGCACGGCGTGAGCCATCGAGGCCCCGAACCCACCGCACGGTCCTCCGAGAACGGGATCGAGACCTGGGACCTGACGGTGCCGCCCTCGGTCGAGGCGTTCGGGATCGACACGGACGTCCCGGACGGCGCGCGGACCCGGGTCGGTGCGTACGGCTCGGAGGCAGCGGGGGGACGACCGGTCCGGTTCCTGCTCCCCGGCGGCGAGCAGGTCCGGGTCCAGGCGACCCAGGTGGTCTTCGACGCGCTCGACAACGCGCAGGAGATGAAGGACGCGTCGGGCGAGGTGGTCCTGCCGAAGGGACGGCTGTTCCACCTCCGTGTCAACACGGTGCCGGTGGCCGGCGCGAAGGCCGGGGTGGACGGGTACCGCGACGTGCTCCGACAGCTCGATCTGCCGGACACCTCCGTCGGTGAGCTCGAGGAGAAGATCGCGTCGGCCGACGCGGTCGACCCGGTGGATGCGTCCCAGCGGGTCGGTGTCGAGGCCGGCGTGCCGAAGGCTGGCGGGTTGGACTTCGGGCCCAGCACGTCGTTCCGGCCGAACGACGATCCGCTGCTGTTCACCCTCCGGCTGAACGGTGCGTGGGACCCGGTGCGGATCCCATGACCGCCAACAGCGGCGGAGTCCGTCCGCCCGTGCGCGGGCCCGACGGGGAGACCGCGGTCGCCGTGCCGGTTCGTCTCCACTGGCGGGTCCTCGCCTGGCTCACGCTCGTCGTCGACGTGCTGCTGGTGGGCCTGCCGTTCCCGATCCTGATGTTCGCCCAGGCCTCCGGTCTGTCCGCGCTCGCGAGCATCGCGTTCCCGATGCTCGTCTGGGGTCCGCTCGTGGCTGCCGTCGCCACGGTGGTCGCCCTGTGGGTGGTGCCCGCGCCGCGCGCGCCCGTGAACTCCGCCGGGATCGTGCTGGCCATCATCTCGGGGGGCGCCGGACTCCTCTGGCTCGGCGTGGGTGCGAGCTTCGGTGGTGCCTCGATCGCGTTCGGCCTGCTGCTGCTCGGGGTGACGGTGCTCCTCGTCGTGCTCGTCGTCGGTGATGGTCCGCATTCGCGTCGCTGACCGTTCGAGTTCGCACTGGCTGGCTGAACAGGTCTTGTACATGTAGTCTCCTGTCCATGCCGGTCTCATCGAAGCGACGCCTCGTCGCCGACGCCCTGCGCGACGCGATCGCCACGGGTCGGTACGCCCCGGGCCAACGCCTGCCGGGCGAGCACGACCTGGCCGAGCGCTTCGCCGTCAGCCGCGGCACCGTGCGGGCGGCGCTCGCCGACCTGGCCGACGAGGAGTACATCGCCATCCACGGCGGCATCGGCTCGATCGTCACCTTCGACGGCGCCGCGCTCGACCCCCGCAGCGGCTGGGCCCGGTCGCTCGCCGCCACCGGTACCGAGATCGCCGTCCGGGTCCTGCGCATCGAGCGTGTCAGCCGACCCGGGCAGGCCGCCGAGCTGGGGCTCGACGACCCCGACTTCATCGCGGTCGACCGCGTTCGCCACGTGGTCGGTGGGCCGGACATCTCGCTCGAGCGCAGCCTGGTGCCGCCGTTCGGCAGACTGGCCCGCGCCGTCGACGAGGGGCTCGTCGACGACTCCCTCACCGCCACCATCGCCAGTGCCGGCCTGGTGCCTGCGCTCGCCGAGCAGTGGGTCGACCTCCAGCCGCTCACCGCGGAGGAAGCGGCTTCCCTCCACAGGACGGTCGGCGAGCCGTTCCTCCGCAGCCGACGGGTCTCCCGCACGGCCGACGGCACGTTCGTGGAGGCTGTCGACAGCCTGCTCGACCCGAGCCGGTTCCGCCTGCACATGAAGTTCGGGAGCGCGTCGTGACGACCACCGCCGAGTACGAGTACGAGCACGCGCTCGCGGCCTTCCGGGGGCTCGCGATCGGTGATGCCCTGGGCATGCCCACGCAGTCGATGTCCCTCGACCAGATCCGTGCCGACCACGGGGTGATCGACGGGTTCGTCGACGCCGGGCCCCACCAGCGGATCGCGCACGGCATGCCCGCGGCGAGCATCACCGACGACACCGAGCAGGCCGTCCTCGTGGCGCAGCTGCTCGTGCAGGGCGACGGACGACTGGACCCCGTCGACTTCGCCCAGGCGCTCATCGCCTGGGAGCGGACGATGGCGGCGAAGGGTTCGCTCGACCTCCTCGGACCGAGTACCAAGACGGCCGTGCAGCGCATCCTCGACGGGGTCCCGGCCTCTGAAGCCGGCTCGACGGGCACCACGAACGGTGCCGCGATGCGGATCACCCCGGTCGGCATCGCGACGCCCCTCGATGGTGTCGGTGAAACCGGATCAGGCGGTGTCGCTGCACTCGTCGACGCGGTGCAGGACGCCTCGCGGGTCACCCACGACACCGGCCTCGGCATCGCAGGCGCCAGCGCGATCGCCGCCGCGGTCTCCGCCGGCATCGACGGTGCGACCCGGTCCGAGGCACTCGACGTGGCGATCGCTGCCGCACGCGTCGGTGCGACCCGGGGGCACTGGGTCGCCGGCGCCTCGATCGCCGAGCGCACCGAGTGGGCCCGTGGACACCTCGCCAGCGTGCCGGCCGACCAGCGGATCGACGTCGTCTCCGGACTGATCGGGACGAGTGTCGCGTCGCAGGAGTCGGTCGTCGCGGCCCTCGCCCTCGTCGCCCTCGACCTCGACCCCTGGCAGACCGTCTGCACCGCGGCCAGCATCGGCGGCGACACCGACACCATCGCCGCGATGGCCGGAGCCGTCCTCGGCGCCGTGCACGGTGCTCCGGCCTGGTCCGACGACGCCGTGCGCCAGGTCGAGACCGTCAACGACCTGCACCTCGACGAGCAAACCCAGCAGCTCCTCGTCCTCCGCGCCGCCGCTCGACGGTAGCGCCCACAGACCGCCGGGCGGCGGTGTCCCCCCTTCACCGTCGCCCGGCCTCACCCCTCGCACCCTTCCGATGACGTAAGAGGACCTGATGACCACCACCCCCACGGACACCGGCACCAAGTCCGGCACCCTGACCACGATCGAACAGCGCGGCATCGAGCCGGTCCCCGTCGCCGAACGCACCGGCACACCCGGTGCGCTGTTCTGGGTCTGGTTCGCCGCGAACATCTCGATCCTCGGGCTGCCCCTCGGTGCCACCCTCGTCGCGTTCCAGGGCCTCACCGTCTGGCAGGCACTGCTCGTCGCCGTCATCGGTGCCGCCGGGTCGTTCGCGGTCGTCGGGGTCATCTCGATCGCCGGTCGTCGAGGCGGAGCTCCCGGTCTGACCCTCAGCCGTGCGGTCTTCGGCGTGCGCGGCAACATCGGCCCGACCGCCGTCTCGCTCCTCAGCCGTCTGGGCTGGGAGACCGTGAACACCACCACGGCCGCGTTCGTGCTGCTCTCGCTGTTCACGATCCTGTTCGGCACCGACGGCGGCTCGAAGGCGCACCCGGTCGTCACCGTCGTCGCGATCCTGCTGTTCGTGGCCGCGACCGTGCTCATCTCCGGCCTCGGCCACGCGTTCATCGTCGCCGTGCAGAAGTGGGCGACGTGGGTCTTCGGTGCCCTCAACGTCTTCGTCGCGGTGTTCCTCGTCGCCCGCATCGACTGGGACGTCGTCGGTGCCCAGCCCGCCGGCCCGGTCGCCGCCATGGTGATCGGCATCGGCACCATCGCCGCCGGCACCGGCATCGGGTGGGCGACCGCCGGCGCCGACATCGCCCGCTACACGCGCACCAGCGTCCGCGCCGGCAAGCTCGTCGCCGCCAGCGCCGCGGGTGCCGGCATCCCGCTCGTCGTCCTGGTCGGGCTCGGCTCCCTGGTGTCCGCCGGCGACCCGACCCTCGCCCAGGCCGGTGACCCGGTCGCCGCGATCCGCGACATGCTGCCCAGCTGGATGGCCGTGCCGTACCTGATCGCGGCGTTCGGCGGGCTCCTGCTGTCGAACCACCTGTCGGTGTACTCGGCGAGCCTCACCACGCTGACCCTCGGCGTGAAGGTGCCGCGGGTGTGGGCCGTCGCGGTCGACGTCGTCATCACCACGCTCGGCGCCATGTACTTCATGCTCGTCGCCGACGGCTTCTACGCGCCGTTCATCACGTTCATCTCGGTGCTCGCCGTCCCGATCACCGCCTGGCTCGGTGTCTTCATCGCCGACATGCTCCGCCGCACCTGGTACGACCCGAGCGCGCTCCTCGACCTGCGCCGCGGCGGTCGCTACTGGTACGCCGGCGGCATCGCCTGGCGCGCCGTGACCGCCTGGGTCGTCGCGATCGTCGTCGGCTTCCTGTTCACCAACGTCCAGGTGGGCGACGCCGACCCGGTGTTCGTCGGCGCGTTCTCGGACACCTGGATCGGCGCGAACGGCCTCGGGTGGGTCGTCACCTTCATCGTCGCCGCGGCGGTCTACCTGCTCACCGGCGGCCCGCGCGGCACCCTGCACGAGCAGCCCGACCAGTCCGCACCGCTCCCGCGCACCGAGCACACGATTCGATGAGCCGCCTCGTCTCCGTCGGCAACGTCATCGTCGACATCGTGATGCGCATCGGTGCCCTGCCCGAGCCCGGCGGCGACGTCATCGCCGACGGCTCGGAGATCACGGCCGGCGGTGGCCTCAACACGATGGTCGCCGC
Organism: Curtobacterium sp. CFBP9011; assembly: GCF_034045095.1. NCBI lineage: Bacteria > Bacillati > Actinomycetota > Actinomycetes > Micrococcales > Microbacteriaceae > Curtobacterium > Curtobacterium sp. CFBP9011. The sequence goes on from NZ_JAXCWN010000004.1 coordinate 64,994, forward strand.
CCGTCGCGACGGCATGGACGTCGTCTTCGCCGGGCAGTACGGCACCGGCCCGTTCGGCGACGTCGTCCGCCAGGCGCTCGAGGAGTCCGGGGTCACCGTCGTGCAGCCCGGGCTCCCGGACGTCGACAGCGGCTACTGCGTGGCCCTCGTCGACGCCACCACCGAACGCACCTTCGTCACGAGCGTCGGCGCGGAAGGGCAGCTCACCCGGGCCGACCTCGACCGCGTCACGCTCCGCGCCGACGACGTCGTCTTCGTCTCCGGCTACGGCCTGGCACACCCGATCAACGGCGCGGCCATCGCCGACTGGCTCGGCACGGTGCCGTCGTCCGTCCGCGTGGTGTTCGACCCGTCACCCCTCGTCGACACCCTGCCGGCAGCCGTCCTGGCCGCCGTGTCCGCCCGCTCCGACGTGGTCAGCGCCAACAGCCGGGAGGCCCGCCTGCTGTCCCCGACGTCGGCCACCCTCGCCGAGGCTGCCGCCGCCATCGCCGCGGCAGCGCGGGGCACCGCCCTGGTCCGGGACGGTGCCGACGGCTGCTGGGTGGTCGAGTCCGGCAGCGAACCGGTCCTGGTCCCCGGGTTCCCCGTCGTCGCGGTCGACACCAACGGGGCGGGTGACGCACACGACGGCGTACTGGCGGCGGCGTTGGGTCGTGGGGCGAGCCTCCAGGACGCCGTCCGCCGGGCCAACGCGGCGGCAGCACTCGCGGTGACCCGCCCCGGACCGGCGACCGCTCCGACGGCGGACGAGACGGACGCGCTGCTCGCCGGGGCGTGAACCGTGAGCGGAGGTGCGAGCAACTGGTTGCACTACCGGACCCTCGGCAGGCGGCATAGTGTGCACGGAGGGAGGGCCACCATGGACGAACGAACCGTACGCAACCGGTACACCCAGCTGCCCCCGACCGTGGACCCGGCCGCCTTCGTGGTCGAGGTCCCGGCGTTCGAGGACGACCGACCCGCTCCGCCGCCGATCCCGCCCGCCGCTGCGCCGGAACTCGTCGCGGCCACGGAGTTCGCCCGCGGCGCCGGCGGCCCCCGGACGATCCGACGGACGCAGATCCCGGCCGCGCTGGTGATCGCCGGCGTGCCGATCGCGATCGTCGCCGTCATCGCGGTCGTCCAGGTGCTGTTCGCGCAGTAGAGGGTCGCCGGACGCGAGCACGGCGGCTGGAGCCGCGCGGATGCGCGGTGCGGCGGCGACGGATCGGGTGGGGGGCCATGAACGGACGGCGACGAGCAGGGCTGATCGTGGGGTCGCTCGGCGCGGTGCTGCTCACCGCGACGGTCCTGACCGGCTGTGGCAGCGGCATCGGGACGACCGCGGAGGAAGCGAAGAAGTCCGTCGTGGCCTTCGTCGACAGCTCGACCACTGCGCTCGGGGACGGGTGGGAGGTCGACAGTGGCCCGGGCCTCGGGAAGTGCGATCGAGGCCCCGGCCTCGGCGGGATCTCGTACGTGTACATCAAGTACGGCCCCGCGGGCCAGGACCCGGCGGCAGATGTCGATACCGTCGAGCAACTCTGGAAGCGTCAGGGTGTGACGACCGAGCGTTACGAGAGCGGCGGCAGCGATCCGGTCCGCGGCGTCCGCGGCACTGGCGGGCCGGTGGGTTCCGTCGACTTCCTCGCGAGCTCTGAGGGTTACAGCATCGAGGGCGATTCACGATGCGTCGCGGGAGACTTCGATCAGATCAGTCGCGACAGTCAGGAGTGATGCGTCGCGGGTGAACGGCGGTCACTCCGACTGCGGCCTGCTGTTCGGAGTCAGTCCGAGAGCTCGAGGGCGTCGCCGGGAGCGCACTTTGACACACCGGTGATCCGGTAGCCGCCGTAGTACGACACGTACCCGATCGACGTGACGGGGCCGCCGAATCCCCGGAGCCCGACGGTCGGGTTCTCCCCCTTCGTCGAGAACCGCTCGACGGCGATGCCCGCGTGTTCCCACGATCCCTCGAGCTTCCGCATGTCGGCGGCGACGTCGTCGTCCGCGCTCTTCGGACGCTCCACGATGTAGACGTACCGGACGTGGTCTTCGTCATGGTCGCTGCACGATTCCACGTCAGGCCCGCGGTAGACCCGCCAGTCGCCGCCGATGTCCGACGTTGCGAGCGTCACGGAGTGGACGATCTCCTTCTTCACGACCGATGGCCGCGCGTCGGTCTGTCCGGCACTGCAGCCGGACAGGGCGACCACGGCCAGCACCACGACGAGTGTTCCCCGAAGCCCTCGGATGAGATCCGCGCCGGTCATCGCGTCATCACTCGTCCTCGAGCAGGTCGCTCACGTTGCCGTCAGCGCACGCGGAGACCGCGGTGATGCTGTAGCGCTCCGGGTACGTGTTGAAGGCGATCGTCGTGATCGGACCCCCCTTTCCCCGCATCCCCAGGAGGGGGTTCGCCCCGCCGCTCTTGTACGCCGTGGTGGCGATCCCCTCGCCGTCCCAGAACTCCGCCATGGCTTTCACGTCGTCGGCCGGCTCGTCACCGGTCGAGCCGGACCGTTCCATGATGTAGACGTAACGGGCTTTGTCTTCCACGCCGTCCCCGCACCCTTCGACGGAGGGGCCGCTGTAGATCTTCCAGTTCCCGCCGACAGCGGCGGCCGAGCGCTCGACGACATCGACTACGGACTTCCGCACGGTTGCTGGTTCGCGGCCGCTGTCGCCTGAGGTGCTGCTGGCGCTGCAGCCCGCCAGCGTGCCCAGGCAGAGCAGCGCCCCGATCGCTGCCACGGCTGCCCGTAGAGCATCCACGAGTGGTCTCCTGTTCGTCATGCCGGTCACTCCGACTTGCGTAGTTCGCTCACGTTCCCGTCAGCGCACTGGGACACCCCGGTGATGCTGTAGCCCTTCGGGAAGGCGTCGAAGCCGATGGACGTCGTCGGGCCGCCGGATCCGCGGACGCCGAGCAGTGGGTCCGCACCGCCGCTCTCGTAGTCGGAGACCTCGATACCGTCGCCCTTCCAGAGCTCCTTGATCTCGTCGAGGTCCGCGGTCGGGTCGCCGCCAGGTCGGTCGACACGGTCCATGATGTACACGTAGCGCGCGCTGTCAGAAGCGCCGTCGCCGCAAGCTTCCACCGACGGACCGCTGTACACCTCCCACTTGCCGCCGAGTGCTGCGGTGGAGCGCTCGACGAGATCGACGATCGACTTCTCGACGGTCGACGGCTGTCGCCCGGTCCCGCCGGACCCGCTGCTCCCACAGCTGGTGAGGAGGAGCGCGACGGCAGCAACCGTGGCGACCGCGCAGATGACGCGTGTTCTCACTCCGCCTGGCGCAGTTCCGCGACGTCACCGTCGGAGCACTTCGAGACTCCGCTGATCGTGTAGCCCTGCGGGTACGCGTTGAACCCCACGGAGGTGACGGGACCGTCCACCCCGTTGATGCCGGTGAGCGGGTCAGCGCTCCCGCTCTCGAAGCGCTCGGTCGTGATCCCCTTGCTCTTCCAGAGCTGTTCCACCTTGCGGATGTCGGCGGCCGGAGCGGCACCGTCCGCGCCGGCGCGCTCGAGGATGTACACGAAACGTGCACCCTCACCGCCTCCGGGCTGCTCGCAGACCTCAGCGGAGGGACCTCGGTAGAGCGTCCATTCGCCACCGACAGCGTCGGTCGACTCCTTCACGAGGTCGACGACGGACTTCTTCGCATCCGACGGTTTCACTGTGCTGCCTCCGGGGCTGTCGCTACAACTGGTCATGGTCAGGCCCGCCGTCAGGACGAGAGCGACGCCGATGCTCGTCCTGACGGGGCCGTGGCTTCCTCGATGCACCATCACAGTGTCCACTGCGGCGTCTCGAGGATGGACCTCTGGTACTGGGTCGGGCCCTTCGGCGGGTCGGCCGTGATGTCGTCGGCATGCCCGGTCGTGGCGTAGCCGACGTTCCGCAGGGACTCGGTACCCAGATCGAGGTACCCCCGGCCGTTGCCCGTGTGCGTGCCGTGGTCCTCCACCGGGTTCACGTCGCCCCCGTCCGTCACGATCCCGTCGGTACCGAACGGTGTGGCTCCGAAGTCGGGGTCGATCGGGTTCTGGCTGTGTTCTGGACTGAGGCGCCCCGTCCACGCCCACTGGTCGCCCTTCTCCGGCTCGATCAGCCACACGTCCTGCGCCTGTCCGGCGTAGACGTCGTCGACGTGCAGATCGGTCGCCTGGTCGATCTCGTTGGGCAGGCCGGCGGACCCGACGGTCGTGAGCGTGTTCACGTGGACGTCGCTCTGGGTCAGCGCGTAGGCCGAGGCGGTCGTCCCGTAGGAGTGCGCGACGATGTTCGTCGTCGGTACATCGCCCGAGCGCACGGCGTCGAGGCCTCGGATGGAGTCCGCGAGGTTGTCGCCGCCCTTCTGGGCGTACTCGCTGCCGAGGACGCCGAAGTCCAGTTCCCCCGAGATGACCGGCTGCGGCGGGGTGTCGTAGCCCATCCAGCTGATGACGGCTCGATCGTCGGGACCGATGTCCTTCTGCTGGTCGTAGATGTTCTGCGCCGAGTCCGTCCAGCCGACCATGCCCGTCGTGTCCGAACCCATGCCGGGCACGGCCCAGGTGACGTTGTCGGCGGTGTCGAGATCGCCGATGGAGACCGCTGCGAGCGGTGGGACGTCGTCGGTGAGGGAGACGATGAACCGCTCTCCGGCCTTGCTGTCCCCCTGGAACTTGCTGGCGGTCTTGATCGCCTGGAGCGCTTCGAGGTTCGTCGACGCCTTCCCCCACGAGGCCCCGTTGTCGTAGGCGATCGTGTTGCGCAGGGACTCGACCTCCTGCTCGGCAGCGGTGATGCGGGCGTCGAGCACCGCACGGTTGGCGGTGTCCCGTGCCCAGTAGTCGACCCCCTCCAGGTTGCCGATCTTGCTGAGCACCGGGATCGGGAGGGCTTCGAGGTCGCGCTGGTCCGCCTTCGAGTACCGGAGCGCCGCCCAGCGCTCGGCGACCTGCGCGGGGGTGAGGTCCGGGTCGAGCAGCTCCGTGATGGCCGCCGGCAACTCCGCAGCGGCCGAGACGTCGAGCGTCGCGTTCGAGATCGACCCCTGACCGCCCGCTCGTTCGAACGCGTCGGCGATCCGGTCGGCCCAGGCAGCGTCCTCGCCGTTCTCCTCGAGCAACCGGTCGAAGCCGATGAAGAAGGTCGCTGACGAGACACGCACCCACCCGCACGAGCCCGTGAAGCCGTTCCACGCGTTGCGCAGCGTCGTCTGCTTCTCCGTCGTCGCCAGGTCGAGGGCCCGGTAGTCCGCCGCGAAGGACCGCAGGTGGTCCGGGTCGGCTGAACTCTTCCCGCCGGACGTCCCGCTGCCGGTCCGTGTCCGAGACCGCGCCGAGAACGCTGCCGAGATGCTCGGCGGCGCGATCGGTGTCTCGGACGGCTTGACGTCGAAGCCCAGTGCGGGCGGGGGCTCGAAGAACGTGGTCGGGGACTCGGCAGCCTTGCGGTCCCGTTCGTCCTGTCGGACCTGCCACGCGGCCAGGTCCTCCTGCCGCTCACGTTCGCGCTTCGCGGCCGCGGTCGCCGCGGTCACCTGGTCGCTCAGGTCGTCGAGCACGGTCGCGAGCTTCGGCCGGTCCGCCGCTTCGATCTGCGCCGACTCCTCGAAGCGTGTGGCGTAGGCGCCCGAGAAGTCGTCGGTGCCCTTCTCGACCGCGGCCCGGCGGCCGGTGCCCTGCCCGCGCAGCTGTTCGGCAGCGGCGTCTGCCGCGCGCACGAGTGCGTCGGCGGACGCTTCGTCGTACTGGATGTCCCCCACGATGTCTTCCCCCCTGCGCACCCTCACAGGCGTGCTCGTCCGACTGTACCCACCGTGCCGCTCGTTGCCCATGGTCGAGTTCCCGGCGCGACCACGCGGCTGGCTGCTTGGCCTGATCGGTCCGTTGCGGCCGTACGGACGGCTACCTCTCCGTCACTCTTGTTCGCGGAGCTCGCGTGGATTGCCTGGCGCACAAGTCGAAGTGCCGGCGATCGTGGAGCCCCCAGGGAGCGCATCGAAGCCGATCGTCGTGACTCGACCGCCCTTGCCGCGGACACCGAGGAGCGGGTCGGAACCGCCACTCTGGTAGTCGACGGTTCGGAGTCCTTCGTCTCGCCAAAGCTCTTTGAGCTTCCGGATGTCGCTACCCGGAGCTACCTCAGCATTCGCCGGACGTTCCATGGTGTAGGAGTAACGCACCTCGTCGGGTGCGTCCTCGCCGCAGATCTCCACTGCCGGACCGCTGTACACCTGCCAGTCGCCGCCGATCGCGTGGGCTGACCGCTCGACGATGTCGACGATGGACTTCTTCGCCTGTGACGGCTTGAGGGTGTTCTCTACGGGTGGGCCGCTGCAACTGCTCAAGGTCATGATCGCGATGATTCCGATCATGAAGAACGGAGCGCTTCGGTGGGGGCTGGGAACTGGACGCATGGTCAACCCCACCTCATCAACAGTCGTCCCAAGATGTCCCCCACGATGTCTTCCGCCATCTGTGCGCCCGCGCCTGAGACGCACGTTCGACTGTACCGATCCTCTCGATCGGGGCGCTCTGCCGACCGCCAGCTCGGCGCCGGTGGCTACTGTGTTGGACGTGCGTCCGGGCGCACCGGGGGAGGCACGGGGATGCAGCAGGCGGCGACCACCACGACGAGACGACGAACGCCCGACGCGGTCGGCGTCCGCACCTGCAGTGTCGTTGCGGCATCGATCGTCGCGCTGACACTCGCCCTCACCGCCTGTACCGGCAGCGGGCACGTGCAGCCCGAAGCAGCCGAGAGGTCGATCGTCAGCGCCGTGGACGACACGACAGCGACGATCGGCGGCCACTGGAAGGTGTACAGCGAACCGACCGCTGAGTCCTGCACCGAAGCAGCCGACGACGGCCTCACCTACACGTACATCCTCATGCAGGACGCACCGCCGACCGATCCGGCGAAGGCCGTCGCAGCGGTCGAGCAGCTGTGGAAGGACCGGGGCATCACGACCGAGCGGTACCGGACGGGAGCCGCTGACCCGGTCCTCGGCGTCCGCGGCCGTGGCGGCCCCGCGACGTCCATGGACTTCCGCGCAGACGCGCGCCGCTTCAGCGTCGTCGGCGTCTCCGAGTGTGCCGCGGGCAGCGCGGTCGAGGAGCGGAGACGACAGAGCACGTCGTCCCCGACACCCTGACCCAGCCGCAGAGACGGACAGCGCTGACCCGGTGGCACGGCGACCCGTCGCCGGACGGGAGGCGCGGCCCGGCCCCGCACCGCGCCTCCCGTCCGGCGGTCCCGCCGCCACCGCGCCCACGCGACCCGAAGACGGGGCTGGTGCCGCAGCCCACGGAGCGCTTGACTCGTTCCGGGGGCACACCGCCCCCTTCCTCGACACAGGGAGGCCGGCGATGCGCTCGCTCGTCTACACCAGCACGCAGACCCGGCCGATCTCGGACTCGGAGCTCGCGCAGATCCTGGCCGTCGGCCGCGAGAAGAACACACGCATGGGCGTCACCGGCATGCTCGCCCACCGGGACGCCAACTGCATCGGGATCATCGAGGGCGAGGACGACGTCGTCCACGAGCGCCTCGAGCAGATCCGCCTCGACCCGCGGCACGCCAACGTCCGGGTGCTCTGCGACGACCCGGTGCAGCAGCGCTCGTTCCCCGACTGGTCGATGGCGTTCCAGCCCCTCGACCCGCTGATGCGCGAGGTCCCCGGCTTCAGCGACCTGTTCGACACGCAGCGTCCGACCGACGCCGAGGCCGGCGCCTCCCGGGCCCGCGCGCTGCTGGAGTGGTTCCGCAAGCACCCGCTCGCACCGCTGACGAGCCAGGACGCGGCTGACGCCGAAGCACCGCGCACCCGGGTCCTGAACGGCGCGATCGCGGTGCTGCACGACGCCGGTACGGTCGCGTTCTCGACCCAGGCGGTCGCCGAACAGTGCGGCATGCGTGTCACCGAGGTCGAGGGGCTCTTCCCGAACCGGCACGCCCTGCTGGCCGCGACCGTCGAACGCTGGAGCCTCGCCGTGTCGGCACCGCTCCTGCCGATGATCACCGAGCGCGGCACGGTCGCGTTCCTGCATGCGCTGCTCGCCGCCCACGTCGAGGAGCCGGGCCTGATGCGCCTGCTCGCCTCGATCCTCGGCGCCGCCACCGACCCGACCGTCGACGGTGCCGACTACTACCGGTCGGCGTACCTGCAGTTCCGGCAGACGATCCGGACGGCGCTCGCCGCGGACGTCCGCGACGGTCGCGAGCCGGCCACGATGGATCCGGAGCGGGGCGCGCAGCAGCTCCTTGCTCTGTACGACGGGCTCCGGCTGCAGGCGCTGCTCACGCCGGACACGGACCCGGTCGACGCGTTCGACCGCGCGGCTGCCCGGATGCGCCGCGGCTGGTCCGAGCAGTACGAGCAGCCGACGTACTGGGACATCCCGGTCGCCCCGTCCCGCTGAGCGGAGCGCGCTGCGCCCCGACCAGCGCCCCGACCAACCGGTCTAGCCGTGGAGTGGGGGCGGTGGAGCGCTCCCGGTTCCGCCATGATGGTCCCCAGGGCGTGGACCGGGTATCTGCGCCCTGCTCTCTCACCCAGGGTGGTGAGCCGGCCGTCTGGTCGCCTTCGGGTGGTGATCAGGCGGCCGAACGCGTTCCCCGGGTCGGCACTTGTCCGCCGTTCGTGGGACTGCGGAGCGTGCTCGACCAGGTCTAGCGTCGCGACCGTGCGGCAACGACGCCGCACCGGTCATGAATCGAGCATCATGCAACGACGGATGAGAAGTCTCGTCGCCCTCGCCGTGAGTGCCGGCGTCGTGGGGGCGCTGGTCCCGGCGATGTCGGCCCAGGCGGTCACGACGAGCGACACCCCGGACTTCGGCAGCAACGTGAAGGTCTACAGCCCCTCGACACCGACGTCGACCATCCAGGCCGACGTCGACGCCGCGTTCAACGCCCAGCTCCGCAGCCCGACCGCGCAGTTCGGCACGCAGCGGTCGACGTTCCTGTTCAAGCCGGGCAACTACGGCCGGGTGTGGGCGAACCTGGGGTTCTACACCTCGGTCGCGGGCCTCGGGAAGAACCCCGACGACGTCACGATCAACGGCGCGGTCAACGTCGACTCCGGGTGGAACGCCGGTGACGAGTCGAACGCCACGCAGAACTTCTGGCGCTCGGTCGAGAACCTGGCGATCGTGCCCGAGGGCGGGACCGACCGCTGGGCGGTGTCGCAGGCCGCGCCGATGCGCCGCGTGCACATCAAGGGCAACCTGACGATGGGGCCGTCGAACCAGGACGGCGGTCAGGGCTACTCGTCGGGCGGCTACATCGCGGACAGCAAGGTCGACGGCACGGTCACGTCGGGCTCGCAGCAGCAGTGGTACACCCGCAACTCCACGCTCGGGTCGTGGCAGGGCGGCAACTGGAACATGACGTTCTCGGGCGTGCAGGGTGCTCCGGCGAACGACTTCTCGAAGAGCTACACGACGCTCGCGACCACGCCGACGACCCGCGAGAAGCCGTACCTGTACATCGACTCGTCGAACAAGTACCACGTCTTCGTCCCGTCGCTCAAGCAGAACTCGAGCGGTGTCACCTGGCCGAACACCGGCGGCACGGACCTGCCGATGCGGAACTTCTACGTGGCGCACCCGGGCGACTCCGCGGCGACGATCAACAGCGCGCTGGCGCAGGGCCTCAACCTGTTCTTCACGCCCGGCACGTACCAGCTCAACGCCGCACTGAACGTCACCCGGCCGGACACCGTCGTCACGGGCATCGGCTTCCCGACGCTCGTGCCGACGGCCGGCAACGCCGTGCTGACCTCGTCCGACGTCGCCGGCGTGAACGTGTCGAACCTCGTGGTCGACGCGGGTTCGCAGAACAGTGCGCAGCTGCTCCGCCTCGGCACCAGCGGGTCGCACGTCGACCACGCGGCCGACCCGCAGAGCATCCAGGACGTGTTCTTCCGCGTCGGCTCGAGCATCCAGGGCCGGGCGACGACGACGCTGCAGGTGAACGCCGACGACACCCTCGTCGACCACATCTGGGCCTGGCGCGCCGACCACGGTGGGGCCGCGACGGGCTGGACGGTCAACACCGGAGCGACCGGGGTCGAGGTGAACGGCAACGACGTCCTGGCCACCGGACTCTTCGTCGAGCACTACCAGAAGTACGAAGTGCAGTGGAACGGCAACAACGGGAAGACGATCTTCTTCCAGAACGAGATGCCCTACGACGTGCCGGACAACGCCTCGTGGCAGAGTCCGACCGGCGCCGGGTACGCGGCCTACAAGGTCGCGTCGACGGTCACGACGCACGAGATCTGGGGCGGCGGTGTCTACTGCTTCTTCAACACGAACAAGTCGGTGCACGCCGACCGCGCGTTCGAGGTCCCACAGACCGCCGGCGTGAAGGCACACGGGCTGGTCACGGTGTCCCTCGGTGACACCGGCACCATCTCGAGTGTCATCAACGGCGTCGGTGGTGCCGTCCCGACCCCGGCGGGCAACACCGCGCCGAACCGGGTGGCCAGCTACAACTGAGCGCGGTCGCGACGCGACCACCTGACGGACGGGAGGCCCGGTACCAGCTGGTACCGGGCCTCCCGTCCGGCAGGTGGTGCCGGCTACGAGCGTCCGGCCCGGAGCCTCGTCGTGGCGTCCGACGCGGCGGCGGCCATCGTGCGGACGAACGCCGTCGAGGTCGCGAGGTCGGTGGCGGACGCGCCCTGCAGCGCGGCGGCGATCTCGGCGCTCGACTCCGCCAGGAACGCGCGCGCACGCTCCCGCGCCGCGGGTGTGGGCCGCAGGGTCACCCGGCGGCGGTCGCTGTGCTCACGGCTGCGTGCCAGCAGGCCCGCGGCCTCCAGTCGGTCGACCAGGACCGTGACGGAGCCGGAGGTCATGCCGATCCGCTGCCCGAGCCGCGCGGGTGAGAGCGGATCCCCGGACGAGTCGGCCCAGAGCACCTGCCCCAGCGCGTTCGCGTCGGTCGTGGGCAGGTCGAGCCAGGACGACATCTGCTGGTTGAGTTCCGCGAACGCCACGGCCCAGGCCCGGAGTGCCTCCATCGCCTCGACCTGGGGCGCATCCCACTGCGTCTCGAACACGTTCGTCATCCTGCTCCTTCACTGTGTAGTGTCTTTACTGTAAAGCTCAACCATCAGAGGAGCACCATGGAGCACCGCACTGCCGTCGTCTCAGGAGCCAGTATCGCTGGCCTGTCGACCGCCTACTGGCTCCGCCGGACCGGGTGGGACGTGACCGTCATCGAACGAGCCGCTACCTTCCGAGACGGCGGACAGAACGTCGACGTCCGCGGAGTCGCACGTGACGTCCTCCGCCGGATGGACCTCTTCGACGCCGTCAAGGCACGGAACACCACCGAGACGGGCACGGTCCTCGTCGACGAGCGCGGCGCCGTCACCACCGAGCTGCCCTCCGACGGCGCCGGCGGCGCGACCGCGGAGCTCGAGATCCTCCGCGGCGACCTCGCCCGGACGATCCTCGACGCCCTGCCGGCCGGGGTCACGTTCGTCTACGGCGACAGTGTGTCCGCCGTCGACGACGACGCGGACGGGGTCACCCTAACGACCGAGTCCGGACGGCGACTCCGGGCCGACCTCTTCGTCATCGCCGAGGGCGTCCGCTCCCGCACTCGCGCGATGGTGTTCGGCGAGGACGTCGTCGACCAGCGCGACCTCGACGTCACGATGGTCTTCGGCACGGTCCCGCGCGCCGACCGCGATGACGACCGCTGGCGGTGGCACAACGCCGTCCGTGGTCGTCAGGTCCACCTCCGGCCGGACCCGTACGGCACGATCCGTGCGATCCTCGCCTACTCGCCCGGGGACGACGTCCTCGGGCTGACTCGGGAGGAGACCCTGGCCGTGGTGCGACGCCGCTACGACGGCGTCGGGTGGGAGGCGCCGCGGATCCTCGACGCCCTCGACACCTCGCCGGACGTCTACATCGACCAGCTGCAGCAGGTGCGGATGTCGACGTGGCACCGCGGGCACGTGGTGATGGCGGGTGACGCCGGGTGGTGCGTCACGCCGATGGGCGGTGGCGGCGCCTCGCTCGCGCTCACCGCCGGGTACGTCCTGGCCGCCCAGCTGGCCGACACGACGCAGGACCAGGAGGCGGCGTTGGCCGCGTACGAGTCGTGGTTGCGCCCGCTGGTCGACGACGTGCAGGACCTCCCGCGCGGGCTGAAGGCGTTCGCGTACCCGCAGTCCCGGCTGGCGCTCGCGCTGCGCGGGGTCATGGGTCGGGTGCTGATGGCGAAGCCGCTCCGCCCGCTCGCGGCGAAGCTCACCGAGGTCGCCGAGACCGACCGCGCGTTGCCGGCGCTCGTCGAGCGCTGAGCCGGACGGGAGGCGCCCCACCAGCCGGCGGGGCGCCTCCCGTCCGCCGCGTGGTGCGTCGGTCAGGGCTGCAGCGCCTCGAGGTCCTCGAGCAGGGACGGGTGCGTCGGCTCCCACCCGAGCGCCTGCCGGGTGTGCGCACTGGAGGACGGCTGGTCCATCGCGAAGATCGGTCCGAACGGGCCGAACGTCTCGTCCGGGACGGACTGCACCGGCAGGCCGAGGCGACGCCCGACGACGGTGGCGATGTCGAGGACCCGGTCGCCCTCGTCGGCGACGGCGTGCCAGGCGGTGCCGCCCGGTGCGGACTCGAGCGCGAGCCGGAACAGCGCAGCGGCGTCGCGTGCGTGCACGGCGGGCCAGCGCTGTTCGCCGTCGCCCGGGTAGCCGGCGATCCCGGAGCGCCGGGCGGCGTCGGTGAGCAGCCCGGCGAACCCGCCCTGCCCGTCCTCGTGGACCGTGCGGGGCATCCGGACGGCCGAGGTCCGGACGCCCTGCGACGACAGTGCGAGCAGGTCGGTGACGGCGACCGCGCGGCTCGCGACCGGGCCCTCGGTCGGCAGTGGGTCGGCCTCGGTCGAGGGGCGTCCCGTCACCCACGGGGTGCCCGAGACGGTGACGAGCGGCTTGTCCGTGCCGATCAGTGCGGCACCGAGGGCCGCCATCGCGTCGCGTTCCTCGGCCAGCCCCTGCTCGAGTGCCTCGGCACTGCCGTAGTCGCGGCTGAAGGCGAGGCTGATCACACCGTCGGCCCGGGTGGCACCGTCGCGCAGGACGTCGAGGTCGGTGAGGGAGCCGCGCAGTGGCTCTGCGCCGGCAGTGGTGAGGGCGGTGGCGGAGGCGTCCGAGCGGGCGAGCCCGAGGACGGTGTGGCCGTGGGTGAGCAGTTCGGCGATGACGGCGGTGCCGATCGTGCCGGTGCCACCGGTGACGAAGACGTGCATGGGGACTCCTCGAGTCGAGTGATGGGACATGTGTACCGTCACTGTAGACCCGTGATGGGACAATTGTCTCATCGACTAGGATCGGACCATGGCGCGATGGGAACCAGGAGCACGCGAACGGCTCGTCCTCGCCGCCGTCGACCTGTTCACCGAGCAGGGCTACGACGCGACGACCGTCACCGAGATCGCCGAACGCGCCGGAGTCACCAAGAGCACCTTCTTCCGGCACTTCCCCGACAAGCGCGAGCTCCTCGTCGCCGGGCAGGAGACCCTGAGCCGCCTGCTCGCCGAGGGGATCACCGCAGCCCCGGCCGACGCCAGCCCGCTCGAGGCCGTCGCCGCCGGACTCGAACGGGCCTCTGGCGAGATGGGTCCCCGGAACCGGGAACTCGGCCCACGCCTGAAGGCCGCCGTCGCCGCCAGCACCGAACTGCAGGAGCGCGACGCGTTGAAGAGCGTCGGGATGGCTGCGGCGATGACCTCGGCGCTGCTCGAGCGCGGCGTCCCCGAGAGCACGGCGCACCTGGCCAGCGAGATGGGGGTCCTGGCGTTCAAGCAGGGCTACGCCCGCTGGTCAGAGGGCGAGCGGAGCGACGACGACGGGCTCGCGCGTCACGCGCTCGACGTCCTGCAGGAGCTCCGGACCGCGACGGCCGCCCTCGGCTGACCCGACCGGTCACGCTGACCCGACCCGTGGTGCTGACCCGACCCGTGGTACTGACCCGACAGCTCAGTCGCGGACGACGACGCCCTGCCGCAGCATGTCGCGCGCCACGCGTGACCGCGGGATCACCCACAGCGCACTCCACAGCGCCAGGCCGGCCCACAGCCCGAGCAGCAGCACTGTGATCACGGTGCCGTGCTGGTCACGCATCGACCAGGTCATCGCACTCCAGAACACGGCGAGCACGATCTTGCCCCAGCCGGCGGTCTGCTGGTCGGCCTGGGCCTGCAGCCGCGGGATCCAGATCTCCGCGGGCACCCCGGTCGGCACCTGCCGCTCGGTCACCCAGCGCTCGACCATCACGACGGCCTCGTAGCCGCCGTCGACCCGCCAGGAGCGGAGCTGCAACCAACCGGCGACCCCGGCACCGATCAGGGCCGCGGGCAGTCCGACCGACACGAGCACCTGCGGCGTCGCGGTCTGGAACGAGGACAGCACGAGCATCGTGAACACGAGCGCGAAGCCCGCACCCGCCGCCGCGCTGCCGAGCAGCCGCAGCCGTCCGGCCTCGTCGACCTCACCGATCCCGTGCACGCTCCGACCGTACCCGCGTCGGCGTGCGTGGCGCTGGTCGCCGGGGCAACGCACAGGAGGCCCGTCACCGGTCCCGCAGACCGGTGGCGGGCCTCCCGTCGGTGCGTGTCAGCCCTTCGACACCATGATCCAGCTCACCTGGATGCCGTACTTCGTGGCCGGCGAGATGCGCAGGTCGACGATGCCGTCCTTGCCCACGGTCGCCGTGGTCGCGAGGGTGCGGAAGGTGCCGTCGATCGGCTGGTCCGTCGCCACGGTCTCGCCGTCGACGGCGACCGCGGCAGCCCGACCCGGAGCGCTCTTCGTCCACGGGTCCCAGAACCCGACGTCCACGCGGTACGAGCCCTTCTTCAGGCCGCCCAGGGCGTACTCCAGGTCGGTCTCGTCGGCCTGCCAGCGGACGGTGTCCGTGATGGTGCCGCCGCTCGTCCCCGAGGTGCCGCCGGTGGTGCCGAGGTACCCCCAGTGGTTCCCGGTGGCGGGGTCGACGCCGAAGCGCTGGTCCTCGACGCTGTTGAGCAGACGGTCGCCGCGCTTCTGCAGGAAGGCCAGGTCCGCGGCGTGGTCCGCGGTGCCCTGCCCACCGGCGTCGACGAAGTACGCCAGCTTCTTCGGCAGCACGGTGACGGTGCGGGTGAAGGTGCGGCCGTCGTCGAGCGTCCCGGTGACGGTCCGCTCGCCCGCGGTCGCCAGGGCGTCGTCGGCCCAGGTGACGCGGTGGGTGCGGGTGGTGGAGCCCTCGCGGACGGCGACCCTGCCCGGCAGCGCCTTGGTGTCGTCGTCGAGCGTGGCCTGGCCGGCGATCGGCGTCGTGACCGTCCACGGGGTGGAGGGATGCAGGTCGGCGAGTGACCACGAGGTCGTGTCGCACGAGATCGACATCGCGCCGCCCTCGCCGAAGGTCACCGGCAGCCAGACCGACGGTGCCGTCCGCAGGTCGGTGGCGTTGTTCCACCGGTCGCCGATGTACACGACGCGGCCGTCGCCGAGGTTCAGCAGCGACGTGCTCTGCGAGTTGCAGGTCGTGTCCGCGCCCGTGCCGGTGGCCGGGTTGCCGTGCGCGGTCCAGGTGCCGAGCAGGTCGGTGGCGGTCGCGTACGCGGCGGCGTTCGGTGCCCAGCCGGTCGCGCCCGACGTGACCAGGTAGTAGGTGCCGCCGACCTTCGTCAGGGCCGGGGCCTCGCGCTGCCCGCCGATCCACGGCTGCGGGCGGCGGAAGTCGACGCCCTCCACGGCCTTGCTCGGCTCGGCCGACAGGTTCGTGTAGTCGGCGTCGAGCTTCGAGATGTAGAGGGTCAGGTTCTCCTCACTGGCGTAGACGATGTACGCGGTGCCGTCGTCGTCGACGAACAGGTTCATGTCGCGGGCCATGCCGGGGGAGTCCGGCTGGTGGTTGGTCGGGTCGTCGGCGGGGACCCGGTCCAGGCGGTAGGAGTCGATGTAGCGGAACGGCCCGGTGGGGGAGTCGGACACGGCGACGCCGGCGGTGGCCTTGGCGTACTGCGCGTCCGAGTCAGCGGTGGGACCGTCGGCGTGCACCCACATCACCCACTGCCCGGTCTTCGCGTTGTGGACGACCTTCGGCCGCTCGAGGATCGCGCCGGGGCGGGTGGTGCTCTCGGCCGTCACCCCGAGGTCGCGGTACACGGCGTCGCGCTGCGTGCCGTCGTAGCCGCCGTAGAGGGCCGAGAAGTACGGCTGGTCGAAGTCCGACCGTGCCGTCATGGTCCGGAGGGCCAGGCCCTGGTCGGTCCAGTTCGTCAGGTCCCGGGACGAGTAGACGTGCACGCCGCGGGTGTCGGTGTACCCGTTGACGCGGTCCTCGCCGTACCAGTAGTAGATCGTCCCGCCGGCGTCGTCCGTGCTCGTCACGACCTGGCCGCCGTGTCCCTGGATCGGCTGCCCGGTGTCGTCGAGCCACTGCTGGCCCGGGTGGAAGGTCGCGGACGTCGTGTCCGCGAGGGCGGGTGCGGCACCAAGGCCCCCGATCGCGAGGGCGGCTACGGCCACCCCTGCTGTGAGGCGCCACCACCGGCCCGCTGACGTCGTGTCCCGCTCTGTCCGTCGTTGGCGAATCCCCATCGATCCGGCCTCCTCAGCTCGTGCTGCCTCCGTTGGCAACGTCAACATCCTGTGGCCAGGCCACGGAGAGCGCAAGGCTCCGGGGTGGAACGGACAACGAGACGGGAGGCGCGGTGCCAGCTGGCACCGCGCCTCCCGTCCGTGTCGTGGTCGCCGCCGGAGCGGCGGCCGGAGCGGCCGGAGCGCTCAGTCTCCGGCGTTGATGAGTCCGAGCCAGCGGCCGAAGCCCGTCGGTTCGTCGTCCTGCAGACGGAACTGCGGGTGCTGGGCCACGTCGGTGCGCTGGCCTGGGGTGCGGTCGTCGTCGATCACGGCGGACTCCTTTCGTCGAGGTGATCATCTGTACACGCGCAGCCCTGCGCACATTCCCGCCTCCGTCCACTTCGCGGGGGACGCGCGGGCGGGCGCCTCTCGAGCAGTCGGCGGTCGGGGGACAAGTCCGCAGAGGCGCTGGACCCGGCACCCCGACGTGCTGGTACTCCTGGGGGATCGGCCGCACCCCGCGGTCGAGGACGAGGTGGGACGCCATGGTCGACGCGAGGACCTACGACGAGTCCGGGTACTGGTACCCCGACCGCGCGACCAAGACCGGCGTGGAGCTCCTCAACGCGATGCGCCGCTACCGGTCCGCCGAGGTCGCCATGCGGCAGCGCACCCGCGACACCATGCAGCTCGGTCCGACCGACATGGCCGCCGTCCGCTTCCTGCTGCAGGCGCGACAGCGCGGCACCGTGGTGAAGCCGACCGGCCTGGCGGCGCACCTCGGCATCACGACGGCGTCGACCACGGCGCTGGTGAAGCGACTCGTCGCCGCCGGCCACGTCGAACGACAGACCGACCCGAGCGACGGCCGCGGGTTCCTGCTCGTCGCCACGGACAACGGCGACGACACCGTCCGGTCGCACCTGACCGGGGTGCACGCGCGGATGATCGCCGCGGCGGACCGGCTCTCGGCGACGACCCTCACCGAGATGAGCGCCTTCTTCGAGGACCTGACCGCCGCGATGGACGAGGCGGCCACCGGCGACGTCGTGCCCGACGACGCCCGGGGCGCCGGGGCCGTGGCACTGCCCGCGCACCACTGACCACGGCACGGCGCCGTCAGAGGCGGAACGGGTTCGTCCGCGTCACCGCCAGCAGGTACCACGCCGTCGCACCCGTGTGCAGGCTCGCGTAGTACAGGTCCCCGAACCCGGTGTCGAGCCCGTCCGACGACGCCGACACGATCCCCTTGCCGTCCCCGTTCGGTTGCGTCCGCTGCGCGAGCTGCACGCTGTCCAGGACCGACGAGGCCCGGGCCCGGTCGCCGCGTGCACCACGGGTCTCCAGCGCGAGCGCGAGTTGCCCCGAGCCCTCGAACCAGACCTTGCTCGTGTCGGTGTCCGAGAACGACGGCCCGGTGTACGGACCGTCGTGTGCGATGAGGGTGTCGAGCACCCACTCCACCGACGCCGAGTACCGGCGGTCGAGGGTCGCCAGGAACGCCCAGACCTGGACGTCCTCGGGGATCGGCACCCGGTTGACCGTCACGCCGTCCGGGTCGGTGCCGGTCCACAGGTGCCCGTCCGTCCGGTCCTGCATCGCCCGGACGAACGACTCCGCCAGTGCTGCTCGACGCTTCCACACCCGGTCGCCGCTGAGCTGCGCCAGCTGGGTGAAGAACGCGGTCACGTCGATGTTGTGCTCGGTCGACTTGTACGTGATCGGCTGGTCGTCGGCGTTCCGACCACCGGTGTACCCGGCGGGCTGACGGACGTCGTCGCGGGCGTGCTCCTCGATCCACGAGCCGAGGCGGAGGGCGCCGTCCAGGAACCGCCGCTGCCGCGTCACCGCGTACAACCGGCAGAACGCCATCCCGACCCACGACTGGTTGCCCGTGTAGGCGGCGGGGGAACCGATGTCGATCGGCCGCGGCGGGCTCGCGACCGGGAACGTGTCCGGTTGGTACGACGCCCGCGTCCGGCCGTCCCCTATCGGGTCCGCCGCCTGCAGGGACAACAGGGTGTCACCGAGGACCGTCGCCCGCTGCACGTCGCTCCGCCGACCGCGTCCGAGCCACGCCAGGACCATCAGCGCGTCGTCGTACGCGAACGAGGACACGAACTCCGTCGGCAGGGACGCGAAGTAGCCGCCGGAGTAGCTCCGCGGCAGCCGGAGGGCGGTCCCGCTGCCGTACTCGTCCATCCGCAGGTCGAGGTACTCGTACGCCAGGTCCCGGGAGCGTGTGCGGGACAGCGTGGGAGCTCCGGGCCGGCGGCCGGCGCTCGGGACGGTCGCCGTGCCTCCCGGGCTGGCCGAGGCGACCCCCGGTGAACCGAGGGCCACGGCTGCGGCGGCGACGGCGACGGCGCCACCGAGGACGACGCCACGGCGGCTGAGCGAGCCGGACGCGCGGTGGTCGGCAGGGGTGGACGGCTCGGAGGGACGTGTCGGGTCGGTCATGGCGTACTCACTTCCAGCCGCGGCGGTCGCGGCGGACGGTGGATCCGGACGGGAGGGGCGCCGGACCGACCGGGTGGTCGGCGCCGACAGGGGCCGTGGCGACCGACGCGGCGGACGGGAGGCCCGGCTCGGCCGGGTCCCGCCCCTCGCGTCAGGCGGTCGTCACGGCGGACTCGGGAGCCAGGTGGGCGGCACCGAGTGCGGCGAGCGGCTGGTCGAGCGGTGCGAGGCGCACGCGGGACGAAAGGCCGAGCGACGCGACGAAGGGGGAGGCGCGTGCGGCCTCGTCGAAGTCCGCGCGGAGCGGCAGGAGGAGGCGCTCGCCGAGGGTGGCGAGCCCGCCACCGATGACGACGGACTCGACGTCGGCGGTCACGACGAGGATCCGGACGGCCGAGGCGACGCCGGTGACGAACCGGTCCCGCACCGCGGTCGCGGCCGGGTCCCCGGCGTCTGCACTGTCGAAGACGTTCGTGGCGGTGCTGCCCGGGTGTCCGGGCCAGGCGGTGGCCAGGGCCGAGCCCGACGCGACCGTCTCGAGGCAGCCGCGCTGCCCGCACACGCAGACCGGGCCGTCGGCGAGGACGGGGATGTGACCGACCTCGCCGGCGTTCCCCCGGGCACCGCGCCAGAGTCGTCGGTCGACGACGATGCCCGCCGCCAACCCGGTGCCGATGTTGAGGTAGGCGTGCGGCCCGTCGAGCTGCATGGCCTGCGCCGCCCCGAGCGCGGCGACGTTGACGTCGTTCTCCACCTGCACGGGCAGTCCGACGTGCTCGGCGACGAGCGGTCCGAGGGCGACCTCGGACAACCCGAGGTTCACGGCGTGCCGGACCCAGCCGGTCTCGTGGTCGATGAGCCCGGGGATCCCGATGCCGACCGCGGTCGGTGCCGTGCCGGTCCGGGCGCGGAGCGAGTCGATCACCTGCAGCGTGTTCCGGACGACGGCGTCGGCGCCGAAGCCCGTCGGCACGCGGACCCGGTCGACGGTCTCGCCGGTCGGGGCGACCGCGACGGCATCGATCTTCGTCCCGCCGATGTCCAGGCCGATCCTCATCGGGAACCGGTCGTCGGGGTGTCCGGCCTCGGCGTCGAGGACGCGGCGTCTGGGCTGCGCATGCGGGTTAGTAAACACGCCTTACGCATCCGTGGCAAGCGATGACTTCCGCCTGTTTCCGCCAGATCACGCACGTGTTACGGCTGCAGATCGGGTCTTGACAGGTGATTAGGAACGGTCCTTTACTAAGGCAACCGCTCGGAGGGAGGAGATCTGATGCCGAACGAGACGGACGTCCAGACCACCTTCGGCGCGCAGCTCCGACGCTCCCGCAGCAAGGCGCTCCCGCAGCACAGCCGAGCCCACAACCGCTCGCTGATCCTGCAGACGCTCTTCACCGACGGGGCCATGAGCCGCGCCGACCTGTCCCGGCAGTCGGGCCTCACCCGCCCCACCGTGTCCGGGCTCGTGGCGGAACTCGAGGTCGACGCACTGGTCACCGAGCTCGGCCCGCGGGAGGACCTGCGGGTCGGCAAGCCCGCGACGCTCATCACCCTCAACGTGGACGCGTTCCACATCGTCGTCGTCGACCTGTCCCTCCCCGACCACTTCGTCGGGGCGGTCACGAACCTCCGCGGCGACGTGGTGGACAGCGCCAAGATCGAGGTCGACGGTGCCACCGGGGAACAGGCCGTCGTCCGGATCATCCGGCTGGTGGAACGCCTCGCGACGATGACCACCCGCCGCCTGCTCGGCATCGCGGTCGGCTGCCCCGGGGTCATCGACGCCGACGGCACCGTGCTGCACTCCGTGGCCCTCGGCGCCGACCTGCCGCTGCAGGCACAGCTCACCGAGCACTTCCGGCTGCCCGTGCACGTGCTCAACGACGCCAACACCGCGGCCCTCGGGGTGCACGCGTTCGAGGCCGAGCCCGGCAACGACCTGCTCGTCGTCGCACTCGAACACGGTGTCGGCACGGGCATGGTGCTCGGCGGCCGCCTGGTGCTCGGCGAACGGTTCGCCGCCGGTGAGATCGGGCACCTGACGATCGACGAGGACGGCGAACCCTGCCTCTGCGGTCGCCGGGGCTGCCTCGAGGTCCTCATCGGCGCCGAGCACCTGACCCGCCGGATCGCCGCGTCGCCCGACAGCCGCGACGCGGTCCTGCGCTCCGCCGGCAGCACGCTGGGCGGTGTCCTCGCGCCGATCATCAGCGCAGTGAACATCACCGAGATCGTCGTCACCGGCCCCGCCGACCTGGTGCAGGGCCCCTTCATCCAGGCCGTCCGCGCGACGGCCACGGCACGGACCCTCGCGAGCGTCGGCAACGACCTCGCCGTGACCGCCACCTCCACCAACAGCGACCTGATCCTCCGGGGCGGAGCAGCCTTCCTGCTCGCCGCGGAGCTCGGCGTGAGCTGACCCGACCCGACACCGACACCGCAGAACGACCACCAAGGAGAAGCAATGCGTACGACGAAGTTCGCGGCAGCAGCTGCCGTGGCCCTGACCATCGCGATGGGCCTGACGGCCTGCTCCAGCGCCGGCAACGCCGGTGGCGGGGGCGGCGGTGGGACCAAGGACGTCGCCGACGTCAAGGGCGACGGCAAGACGCTGACCGTGTGGGCCATGACCGGGGACTACTCCGACAAGACCATCGCCGCGATCAACAAGGAGTTCGAAGCGAAGACCGGCGCGAAGGTCAAGGTGCAGATCCAGCAGTGGGACGGCATCACGACGAAGATCTCCACCGCCCTGGCGACGAACACCCCGCCGGACGTCCTCGACCTCGGCAACACCCAGGTCGCCAGCTACGCCGCCAACGGGGCGCTCCTCGACCTGACTCCCTACGAGAAGGACCTGGCGCAGGGGCAGACCTGGCTCGCCGGGCTCTCGGACCCGGCGACCGTCGACGGCTCGCTGTACGGCGTCCCCGGGTTCGCCGGTGCCCGGTCGGTCATCTACAACAAGCAGATGTGGGCCGACGCCGGCATCACGACGGCCCCGACCACCTACGAGGAACTGACCGCGGACCTCGACAAGGTCAAGGCGAAGAACACCGCGAACGACTTCTCGGCCTTCTACATGCCCGGTCAGTACTGGTACGCCGGCATGCAGTTCGTCTGGGACGCCGGCGGCGAGATCGCGACCGAGCAGGACGGCACCTGGACGGCCGGCTTCGGTGACGCGAAGGCGCAGCAGGGTCTGACGGACTTCAAGGAGTTCGCGAACGACTACTCCTCGAAGGCCTCGGCGACGCTCAACACCGACAGCCCGGACATGAACCAGGTCTTCGCCGACGAGAAGGCCTCGGCCATCCTCAGCACCAGCGGCACGCTCGGGCTCATCGAGCAGGCGAACCCCGAGATGACGGCGGACAAGCTCGGCACCTTCCCGTTCCCGGGCAAGTCCGGGAAGACCCAGCCGGTCATGCTCGGCGGCTCGGACTGGGGTGTGGCCGCGAAGTCGAAGAACACGGACCTGGCCCTGCAGTGGGTGAAGATCGCGTCCGGCCCGGACATGCAGAGCAAGTACGTCTACGGCGACAACGGCTGGATCCCGAACAGCACCGACGGCATCAAGGCCGCCGACTCGACGCTCAGCGACATCAACAAGGGCTTCTTCACGGCAGCCCTGAACTCGAAGGCGACGCCGGCGAACTCCCGCTGGGCCGACCTCGAGGGTGACCAGAGCATCAACGACCTGTTCTCGAGCATCGTCTCCGGCTCGAAGACCCCGGAGGAGGCCGCCGCGACCTTCGACAAGGCAGCCGACGCGACGCTCAACAAGAAGTAGGCCGCACTCCTCGACCGACGCAGGACGGCGCGGGTGCCCCGGCACCAGCCACGGCGACCACCGCGGTACCCGCACCGTCCGCCCCTCACGGAAAGGCCAGACGTGACCGTCTCCGCCACCCGCCCGAGCCAGGAGCGCACCGGCCGTCCCGCCCGCTCGTCCGCCCCGCTGTGGCTCCTCACGCCGGCGGGCCTGGTGCTCGTCTTCGTGACGATCGCCCCCATCGTCTTCCTGGTCTTCACGTCCTTCACCGACTACGACCAGCGCTCGCTCTACACCGGGGCCTACGACGCCGTCGGCCTGGCGCAGTACGTGCAGATCCTCACCGACCCGACGTTCTGGGCCTCCCTGGTGCGCACGGTCCTGTTCACCGCCGCGATGGTGCTCGGCAGCATCCTCATCGGCGCCGGCGTCTCCCACCTGATGACCCGGCTCGGCGTGGTCCTCCGGTACGCCGTGACGATCGTCCTGATCTGCGCCTGGGGCATGCCGAACGTGGCGTCCTCGCTCGTGTGGAACTGGTTGTTCCAGCCGGGCTACGGCGTCGTGAACTGGGCGCTCACCCAGCTGCACGTCTTCGGCGACATGACGAACACCGACTGGGGCAACAGCGCCGGACTGGCGTACACGTCGATCTGGATGCTCGTCGTCTGGCAGGCGGTGCCCTTCATCGCCCTGACGCTCTACGCGGCCGAGACCCAGATCCCGCTCGAGGTGAAGGAAGCCGTCCGGCTCGACGGCGGCTCCGAGTGGACCGTCTACCGCGTCGTCACCATCGAGTACCTCCGCCCGACGCTGCTCCTCGTGACGATGCTCTCGATCATCTGGGACTTCAACGTCTTCAACCAGATCTGGCTCGTCTCGCAGGGCGGCCCCGACGGTGCGACCTCGACCCTCGGCGTCTTCACCTACATCACCGCGTTCGTCGGGCACGACATCGGCACCGGGTCCGCCGTCGCCGTGATCGCCGCGCTGATCCTCATGGCCCTCAGCGCCCTCTACATCCGGAACCTCGTCCGATCGGGAGAAGAGCTGTGACCACCGCACTGCCGACGGGCGTCCCCGTCGACGCCGACGTCCCCGCCGCCGTCCCCACCCCGAAGGGCGTCGCGGCCACCGAGCGCATCCGCCGCCGCCGCCGACCGGTGCGGTGGATCAGCAGCACCATCGCCGTGGTCTTCTGCGTGGTGTGGATCTTCCCCGTCTACTGGATGGTGAACACCGCGTTCAAGCCGCGGTCGGAAGCGCTGACGAGCACCCCGCTGTTCGCCCCCGCACACCCGACGATCGACAACTTCGTCACCGCGTTCACCCGCGCCGACTTCCTCGTCTACCTGAAGAACTCGAGCATCGTCGTGGTCGGGGCGGTCGTCCTGTCGCTGGTGCTCGGGATCCTGGCGTCGGCGGCGCTGTCGCGCTTCCGGTTCCGCGGACGCCGGACGATCCTGGTCGTGATCCTGCTCGTCCAGATGCTGCCCGGCACCGCACTGCTCATCCCGCAGTTCCTCATCTTCAACCAGACCGGGCTCACCGGCAGCTACTTCGGCCTGATCCTGGCCTACGTCGCCGCGGTGCTGCCGTTCTCGATCTGGGTGATGCGCGGATTCTTCCTCGCCATCCCGATCGAGATCGAAGAGGCGGCCCGCATCGACGGCGCGAGCACCTGGCAGGTCCTGACGAAGGTGCTGTTCCCGCTCGTGATGCCCGGCGTCATCGCGACGAGCGTGTTCGCGTTCATCGCCGCGTGGAACGACTACATCGTCGCCTACACGTTCATGCAGGACCAGGCGCACTACACGCTGCCGGTCTGGCTGGCGTCCTTCACCACGCAGACCGCCGGCACCGACTTCACCGGGCAGATGGCCGCCTCCGTGCTGTTCTCGCTGCCCGTCGTGGTCTTCTTCATGATCATCCAGCGCAACCTGGTGTCCGGCATGTCCGCGGGAGCGGTCAAGGGCTGAGCCTCGGGGACAGCCGGACTGAGTAGCGTCGACCGGGACACGAAGGAGACGGAACACATGTCGAAGAAGAGCCGGACCACCAGCACCTTGACGCGAGCCCTGCTGCTCGGGATCCTCAGCGGCGGTCGCTCCGCCACGCCGCTCGCCGTCCTCGGACTGCACCACGGCGACAAGGACCTGCGCGGTGAGTGGCAGGACTGGAAGACCTTCGACTCGTCGATCGGTCGCGCCGGTCTCGTCGTCGGCGCCGCGGGCGAGATCGTCGCGGACAAGATGCCGAAGACCCCGAACCGGATCGCCTTCCCGGCGCTCCTCGGGCGCATCGGTGCGGGCGCGTTCGCCGGTCTCGCCCTCGGCACCACCACGAAGTCCGGCAAGTCGGACCTGCGCATCGAGGGCGCGATCCTCGGCGCGATCGGAGCCCTCGTCGGCTCCTACGTCGCCTGGGCCGCCCGCAAGGCCGTCGGCGCGGTCCTGCCCGACCCGGTCGTCGCCGTCGCCGAGGACGTCGCCGTCATCGCCGGCTCGCGCGCGGTGGTGCGCGCCGGCTGACGCGACCACCTGACGGACGGGAGGCCCGGCACACGACGTGCGCCGGGCCTCCCGTCCGTCGACGACACCTGTTGCGTAGACTCCCGGGCATGTCCAGGATCACGACCCCGTTCGACGCCACGACCACCGCCGCGGAGGTCCTCCGCGGCATCGACCTCACAGGGCTGCGGGTCATCGTGACCGGCGGTGCCGCCGGGATCGGCGCGACGACCTCGGCCGCCCTCGTCGGTGCCGGGGCCTCGGTCGTCCTCGCCGTGCGGCGGCCCGAGCAGGGGGAGCGGACGGCCGGACGACTCCGCGCCGACGTCCCGGGTGCCTCGGTCGAGGTCCGCCCGCTCGACCTCGCCGACCGTGCCTCCGTCCGCGCCTTCGTCGCCGCGTGGACCGGGCCGCTCGACGTCGTCATCGGCAACGCCGGCGTCATGGCGACCCCCGAGCTCCGGACGCCGGAGGGCTGGGAGCTGCAGTTCGCCACGAACCACCTCGGGCACCACAGCCTGGTCACCGGCCTCCGTGATGCCCTGCGCGCCGGGGCGGACCGGACCGGTCGCGCCGCACGGGTCGTCGCGTTGAGCTCCGCCGGGCACCACACCGCCGGGATCGACCTCGACGACCTCATGTTCGAGCGGCGCCCCTACGACCCGTGGGTGGCCTACGGGCAGTCGAAGACCGCGAACGCGCTCTTCGCGGTGGAGGCCACCCGACGCTGGGCCGCGGACGGCATCATCGCGAACGCCGTGCACCCCGGCGGCATCCTCACCGACCTCTCCCGGCACCTGTCGCACGAGCAGGCGCTCGCGATCGGCATCGTCCACGAGGACGGTTCGCCGGCCGAGGGCTTCAAGACCCCGGAGCAGGGTGCCGCGACCTCGGTGCTCGTGGCGGCGTCACCGCTCGTCGAGGGTGTCGGCGGCCGGTACTTCGAGGACTGCGCCGAGTCGGTGCCGGCGAGCGACGACCGGCCGCTCGTGGGAGTGCGCCCGGAGGCGCTGGACCCGGAGTCCGCCGAGAAGCTGTGGGACGCGAGCGACGCGTTGCTCGCCACGCGCTGAGTCGTCAGCGGAGCACGCTGCGGTGCCGCCCCGAGCACGTCGGCGCGTCAGACCCCGGTCGCTGTCGCGGTCGTGCCGGCCGCCGACGTGGCGGTGGTCGCCGAGTGGCCCGTGGCGACGATCGCGCGGGCGAACCGCCGCGCGATCGCGGTGTTGGCCGCCGTCGTCGGGTGGATCCCGTCGAGCGACGTGCCCGGGGCGTACGCGCCGTCTGCGGTGCGGACGGCGGCGAACGGGTCGATGACCGTCCAGCCGTGGTGCCGGGCGTCGCTCGCGAGGTCACGGTTCATCTCGGCGTTCCCGGTCCGCCGGTCGACGCCCCACAGGCTCGTCGTGTGGTCGGACGGCGGGGTGTCGACGACCAGGACGTGCGGTGCGCCGTCACGGGCGACCAGGGCGTTGATCGCTGCGATCGTGCGGGTGGCCGGGACGTCCTGGTTGACGTCGTTCGTGCCGAGCTCGACGACCAGGACGTCGGCTCCGGGCACGGCGGGCATGAGCGCGGCGACCTGGTCGGCACGGTAGCCGCTGTGGGCGTACCCACCGAGGGCGTGCACGGCAGGATCGGCGGCGAGGTCGCGCAACCACGAACCGGGGCGGGCGGTGACCGAGTCTCCCGCGTACGCGAAGCGCACGCCACTGGGTGCTGCCGTCCCGAGCGGCCCGGTCAGCACCTGGTCCGGCGTGTGGTCGAGTTCCCACGTGCGCTCGGCGTCGACCCGGACGGTACCCGCCGGGACGACGTCCGCGCCGCGCTCGTGGGGCGCACTCCCGACGACCGCCGGGTGTTCAGCCGCCGAGGCGATGCCCGGCACCACCACCACGCCCGCGCCGAGCAGGGCGGCGGCACCGAGGACCCCCGCGACGCACAGCGTGCGTCGGCGACGACCCGGACGTGGCTCGTGGACGCGGGGCTGACGGAGGGCACGTGGTTGCACGGCATCACCGTAGGACCGACCGGCTCGCGCAGGCCGCGGGCCGGATGGGAAGTGGTCCCGCTTCCTGAGGTCCTTCCGAGCGGACCACAGGAACCCGGGACGTCAGCGGGCCCCGAGGCCGCCGGTCACCAGCGTTCGTGCACCGTCGCGCGGAACCACCGGTCGTAGAGCTCGTGCACGGTCGCGTCGAGGTCGGCCGGCAGGTCGAGGGACCCGGCGGCGGCGTTCGAGCGGGCCTGCTCGGCGTTCCGGGCACCCGGGATCGCGGCGGTCACGCCCTCCTGGGCGACCACCCACGCCAGCGCTGCCTGCGGGACGGAGACGCCCTCGGGCAGGGACGCGGCGAACTCCTGCGCCGCACGGACACCGTCCTCGAACGGCACGCCGCTGAAGGTCTCGCCCTGGTCGAAGGCCTGACCCTCCCGGTTGTAGGTGCGGTGGTCCTCCGGCGCGAACGTCGTCTCGGTCGTGTACTTGCCGGTGAGCAGCCCCGAGGCCAGCGGGACGCGCGCCAGGATCGCGACCCCGGCCTCCCGGGCGGCGGGCAGCACGCGGTCCAGCGGCTTCAGGCGGAACGCGTTGAGGATGACCTGCACGCTCGCGACCCCCGGGCGGGCGATCGCGGTCAGGGCCTGGTCCGCGGTCTCGACACTGACGCCGTACGCCGCGATCGACCCGTCGGCGACCAGGGCGTCGAGCGCGTCGTAGACGGCGTCGTCGGAGAAGACCTCGGTCGGCGGGCAGTGCAGCTGGACGAGGTCGAGCGTGTCCTGGCCGAGGTTCTCGCGCGACCGGTCCACCCACTGCCGGAAGTTCGCGGCGACGTAGTTCGACGGCACCTGGTCGACGCGGCGACCCATCTTCGTCGCGACGGTCACCCCGGCCTCGGGGTGCGCGGCGATCCAGCGGCCGATGAGCTGCTCGCTCCGGCCGTCCCCGTACACGTCGGCTGTGTCGAACAGGGTGGTGCCGGCCTCGGCGGAGGCGTCCATCACGGCGAAGGCGTCCTCGGCCGCGACCGGACCCCAGTCGCCGCCGAACTGCCAGGTGCCGAGTCCGATCACGGAGGTCTCACGGCCGGTACGGCCCAGTGTGCGTCGCTGCATGGGATCGACGCTAGCCCCTGGTCGCCGGGCGGACGGTGGCATCGTCCGCTGCGCGTGGCGAGCGGCGGGCCGCGCGTACGGTGACGGCATGAGCAGACAGCGCGTCGTCGTCATCGGTGCCACCGGCCACATCGGCACCTTCCTCGTCCCCCGTCTGGTGCGTGCCGGTCACGACGTCGTCACCATCAGCCGCGGCACCCGCGCGGCCTACGTCGACGCCCCGGAGTGGCAGCAGGTCGAGCAGGTCACCGCCGACCGCGAGCAGGAGGACCGCGACGGCGTCTTCGGCGACCGCATCGTCGGCCTGCGCCCCGACGTCGTCATCGACCTCGTCTGCTTCACCCTCGAGTCCGCCACCGCCCTCGTCGACGCGCTCCGCGGCACCGACGTGCACCTGGTCCACTGCGGCTCGATCTGGCGCGCCGGACCCAGCACCGTGCTGCCCGTCACCGAGGAGAACGCGACCCCGCCGGTGGGCGAGTACGGCACGCAGAAGGACGCCATCGCCCGGATGCTCAAGGAAGAAACCGCCCGTGGGGGTCTCGCAACGACCTCGCTCCACCCGGGGCACATCAGCGGCCCGGGCTGGGCGCCGATCGGCCCGGTCGGCAACCTCGACCCGTCGGTCTGGCGCACGCTGTCCGCCGGGGAACCCCTGCTCGTGCCCGGCCTCGGTGTCGAGACGATGGCCCACGTCCACGCTGACGACGTCGCCCAGGCCTTCGCGCTCGTCGTCGAGCACCGAGACGCAGCAGCCGGCCAGGACTTCACCGTCGTCGCCCCCACGGCACTGAACGTGCGGGGGTACGCGGCGCTCGCCGCGTCCTGGTTCGGTCAGGAGGCCCGGCTCGAGCCCGTCACGTGGGACCGGTTCCGCGAGGCCGCCGCCGCCGAGCACGCAGACGCGAGCTGGGAGCACCTGTCGCGCAGCCACGTGTTCAGCATCGACAAGGCGCAGCGGCTGCTCGGGTACGCGCCGCGGTACACGGCGGAGGAGACGGTGCTCGACGCGGTGCGGTGGCTCGTGGAGCACGGGGAAGTCGAGGTGGCGGCGACGTTGGTCGTGTGAGGTCGAGTCGACCCATCTGAAATGCGATGTACTTGACATCAGTACCGTACACCTGACAGCCTCGGCCTGCCTCAATCGGGGGCAGGAAGAGGAACACACATGGGGAACAAGAAACCAGTCCTGATGGTCGGTCTCGCGCTGGCGTCCGCGCTCGTCGTCGGACCAGCGTCCCTCGCGTCGGCGACGCCGACCGAGATGCTCGGGCACGGCTCTGAAGCAGGTGGCGTCCTGATGACGAACGACGGGCCGGGGTCGAGTGGCGAGGCCCGCGGCAGCACGGTTCGCAAGGACGACGGTGGCGGTGGCAGCTTCTGGCAGTGGGGAGTCGGGAAGGACGACGCTTGGTCGAACTTCTTCCGCGAACGTCGGTGTCACGGAGCCACCGCTGTCGGGGTGAAGTCGAAGCGCGTCACCGGAGTCGCGGGCGGCAGGTACGCGCTCGCCACGGCGCCGAAGGCCCGGAGTGGCAACAAGGCGTACTACCACAACTGCTGAACGGACAGCGGGGCGTTCTCCGGGGAACGCCCCGCTCGCCGCTCTGCCCATCGGTGCTGCCGGAAGGAGACCCATGCGCATGCGCTCGGTGCGTCTCGCCTACGTCATCCCACCCCTGCTCGCCGTCGTCCTCGCCTTCCTCGGAGCGACCCGACTCAGTGAGTCCGGCGTGGTCGGTGTCTCCTCCGTCGTGACTGCCGTGGCCGAGCGCGGGATCACGTCGAACGGCCGGATCGCCGCCTCCCTCGAAGACGTCGCACGACGACACCAGGCCACGGTCGTCCGGACCGTCGCCGACCGGTCCGCACCGACCGCCCGGCGCACCGCTCTGGTGACCGCCGCGCCGGGGACCGACGGTGCCGAGTGGCTGCGGGACGGCTACGCGGACTTCTCCCGGACGGTACGCACGACGGTGCGGCCGATGGCGGCGCTCGACCGCTACGACCCCGCCGGCTCGTACGAGGTCATCGGTGACGATGGCGCTGGACGGGCCACTGCCGCAGCGCTACAGGCCGCCGGTTTCACGACCAGTTCCGAGTCGGTCCCCGTCCTCGACCGCCTCGGCGTCGCCGGGGGCGTCCAGGGCACGTCCGGACTCGTCGGTTGCCTCGTGCTCGGTTGTGTGACGCTCTGCCTGGTCGGGACGATCGGATCGCCACGCCGGACGGCTGTCCGCGGTCTGCACGGTCGCAGCGCCTGGGCGATCGTCGGCTCCGAGCTGTCCGAGGCCCGGACGACCGTGCTCGTCGCGCTGGTCGGAGCACCGGTCGTCGGACTCATCCTCTGGTGCCACAACGGTCTCGCGGCGTGGGCGACCTTCGCGACCTCGGCAGCGGTGTTCCTGGCAGCCCTGCTCATCCCGGTCATGGCGGTCCACGTCGTCGGAACGCTCATCGCGGCCCGCCGTCCGATCGCGGCCACCCTCAGGGGAGCTCGGCCTCCGGGGACGATCGTCCTGGTGGCACAGGTTGCTCGACTCTCCGCGACGTTGCTGCTGGTCGCCGCGGTGTTCGACCTCACGGCGGCAGCCGCAGCGGCCCGGTCGGGATCCGGTGACCGTGAGCTCCGTGCGGCCGGCGAAGCCGTCCAACTGTGGGTCACCCCGGACCCCCGGCCCGGATCGACGACGCAGGACTACTGGGACCGGATCGGTGATCTCGTCGGCACCGCTCTCGACCGGCACGAAGCCCTGCTCACCGCCGCGGTCGAAGTCGGCACGGGAACCCGTTCGGGGTCCGCCCCCGCGCTGTTCGTCGACGCCGAGTACCTGCGTCATCAGGACCTCCGGGCCGAGAACGGTGACCGCATCACGGTGACCGACGACCGCATCGCGGTTTGGACCCCGCCGGGGTCCGACCTGGACCGAGCGGCGGTGATCCGTGCGCTGGTGGGCTGGGAGCTCCGAGGGGCGTCCGACGAGCAGCGGCGGCACATCGGCGGTGGGGTCCTCCGATCCGCCGGGGCGTACACGTACGCCGGTGACTCGTCGGCGGTCTCCTGGCTGACCGATGCCGTGGTCGTCGTCGTCCCGGATGCCTCCCGTGTCTTCACGCCGGACCAGCTCGGGGCTTGGCTGTCCACCGGTGACGTCGTCTTCACCTCTGAAGCCGCTGCCGATCGCGCCATCGACGCGGCCGATCTCGGCGACGAGTTCAGCGCAGTCGTGTCCGTGGGGCAGGCGGCAGCTGAACGTCGACGCCAGGCCGAGACCGCCGTGGGCATCGCGGTGCTCGCGACGATCAGTGGTCTGGCGGTCGTCGTCGCCCTCGCCGTGATCGGTACCACGGCACATCACCGACGTCACGGCCGTCGGCTCTTCACCGACATCGCGGCCGGTCGCCCGTCGGCTCGTGCGAACGGCGACCTGCTGCTCGTCGAGAGCCTCCTGCTGGCAGTGGGCGGTGTCGCGGTCGTGAACCGCTGGTGGCGAGCACGACCTGACGGGTCGGGAGCCGTCTCGGCACTGGATCCCGCCGCGCGCGCGGCGGGCGTGGGTGGAGCATCGGCAGCCGCGGTGCTCGTGCTGCTCTCGCTGGTGGCCGTGGCCGTGGTCGCCGTCTCGACCCGGGCGGTCGTCCGGTCCCGTGGAGGTCGATCGTGATGCTCGAAGTCGACCGTGCAGCCAAGCGTCGGGGTGGACGGCTGCTCTGGCAGGACCTGTCGTTCGGTGTGGCGCGAGGCGAGGTCCTCGCACTCACCGGACCGAGCGGATCGGGCAAGTCGACCCTGCTCGACTGCATCGGGCTCATCGACTCACTGGACTCCGGGGCGGTCCGCATCGACGGGACGACCGCGGGCAGGAGCTTCGGTCGAGCCAGACGACTCCGGCGGGACCACCTCGGCTACCTCTTCCAGGACTTCGGCCTGGTCCACGACATGACGGTCGACGCCAACATCGACATCGGACGTCCGGGTCGTGCACGAAGGGGGTCCCGGATGCGGACTGCCGAGGCGTTGGAGCGGGTCGGACTCGCAGGACGCGGAAGCGACCGTGCGCACGACCTCAGCGGCGGTGAGCAGCAGCGCGTCGCACTCGCTCGACTCCTCGTGAAGCAGCCCGACGTCATCCTGGCCGACGAACCGACCAGCGCACTCGACGACGACAACGCCCGGATGGTGTCGGAGACGCTCACCGACTTCGCATCGGCCGGAGCTGCTGTGCTCGTCGCGACGCACGACCCCTCCGTCGTCGCCTGGGCGGCGAGCGTCCTGCGGCTGGAGCCGACGGGCCTGAGGTGAGCCACCGGCAGTGGTCCTGGCGTGCGCTGCGGCCGCTGCTCCGCGACGGTCGTGGTAGCTCCGCGACGGTCGTGGTCAGGGCCTCCCGGCTCCCGCCGCGGCGTCACCACCACCCGGCAGCGCGAGTGCCCCGCGGCGGTGGACCGCCCACACCGTCAAGGCGAACCCGAACAGGACGGCCCCACCGATCGTGACCGCCGTCCACCCGCCGAGCCCCCAGAGCACCGAGGCCAGCGCGGAACCGACGGCGCCCCCGATGAAGTTCCCGGTCACGAAGGCCGTGTTGAGCCGACTCCGCGCTGCCGAGTCGATCGCGAACAGCCGGGTCTGGTTGAGCACGTTCGCCGCCTGCACCCCGATGTCGAGCAGCACCACTGCGACGAGGACCACCACGATCGACCGCGCTCCGAGCCCGGCGACGACCAGTGACAGGAGCCCGAGCGCGAGCGCCGCCCCGGTCACCGGCACCGACAGTCCGCGGTCGTGCAGACGTCCGACACGCTGGGCAGCGACAGCCCCGGTGAGCCCGGCCAGTCCGACGAGACCGATCGCGGCCGGCGAGTACCCGAACGGCGGAGCACTCAGCAGGAACGTCAGCGCCGTCCAGAACATCGTGAACACCGCGAACGCCGACGCGCCGAGCACCAGGGTCACCTGCACCGACCGGTGGTGCGCGACCGCACGGAACACCGACCCGATGAGCTGTGGGTACGGCACCCGGTCGCGACGGTCGAGGTGGGGGATCGCCCGGCGCAGCAAGACCGCGAGCACGAGGGCGGCGACCGCGGCGACGACGTAGATCGCGCGCCAGCCGGCCACCTGGGCCACGAGCCCGCTGACCGTCCGCGACACCAGGATGCCGGTGAGCATGCCGGACGCCACGGTGCCGACCACACGACCTCGGGCGGCCGGGTCGGCCAGGTCGCCGGCGAGCGGTGTGAGCAGCTGCCCGGCGACGGTCGTCAGCCCGACCAGGCCGAGGGCACCGAGCAGCACGCCGAACGAGGGTGCGACCGAGGCGAGCAGCAGCGCGACCGCCGACGCGACGAGCACCCCGGGGACCAGACGCCGACGGTCCAGGACGTCACCGAGCGGGACGACCAAGAGGATCCCCAGCGCGTACCCGACCTGCGTCACGGTGACGAGCAACCCGGCCAGCGACGACGAAGCGTGCAGGTCCGCGGCGATCTCGTCGAGCAGCGGCTGCGCCCAGTACAGGTTCCCGACCGCGGCGCCACCGCCGACGGCGAACAGGAGGGTACGGCCGGTCGTCATGCCGTGCGGTCCGGACGGGTTCGGGGTCTGTGGTGTCACGTGGACGACGGTAGACGGAGGCGACCACACGAGGGAGGTGACGTCCGTGCCCCTGTCCCCACGTGCCTCCCGGCCGGGGACCACGCGCGGGACGGAATGCACACAGCCGACAGGTGTTGTCTCCGGTTCACCGCCCTCCACCGGAAGGACCCGCATGACCGCGACCCCGCACGCCCTCGTCGTCGGCGCCACCGGCATCGCCGGATCGGCGATCGTCGACCACCTCGTCGCCGACGGCTGGACCGTCACCGCGCTCTCCCGCCGCCCGGGAGCGGAACGCACCGGGGTCACCTGGCGCTCCGCCGACCTGCGCTCCGCAGAGTCGTTGACCACGACCCTGGCGGACGTCCCCGCCACCCACGTGTTCTTCACGGCGTGGTCGCGGCAGGCGACCGAGGCCGAGAACATCGCCGTCAACGGGGGAATGGTCCGCGACCTGCTCGCCGCGCTCGCCGACGCACCGGTGCAGCACGTGGCGCTGATGACCGGGCTGAAGCACTACCTCGGCCCGTTCGAGGCGTACGGGCAGGGCGCGATGCCGGACACCCCGTTCCACGAGGACGAGCCGCGCCTGGACGTCGACAACTTCTACTACGCGCAGGAGGACGAGCTCTTCGCCGCCGCCGCGCGTCAGGACTTCACCTGGTCGGTGCACCGCTCGCACACCGTCCTCGGGTACGCGGTCGGCAACGCCATGAACATGGGGCTCACCATCGCGGTCGCCGCGGCGATCAGCCGGCACACCGGCCGACCGATGGTGTTCCCCGGCAGCGAGACGCAGTGGAACGGCCTGACCGACGTCACCGACGCCGACCTGCTCGCCGCGCAGATGGTGTGGGCGGCGACGGACCCGGCCGGGTCCGACGAGGCGTTCAACACCGCGAACGGCGACGTGTTCCGCTGGCGCTGGATGTGGCCACGGATCGCGTCGCACCTGGGTGTCGAGGCCGAAGGCTTCGACACCGCCCCGCGCCCCTTCGAGGAGCAGATGGTCGACGCGGCACCGGTCTGGGCCGACATCGTCGCCGAGCACGGCCTGGTCGAGCCGGACCTGGAGCGCCTGGCGTCCTGGTGGCACACCGACGCGGACCTCGGGCGGGACATCGAGGTGATGACCGACATGTCGAAGAGCCGGCTCGCCGGGTTCACCGAGCACCACCGCACCCTCGACTCGTTCACCCGGCTGTTCGACCGCTACCGGGCGGAGCGGCTCGTCCCCTGACCTGATCGGGTGCGGCACCGCGTGGCGCGGTCAGGACCCGGTGGTCAGCGGGACCTGCACGATCCGGTCGTCGCCCGCGCCGGGATCACCGCGCCCGTCGGTGTTGTTCGTGACGAACCACAGCGTGTCGTCCGGCCCAGCCAGGACCGTGCGGATCCGGCCGTACTCCCCGGCGAAGTACTCGTGCGCGCTGCCGGGGTCGTCGACCGGGACACCGCGGAGCACCCGGCCCTGCAGGTTCGCGATGAACACCGTGTCGCCGACGACGGCCAGACCGCTCGGGCTGGCGTCGTCGGTGGCCCACTGCTGCACCGGGTCGACGAACCCCTGGTCCTCGCCGCCGGTGCCCTCGACCTCGGGCCAGCCGTAGTTTCTGCCCGGCTCGATGACGTTGAGCTCGTCACGCCGGTCCTGCCCGAACTCGGAGGCGAACATCGTGCCGTCCGCACTCCACCCGAGGCCCTGCACGTTCCGGTGCCCGAGGCTCCAGACGGGGGAGTCCGGGAACGGGTTGTCGTCCGGAACGTCGCCGTCCGGGGTCAGTCGCAGGATCTTGCCGGCGAGCGAGTCCTGGTCCTGCGCGTCCTCGCTCGCGCCGGCGTCCCCGACGCTGGCGTAGAGCATGCCGTCCGGTCCGAACGCGATCCGGCCGCCGTCGTGGAAGGTGTTCGCGGGCAGGTCGTCGATCAGGGTCGTCGCGTTCCCGAGCGTGTACGAGCCGGTCGAACCCCGCAGGTCGTAGCGCTCGATGCGGTTGCCGTCCTCGCCGGTCGAGTAGACGAACAGGTCGTCGTCGTGCAGGGCGAGACCGAGCAGTCCGCCCTCGCCGCCGTGCCGGACGCCGGGGACGGTGCCCACGGTGCGGGTGTCACCGTCGGCTGACAGCTCGAGCACCTCCGCCGAGTCGCGCAGGCTGACGAGCGCGTCGGCACCGTCACCGGTGCGCACGACGGACCAGGGTGCCTCCAGTCCGGTGACCACGTCGCTCGCTGGCCCGTCCGGTGCGACCTGTCCGGTCGCCAGATCGGCCGGGGCGGAGGCCCGGGGTGCGCCCGACGGGTCGCTCCGGTCGTCGCCGGTGCAGGCGGTGAGGGCCAGGGCGACGAGCGCGACGCTCACGGCCGAGACGGTACGACGGGTCTGCGTCATGGGGTGCCTCCGGGGTGGGTGTCGACCGATTGCACCCCGCGGAGGTGCGGAGAGGCTGGGCGCGTGCGGGTCACGGACACGACGCGGACACGACACGGACACGCTCGTCGTGTCGGTCGGCCGTGCCATGCTCCGGGCATGCAGACCACCGCCGGCAGTCGTCGCCTCGTCGTCGTCGCCGCACTCGTCCTCGGCGTCCTGGCGCTGACGGCGTGCTCTGGCACCGACGCCGACCGGCAACGTTCCGCCCAGGCCTGGCTCGACCGGACCGCGGACACCGTCGCCGACCCCGACGGCTGGGACAGCGGCGGTGGGCAGCTCCTCCGCAGCGGCGACGTCGCCGAGGGCGGCCTCATCAGCGAGTCGACCCCGGCTGGCGACTACGACGTCGTCGCGGTCTGCCGCGATGCCGGAGCGGTCCGGGTCACGGTCCGGGTCTTCCCCGAGGGCCGCGACGGCGAGGACGGCGTCGTCGCTGGCCGGGCCGCGCTGCGGTGTGGACGGACGGCGCGCATCCCGATGACCGTGCCCGCTCGTTCCGGGGTGTGGATCCAGGCGCGCACGAGTGACCGGTCGGAGTACGCGCTCTGGTACGGCACGATCGCCACACCCGGGTGGACGCCGCAGGTCTCTGGCTCTCGCTGAGGGGTGTCCGACCAGAACCTCCCGACGCCGACCCGATCGTCCTACCGTCGACGGCATGCAGATCGAACCGAAGCAGCCCACCACGAAGAACCCGCCCGAGATGTTCACCGGCGACGTCTGGCTCGACCCGATCGCGGCACCGAAGGAGCCCGGACAGACGATGACCGTCGCGATGGTCCGGTTCACACCGGGAGCCCGGACCGCCTGGCACTCGCACGCCAAGGGGCAGACGCTGCACGTCACCGACGGGGTCGCCCTCGTCGGCACGCGGGACGGCCAGGTCGTCGAACTGCGCCCCGGCCAGACGCTGTACACGCCCCCGGGCGAGGAGCACTGGCACGGCGCGACCCCCGACGACTTCATGGCGCACCTGGCGATGCTCGACAACGCCGACGACCCCGCGACGACGACGACCTGGCTCGAGCACGTCGCCGACGACGAGTACCACCGCCCCTGAACGAACCGGCCATCGACCCCGGGCTGCCGCACCGGGCGGCCTGGTTCAGTGGAACGACCACCAACCGTCCCCGGAGGACCACATGACCACCATCGCCATCGTCGGCGCCGGCAAGGGCCTCGGGCTCGCCGTCGCGGAACGCTTCGCCCGCGAGGGCTTCGCCGTCGCCCTGATCTCCCGCAACCAGGCGCGCCTCGACGAGCTCGTCGCGTCCCTCCGCGAGCAGGGGCACCAGGCAGCCGGCTTCGCCGCGAACGTCCGTGACGGCGACTCGCTCCGCCACGCGCTCGAGCAGGCCACCGAGCAGCTCGGCCCGATCGAGGTGCTGCAGTACAGCCCGCTTCCCGCCAAGGAGTACATGCGTCCCGTCCTCGAGACCACCGCCGAGGACCTCGTCGGCCCGATCGAGTTCTCGGTCTACGGCTCGGTGAACGCCGTCCGTCAGGTCCTGCCCGGCATGCGCGCGCTCGGCCACGGCACGATCCTGTTCGTGAACGGCGGCAGCGCCGTCCGCCCGGGAGCCCGCGTCACCGGCACCTCGGTCGCGTTCGCCGGTGAGACCGCGTACGCGCAGCTGCTCCACGACGCCGTCCGCGACGAGGACGTCCACGTCGGCCAGCTCATCATCCCGTTCGGCATCGACGACGGCCAGGACGAGCACTCGGGTCGGTCGATCGCCGAGCGTCTCTGGGCGATCCACACCGAGCGCGGCGAGTTCCGCACGTACGCGGAGCCGCTGCCCGAGTGACCGCCGCCGGACGGGAGGCGCGGTGCCGGCCCGCCCCGCGCCTCCCGTCCGCCGCGGCCTGCGGGCCTGCTGGCGCGAGCTGCCGCCGCCCAACAGCAACCGGCCCGAACCACGGCAGTCCGTGGTTCGAGCCGGTTTCTGTTGTGCGCAGCCCGGACGCAGCCCGAGCGCGCCCGGCCCTGCCCAGGCCATCCGCTCGGCAGCCGCCTCACACCGCGGTGAGTTCGCGTCCGTTCGCCTGTTCGATGCGGTGCACGCGCTGCTCCGAGAGGCCGAGTGCTGCCGCAGCTTCCTTGTAGGTCCACTTCTGGACGCGGAGGGCGTGCACGACGGCCCGGCTCTCGGCAGCTGCCGCCAGTTGTTCGGTCGCAGCTCGGGCAGCGCGTTCCCTCGCCGCGCGCCACTTCGCCTCGAGTTCCTCGGGCAGCCCGACGCTGACCTCGACCCGGACCTCCGCGGGGTCGACGTCGAGGACGAGTCCGGCGATCTCCTGTGCCACGTCCTGGACCTCGCCGAGGCTCCGAGCCTGTCCGGTGACGTCGAGCGCGGGGACCTCCACGGTCCACCACCGTCCGTCCTTGCGTGCGACCGCTGCGTACGTGATGTCGGCCATCGTCTCTCCTATCGCCAGTTGTCGGGAGTGTTCGGGAGCTTCCGGAGGAGCTTGCCGACCACGCCGGCGCTGATCTCGCCACCCGGTCCGTGGTTGCTCACGACCTCGTACACGAAGCCGTCCGGCGGTCCCCACAACTCATGCGAGCCCTTGCCGGACCGCAGCAGGATCCATCCGTTCGCACGGAGGACCTTCACGACGTCCCGGTACTTCTGTGGCTTCGGCATGCAGCGTAATCTACCGGGGGGTGAGGTGTCCATCATTCCCCTGTTGACAACTCCCGTCGCCGCAGCCCGATAGCGCGCCGCCACCGCCGCACAACAGAAACCGGCTCGAACCACGGCAGCCCGTGGTTCGAGCCGGTTTCCGTTGTGCGCATCCCGGATGCGCCGCCGGAGCGCGCTGGCCCAGCGCGCCGCGGGCCGCCCGGCCGTCGCCACCGGTGGCCCCGCGCCTCCCGTCCGCCGCGGCCCGCGGGCCCGCTGGCGCGAGCTGCCGCCGCACAACAGCAACCGGCTCGAACCACGGCAGTCCGTGGTTCGAGGCGGCTTCCGTTGTGCGCAGCCCGAGCGCGCCCCGCCGCCCCGCCGCCCAGGCGCCCCCCGCCGCCGGTGGCCCTCCGGGCACCCGCGGGCTACCGTGGGCGCATGCGACGCAGGGACCGTGCGACGGGCGACACCGCGCTGACGGTCGACGAGGCCACCGCCATCGCCGAGCACGCCGAGAACGGTGACCTCGACATGGAGGACCCGGAGGTCCGCCGCCTCGTCGGCGAAGCGAACCGCCTGCTCGTCCGCGCCGGCGTCTGGGGCATCGCGGAGAGCCCGAAGCAGCGCAGTCGCCGCCGCCTCCTGGCGGTCGGTGCCTCGGTGCTCGTGCTCTCCTGGCTCGCCGGGCTCTTCTTGCCACTGCTCGTCCGGCTCACCGAGTAGCGGCCCGCGACCACCCACCGGACGGGAGGTACGGTGCCCGCTGGCACCGCACCTCCCGTCCGCCGGTCAGGCCGTCCGCCGGTCAAGCGGTCCGGCGCACCGCGACCCGCCGCCGACGCCCGGCCACGGCCCACACCCCGGCGGTGACCAGGAGCGGCAGCCCGATCGCGAGCACCACGAGCGAGGTCGGGTCCGGCGCGAACGGCAGGTGCGAGACCCCGAGCGGCGTCGGCGTGAACCGCAGCGTGAGCGCACGGAGCGGCAGGACCCCGAGCGCGACCCCGACCAGCGAGCCGACCAGGGTGAGCACCGCGGCCTGCCAGGTGGAGACCCGACGGCGCACCCCGGGGGAGGCGCCGATCGCGTCCAGTACCTCGTCGTCCCGGCGACCGTCGGCGCGGGCCAACCCGATCGCGACCGTCGTGGCCCCGAGCGTGACGATGCCGGCGAGCAGGACGACGACCAGGGCGATCGGACGGAACGGGTCCTGTGGCCCGGCCTCGACGGTGAACGACGGGTACCAGGTGTCGGCCTGCTGCCCGGCGGCGGCCTGCCAGGTGGCGGCGAGGGTGTCCGCGCGTTCCGTGGACAGGCCGTCGGGGAAGCTGCCGACCAGGTAGTTCGGCGCGGTCTCCAGGCCGTGCCGTGCGGCGCCCTGCGGGGTGAGGAACACGGCGATCTGCAGCGGCTCGTCGGTGTGCTCGACCACGGCCGGCACGGTCGTGGTGTGCAGCGCCTTGCCGGTCGGCTTCTCCCCGTACATCGCGAACTGCGAGGCCTTCCGGGTGTCGAAACGGACGGCGCCGTCCTCGACGAACTCGCTCCGGACCGCCACCGCGTCGCCGCGCTCGAGGGCTGCGCGCGCCGCTCGGGACGGCTGGTGCCCGATCAGCACGCCGAGGTCGTCGGCGCTGCCCGTCAGGACGTGCGGGCTGCTGCTGTCCGGCCCCGCCAACCAGGCCGAGCAGGGTCCGCTGTCACCGCTCGCGCAGTCGGGCCGGTGGACGTCGACGGGCAGGGTGATCGGTTGGTCGTCCGAGCGGTTCTCGATGCTCGCCCCGAGCACGCGGACGTGCGCCTCCGGGACGACCTGTCGCACGACGCGCACCGCCCGTGCGGTGAGGTCGGCATCCGCTGCCCCGTCGGTGTCGGTCACCGAGGTCGTACCGACGCCCTCAGCGGTCCGGAACGTGTACTGCTCGTTGCTCTGGGCCGACTGCGACGCCGTGAAGGTCAGGACGACGGTGGCGACGAACACGACGCTCATCACGCTCGCGAGCACCGGGACGGTCCGGACCGGGTTGCGGACGGCGTCCCGGACGGCGATCCGGGCGGGCAGGCCGAACCGTTCGCCGACGCGGGCGACCGCGCCGAGCAGCCGCCGGGCGGCCAGGACGATGCCGAGCTGTGCCAGGCAGGGCCCGAGGGCGACTCCGGCACCGACGACGAGGGCCAGGTGGTCCTCCTGCACGGGGCGGGCGTTGAGCGCGAGGACGACGACACCGCACACCAGGGTCATCGCGATGCCGACGACCGTGAGCACCGGTCCGGCCGCCGCTGCCCAGCGTCGCCGGGAGACCGGGGCGGGGCGCGTGGCACCACGCAGGGCACTGTCGACGTCGACCCGGCTGGCGCTCCGGGCGGCGACGAGCGACGCGGCCCAGCCGGCCAGGATGCCCAGGACCAGCACGACGAGCAGCACCAGCCAGGGCAGGTGCACGCCGGGGTACTGCAACCGGTCGCCCGAGTCGAGCAGGTGGAACGCGACGACGCCACCGACGATGCCGAGCGCGGTCCCGACGGCCGCCCCGACGGCACCGAGCACGAGCCCGGACGACGAC
Source organism: Curtobacterium sp. CFBP9011 (assembly GCF_034045095.1). Taxonomy (NCBI): domain Bacteria; kingdom Bacillati; phylum Actinomycetota; class Actinomycetes; order Micrococcales; family Microbacteriaceae; genus Curtobacterium; species Curtobacterium sp. CFBP9011. The sequence continues at coordinate 106,652 of NZ_JAXCWN010000004.1, forward strand.
ACCACCGTGAACAGGAAGCGCCGGTCCCCGCCGACGCTGGCGAGCACGGCGTGGGTCCGGGTGTCGGCGCGGGAGCTGACCAGGAACGCGGCCGCGGCGAGCAGCCCGACCTCGAAGAGCGCGAACACCCCGGCGAGCCCCACGTACCCGTAGCTGATGAGGGACCCCGAGCCGCGGGAGCTCGCGCTCGGGAACGGCGGGTGGAGCACGACGGCCCGCGACTCGACGACGATGCCGTGGTCGTTGTACCGCTGGATCTCCGGCCAGGTGATGCTGCGGTCGGGCAGGAACACCTGCGCGCCACCGTCGTCCGTGAGCCCGAGCGACCCCCACTCCCCGAACACCGCGAGGTCCGAGCTCGGCATGCCCAGGTCGCGGAGCGTCCCGACGACGGTGACCTGCCGCTGGACGGGGTCGTCGAGCTGCAGGGTCTGGCCGATCGCGATGTGCAACCGGTCGAGTGTCGCCGGGGTGACGAGGACCTGGTCCCCGGACTCCGGGACGCTGCCCTCGAGGTGCTGCCAGTGCCCCTGCAGGGCGCCGGCCCAGGTCTGCCCCTCGACGGCGTTGACCGTGACGGGGACCTTCGGGCCGCTGACGACCGCGGTGCTCTGCCGGACCGGGATCGACGCCGCACCGTCGGGTACGGAGCCGAGCAGGTCGGGCGTCGGGAAGGCGCTGGCGTCGGCGTCGGAGGTGTCCGGTCGGTCGTAGTACCGCTGCAGCGGGCTCTTCTTGGCGATGGTCGAGGTGTACCGGTCGACCGGGTCCTGCCGCAGGCCGGCGAGGTCGGGGCCGTTCGCCTCGAGCATCGCCGCGGACTGCCCGAGTTCGACGTCCAACCGGTCCTGGGTGCTCGGTGTGGTCGACGCGATGAGCACCCCACCCGCGGCCAGGCCGGCGATCGGCAGCCCGATGAGCGCCGCGACGAGCACGGCCCGCCCGGGCCGGGCGAACGCCAGACGTCGGGCCAGCAGCAGCGCCGGCCGGACGGCGAACGGGGTGCGGTTGCGGATCGTCGGGCGGTGCGTGTCCCGACGGGGCCGCTCGCTCACGGGTGGTCCTGCGCGTCGGTCAGGGCCAGCTCGACCCCGGCGTACACGGTCTCGTCGACGATGCGGCCGTCGCGGAGGAACACGATCCGGTCCGCCCACGCAGCGTGCCGGGCGTCGTGCGTGACGAGCAGCGCACCGGCACCGGAGTCGACGTGTCGGCGGAGCATGCGGAGCACGACCTCGCCGGTCTGGGAGTCGAGGGCCCCGGTCGGCTCGTCGGCGAGGACGAGCTTGCGATCGCCGACGACCCCGCGGGCGATGGCGACCCGCTGTCGCTGCCCGCCCGAGAGGTCGTCCGGCCAGGCGTCCAGCCGGTGGCCGAGTTCGACGCTCTCGAGCGCCAGCTCCGCCGCCTTCCGTGCACGTCCGGTGCGCCAGCCGTCGAGTTCGAGCGGCAGCGCCACGTTCTCGACCGCGGTCAGCGAGGGGATGAGGTTGAAGTCCTGGAACACGAAGCCGAGCACGCGTCGCCGCAGTGCTGCGAGTTCGCGGGCCGGGCGGTCGGACACCCATTCGCCGTCGATGCGGACCTCGCCGCTCGTCGGGGGCATCAGGGTGCCGGCGACCGACAGCAGCGTCGACTTCCCGGAGCCGGAGGTGCCCATCACGGCGACCATCTCACCGGGACGGATCGTCAGGTCGACACCGGCCAGGGCGGTCACAGCCTGCGCACCGCTGCCGTACTGCACGGCGACGGCGTCGAGTTCGAGGAGCGCGGTCGTGCTCATCGGACGGCACCCGTGCCGCGGCGGCCGGTGGGCTCGCTGCCGTACACGTCCTCGTCGTCCGGGGTGTCGGCGCTCGCCCGGGGAGTGGGTCGGTACCGCGCGACGCTCGACTCGACGTGGTCGAGCCACCGCACCTCGGACTCCGCCTGGAACACCATCGACTCGAGGACGAGCGACCACGCCAGCTCCGTCTCGGGGTCCGTGGTGCGCTTGAGTCGGGTCAGGTCCTGCAGCGCCCGGACCGCCGCCGTCCGCTGCACCTGCACGAGGCGCTGCACGTCCACGCCGGGCACGGTCACCGCGATGGCGAACTTGATCGCCAACTCGTCGCGGCCGCGCTTGGCGGGCACCGGTTCGCTGAACCACCGGTCGACCGCCTCGCGTCCCGCGTCGGTCGCCGTGTAGACGACGTGTCCGTCGTCGTCGGCGTCGCCGCGGGCCACGAGGCCGTCTCGCTCCAACCGGTCGAGCGTCGTGTAGACCTGGCCGATGTTCAGCGGCCAGCTGCCCCCCGTGCGGTGCTCGAACTCCCCCCGGAGCTGGTAGCCGTAGCCCGGCTCGGCCACCAGCAGTGCGAGTACGCCCATGCGAACGCTCATCGTTCCCCCTCGACCCGGCGGAGCACTTCTCCGCGGGCATACCGAGTATGCACATACTCGGTATGGGTCGGCAAGCGAACGCCGCGAACATCATCCGGACGACGGACGGGAGGCTCCCCACCGGACCGGTGAGGAGCCTCCCGTCATGCAGTCGGTGCGTCAACTGTGCAGCTTCGACAGCTCCTGGAACTCGTCGTCGGAGAGTTCGATCGTCGCGCCCTGCAGGTTGTCCTCGAGGTGGTCGACGCTCGAGGTGCCCGGGATCGGCAGCATGACGGGGGAGCGCTTCAGCAGCCAGGCCAGTGCGACCTGCGCCGGGGTGGCGTCCTTCTGCTTCGCCAGCTCGGTCAGCGGCGACTCCGCACCCGTCAGCCCACCGGTCGCGAGCGGGAACCACGGGATGAACCCGATGCCCTGCTGCTCCGACCAGTCGAGGAGCTCCTCGGCCGAGCGGTCGGTGAGGTTGTAGAGGTTCTGCACGGAGACGATCGTGGCGATCTCCTGCGCGGCCTTCACGTCGTCGACGGAGACCTCGGACAGGCCGATGTGGCGGATCTTGCCCTCGTCCTGCAGCTTCTTGAGCTCACCGATCTGGTCCCCCAGCGGGACCTTCGGGTCGATGCGGTGCAGCTGGAACAGGTCGATGCGCTCGAGACCCAGACGGCGGAGGCTCATCTCGGCCTCCTGGCGCAGGTACTCCGGGCGGCCGACCGGCGGCCACTCGTTCGGGCCGGTGCGGGTCAGGCCGGCCTTCGTCGCGATCACGACGTCGTCGCCGTAGGGGTGCAGGGCCTCCTTGAGGAGCTCCTCGGCGACGTAGGGGCCGTACGAGTCGGCGGTGTCGAAGAAGTTCACGCCGAGCTCGACGGCGCGCTTGAGGACGCGGATCGCCTCGTCGTGGTCCTTCGGCGGTCCCCACACGCCGGGGCCGGTGAGCTGCATGGTGCCGTAGCCGAGGCGGTTGACCTCGAGGTCCCCGCCGATGCGGAAGGTGCCGGACGAAGCGGCCGGACGGTTCGTGGTGTCAGTGCCAGTGGTCATGCACCCGGTCTACGCCTGCCCGGCACCACGGTCCTGAGGGTCCACCCGGGGACGGGGGTACGGCGTCTCTCCACGCTCGAGCATCCCGACCAGCTTCGCGACCCGGTTCGCCCGCGCAGTCGGGCTCGGGGCGGTCACCACCCGGTGCACGACCGCGTACCGGTTCGTCGCGTCGAGGTCGGCGAACAGCGCAGCTGCCGTGGGTACGGCGTCGAGCGCCGACCGGAGGTCCGCCGGCACCTCTGCGGTCGCGGCACCCGCGTACGCCCGGTCCCACCGGCCGTCGGACTTCGCCCGGTCGATCTCCGCCTGACCGCGTGGACGCATCCGTCCGGCCTCGACCAGCGCCGCGACCAGCCCGACGTTCCGCTGCGACCACAGCGACGCCTTCCGTCGCGGTGTGAACCGCTGGAGGAACGTGGCGTCGTCGAGGCCGCGCTTCGACCCGTCGATCCAGCCGGAGCAGAGCGCCTCGTCGAGGGCCTGCGCGTACGTCAGGCTCGTCGGACTCGTCGTGCCCTTCTTCGCGAGGACCAGCCACACCCCGTCGGACAGCTCCTCGTGCCCGTCCAACCAGGCACGCCAGGCAGCGGCGTCGGCGACGACGAACGGCTCGATCTCGGCGGCCACGCTCAGCCCCGGTCGTCGCTGCTGATCCGGACGGACGCGGCCCACGCCGACACCCAGGCCGGCAGGGTCAGGTCACGAGGTGACCCGCCGGTCGCCGCGAGCAGCTCGTCGGGCGACACCGAGCCTCCCGTCCGTCGCAGGAACCGGGCCTGCACCACCGCACGCGCCACGACGTCCCCGCGGCGGACGAACGTCTGCTCCATGTACACGGCGCGCTCGTCCACCCCGAGCACCCGCGACCGGAGCTCGAAGCGCTGCCCCAGCGTCAACGACCGCTTGTACGTGATCGTCTGCGCGGACACCACCGAGTACCAGCCGCGCTCGGCGTACGTGTGCCACGCGCCGGAGCGGAGCAGCAGGTCGAGACGACCGAGGTCGAGCAGCGACAGGTACTTGCCGTTGTTGACGTGCCGGAGCGGGTCCAGGTCGGTGAGCGTCACCCGGAACGGGGTCCGTGACTCGTCCCAGAGCGACAGGCGGCGGGGCGACAGGCGCACGCGCAGGGTCAGCAGCAGGAGCCGGAAGGTCAGGTTCACGGCACGATCCGACCACGTCCAGTACCGGGTCCAGGGCTTTCGGAGACGACCTTCAGCTTCGTTCGGCGATGACGGCCTCAGGCATTCCCACCAGGCGGGCACGGTCAGTGCCTCCCTCCGACGCTGCCAGGGCGAGTAGACCGGGACAGCAGACGAAAGGACCACGCATGCAGACACGCACGCTCGCCGACCTCCAGGTCGGCGCGATCGGCCTCGGCACCATGGGCATGAGCGCCTTCTACTCGGGCGCCGGCTCCGACGACGCCGAGTCCATCCGCACCATCCACCGCGCCATCGACCTCGGTGTCACGCTGTTCGACACCGCCGAGGCGTACGGCCCGTACACGAACGAGGACCTTCTCCGCCGGGCGCTGGAGGGCCGCCGCGACGAGGTCGTCATCGCCACGAAGTTCGGCCTGTACAAGCACGAGGCCGACGAGGAGACGCCGAGCCAGGAGCGCGGGCTGACCTCGGCCCCGCACTCCGTGCGCACCGCCCTCGAAGGGTCGCTCCGCCGCCTCGGCACCGACCACATCGACCTCTACTACCAGCACCGCGTCGACCCGGCCGTGCCGATCGAGGACGTCATCGGGCAGCTCGCCGGCTTCGTGCAGGAGGGCAAGATCCGCCACATCGGTCTGTCCGAGGCGAGTGCCGCGACGATCCGCAAGGCCCACGCCGTGCACCCGATCACCGCGCTGCAGAGCGAGTACTCGCTGTGGACCCGCGACCCCGAGGGCGACGTCCTCGACACGCTGCGCGAGCTCGGGATCGGTCTCGTGCCGTACTCGCCGCTCGGCCGTGGGTTCCTCACGGGCGCCATCACGAAGCCGTCCGACCTGGACGCCGACGACTTCCGTTCCGCCAACCCGCGCTTCCAGGAGGAGGCCTTCGCGGCGAACATGAAGATCGTCGACGCCGTGAAGGGCATCGCGGACGAGGTCGGCGGCACCCCCGCCCAGGTCGCGCTCGCGTGGCTCCTGGCCCAGGGCGACGACGTCGTCCCGATCCCGGGCACGAAGCGCGTCTCGCGGCTCGAGGAGAACGTCGGCGCGGCCGACCTCGCCCTCACGCCCGAGCAGGTCGAGCGCCTCTCGGCACTGCCGCTGCCGACCGGGGACCGCTACCCCGACATGTCGAGCATCGGTCGCTGACCGACGCCACCACCTGACGGACGGGAGGCACGGTGCCAGCTGGCACCGTGCCTCCCGTCTGTCGTCGGGTCGCGTCAGACCTCGGCGGCGAACGCCGCGACCCGCAACTGCAGGTCGTCCATCCGCTGGAGGCGGGCCGCCTCGACGTCGTACCCCTCGTACGCCGGCGGCGGGGTCTTCCGGACGTTCCGCGAACACTGGAAGTCCTGGCAGACCAGCGTGCCGACGGTGTCGCCCTTCCGACCCGCCGGGCCGGAGCGCTTGGCGCTGTAGAAGACGACGTCGTTCGGCAGCTTCACGTCCTGGCACCACGAGCACTGGGCGCGGGAGCGTGGCGAGGCCTCGGCCTGCCGGAACACGATGCCGACCAGCTCGCCGTCCAGGGTCGGGATGACTGCGTAGGCGCGGCGCGGGGTCTTCGGGTCACGCCACCCCAGGAAGGTGAGGTCGTCCCAGCGGACGGCCTCGAGGTCGGGGACGGTCATCTCGGTGACCTCGCGGCGGGAGGCGTTGACGAAGGAGGCGCGGAGGGCCTCGACGGTGATCGGGAGCATGGGTGAGCCTGTCGTTCTGGCACCGGCGCAGCAGGGTGCGTCACGGGTGCGGTTCGTTCGGAGGGTTCGACGACGACGCCGTGTCGGACGACACGGCGGGGGCGTCAGGCCCTGATGCCGGCGCAGGCGCCGACGACCTCCTCGGAACGGTTGCTCACACCAGCACCCTACGGCTGCGCGACGACGAGCACCAGCGAGCCCTCGTACGACGGCTGCACGCGGAGTCGGCCGTACCGGGCGTCCCACGAGCCGTCCTCGAGCGCGGTGCGGAGGGCGGCAACCGACCGGGCCGCGGTCATCTCGTCGACGGCCGCCCAGGCGGGGTCGGCTCGGCGGGCGGCGGCGTCGAGCAGGCGCTCCGGTCGTGCGTAGTACGCCTCGGAGAACCCGTCGACACACGTGAAGGGGATCGGCAGGCGGGTCGTCGAGACCTCGCCGCCCAGGGCATCGGCGATGCGGTCGAGCGTCGGCCAGCGTCGGGCGTCACGGGCCAGGACCTCGGGCGCGTAGGTGGCGAGCCAGTGGTCCTCGATGCGGGCCGGGTCGCGGGTGAGCAGGACGACGGGCCCCCGGGTGACCCGACGGACCTCGGCGAGACCCCGGTCGAGGTCCGACCACTCGGGCCACTCGGGCAGCGAGAAGGCCGACGAGGTGGCGTCGAAGGAGTCGTCGGCGAACGGCAGGGCCTCGGCGGCCGGGTCGACGACCGTGACGTCCCGGTCGCGCGGTGCGTACAGGACGCCCCCGGGGCCTGCGGTGACGTGCAGGACCGAGCGGGCCTGACCGAGCGCCACCCGGATCGCCCGCTCGAAGACCGGCTCCGGACGACGGTGGCGGGACGGGCTCGGACCACCGTCGGCCCCGCCGTGCTCGGCGTCGCCAGCCGGTCCGTCCGCAGTCCTCGTCACGCCGTCAGCCTACGGCGGGCAGGTCGGCGGCAACCGGTTGGTTCGGGGGCGGCTTCGGTCGGTCCGGCCGGTCTCAGTCGACCTGGTCGACCGACTCCGTCGACCGTACGGCGGCCCGCTGCTCCGCCAACTCGGTGGCGGCCCAGGTGCCGAGGAGCGACAGGGACCGCTCGGACTCCGACCCGGCGTCGGCGCCGTAGGTGAACACCGTCAGCCCGGGGTCGGCGACCAGTTCGAGCGCCTCGAACGTCAGCTCGAGCTCGCCGACGATCGGGTGGTGCAGGTGCTTCCGGCCCGAGCGGTGCACGTGCACGTCGTGCTCGGCCCACCAGGTGCGGAATTCCTCGCTCTTCGCCGAGAGCTCGCTGACCAGCGTCATCAGGCCCGGTTCGCACGGGTTCGAGGCCGCCGTGGTGCGGAGGACGGCCACGGCGTCGCGGGCGGTCTGCTCCCAGCGGGGGAAGAAGTCGCGGGCGGCGGGGTCGAGGAACGCGAAGCGCGCGGTGTTGACCGGGCGCCCGGCACCGGCGAACACCGGTGCGTACAGCGCGTGGCCGAGGGTGTTCGCGGCGACGATGTCGAGCCGCTCGTTGCGCACCCACGCCGGGGCACCGGTGATGGCGTCGAGCAGACGCTGCACCGCGGGACGCACCGACGTCGGCACCGGACGGTGGGTGGTCTTCACCCCTGCGTTCGCCAGGTGTGCGAGGTCCGCGAGGTGCGCGCGCTCCGCCTCGTCCAGCTGCAGGGCGTTGGCGAGGCCGTCGAGGACGCCCTCCGAGACGCCCTTGAGGGTGCCGCGTTCGAGTCGCGTGTAGTAGTCGACGCTGACGCCCGCGAGCATCGCGACCTCGTGCCGACGGAGTCCGGGGACTCGTCGGGTGCCGCCGCCGAACGACGGCATGCCCGCCTGGTCCGGGGTGAGCCGGGCTCGTCGGCTGGACAGGAAGTCGCGGATCTCGTTGCGGACGTCGATACCCATGTCCCCAGGCTACGTGCCCGCCGGTGTGCCCGGCTGCGGGCGTCGGACGGGAGGCGCGGCACCGGTCCGGAGGCGCGCCTCCCGTCCGTCGTCGGGTTCCGCCGGCACGGCGCTGCCGGATGCGCTGTGGCTAGAGGGCGCGGCCGGTGTGCGCGGCGAGCCAGGCGGCCGGGTCGATCGGCAGCGTGCCGTCCATGAGGACCTCGAGGTGCAGGTGCGCCCCGGTCGAGACCCCGGAGGACCCGACGCTGCCGATGAACTGGCCGGGCTCGACGCGGTCGCCGACCTTGAGCGGCGACGAACCGGGGATCATGTGGCCGTACAGGGTCGAGACCTTCCGGCCGTCCACCTCGTGGTCGATGATCACGGTCTCGCCGTACGAGAAGTAGATCCCCGACACCCGCACGGTGCCCGCGGCGACGGCGCCGATCGGAGCGCCCATGCCCGGGTTGAAGTCGAGCCCCTGGTGCAGGGACGAGCAGGCGCCACACGGAGCGGTGCGGTACCCGAAGCCGGAGCTCATCCGCACCGGGCCCGGGAACGGCGAGCGGACGTCGCCGCCGTACGTGACCGTCTCGCCGGCCGCCACAGCACCGGCGCCCGTCGAGGCGACACCGCCGCCGACCGTGAAGCCGTCGCGCGAGGTGCTCGGCAGCGCCACCTGGGTGACGGCGAAGTCCTGGGTGCTGACGGCGGGGGCGAGGGTCGCGATGGCGGCGGAGGTGCCGGTGCTGGCGTGCGCGGGCATCGCGGCGGCGCCGAACATCGCGAGTGCGGCGGCGGCGCTCGTCAGGGTGAGGCGGCTGGCGCGGGCTCCGCGGCCGCGGCGGCGGTTCACCGGGGTGGCGGGGTTGGCGGCCGTCTTGCTGGCGACGGCGACCGCGCGGCGGGGGACCCGGCGGATGCGGGTGTCGGCGTGCGCGGCGGCCGGCGTGGTGACGACCGGGGTGGTGCGCGCCTGAGCGGTGACGACCGGGGTCGTGGCGGTCGGCGTGCGCTCGGGTGCCGGTCGCGGTGCACGCGTTCGGGGCTTCGTCGCGGCGGCCTGCTCGGCACGCTCCGCCGCCAGGGCAGCACGACGCGTCAGGTGCACGACGGGCGTGCTGCGGGGGTGGTCTGCGTCAGGGAGAGTCATGGCCGGAGCCCATTCTGCACGAACCTGTCCGGTTGTACAGCCCCTCTTCCCCCGGCCGACCGCGGGCGGGGGTGCGCAGATCGACGGGATCCGGGCCTCCCGGCTGTGGATCAGTAGTGTCGAGACGAGCGACGGAGAGGACCCCTCATGGCCCGATCGCCGCGGGAGCGGCACGAACCCATCGACCTGCGGTCGGCGGAGGTCGTGCTCGCCGGCACCCAGGACCTGCTCCCGATCCTGCGGGCCGCTGCCGTCCGTGCCGGAGTCGATGCAGCGCGGATGCGCGTGGTCGGTGTCGACGACGTGCCGGAGCTGCACGAGACCGCCGATGCGGAGCTCGCGGTCATCGCGATCCGCCGGCCCGGCGAGGACCCCGCGTTCCACCGGGCGCAGGAAGCGGCCGAGCTCCTCGAACCCCTGCTCCGGCCGGGTGCGGTGCGCATCGTGATCACCGTGTCACGGGCGACCCGACTGGCCCCGAAGCTCGAGCGCGCCCTGACCGCCGAGGTCCTGCACCAGCTCGGTGCGGCGAGGGCCTGGTCGGGGTTCCGTCGGCCCTTCCGGAACCTGCGCACCCGGCTCGGGACGGCCGGTCTGCGGGCGGCCGGGCTCCGGGTGTTCCGCCTGACGGTCTGAGCGTTCCGCGGCGGACACGGCTGGTCGCTTCCTCCACAGGTCCGGGGATCACTGGCGCTCCTCCACAGGACGGGTATCTTGATGTCGAGACATCTCACGCCGCGAGTAGCGTGGGGGCACGGACCGCGCGAACAAGGGAGTACCCGCCAGCATGGCCAAGATCATCTACACGCTCACCGACGAGGCCCCGTTCCTCGCCACCCACTCCTTCCTGCCCGTCATCGCGTCCTTCGCGAAGACCGCGGGCGTCGAGGTCGAGACCCGCGACATCTCGCTGTCGGGCCGGATCATCGCCCTGTTCCCGGAGCGGCTCAGTGCTGAGCAGCGCCTGGACGACGCCCTGGCCGAACTCGGCGAGCTCGCCGGGACGCCCGAGGCCAACATCATCAAGCTGCCGAACATCTCGGCCTCGATCCCGCAGCTCAAGGTCGCCATCGCCGAACTGCAGTCGCAGGGCTACGACCTGCCGGACTACCCCGACGAGCCGACCACCGACGACGAGCGCGACGCCCGCGCCCGCTACGACCGCGTCAAGGGCAGTGCCGTCAACCCGGTGCTGCGCGAAGGCAACTCGGACCGTCGTGCACCCCTGTCGGTGAAGAACTACGCCCGCAAGCACCCGCACCGCATGGGCAAGTGGAGCTCCGACTCGAAGACGAACGTCGTCACGATGGGCGTCGACGACTTCCGCTCCAACGAGAAGTCCTGGGTCGCCCCGGCCGACGACACCCTGACCATCACCTTCGTCGGACAGGACGGCAGCGAGCAGGTGCTCAAGCAGTCGATCCCCGTCGTCTCCGGCGAGGTCGTGGACGGCACCGTGCTGCACGTCGCCGCGCTCGAGCAGTTCCTGCAGAAGCAGATCCAGCGCGCCGCGGACGAGGACCTGCTGTTCTCGGTCCACCTCAAGGCCACGATGATGAAGGTCTCGGACCCGATCATCTTCGGGCACGTCATCCGGGCGTTCTTCCCCGACGTGTTCGCGCGGTACGGCGCCGACCTCGCCGCCGCCGGGCTCACCCCGAACGACGGCCTGGGCTCGATCTACGCCGGACTCGACGCGCTGCCGAACGGCGCCGAGATCAAGCGGGCGTTCCAGGACGGCATCGACGCCGGCCCCGACCTCGCCATGGTCGACTCCGACAAGGGCATCACGAACCTGCACGTCCCGAGCGACGTCATCGTGGACGCCTCGATGCCCGCGATGATCCGCACCTCCGGCCACATGTGGGGCCCGGACGGCGACGAGCACGACACCGTCGCGGTCATCCCGGACTCCAGCTACGCCGGCATCTACCAGGCCGTCATCGAGGACTGCCGTGCCCACGGCGCCTTCGACCCGGCGACCATGGGCTCGGTGCCGAACGTCGGACTCATGGCGCTCAAGGCCGAGGAGTACGGCTCGCACGACAAGACCTTCGAGCTGCCGGGCGACGGCGTCGTCCGCGTCACGAACGCCGCCGGCGAGACCGTCCTCGAGCACGACGTCGAGCAGGGCGACATCTGGCGTGCCTGCCAGACCAAGGACATCGCGATCCGCGACTGGGTGAAGCTCGCCGTCACCCGCGCCCGCGCCACCGGTTCGCCCGCCGTGTTCTGGCTCGACGAGACCCGCGCCCACGACGCGGTCCTGATCGGCCTGGTCCGCACGTACCTGCAGGAGCACGACACCGACGGGCTGCAGATCGAGATCCTGTCGCCGGAGGACGCCATGCGCTTCTCCCTCGACCGGATCCGCCGTGGCGAGGACACCATCTCCGTCACCGGCAACGTCCTGCGCGACTACCTGACCGACCTGTTCCCGATCATGGAGCTCGGCACCTCGGCGAAGATGCTCTCCGTCGTCCCGCTCCTCGGCGGTGGCGGCCTGTTCGAGACCGGGGCCGGCGGCTCCGCACCGAAGCACGTCCAGCAGCTGGTGCAGCAGAACTACCTGCGCTGGGACAGCCTGGGCGAGTTCCTGGCCCTCGCGGTCAGCCTCGAGCACCTGGCCGGCGTCACCGGCAACGCCCGGGCGAAGGTCCTGGCGGACACGCTCGACCGCGCGACCGGCACCTTCCTCGACGAGGACAAGTCCCCGGGTCGCAAGCTCGGCTCGATCGACAACCGCGGCAGCCACTTCTACCTGGCGAAGTACTGGGCGGAGGAGCTCGCGGCGCAGACCCAGGACACCGAGCTCGCTGCGGCGTTCCAGGGCCTCGCGACGACCCTCGCCGAGCACGAGGACACCATCGTCGAGGAACTCGTCGCGGTGCAGGGTCACCCGGCGGACATCGGCGGCTACTACCGGCCCGACGACGCCAAGACCAGCGCGGTCATGCGTCCGTCGGCGACGCTGAACGCGGCGCTCGCCAGCCTGTAGGCGCGACCACACGACGGACGGGAGGCCCGGTGCCAGCTGGCACCGGGCCTCCCGTCCTGTGTGTGCGAGCCACGCCGCAGGCCACGTGGCGCGCTGCAGGCCACGCGCAACGCTGCGGGCCACGCGTCACGCCGCGGGCCACCCGCGCGGCGGCTCAGCGGGACGGGACCGGCGGGCCGATCGTCAGCAGGACGCCGAACACGGCGGCCACGAGCACGACCCCGACCAGCGCCGCGAGCACCGGGTGCCGCACGACGACGAAGAGCAGCCGGTCGAGCGGACCCGGGCGCTCCCCGGCCTCGGGGCCGCGACGCCACCCACCGTCGAGCATGCCGCGGCGGGCGACACCGACCTCGAACGGCAGCGTCGTGTACGGCACGACCGCGCTCAGCCAGCCGAGGACCGTCGCGCCGAACGACCACCGCTGGTTCACCGCGACGACCGTCGTGACGACGAGGTACGCCAGGAACACGAAGCCGTGCACCCCGCCACCGATCCGGACGGGCCAGTCACCGGCGCCCAGGCCGTACTTCAGCAGCATGCCCACCAGCAGCAGGGTCCAGGTCACGAGTTCGGCGATCGCGAGGCCGCGGAACAGGGATCGAGGGGTCATGGCCCCCATCGTGGCGGACCCCGGGTGGAAGACGGGTGGACGGCCCCCGCACGCCAGGACGCCCCGGGCCGTTGTGCCCGGGGCGTCCTGTCGTCAGCGGCGGCCGACGACGATCACGACGCTCAGCGGCGGACAGTCACCACCTGCCCGAGACGGTTCACGCCTGTCGTGGCGTCCCACGTACCGACGTTCGCGGTCTGGATCGCGAACGCCGGGTCGCGGGAGACGGACCGCTCGGAGGCGGGCATCGCGAGGGCCACGTCCCACTTGCCGGCCGGCACCCCACGGAGCGACGCGGTCACGGTCGCCGTCGTGCCCGGCTGCCACGAGGACGCGTCGGCACGGACGGGCACGGTGACGTGTCGGTGGCCGTTGGTCAGCACGAGCTGGACCGGGCGGTGGTTGTACGGCGCTGCCCAGCCGTCGTTCCGCACGGACACCGAGACCGCGGCGTGCTTGCCGGAGGTCACCGTGCTCGAGGTCAGCGTGAACCGGTAGCCGAGCTTCTTCGCCGCGTCGGTCATGCCGTCCTGACCCCAGGTCGACAGGACGTCCTTGTTGTAGTCCAGGTTGAGGTAGCTGTAGTGGTACTTCGCCATCTCGGCCGAGGCGGACGGGTACTCGGACCGCGGCGCGTTCACGGCGCAGGTCTCCCCGCCGACCGGGACGTACCGCGAATCGGCGGCCAGGTAGTCCTGGTCGAGCGACAACGGGTCGCTCAGGAAGGTGCCGAAGTCGTCGGGCGAGGCCAGGAAGCAGTCGTTGTGGTGACCGATCCGGGACGCGGCCGACCCGTCGTGCGCCTGCCGTGGTGTGAGTGCCCCGGCGGTGCCCGAGGGGGTCCGGAGCGCGTCCTGCTTCATCTGCATGGTGCGGACCTGGATGGAGCGGCTGGACGGCAGGGCTGCGAGCTCGGCCTGGATGACCTGTCGTCGGGCGTCCTTGTCCGCCTCGGTCAGCACACCGGGGTTGGCCGGGTCGCTGGCGAAGTGGTCGGTGTAGTAGCCCTCGCCCCAGAGGCCGATGAAGCCCTCCTGCAGGGTCGGGATCACGTCGGCGTTCCGGCGGAGGGTCGGCGTGAGCTGCTTGATGTGCGCGAGCACCGTCGGCAGGTCGGCGTCGCCGTACGGAGCCGAGTACGGGTAGCTGCCGCCCTGGACGTAGGCGAAGCGGGTGATCACGCTGACGCCGGCTGCTCGCGCGGTGTCGTAGTCGTGCTGCACCAGCTGCAGCCAGGCGGGGCTGAGTCGCCGCTGGTCGACGAAGGCCTCCATGTAGAACACCCGGACGATCTGGGTGACGCCGTCGGCGCGGTAGCCCTGCAGCGTGCCGGCGTCGAGCGGGGTGTAGCCGCTGCCGTCGGCGCGGTAGTGCGTCTCGGTGGTGTGGTCGAACCCACGCTGGGGGTTCGGGATGACGGCGTCGCTCGCCGTGTAGGACACGGTGGAGCTGGTCGGCGCCGGGTGGTGGTCGCTGTGTGACGACGACGCCCACGCGTTCGTCGGCACGGCGAGTGCGATCACGGCCGCGAGTGCGGCGGTGGTGATGGTGCGGTGCTGCATCGGACGAGCCCCTGACCTCGGCGCAGGTGCGGATCGACACCCCCTGGTGTCGGAACCTGCGCGAATGTGATCTGAAGGTAGGTCAAACGATCAGAAAACACCACCCCCGGTTCCTCGTATCGATTCGACCCGTTTCTCGGTAGCGTGGTCGACATGTCGCAGACGACGGACGCATCGAAGACGCTGCGCGTGGGGGTGGTCGGGCTCGGGTACGCCGGGACGACGCACCTCGACGCCTACACCGCACTCCCCGGCACCGAGGTGGTGGCACTCGCGGGCAAGGAGACCGAGCGGCTCCACGAGCTCGCCGAGACCCGCCACGTGCCGCACACGTACCCGGACTGGCAGGACCTGGTCGCCCGGGACGACCTGGACATCGTCTCGATCGGGGTGCCGAACTCCCTGCACGCCCCGATCGCCATCGCCGCGCTCGAGAGCGGCAAGCACGTCTTCTGCGAGAAGCCCCTGGCCACCACCGGCGCCGAGGCCCAGGCCATGGTCGACGCCGCCGTCGCGAACGACCGCGTGCTCGAGGTCGCCTACAACCACCGCCGCCGTGCCGACGTGCAGTTCCTGGCCGACCACGTCCGCCCCGTCGACGGGCAGGACGGCCCGCTCGGGCACGTCTACCACGCCCGCGCGAGCTGGCGTCGACGCGCCGGCATCCCCGGCATCACGTCGTGGTTCACGAACAAGGACGCCGCCGGCGGGGGCCCGCTCATCGACCTCGGCTCGCACGTGCTCGACATCGCGATGTACCTGATGGGGGAACCCCGGGTCGTCGCCGTCAGCGCCGTCGCGTACAACGAGCTCGGCACCGCCGGCCGCGGTGGCAGCACCGGCGGCGGCCCCGTCTCCGACGCGACCGGTCGCCCGTTCGACGTCGAGGACTTCGCGAACGCCCTGCTCCGCTTCGAGGACGGCTCGAGCCTGCAGCTGCAGGCTTCGTGGGCGTCCTACTCCAAGGACGACGAGGACATCGAGGTCGAGCTCCTCGGGTCCACCGGCGGCGCCCGGCTGTTCGTCCGGAACTACGCCACCGAGGGCACCGTCGAGCTGTACTCCGACATCGACGGCGTCCCCGCGGTCACCCGTCCCGCCGTGCACGTGCCGGCCGGCCACCACCAGCGGGTCATCGAGGAGTTCCTCGCCACCATCCGCTCCGGTGCACACGAGGGTCACCACGGCGAGTTCGCACTGCACCGCACCCGGGTCGTCGACGCCGTCTACGCCTCGGCGCAGGCCGGTCGCGAAGTGGAGGTCGTCCGGTGAACATCGTCGTCTGGAACGAGAACGTCCACGAGACCCGCGGTGACGAGACCGTCCGCGAGCACTACCCCGACGGCATCCACACCGTGGTCGCCGCCGGCCTGGAGGCACGACTCGCCTCCGCCGACACCGTCACGACCGCCACGCTGCAGGAACCCGAACACGGGCTGACCGAGGAGCGTCTGGCCGCGACCGACGTCCTGTTCTGGTGGGGTCACATCGCCCACGACGAGGTCGCGGACGAGGTCGTCGACCGGGTCGTCCGGCACGTGCACGCCGGCATGGGCCTGGTCGTGCTGCACTCCGGCCACTACTCGAAGCCGTTCACCCGGCTGATGGGGACGACCTGCTCGCTGAAGTGGCGCAACGACGGCGAGCGTGAACTGGTCTGGACGATCGCGCCCGAGCACCCGATCGCCGCCGGGGTCCCGCACCCGATCGTCATCGACCGCCAGGAGATGTACGGCGAGTACTTCGACATCCCGCGCCCGGACGAAGAGGTCTTCCTGTCGACGTTCGCCGGCGGCGAGGTGTTCCGCTCCGGCGTCGCCTACCGCCGCGGACTCGGTCGGGTGTTCTACTTCTCGCCCGGTGACCAGGAGTACCCGGTGTACCACCACCCCGACATCCAGCGGGTCCTGGCGAACGCCGCCGGGTGGGCAGCACCGACCGGTCCGCGCCGCCAGCTCACCGCAGACCCCCACCCGAGGGACTGGTTCCTGGACGACGCTTCGCGTAGACAGGGGGGATGACCGGACCGCAGGACGTCGACCACCGCACGGCCCTGGTCGAGGCGCTCGACGTCCTGGGTGCCGGCCCCGAGGAGCGCTTCGACCGGATCACCCGGATGACCCACGACGCGTTCGGGGTCCCGCTGACCTTCCTCAACCTGGTGCACGGCGACCTGGTGACCACGCAGTCGACCTACGGGTGGAACCAGGGCACGAGCGTGCCGGCGAACGAGCAGTTCTGCGCCACCACCGTGCTCACGCCGGAGCCGATGGTGATCCCGGACGCCCGGCTCGACCCCCGCTTCGCGCACACCCCGGCCGTCGCCGAGCACGGCATCCGCTTCTACGCCGGAGCGCCGCTGTCGATGCACGACGGCACCCGCGTCGGCACGCTCTGCATCATGGACGCCGAGCCGCGCACGTTCTCGGCGACGGACCTGGCGCTGCTCCGGGACCTGGCGAGGTGGGCCGAACGCGAGCTCGGCTACGCGATCGAACGCGACCGGCTCGCCAAGGTACGGGAGGCACTGGTGCCGGATCCACTCGACGTCCCGGGGCACGACATGGCGACGCTCGCTGTCCAGCGTCCGGACGGCGGTGGCGGCCTCACCGACTGGCGGATCGCCCCCGACGGCAGCCTGCACCTGACGGTCGGCGCGGTGGTCGCCGGACGCGTGTCGGCCCTCCTGGCCGCCGACGTGCGCGGTGCCCTCGCCGCCCGGACGCGACTGCCGATCACCGAGGCGATCGCCGGACTGGAGGCCCAGGTCGCCCCCGACCTGCGGGTCGCCGACGCGGTGGCCGAGCTGGTGCACGCGCGCATCGACCCGACCACCGGGCACGTCGACCTTGTCGACGCCGGACTCGGCACCGCGGTGGTGGTCGCGGCCGACGGCAGTGTCCGACCGGTCCGCTCCACGGAGCTGCCCGTCGGGCTCGGCACCGCGTCGGCACCCGGGTCCCGCTCGACGCTGTCGGTCGACCTCGCTGCCGGTGACCGGCTCGTCCTGGCGTCCGACGCGTGGGCGACCGTGCCCGGGGTCGAGGGGCCCGAGGCGATCGCAGCCCTCGTCGCCGCGCAGCCGGACGGGGCGGCGGCCGTCGAGCACGTCCGCGCGCTGCTGCCCGAGGGCGACCCGGCGACGGACCTGACGCTCGTGGTCGTCACCCGGCGCTGACTCACCGGACCCCGGTCGGACGCGTCAGCGGTACGACGTGCCGGGCTTCCCGGCGAACGCCGCGACGAGCAAGGTCGCGAGCATCCCGAACCCGGTGAGCACGACCCCGAGCCCTGCGAGCTGCCAGTACGCACTGGCGACGTGCTGCGGTTGCGTGACGATCTGCGGCCACCACGGGTCCAGGAACGGCACCGAGCCCGGGAACGGGTCGAGCCCGAACATCGCCAACCCGCCGAGCAGCAGCACGACCCCGAGGGCAGCCATCGCACCCCGACGTCCGCTGAGCATCCGGACCACGAGTGCCGCCCCCATGCCGACCAGCCCCACGACCGCGAGCGCGAAGGCCGCGACGAACACGGGCTGCGGCACGAGCGAGAACCAGTCGAGCACGGCGATCGGCACGAGCAGCCACCGCCCGGTCCTGGCCCAACGTGCGGGCGTGCGCCATCCATGCATGCCGGGAACGGTACGACACGAACCCGGACGACCGCCCGGCTACCATCGCGACCTGCACCCCTGCAACCTGCTCGTCGAGGCCGGCCCGCAGGGCGACCACCTGTCGGCGGTCGTCGACTTCGGCGACGTGACCGCGGGGGACTCCGCCGTCGACCTGGCGACCGCCTGGCTGACGCTCGACCGGGAGGCCCGGGCCGACTTCCGCCGCCGGGTCACCACCGCGGATGCGAGCCTCGACGAGCACTCGTGGGGGCGGGCCCGCGGTTGGGCGGTGTCGATCGCGTCGGCGCTCGCGGTCAGTGACGAGCCGTCCTTCCGCACGGTCGCGCGGCGGGCGATCGACGCGGTGCTCGACGACTGACGGTGCGTCGGCGTCTCTCGAGATCCCTACTGGCATCCAGAACTGCAATGTTGGTATGTTCGCATGGTCCGCTCACGAAAGGATCACCATGAACAAGCGCCTCACCGTCGCCGGCCTGTCACTGGTCGCCGCGCTCTGCCTCTCGTCGCCTGCTGTCGCCGCCGAGGGCGGGTCGGCGGATGCTGACGCACCTGCCTCCACCCGGTCCATCGTCCGTGTCGGCGGTGGGTACTGGGAGTACGGCACCGCGAACGGCTTCGTCCAGTCCTTCTACAGCCACGCCAGCAAGACCCACAAGGCGACCGCCTGCGACGGCAAGAACCGCTGTGCGTACAGCGGCTGGAAGCCCAAGGGGGCGTACGCCAGCGCCATCCGGGACAAGACCGCGAGCGGCAACACTGCCTACTGGGGCGTGAAGTAACGCGCCAGCGCGCCGCTTCTCCACACCATGCGTCCTGATCGGTCCTCCTGGCTCGTCCTCATGGCGATGACCTTCTCCGCCGCCGTCGCCATCGCGCTCGCCCTGCTCGCGACGCTCGACCGGTCCGAGCAGACCTTCCCCACCGCGCGAACGGTGGTCGTCGTCCTCGATGTCCCGGAAGACGTCGACTTCGCGCGGTTGCTCCGGGAGCAGGCAGACCAGGACCACATCGACTTCTACCGGGTCCAGGCCGACCCCGACCGGGTCGGCCGACGGCTCGTCCACGCGGTCGTCGGGGACCCGGGCGCGTTCACCCGTGTCTTCCGCGACGGCGAGTACCGCGGTGGTGTGGCTGAGCAGCCAGTGGTCCTCAGCGAGCGCGAGACGTCGACGCGTGGTGTGTACTTCTCGACCGCGTCGTCGGATCAGGCTTCGGCGTTCGTCGCCGAGCTCCGCAGCGCGGGTGTCGACGCGCGGAACGAACCGGCTGGCTGGTGGACAGCGATCGTGTTCACGATCGGCCGACCCGGGGTCGGGGTCGCCCTCGGCGCCTCGGGCGTCGCGGTCATGATGCTCGGGCGGCTGTGTGGGAGATCGGCGGCCCGTCGGCTGGGCGTCGCGGAAGTCCTCGGTGTGCCCCGGACACGGTACGCGGAGACCGCCCGAGCACTGCGGTGTCAGATCGTCGTCGCGCTCGCTGCGGCCGCTGCCGGGTCAGCCGCCGCGCTCGTCCTGGTCGGCTCACAACTGCCGGCCGTCCTCGCGGTCGCTGCGTGTGCGTACTGGACCTCCGCCGGCCTGTTCCTCGGAGCGATGGCAACGGGCTGGCCACGCACCGCGGCGGAACGGCTGCGGGCCGGTGGGAGCGCTTGGCGACCGCGGGGCAGTACCGCGCTCGCCACGTCGGTCCTCCGGATCACGGCGGTCACGAGCGTTGCGCTCGTGGCCGGTCCGCTCGTGGACCGCGTCGTCCTGCTCGACCAGTACCGCCTGGCGGGGGAGACCCGCCTCGACTGCTCGCAGTGCGTGACGCCGCTGTTGTCGGGGACGCTGCTCCCCGACGAGATCGAGTCGGCGGCACCGGCGTTCGCTCGTCTCTACCGGACGGTCGACGACGGGCGGTCGGTCTTGGCGAGCCATCCCGTCATGCCGGTCGGGCGCGGCGTGGAGCCGGACGTGGGCAACACGCTCGTGGTCAACCGCGAGTACCTCGACCGTGTGCAGCCCGCGCTCCCCGAGCCGTGGCCGGGGCGGACCAGCACGAGGTCCGGGGAGTGGGCGCTCTTCGTACCGGAGCGCGGCGTCCCGTCGACAGCGGGCGTCGTCGAACAGTGGCGTGAGTGGTTCACGTTCCAGCGCGAGGTCGACCCGACGCTCGCCGTACCGCGCGCCCCGGTGGTCATCGAGTACGCCCCCCGCTCGGTCTTCACCTTCGGCGCGGCGACGGACGAAGCGCCCCTGTTCGCGGACGCACCCGTCATCGCTGTCGTCCCTGCGGCGTCCGAGCTGCTGAGCGGCGACTTCCTGACGGCCGCTGCGTCGAACGGTCAACTGCTCCTCGACGTCGACGACCCGGAGCAGGTCATCCGCGCAGCTGGTCTGGCTGACGCCGTCGGTTCGCTGCATCGTTGGCCGGCGGTGACAGCCGCTCATCGGAGCGCTCTCATGCGGACGGCCCTGGCGGAGGCGATCGCTGTGGCGCTCGTGCTGGCGGTGATCGCCATGGCCGCCTCCACCCGCGCGCAGACGCTCCGCTGGTCGGACGCGATGCGGGTGCGGGAGGCGACCGCTCTGGGCCTCCGCCCGCTCCGTGTCCACGCGCGGACACTCGTCGCCGAGTGCGGCGTCCTCGTCACCTCCGTCGGGGTCGCGGCGGCAGTCTCGCTGGCACTCGGAGCTGCGTCGGCTCCTGCTCTCCTCGCGGCGTCGGTGCTCGCGTGCGCGACGTCGGGAGCCGTCGTCGGGGCAGTGGTCCGGAACGCCGGAGTCGGAGGCGACGCGGATGCGACCTGAGCAGACGGTGGAGGTCCGAGCGCATCGGCATGCGAGGAACGGGCGAGTGCTGGTCGCCGTCCCCGAGGTGGTGTTCGGGCCGTCCACGCTGACGGCGGTCACCGGTGCGAGTGGTGTCGGCAAGTCGACGTTCCTGCGTCTCGTCGGCGGAGTCGAACGTCCGGTACCCCGAGTGGTCCTGGTCGACGGCAACGACCTCGGCCTGCTCTCCGACCGGCGGCTGCGGCGGTTCCGTCGCGACCGGGTCGGTTTCATGTCGCAGGACGCGGGGCTCGTCCCGTCATGGTCCGTGCGCCAGAACCTGGCACTCGCGCAGCGAGCGACGCCGGACCGCCCGGTCAGCCGACCCGCTCCGCCGCTGCAGGCATGCGCGTCGCTCGGCATCGATGCCCTCATGGACACGCCGGTGCATGCCCTGAGCGGGGGCGAACGACAGCGGGTCGCGCTCGCCCGGGTGCTCGTCCGCCGTCCGGGTCTCGTCCTGCTCGACGAGCCGACCGCCGCGTTGGACGCAGGTACCACCGCGGTCGTCGTCGAGATGATCGACGTCCTCCGGAGCGAGGGCGCGACCGTGATCGTCGCGACACACGACGGCGACGTCGTCCGGGCGGCGGACCGGACGCTGTCCCTCGACGGGACCGCACCCGGGCTCCACTTCCCGCAGGAGGGGTGACGGGGGCTACCGCGAGCGCGACGGCGGGGTTAGCGTCTCCCCACACCATCCGTGCACGTGAAGATCGGGAGGGGCCTCATGACCCTCGAGTTCCGCGTCCAGCACGACGTCGCCACTGACGCCGACCCCGCACCCCGGACCGCACCACGCGGTCGGGTACGCCGGGTCCTCGAGCATCTCGCCGCCCGACGGACCGCTGCGCAGCTGCGTCGGCTCGACACGGACCTGGCCGAACTCGCCGACCTGCAGCGCGTGCTCTCCGAGGCCCGGGGCGTCGTCGACCGCGGATGGATCCAGCACGCCTGGTTCGCCTACGTCGACGAGCGGGGCCGGACCCGGACCGCGTCGAGTGCCGCCGCGACCGAGGTGGCCGGCCGTCCCCTGGTCGGTGCGTGCCTGGTCGGGGCCGTCGTGGACGCTGCGGGCGGGCCGCACGCGGTGCACTCGCAGCCGGTGCAGCGTTCCCTGGACCTCGTCTGGCACGCCCTCGCATCGGCCGAGGGATCGCCCGTCACGTGGTGCCCGGCGCCGGACATCCGGATGGGCCGGGTGCGGGACCTGACCCGCTGGAACGACAGCGCGGGACGGACCGCGGAGCAGGTCTCCGGGCTGCTGCTCACGGCGGAGCGGGTGGCGTTGCACGAGTCCGATCGGGTCGCCGGCCTGGCCGGTGCACTGCGGTCCCATAGCGCAGGAGTTCCCGTCCTCAGCTGAGATCGTTACAGACCTCCCAGGGTCGGCCGGGTCGAGTGCTGCTGATCAGGGGTTCTCGCCGCACAGGTTCCGCCGTGGAACCGTCGTTCTCCTGATCGGCATTCGGCGTGGGCTGAGCATCTGCGTAGCTTGGGGCCCGTTCGTGCCCCGATCCGTGGGTCGAACTGCCGACCCGAGGGAGTGCAGAACCGGTGTTCCAGTACATCGCCGAGCGATGGGACCAGATCTGGTTCTCGTCCTGGCAGCACTTCTCACTGGTGGTCCAGTGCGTCGTGCTCGCGACCGTCATCGCCGTGGTCCTCGCGGCGCTCGTCTACCGGGTGCCCGGACTGCGGTCCGCCGCGAACGAGATCTCCACGATCGGCCTGACGCTGCCGTCGTTCGCGGTCATCGGTCTGCTGCTCGTCCCGCTCGGCTTCGGCGTCGTGCCGTCCGTCGTCACGGTGACGTTCTTCGCCGCGCTGCCGATCCTCCGGAACGCGGTCGTCGGGCTCAACGAGATCCCGCCCGCGGTCGTCGAGTCGGCGCGGGGCATCGGGATGAGCCGCTTCCGCACGCTCGTGCAGGTCGAACTGCCGATGGCGTGGCCGATCATCCTCACCGGTGTCCGGGTCTCTGCCCAGATGGTGATGGGCGTCGCCGCGGTCGCCGCGTACGCGCTCGGCCCGGGACTCGGCAGCTTCATCTTCTCCGGACTCTCCCGCCTCGGTGGCGCGAACTCCCTCAACTCCGTCGTCGTCGGCACCGTGGGCGTCGTCCTGCTCGCCCTGGTGCTCGACCTCCTGCTCCTCGGCCTCGGCCGCCTGACCACCTCGAGAGGTATCCGTGTCCAGCACTGACTCCCCGACCACCGCGCCCGACTCCGATGTCACCGGTCGGAGCATCCTGCTCGACCAGGTCACCAAGCGGTACCCCGGTCAGGCGAAGCCCGCGGTCGACGGCATCACGCTCGAGATCCCGGCCGGCAAGATCGTCATGCTCGTCGGCCCGTCCGGCTGCGGCAAGACCACCACGCTGAAGATGATCAACCGGCTCATCGAGCCCACCGAGGGTCGCATCGTCGTCGGCGACGACGACGTGACGAAGATCGACGGCGACGAACTGCGCCGTCGGATGGGCTACGTCATCCAGGCCGGCGGGCTCTTCCCGCACATGACCGTCGCGGCGAACATCGCCGTGGTGCCGAAGATGCTCGGCTGGTCGAAGGACAAGATCGCGGCCCGCGTCGACGAACTGCTCGACCTGGTCTCGCTCGACCCGGACACCTACCGCGACCGGTACCCCCGCGAGCTCTCCGGCGGACAGCAGCAGCGCGTCGGCGTCGCCCGCGCCCTGGCCGCCGACCCGCCCGTCCTGCTGATGGACGAGCCGTTCGGTGCGGTCGACCCGATCACCCGCCAGCGCCTGCAGGACGAGCTCATCCGCATCCAGGCGGAGCTGCACAAGACGATCGTCATCGTCACGCACGACTTCGACGAGGCCGTGAAGCTCGGCGACTGGATCGTCGTGTTCTCCGAGGGCGCGCACATCGTGCAGTACGACTCCCCGGAGCGGATCCTCGCCGAGCCCGCGAACGAGTTCGTCGAGAACTTCATCGGCTCGGGTGCCGGGCTCAAGCAGCTGACGCTGACCCGCGTGCGGGAGGTCGGGCTCGCCGACGCCGTCACGTGCTCCCCGGGCGAGCAGGCCCAGGCCGTGCTGCAGCGGATGCGTGAGGCCGGGGGCCACGGTCACGCCGTGGTCGTCGACCAGCGCCAGCGTCCGATCGGGTGGCCGTCCCGCCGCCAGCTCGAGCGGCTCGACCGGATCCCGGACGGCACCGAGGCGAACCTGCCCGTCGTGTCCGAGGCCTCGACCCTCAACGACGCCCTCGACACCATGCTCGTCTCGAGCGCCGGCGCCGCACTGGTGACCGGTCGACGCGACGCGTTCCAGGGCGTCATCACGGTCGAGACGGTGATGGACGCGATCACCCGCACCCGTGCCGCCGCGGCCGAGGAGCAGGCGTACACACCCGTCGGCACGAACACGAACCCGCTCGAGACGCTGCCGAGCTCCCCCGTCGCCGCCCGGGACGACCAGTGAGCGACGTCGTCACCGCCTCCCCGGCCACCGGGAAGCGGACCAGCTGGCTCGGACTGGTGATCCAGCCCGTGGCGATCCTCGTGGTCCTCGGCGCGTTCGCCCTGTGGCTGGCGAACGCGGACCTGACCGCTTCCGAGCGTTCGACCCTCAACCCCTCGGGGCTGCTCGACCTGACCTGGCAGCACGTCATGCTCACGATCGTGTCGACGGTCATCGTGCTCGTGATCGCCATCCCGCTCGGCATCGCGCTCACCCGCGGTCCGCTGCGGAAGGCGAGCGGGGCGATCCTGGCCGTCGCGAACTTCGGTCAGGCCGCACCCGCGGTCGGGCTCGTCGTGCTCCTGGCGTTCTGGCTCGGCTTCACGTTCTGGGCCGCCGTCGTCGCGCTGGTGCTCTACGCGATCCTGCCGGTGCTCCGGAACACGATCATCGGCATCGAGAGCGTCGACTCCCGACTGGTCGAGGCTGGTCGTGGCATGGGCATGAGCGCCGCCGCCGTCCTGCTGAAGGTCGAACTGCCGCTCGCCGTCCCGGTGATGCTCGCCGGCATCCGCACCGCGCTCGTGCTGCTGGTCGGGTCCGCCGCCCTCGCGACGTTCATCGGCGCCGGCGGCCTGGGCCTCCTGATCACCACCGGTGTGAACCTGTTCCTGCCGAAGGTGCTCGTCTCCGGGGCGCTCCTCATCGCGCTCCTCGCCCTCTCCATCGACTGGCTCGGCCGCATCGTCGAGACGTTCGCCCGACCGAAGGGACTCCGATGACCCGCACGCGCACCACGGGCCGCCGCGCCCGCCGTCTGCTCGCCGCCGTCGTCCTGGCGGGCGCGACCACGAGCCTCCTGGCCGGCTGCGGTCTGCAGCCCGCTGCCGCCTTCGTACCCGCCGCGGCACCCGGCACGATCAAGCACATCGACGGCCTGCCGGAGGACGCGAAGCTCACCGTCACGTCGAAGAACTTCACGGAGCAGCTGGTCCTCGGCAAGATCGCGGTCCTGGCTGCCTCGGCCGCCGGCTTCGACGTCACCGACGAGACGAACGTGCCGGGCTCGGTGGCCGTCCGCCAGCTGATGACCGGGCACGACGCCGACGTCACGTACGAGTACACCGGCACCGCCTGGTTGACCTTCATGGCGCACAAGCAGGGGATCCCGGACAAGACGAAGCAGTGGCAGGCCGTCAAGGACGAGGACGCCGGCAACGGGCTCACCTGGCTGAAGCCCGCTCCGATGAACAACACGTACGCGTTCGCGGTGCGGAAGGAGGCGGTCAAGGACCTCGGCGGCATCACGAAGCTGTCGCAGATCGCCGACCTGCCGGCCGACCAGCGCACGTTCTGCGTGGAGTCCGAGTTCAACTCGCGCGCCGACGGCTTCAAGCCGATGCTCGCGAAGTACGGTCTGACGCTCGGCGGCTCCGGCGACGGGGCGATCCCGAAGGGCAACGTCGACATCCTCGACACCGGCACCGTCTACACGGCGACCGACCGCGGCACGTGCAACTTCGGTGAGGTGTTCACCACCGACGGCCGCATCAAGTCGCTCGGGCTGCAGGTGCTGCAGGACGACCGCGGGTTCTTCCCGGCGTACAACGTCGCCCCGGTGCTCTCGAGCGCGACCCTGGAGAAGTACCCGCAGCTCGAGGGGATCTACGACCAGATCTCGCCGAAGCTGACCGATGCGGTGCTGCAGGAGCTCAACCGGCAGGTCGACGTCGAGGGCCGCGAGCCGGCGGACGTCGCCTTCGAGTGGATGGTCAAGGAGGGCTTCATCACGAAGCCCTAGTCGCGACGTCGCGTCGCGACGTCGCGTCGCGACGCGACCTGCTGACGGACGGGAGGCACGGTGCCAGCTGGCACCGTGCCTCCCGTCCGTCCGTCTGTCGTCCGGTCCGTCTGTGCGACGTCTCGTCATCCTGTCCGGGGGACGCGGTCGACGTTCGGACCGGGCCCATTACGCTGTCCCCGTGTCAGAGCCACGACGGAGTCCGGGCAGCCAAGCTTCACTGCGTGAAGCCAACCGGGGTCGCGTCGTCGCAGCGGTCAAGCGCCACGGCGGTCTGACCCAGGTCGAGTTGGCCGGCGCGACCGGCCTCAGCCCCGCGACGGTGTCGAACATCGTCAAGGAGCTCGTCGCCACCGGTGCCCTGCACGCGACGCCGAGCACCTCGAGCGGCCGCCGAGCACTGCGGGTGACGCTGCCGCACGGCCTCGGCCTGGTCGCCGGCGTGCACGTCTCGCCCCGGCACCTGCGCCTGGCGCTGTCCGACCTCAACGGGACCGTCCTGGCCGAGCGACACATGCCCCTGGCCCGCGACCACCGGGCGGACGCCGAACTCGACAAGACGGCGCTGCTCGTGATGGACATGGCCGAGTCGGTGGAGTCCTCGATGGACGAGGTGCTGGCCGTCGGCCTGGCCGTGGCGGCGCCGATCGACCGGCGGACCGGGATGACCGCGCGGGGCGGGATCTTCCGCGGCTGGGACGGGCTGCCGATCGGGGAGTCGCTCGCACGTCGGGTCGGCAAGCCGGTGCAGGTGGACAACTCGGCGAACCTGTCCGCGCTGGCGGAGCACCGGAGCGGTGCCGCCCGCGGACGGGACACCTCGATCACGCTCGACGTCGGTACCGGCATCGGGGCGGGCCTGATCCTGGACGGCCGCTTGTTCCGTGGGCACCACGGCGTCGCGGGCGAGTTCGGTCACACGCCCGTCGTCCCGCACGGCCCCATCTGCCGGTGCGGCAACCGCGGCTGTCTGGAGGCCGTGGCCGGTGCGCCCGCCGTGCTCGAGAGCATCCGCGACGAGGTCGGGACCCTGAAGACGGCGGACCTGATCCTCCGGGCGATGTCGGGCGACCCGGTGTGCATCCGGGCGATCGCGGACGCCGGGCGGGCGATCGGGACGGCGGCGGTGGGGCTCTGCAACGTGCTCGACCCGGAGCGGCTCGTGGTGACGGGGGAGTTCGCGCGTGCGGGGGAGCTGCTCCTCGGCCCGATGCGGCACGCGCTCGAGTCGATGCTCATCGTCGACGCGGACGGGACCCCGGACGTCGTGCAGGGCCAGCTCGGCGAGAAGGCCGCCGTGACCGGGGCGCTGGCGGTCGCGATCGAAGCGGTGGACGTCCGCCACTGACGATCGCTCGATAACGATTCCGTCACGGCACCGCACCCTTGCGTTCAACTCTTGCAGCCAAGAACCGCCACTGGCACACTCAGGTCACCGCCAACGTGGGCGGTCCACCTGTTGGAGGACATTTCGATGAAGAAAGCCACCACACGAGCCATGCTGGGCGTCGGCGCCCTGCTGCTCGCGATCACCACCCTGGCGGGCTGTTCGAACGGAGCCGGTGCCGGAACGGGCTCCGGCGGCGGCGGGGGCGACGCCTCCAAGGCCAAGATCGGCCTGCTCCTGCCCGACTCCGTCACGGCTCGCTACGCCAGCGCCGACCGCCCGCTCTTCACCGCCGAGGTCAAGAAGCAGTGCAGCGGCTGCTCCGTCGTCTACGCGAACGCGGACGGCGACGCGTCCAAGCAGCTGCAGCAGGCCCAGTCCATGCTCACGCAGGGCGTCAAGGTCCTGGTCCTCGACCCGTTCGACGGTGAGGCCGCAGCCTCGATCGTGCAGCAGGCCAAGGCCAAGAAGGTGCCGGTCATCTCCTACGACCGACTCATCAACAGCCCGGACCTCAGCTACTACATCTCGTTCGACAACGAGAAGGTCGGTCAGCTGCAGGGCGAGGCGCTCATCAAGGCCCTCAAGGCGAAGGACGTCCCCGAAGGCTCCGGCATCATCATGGTGAACGGCTCCCCGACGGACAACAACGCCTCGCAGTTCAAGGCCGGTGCCCACAAGGCGATCGACGACAGCGGTTACAAGGTGCTGGCCGAGTTCGACACCCCCGGCTGGGACCCCGCCAAGGCGCAGGACTGGGCAGCTGGACAGATCAGCAAGCTCGGTGCCGACAAGATCACCGGCGTCTACGCGGCCAACGACGACACCGGCGGCGGCGTCATCGCGGCCCTGAAGTCGGCCGGCGTCTCCGAGCTCCCGCCCGTCACCGGCCAGGACGCGTCCCTCGCGGGCATCCAGCGCATCCTCTCGGGTGAGCAGTACATGACCGTCTACAAGGCGTTCAAGCCCGAGGCGTCGAAGGCGGCCGACCTGGCCATCCAGTTCGCCAAGGGTGAGACCCCGAAGGGTGACACCACCACGAAGACGGCGGGCGGCGCGAGCGTGCAGTCCACCCTCCTCGACCCGGTCGCCGTGACGACCGAGAACGTGCAGGACACCGTCATCAAGGACGGTCTCTACACGGTCAAGCAGGTCTGCACCTCGCAGTACGCCAGCGCCTGCTCGAAGAACGGCATCGAGTAAGCAACACCCCCCGGCCGCCCGGTCCGATCCGGACCGGGCGGCCCGCACGCACTTCCGATCGAGGACGACACCGTGAGCACCGAGCCCCCAGCAGCACACCCCACCACCGAACCCGTGATGTCCCTCCGCGGCATCGACAAGCGGTTCGGTGCCGTCCAGGCCCTCAGCGACATCGACTTCGACGTCTACCCGGGTGAGGTCGTCGCCATCGTCGGCGACAACGGCGCCGGCAAGTCGACGTTCGTGAAGATCCTCGCCGGTGTCTACACACCGGACGGCGGCACGATCACCTTCAACGGCGACGAGGTCACCGTCCCGAACCCGGCAGCGGCCCAGTCGCTCGGCATCGCCACCGTCTTCCAGGACCTGGCCCTCGCCGACAACCTCGACGTGGTGTCGAACCTGTACCTCGGTCGGGAGATCGCCAAGCCCTTCCTCGACGAGGAGGAGATGGAACGCCGCTCGTGGGAGCTCCTGCAGCAGCTCGCCGCGCGGATCCCCTCCGTGCGCATCCCGATCGCGTCCCTGTCCGGGGGCCAGCGGCAGACGGTCGCGATCGCCCGGTCCCTGATCGGCGACCCGCAGGTCGTCATCCTCGACGAACCGACCGCAGCACTCGGCGTCGCGCAGACCGCCGAGGTCCTCAACCTCGTCGAACGTCTCCGTGAGCGCGGCCTCGGCGTCGTCCTCATCAGCCACAACCTCGCCGACGTGCAGGCCGTCGCCGACCGGGTCGCGGTGCTGCGACTCGGTCGGAACAACGGCACCTTCCGCATCGACGACGTCTCCTACGAGGAGATCATCGCGGCCATCACCGGCGCGACCGACAACGCGGTCACCCGTCGTGCCGCGGCCCGGACCGAGCAGGAGACCACCGCATGAGCAAGACCGACGAGACCCTCACCGCGTCGAACCCGACCCCGTCGGCCGCCGACCTGCAGGACGAGCGGCTGCTCCGCGACCAGGGCATCGGCGGCGCCGCGAAGGCGTTCATCCGCCGGGTCCGCGGCGGCGACATCGGCTCGCTGCCGGTCGTCGTCGGCCTCATCGTCATCTGGGCGGTGTTCCAGGCGCTCTCGCCCGACTTCCTGTCCCCGGGCAACCTCGTCAACCTCGCCCTGCAGTGCGCGGCCGTCGGCACCATCGCGATCGGCATCGTCCTGGTGCTGCTCCTCGGCGAGATCGACCTGTCCGTCGGCAGCGTCAGCGGTCTGGCGGCCGCGATCCTCGGTCAGGGGCTGACGTCCCTGGGCTGGCCGCTCTGGCTGGTCATCGTCGTGGCGCTGGCGGTCGGTCTGGCAGCCGGTCTGCTCTACGGTCTGCTCTTCACCCGCTTCGGTGTCCCGAGCTTCGTCATCACCCTGGCCGGTCTGCTCGGCTTCCTCGGCCTGCAGCTGCTCATCCTCGGCCCGAACGGCTCGATCAACCTGCCGTACGACTCGCCGATCGTGCAGTTCGCCTCGGCGTCGTACCTGCCGCCGTGGCTGGCCTACCTGTTCGCCGCGGTCGCCGCCGGTGGCCTGTTCGTCACCGAGGTCCGTCGCGCCGGCCGTCGTCGTCGCGCCGGCCTGTCCACCGGGGCGATGTCCCTGACGATCGCGAAGTCCGCCGCCCTGTTCATCGGGCTCGCCGTGATGGTCTGGTACCTGTCGCAGGACTTCGGCACCGGCACGTCCTTCGTGTTCTTCGTCGTGCTCGTCGTCCTCATGAACTTCCTGCTCAAGCGCACCCGCTGGGGCCGTTCGGTCTTCGCGGTCGGCGGCAACGTCGAGGCCGCCCGCCGCTCCGGCATCCGGGTGAACCGCATCTACATCTCGGTGTTCATGCTCACCTCGCTGTTCGCCACGATCGGCGGCATCCTGGCGGCGGCACGGCTCAACTCGGCCAGCCTGTCCTCGGGTGCCGGCGACACGAACCTCAACGCGATCGCCGCGGCGGTCATCGGTGGGACGAGCCTGTTCGGCGGACGCGGCAGCGCGTGGTCGGCACTGCTCGGCATCATCGTGATCCAGTCGATCTCGAACGGGCTCACCCTGCTCAGCCTCGACTCCTCGATCCGCTACATGATCACGGGCGCGGTCCTGCTGCTCGCCGTCATCATCGACTCGCTGTCGCGTCGCAGCCGCGCCAGCCACGGGGCGGCCTGAGCCGACGGCCTGCGTCGCGACCCGATCCGGACGGGAGGCACGGTGCCAGCTGGCACCGTGCCTCCCGTCCGTCGGTCCACGGCCGCACCGTTCCTCCGCGGTCGGACCGTTCCTCCACAGCGGGCCGGTCCCGCAGCCCGCGGGCACCCGGTCGCCGCTATCGTCGACGCATGGCACTGTTCGGACGACGCAAGCCCGACGTGCGCGATCGGCCCGTCAGCCAGGTCGAACTGAAGCGCGCGGTGGACGAGGGGTTCCTCATCGCCAAGGCGGCGGTGACCGTCGCCGTGGCGAACCGGATCATCACCAACGCCCTGCGCGACCAGGGGTACTTCGACCACGCGCTCATCGCCGACGCCGCACGACAGGAACTGCACCGGATGGCCGAGGAGCAGCGCGGCGACGCCGAGCGGATGCGGGAGATCCGGGTCCGGTCGAGCAAGCAGGGCGGGCGCTCGCAGCACCAGCACGACTACCGACGCGGGGACGACCTGAAGCTCCGCACGCGCGAGGCCACGTACGAAGAACTGGCCAAGCGCCTCGACGCCCGCCGCGACGACCAGCACTTCGTCGACGGCATCGTCCTGGCCGCCCGGGCCCGCGCGTGGGACGACATCGGCACCACCGTCGTCGGGCGTCTCGGGTGGGCCCAGCGCCCGGCCGACGACTACGAGGTCGGGCGTGACGAGCGGGTGCAGCAGCTCCTCGACGAGGACTTCGCGACCCTGGTCGCCGAGCACCCGGTCGGCTCCGGCACCCCCGTCGGCGCCGACGAACCGGACGCCGACGGACCGGACGACGGCACCGACCCGGCCGAGGCGGACACCACCACGAGCTGACGCTCGGCCGTCAACGCACGGGACCGCCTCGACCCGTGTCCAGCCGCCACTCCGTAGGCTCGTCCGCATGGTTGATGCGGTGGTCGTCGGAGCCGGACCGAACGGGTTGGCCGCAGCGGTCACCCTCGCTCGGGCCGGTCTCAGTGTCGAGGTCGTCGAACGGAACGACACCATCGGCGGCGGTGCGCGCACCAAGGAACTCACGCTGCCCGGGTACCTGCACGACGTCTGCTCCGCTGTGCACCCGATGGCGCTGCAGTCCGAGTTCTTCCGCGCCTTCGGCATGGAGCGGCGCATCGAACTCCGCCTGCCCGAGGTGCAGTACGGCCACCCGCTCGACGGCGGCCGGGCGGGCATCGCGTACCAGGACCTCGACCGCACCGCCGATGCCCTGGGGGTCGACGGCCGCGCCTACCGGCAGCTGATGGCCCCGCTGGTCGAGCACGCCGACCGCGTCTCCGACTTCGCCACCGACGCCCTGCTGCACGTCCCGCGGCACCCGGTCACGGTCGCCCGCTTCGGTCTCCGCGCGCTCGAGCAGGGCTCCCGCGCCTGGAACCTCCGCTTCCGGGACGACGTCGCCCCGGCCATGATCAGCGGCGTCGCGGCGCACTCGATCCAGCACATGCCCTCGCTCGCCACCGCGGCCGCGGCCCTGTCGCTCGGCGTCTACGCCCACGCCCGCGGCTGGCCGGTGCCGATCGGCGGCAGCCAGGCGATCGTCGACGCGCTCGCCGCCGACCTCGTCGCCCACGGCGGCACGATCGAGACCGGGCGGGAGGTCCACTCCCTCGGCGACCTCACCCCGGCCAAGGCGGTGTTCTTCGACACCAGCGTCCCGTCGATGCTCCGGATCGCCGGCAACCAGCTGCCGGCGCCCAAGCGCGGAGCCCTGCGGCACTTCCGGTTCGGCAACGCCGCCGCCAAGGTCGACTTCGCCCTGTCCGAGCCGGTGCCCTGGACCAACCCCGAGCTGCACCGCGCCGGCACCGTGCACATCGGCGGCACCCGCGCCGAGATCGCCGAGGCCGAGGCGCAGGTCGCCCGCGGGCAGGACCCCGACCGCCCCTACGTGCTGGGCTCCGAGCCGACCGTCGTCGACCCGAGCCGGGCACCCGAGGGCGGGCACGTCTTCTGGGCGTACGCCCACGTCCCCGCTGGCTCGACCGTCGACCACCAGGAGAGCGTCATCCGGCAGATCGAACGGTTCGCCCCCGGCTTCCGCGACACCATCGTCGCGACGAACAGCAGGACCGCCCACGACATGGAGCAGTACAACCCGAACTACTCCGGCGGGGACATCGCCGCCGGTGCCGCGAGCTTCTGGCAGCTGGTCAAGCGGCCCGTGCTCTCGAGCGACCCGTGGCGGATGGGCGGCGGGATGTACCTGGCGTCGCAGTCCGCGGCGCCCGGGCCCGGGGTGCACGGCATGGCCGGGTGGCACGCGGCGAAGAGCGCCCTCCGGCACACGTACGGGCTGCCGGTGGACGTCGACCTGGCACCGAGGAGCTGACATGGCGAAGAACGTCCGGATCATCCACTGCACCCCGGAGGACGTGTTCGACGTCCTCCGCGACGGCTGGCTCTACCCCACGTGGGTCGTCGGTGCGTCGCGGATGCGCGGCGAGGACCCCGGGTGGCCCGCGGTCGGCACCGAGATCCACCACTCGTTCGGCGTCTGGCCGTTCGTCATCAACGACACCACCACCGTCCTGGAGTACGACGAGCCCCGGCGGATGGTGATCCAGGCCCGCGGGTGGCCGGTGGGGGAGGCCCACGTCGAGGTCGAGGTCGAGCCGCACCCCCGCGGCTGCCGGATCACCCTGCGCGAGAACCCGGTGAAGGGTCCGGGCACGCTCGTTCCCGGATTCCTCGCGCAGCCCGGAATCTGGCTCCGGAACCACGAGACCGCGCGGCGGCTCGGCTGGGTCGCCGCGGGGCGCGCGCGCAGCCGCTGAGCTGTCGCGCTCAGCGCGTGACGGCCGCCTGAGTCGGCGGTGTCTCCGTGGTGCCGGTGCGTGGCGGACGGGAGGGTCGGTGCGGCCCCGCCCCGCGCCTCCCGGCCCGAGACGCCCCCGTCTGTGTGAGACGCCGCGTTCTGCGCGGGACGCCGCCGGAAGTGGCGGCGTCTGGCGCACTCGGCGGTGTGTCGTCGTGGTGCCGGTGTGTGGCGGACGGGAGGGTCGGTGCGGCCCCGCCCTGCGCCTCCCGGCCCGAGACGCCCCCGTCTGTGTGAGACGCCGCGTTCTGCGTGAGACGCCGCCGGAAGTGGCGGCGTCTGGCGCACTCGGCGGCGTCTCGTCGTGGTGCCGGTGTGTGGCGGACGGGAGGGTAGGTCGGTGCGGGCCCGTTCCGCGCCTCCCGGCCCGAGACGCCCCCGTCTGTGTGAGACGCCGCGTTCTGCGGGAGACGCCGCGGGGAGTGGCGGCGTCTCGCGCAAGCGGCGGCGTCTCGCCGTGGTGCCGGTGTGTGGCGGACGGGAGGGTCGGTGCGGCCCCGCCCCGCGCCTCCCGGCCCGAGACGCCCCCGTCTGTGTGAGACGCCGCGTTCTGCGGGAGACGCCGCGGGGAGTGGCGGCGTCTGGCGCACTCGGCGGTGTCTCGCCGCCGTGCCGCCCCACCTACTCCTGGCGGGAGAACGCGCTCGCGCGCGCGACCTGGTCCGCCGTCAACGCGACGCCCGTGTACCGCTCGAACTGGCGCGCTGCCTGCAGCGCGATGACCTCGGCACCCGTGATGACGTGCGCACCGGCGTCGCGGCCGGCCCGGACGAGCGGGGTCTCGGACGGGAACGCGACGACGTCGAAGACGGTGCCTGCCGCGGTGATGCGGTCCGGGGCGAAGGACAGCGCGTCCTCCTGGTCGCCGCGCATGCCGAGCGGGGTGACGTTGACCAGGACGTCGGCGTCGCCGGCCTGCTCCTCGGCGCCCACCCACGCGTACCCGTACTGGTCCGCCAGGGCGCTGCCGGTCGCCTCGTTGCGGGCGACGACGGTGAGGTGCGCGAACCCGGCCCCACGGAACGCCGCCGTGACCGCCTTCGCCATGCCGCCCGAGCCCCGGAGCAGCACCCGGGCGTCGCGGTCGACCCCGTGCGAGTCGAGCAGGGCGGCGACGGCCTCGTAGTCGGTGTTCGACGCGGTCAGGACCCCGGCGTCGTTGACGATCGTGTTGACGGAGCGGATCGCGGCGGCGGACTCCTCGAGCTCGTCGACGAGTGCGATCACGTCCTCCTTGAACGGCATCGACACCGAGCAGCCGCGGATGCCGAGCGCGCGGATGCCGGCGACGGCCCCGGGCAGGTCCGTCGTGGTGAACGCCTTGTAGACGTAGTCCAGCCCGAGCTCGTCGTAGAGGAAGTTGTGGAACCGGGTGCCGATGTTGCTCGGACGGGCGGCCAGCGAGATGCACAGCTGCATGTCCTTGTGGAGGATGGGCATGTCGTCAGTCTCCCACGAGCGGTGCGATGGAGCGGTCCATACCGCCGCTGTCAGCGTGGAGTGCGACGACCGCGGCCGGCCTGGCGTACCGTCTGCGGGGATGACTGCTCTCCCTGACACCATGCGCGCCGTCCGCTTCGAGGAGTGGGGCGACCGTTCCGTCCTGCACGTCGCCGAGGTCCCCGTTCCCGAGGTCGAGCCCGGCCGCGTGCTCGTGAAGGTCCGCGCCGCCGGCATCAACCCCGGCGAGTCCGCCATCCGCCAGGGTGTCGTCGACGACCACGACCCCGAGAAGCTGCCCTCCGGCCAGGGCACCGACCTCGCCGGCACGGTCGCCGCGATCGGCCTCGACGTCGACGGGTTCGAGGAGGGCGACGAGGTCCTCGGCTGGTCGTGGGAGCGCTCGAGCCAGGCGGAGTACGTCTCCGTCCCCGCCGGCCAGCTCGTCCCGAAGCCCCGCCTGCTGTCGTGGGAGGCCGCCGGTGGCCTGGACGTCGCCGCGACGACCGCCGCAGCCGCCGTCCGCGCCGTCGACCCGCGGGCCGGCGAGACCGTCGTCGTCTCCGGTGCCGCCGGTGGTGTCGGTTCCTTCGTCACCCAGCTGCTGACGAACGAGGGCATCGACGTCATCGCGATCGCCTCCGAGTCCAACCACGAGTGGCTGCAGTCCAAGAACGCCCGCCCGGTCGCGTACGGCGACGGGCTGGAGGACCGCATCCGCGAGCTCGCCACGAACGGCATCGACGCCGTCATCGACACTTTCGGCGCCGAGTACGTGCACCTCGGCATCACGCTCGGCGTCCCGGCCGACCGCATCGAGACCGTCATCGCGTTCGAGGCCGCGGCCGAGGTCGGCGCGATGGCGTCGGGCAGCGCGGACACGGCCGACCCCGAGATCCTGTCGGCGCTGGCGAACATGGTCGCCGACGGCTCCGTCGAGGTCCCGATCGCCGCCACCTTCCCGCTCGACGCGGTGCAGGACGCCTACGCCCAGCTCGAGGAGCGCCACACCCGCGGCAAGATCGTCCTGCTGCCGTAGGACGGCGGGCCGGACCAGCCAGGAGGCCCGACCACCGTCCGGCAGGCTCGTCCCGTCTCGGTGGGGTTGTCCCCACCCCGGAGTGGGGGCCTGGCCGGATGCCGCCACGCAGTCTCGACCCGTAGCGTCGAGGACATGACGAACACACTCCACCGCCCCCGCTCCGGTCGCCTGCTCGCCGGGGTCTGTGCCGGTATCGCCGACCGTTTCGGCTGGTCCCGCACCGCCGTCCGCGTGCTCTGGGTCCTGCTCAGCCTGTTCCCCGGGCCGCTCTGGATCGCCTACGTCGTGCTCTGGATCGTGATGCCGACCCAGGGCGGGCGGCGCTGATCCCGCCCGCTCCCGCGGGTCCGTCCGGCGACGCGGACGGGACGGGAACGACGAACAGGGTCCGGACGCATCGCATCCGGACCCTGTTCGTCGTCCAGGCACTCAGCGGCGGCTGCGGCCACCGGCGAAGCGCGTGTAGAGGAGCAGCACGATGATCGCGCCGATGATGGAGCCGATGATGCCGGCCGGCTGGAAGAAGCCGTCCATCGGGTCGTGCTGGAAGATCAAGAAGCCGAGGAAGCCACCGACGAACGAGCCGATGATGCCGAGCACGATCGTCATCACGAGGCTGATGTCCTGCTTGCCGGGGACGATGAGACGGGCGAGTGCGCCGGCGATGAGGCCGACGATGATGAGGCTGAGGATGAGACCGAGCATGGGCTGACTCCTTGGTGCGTTCTGCACGACCGGTAGAAGGGCCGAGCGCGTCCGTCACCCGATCGGGCGACGTCGACAACCCTTCCACCCCCAGGGGTGTTCCGTCTCACCCTTTGGGGTGGAAAGGTAGCCCCATGCCGGTCGACGCTCCCACCACTCCGCTCCTCGTGACGCTCGTCGACGACTACGACGTCGTCCTCAAGGGCCTCGCGCACATGTTCGACGCGCACCGCGACCGGATCGTCGTGGCCGAGATCGACGCCAACGCAGAGCTCGACGACTCGATCGACATCGTGCTCTACGACTCGTTCGCGCAGCCGGAGTCCGACCAGGTCGAGATCGCCGCACTCGTCGCGAACCCACGAGCACGGCACGTCGTCGTCTACACGTGGAACTTCCAACAAGAGCTCGTCGACGCAGCGCTCGCAGAGGGGGTGCACGGGTACCTGTCGAAGACGCTGGGTGCCGCCGACCTGGTGGACGCGCTCGAGCGGATCGCTGCCGGCGAGGTCGTGGTCAGCCGCGCCGGACGTCGCGCCCCGAGCGCCGACGGCCTGGACTGGCCGGGCAAGGGCGTCGGCATCACCGATCGCGAGTCCGAGGTCCTCGCGCTCATCACCCAGGGCAAGAGCAACGCGCAGGTCGCTCAGCTGACCTACCTCAGCCCGAACACGGTCAAGTCACACATCCGTTCCGTCTACCGCAAGATCGGGTCCGACAGCCGCACCCAGGCGGTGCTCTGGGGCGTCGCGAACGGGTTCAGCCCGGACCACCACCGGATCGACCACTGGCTCGGCGGGCCCTGATCCACTGGTGGCAGGCCCGACCAGGCCACTGAGCCTGCCGTCCGGACGGCGTAGGCTCGATGTCGTGCCGGTCTCCGTCTTCGATCTGTTCAGCATCGGTGTGGGGCCGTCGAGTTCCCACACGGTGGGCCCGATGCGCGCCGGCGTCGACTTCGCCGAACGGGTCGCCGACCTGCCGGTCACGAGCATCCGCGTCGACCTCTACGGCTCGCTCGCCTCGACGGGGCACGGACACGGCACACTCGGCGCGGTCGCGATCGGCCTGATGGGTCACCGGCCCGAGGACGTCGACCCCGACGTGATGACGGCGGCGCTCGACGCCCTGGAGTCCACCGGTCGCCTGACCCTGGCGGACGGCCCGACCGTGGCGTTCCGGCTCAGCGACATCGTCCTGCACCCACTGACCATGCTGCCGCGGCACCCGAACGCCATGCGCCTGCGGAGCTTCGACGCGACCGGCACCGAGACCGCCGTCGAGACCTACTACTCGATCGGCGGCGGGTTCATCGCCCGTGACGGTGACGAGGAGCCGGGCGAGGACGTCGCCGGCACCGCGATCCCGGTCGAGACCGACGCGGTGCCCCACCCGTTCTCCAGCGGGGCCGAGCTGTTGGCGGCCTGCTCGACCACGGGCCTCCCGGTCAGCGGCGTCGCCCTCGCCAACGAGACCGCGACCCGCACCGAGGCCGAGGTCCGCGACCGCCTGCTCCGCATCCACGCCGTGATGGAGGACTGCGTCGACCGCAGCGTCCGTCGCACCGGCACGCTGCCGGGCGGCCTCGAGGTCCGACGCCGCGCCGCCGACTGGTTCGAGCAGCTCACCCGCGACGACCCCGGGCACGACCCGCTCTTCGCGATGGAGTGGACGAACCTCACCGCGATGGCGGTCAACGAGGAGAACGCCTCCGGAGGCCGCGTCGTCACCGCCCCGACGAACGGCGCCGCCGGCATCATCCCGGCCGTCCTCTTCTACGCGCTCACCTACGTGCCGACGATCACCCCGGACCGCCGGGACGACGCGATCGTCCGGTTCCTGCTCACCGCAGGCGCCGTCGGCTCGATCTACAAGGAGCGGGCCTCCATCTCCGGCGCCGAGGTCGGCTGCCAGGGTGAGGTCGGCTCGGCCGCCTCGATGGCCGCGGCCGGGCTCGCCGAACTGCTCGGCGGCACCCCGGAGCAGGTCGAGAACGCCGCCGAGATCGCGATGGAGCACAACCTCGGCCTGACGTGCGACCCGATCGGCGGCCTGGTGCAGATCCCGTGCATCGAACGGAACGCGATCGCGGCGAACAAGGCCGTGAACGCCGCCCGGATGGCACTGCGCGGGGACGGCGTGCACCACGTCTCCCTCGACCAGGTCGTCGAGACGATGCGGCAGACCGGCGCCGACATGTCGCACAAGTACAAGGAGACCGCGATGGGCGGTCTCGCGGTGAACGTCCCGCTCTGCTGACGCGGACGACCCCGCACCGAGCTGCGGCCCCGGAACTGGGGCTGCGGCGGGCCGGGAACGCCGGGGTACCGTGCACCGTCCGGCACCCCGGACCGACGGCCAGGGACGGTCGTCGTCCCGGATCCCCGGAAGCGATCGCCGATGCCACGCCGTACCCCGACCCTCCTCGCCGCGACCGCCGTGGCCGTGGCGCTCGCCGTCACCGGCACGGGCCGGCCGGCGCAGGCGCTGCCCGCGGCGACCGCGCCCGTGGCTGCCACGACCACACCGGTCGCCCCCGCGACCGCGGTGCCGGCCGCCGCCGGCGTCCCCGCACCGGCCGACCCCACCGCCGGCGCGACGCCCGGTGACGCCCCGGTCGACCTGACGCTGGTCCTCCGTCCGACGGACCCCGCCGCCCTCGCCGCCCTGCCCACGGCGACCACCGGCGACACCGCCGAGCAGCGCGCGGACGCGGTGGAGGCCGTGGCCCCCGCCGACGACGCCCCGTCGCGCACCCGATCGGTGCTGACCGGCGCCGGCTTCGCCGTGACCGACACCGACACGTGGGAGGTCGAGGCGCACGGCACCGCCGCCCAGGCCGAGGCACTCTTCGGCGTCACCCTGGTCGGCACCGGTGACGGCATGCACCCGACGACCGCGCCGACCGTCCCGCAGTCCTTCGGTGGCGCGGTCGTCTCGGTGCTCGGCCTCGACACCCGTCCGGCCCTGGCGCACGCCGCCGTCCCCGCCGGGTACGCGTCCGCCGACCTCGCCGGTGCGTACCGGTCCACGGGCTCGGCCACGGCGGGTGCCGGC
The DNA here is from genome assembly GCF_034045095.1 of Curtobacterium sp. CFBP9011. Lineage (NCBI taxonomy): Bacteria > Bacillati > Actinomycetota > Actinomycetes > Micrococcales > Microbacteriaceae > Curtobacterium > Curtobacterium sp. CFBP9011. The sequence goes on from NZ_JAXCWN010000004.1 coordinate 146,647, forward strand.
GCGACGATCGCCACCGTGCAGTTCTCCGGGTGGGACCGCAACGACCTCAGCGCGTACGCCGTCGCGAGCGGGCGTCCGCTGCCCGCGCTCGACCAGATCGCGGTCGACGGCGTGGACCCGCACGTCGGCGACGGCTCCCAGGGCGAGACCGAGGTCGCGATCGACCAGCAGGCCCTGCTCGCCGTCGCGCCCGGCGCCCGGCAGCGCGTGTACGTCACCGACAACTCGTTCCAGGGCAGCTACGACGCGTACAGCCGGATCGCGGACGAGGTCCGGAGCGCCGGCATCACCGCCGTCAGCATCTCCTGGGGCAGCTGCGAGACCCGGACCCCGGCGGACGCCCGAGCCGCCCTCGACGCCGCCCTGTCCCGGATCGTCGCCGCCGGCGCGACGGTCTTCGCCGCCACCGGTGACGACGGCGCACGCTGCCCGACCGGCCCGAGGACGACCATCCGCGACGTGTCCTACCCGGCGTCCTCGCCCGCGGTCGTCGGCGTCGGCGGCACCTCGCTCACGAAGACGAAGACCGGGTGGACCGAGGCCGGCTGGTCGAACACCCTCGGTGCCGGTGGTGGCGGGACCTCGAGCGCCTACGCCCGACCCGCGTGGCAGACCGGGACGGGGACCAGCGGCACGAAGCGCCAGCTGCCCGACGTCGCCGCACTCGCCGACCCGGCGAAGGGACTCGGCGTGTACCTGTCGACCGCACACGGGTTCGTGCTCGGCGGCGGCACCAGCCTGGCGTCCCCGGTGCTCGCCGGACAGCTCGCCGTCGCGGTGACCGCCCGCGGGTGCGCCGCCGGCGTCGGTGACGTGCACCAGGCCCTGTACCGGAACCCGGCTGCGTTCCGTGACGTCGTCACCGGCAGCAACGGCACGGCCCGGGCGGCCCGCGGGTGGGACGCGGCGACCGGTCTCGGCTCGCCGAACTGGTCTGCTCTCGGACGGCTGCTCCCGACGGCGGAGGACTGCACGGCCCCGACCACGACGGCCGGGGCGACCGCGACCGCGATCGTCTCGGGGAACCGGACCGTCCCCGGCGGGACCTCGATCCACTCGCCGTCCGGGCAGTACTGGCTCGACCTGCAGGCCGACGGCTCGCTCGTCGAGTGGGGCAACGGCCGCCGTCTCTGGCGTAGCACCGGCTCGGCCGACGGCGCCGTCCTGCGCCTCGATGCGAGCGGGGTGCTCGCGGTGGTCGCACCGTCGGGCACGGTCCTCTGGTCGACGTCGGCCCGCACCGCGTCCGGCGGTGCTCGCCTGACCGTCGACGACACCGGCGACGTCCGGGTCACCGCGCGCGACGGCGCGCTCCTCTGGCACAACGGTGCACCCGGTACGGACCAGCTCGTCCCCGGTGCCACCCTCGTCGCCGGCCAGGCGATCCACGACGCGAGCGGGCTCCGCCGCTTCGCCGTCCGCTCGAACGGGCAACTCGTCGTCACGGTCCGCGGCACCGCCGTGTACCGCAAGGCGGGTGGCGGCGCCGGTGCGTCCCTCCTGCTCCTGCCGAACGGGGACCTCCTGCTCGCCGGGCCCCTCGGCGACCGACGCTGGTCGACCGGTACGGGCGGGAAGGGCGGCACGGGGGTGACCCTGCGCATGGGGTCGGACGGCAACGTCGTGCTCCGGAAGGGCCGCTCCGCGCTCTGGGCGAGCCACACCCGAGGCTGAGCCGGTCGGCTACCCGGCTACCCGGCTACCCGGCGAGCAGCGTCAGCAGCCGGGCGGTCTCGACCGCGACCGCATCACGTCCCGCCGACACGTACCGGCGCGGGTCGACCAGGTCCGGTCGCTCGTCGAGCACGTCCCGCAGCGCTCGGGTGAACAGCCCGTTGAGGTGCGTCGAGATGTTGATCTTCGTCATGCCGGCGCGGACCGCGCCCCGCAGCTCCTCGTCGGACAGCCCGGAGGATCCGTGCAGCACCAGGGGCACCGGCACGGAGGCCCGCAGCCGTTCCACGAGGTCGCGATCGACCGACGCCTCCCGCGTCTGCATCGCGTGCGACGTCCCGACGGCGACCGCCAGGGCGTCGACCCCGGTCGCGGCGACGAACGCCGCGGCGTCGGACGGGTCGGTACGGACCCCGGGGGCGTGCACGCCGTCCTTGCCGCCGACCTCGCCGAGCTCGGCCTCGATCGCGATGCCCGCTGCGTGGCAGCGGTCGGCGAGCTCCCGCGTCGCGGTGACGTTGGCGTCGTAGTCCAGGTGCGAGCCGTCGTACATGATCGAGTCGACACCGAGGTCGATGCCCGCGTGCACGAGTGCGGTGTCCTCGATGTGGTCCAGGTGCACGAGGACCTCGACGTCGGCAGCCCGGGCCACGGCCTGGGTCGCGGTGACGATCGGCGTCAGGCCACCGTGGTAGTGGATGCAGTTCTCGCTGACCTGCAGCACCACGGGCAGCCCGGCCCGCTCGGCGCCGGCGACGATCGCCTCGGCGTGCTCGAGCAGGACGACGTTGAACGCGCCGACACCCCGGCGGGCGGTGCGTGCGGAGTCGAGGAGGCCGGTGAGGGCGAGGGCGGTGGTCATGTGGGGCTCCCGGTTCGGTCGAGCAGGGTGGTGAAGCGGTCGACGGCGGCCAGGTCGACCTCGCCCGCGACGGGACGGAGGACCGCTGCGGCGCCGTACGCGGCAGCGGTGACCAGGGCGTGGCGGAGAGCGGCTGGGGCGAGGGCTGCGGTCGGACGGCTGCCCGGTCCGGTCAGCGCGAGGACGAGCCCGGCGGTGGCAGCGTCCCCGGCTCCCGTGGGGTTGCCGTGTACGTCGGGCACCGCGGGGACGGTCACGACGGCGTCGCGGGTGTGCGCGGTGATGCCCGACGAGCCGGCGGAGACGACGACGACCCCGGCGCCGCGCGCGAGCAGGTCGAGCGCACCCGAGCGTTCGTCCGGCGCTCCCGTGGCGTCGAGGAGTTCCTCGCGGTTGGGCTTGCAGACCGTGGCGCCCGCCGCGGCGGCTTCGAGGAGCGCCGGACCCGACAGGTCGGCGACGACGAGCAGCCCGGCGTCGACCGCGCTGCGGATCCAGGGCGAGACCACGCCGGGGTCGGTGCCGCGGGGCAGTGACCCCGAGACGACGAGCGCGGTCGCGTCCCGCTGGGCCGTGCGGACGGCAGCGGTCACGGTCGCCCACTCTTCCGCCGAGACGACGGGCCCCGGCTCGCCGTACATGGTCGGGTGCGCGTGGTCGTCGACGACGGTGACGGTGGTCCTCGTGTCACCGCCGACCGGCACGGCCGTGGTCGTCAGGCCGTCCTGCTGGAGCGCCGTAGCGACCCAGGTCCCGGACGTCCCGCCGAGCGGCAGGACCGAGGTCGTCACCGTTCCCGCGGCGGCGAGCACCCGGGCGACGTTGACGCCCTTCCCGCCCGGGCGACGGACGACCTCGAGGACACGCTGGGTGACCCCGACGGTCTGCTCGGCGACGCGGTAGGTGACGTCGACGGCGGGGTTCGGGGTGACGACGACGATCACGCGGGGACCTCCAGGACGGTGGGGCGGCCCTCCGGGTCGAGGACGACGAGGTCGGCGGCGGACCCGACCGACAGGGGTGGGCGCAGGCCGAGCAGGGCCGCAGCGTGCACGGACGAGGCGGCCACCGCCTCCCGGACGGCACCGGGGTCCGCGCTGGCCGGACGGGCCTCGCCAGCGCTGGTGGCGGAGGGACCGGCGGCGAGGACCCGGGCGACGGCGTCGCCGACCGTGATCGTGCTGCCGGCGAGCGAGGACCCGTCGGCGAGCATCGCGACCCCGCCCTCGACCACGACGTCGGAGCCGGCGATCCGGTACGCCCCGTCGGCGCAGCCGGTGGCGGCCATCGCGTCCGAGACGAACACCAGGCGGTTGCCAGCGGCACGGCGGACCAGGCCGACGGCGACCGGGTCCAGGTGGTGGCCGTCGACGATGCACTCCACGGTCAGTCGCTCGTCGGTCAGGGCGACCCCGACTGGACCGGGCTCGCGGTGGTGCAGCGGCGGCATCCCGTTGAAGAGGTGGGTGACCAGGGTCGCTCCGGCGTCGACCGCGCGCTGCACCTGCTCGGTGTCGGCGTCGGTGTGGCCGATCGCCGCGATGACGCCGGCGTCGACGAGTCGGCGGACCGCGTCGACCGCGCCGGGGAGTTCGGGGGCGAGCGTGACGATCCGGAGGGCGGGGCCGCCGGCGTCGACGAGGAGCTCGACCTCGGCGGCGGTCGGCGGGTGCAGCAGGGCGGCGGCGTGCGCGCCTCGACGTGCGGGGGCGAGCCAGGGCCCCTCGAGGTGCAGCCCGGCGAGTGTGCCGTCGGCGACGAGCGGGCGGAGCCGGTGGAGCGCGGCGACGGTGTCCGGCACGGTGCCGGTCGCGATCGAGGCGACCAGGTGGGCCGTCCCGCGGTCGGCGTGGTGGGCGACAGCGGCGCGGGCCTCGTCGACCGAGCACGAGGCGAAGTCGTGGCCGAGTGCGCCGTGTGCGTGGAGGTCGACGAAGCCCGGCGCGACGGTGCCGGGTGCCTCGACCACGGCGTCGTGGTCCGGAGCCGGGCCGGTGCCGACCGCGGCGACCCGGCCGTCGGTGACCGCGATCCAGCCGTCGGTGAGGTCGGCCGCGGCGGTGACGACGCGGGGCGCGCGGACGAGCATCGTCACGCCGACACCACCCTCGGGTGGTCGTGGGCGAGGTCGTGGTTGCGCTCCAGGTCGCGGGCGAGCAGCCCCTGCGCGAGGAGGGCCGCGCCGATCGCACCGGCAGCGTCGCCGTGCCGCGCGCCGACCAGCGTCGGGACGCGGACGCCCACCAGACGGTCGGTCACGGCCACGGCGAGGGGGTCGAGCAGGAGCGGGCCGGACTGCGCGAGCCCGCCGCCGATGACCAGGGTGTGGCAGCCGGCGGTCGCCGTCAGCCAGGCGAGCGCGTCGGCGAGGACAGCCACGCACTCGTCCCACGCCCGTCGGGCGACGGGGTCGCCGTCGACGACGCGGAGCATCGCGGCGTGGGCGGACGGGGCGCCGCTCCGGCGGGCGACGGCACCGGCCGAGGCGACCTCCTCGACCCGGAGGCCCGCGTGCGGCCCGGTGGGGATCCGCACCTGGCCGATCTCGCCGGCCCAGCCGTCACCGCTGACGACCCGGCCGTCGACGACCAGGGCGCTGGCGAGCCCGGTGCCGACCGGCACGAACGCGACCGTGCCGTGGTCCAGCCCACCGGACTGCACCTCCGCGAGGGCCCCGGCGCGGACGTCGTGGCCGAAGGCGAGGGGGACGTCGGTGCCCGTCGCCCGGAGTGCCTCGGTGACCCGCTGGCGGACCGGGACGTCCTGCCAGCCGAGGTTCACCGACAGCACCGAACGACCGGCGGCCTCGTCGACCACGCCGGGGACGACCAGGCCGACGGCGTCGAGGGTCGTCCCCTGCTGTCGGGCGACCGAGCGCGCGTGCACCGCGAGCTCGGCCACGACGACGGCGAGGGACTCGGCAGCGGGGTCGTCACGCGGGGTCGGGACGCGCTGCTCGTCGAGCACCTGTCCGTCCGTGCCGGTCAGTCGGGCCTTGATGCCCGTGCCGCCGACGTCGACCCCGAGCACTGCCCCGCGCGCGGCCATCAGGTGAGGATGACCGAACGGGTGAGCGAGCGCGGGTGGTCCGGGTCGAGACCGCGGCGCTCGGCGAGGGCGACGGCGAATCGGTGCACGACGACGAGTCCGGCGAGCGGGTCGAGGTCGTGGTGCACCAGGCGGGCACCGGTGGCGGCGACCTCGTCGGCCAGACCGTCCGGCACAGGGCCGAGCGACCAGACCAGGCGACCGGGCTGTGCGATCGCGATCGGACCGTGACGGTAGTCCATCGCCGGGTACGACTCGGCCCAGAACTGTGCGGCCTCGCGGGTCTTCAGGGCGGCTTCGAACGTCAGGCCCACGGCGGGGCCACGGCCGACGAACGTGACCTGCTCGGCGTCGAGCAGGTCGTCGATCGGCAGCGTCAGCGCGGTCTCGGCCTGGACGGCCAGGGCCTCGACGTCCTCGCCGAGCGAGGCACGGAGCAGTGCGAGTGCGGTGGTGGCGAAGCGGGTCTGCACGACCGAGCGCTCGTCGGCGAACGGCAGCGCGACGACGTCGTCGGCGTCCGCGGCGGCGGGGCTGTCCGGCACGGCCGTGACGAGCACGGTGCGCTGGGTCGGCAGGGCGCGCAGCAGGTCGATGATCTCGGTGGTGGTGCCGGAGCGCGAGATGGTGACGACGCGGTCGTACTGCCGGTCGGCGGGGTACTCGGAGCCGGCGAAGGCGTCGGTCTGCCCGAGGCCGGCGGACTCACGGGCGACGGCGTAGCTCATCGCGATGAACCAGCTCGTGCCGCAGCCGATGACGGCGACGCGCTCGCCGGGCTGGGGCAGGACGTCGGTGAACGAGGGCAGCAGTGCCGCCGCGGAGCGCCAGGAGGCCGGCTGCGATGCCAGCTCGTCGCCCACGAAGGTGTCGGACATGGTGTCCTTCCGGTCGGACCGATCCTTGGTGATCGGATACCGGCCAGCATGACGATCGATCGTGCTCGATGCAAGTGCAAAACGTCATTTCCGATCATCCACGGGCCGGAGGAGCGCCCGTAGGATGACGCCATGACCCCGCAGCAGAGGCTCAACGCCCTCCTCGAGTTGGTGAGCGACCGCGGCAACGTCTCGATCACCGAGATCGGGGACGAGCTCGGGATCTCCGCCGCCACTGCCCGCCGCGACCTCGCCACCCTCGCCGACCAGCGGCTGGTCACCCGGACCCACGGCGGTGCGGCTGCCCTCGGCGCCGGCTACGAGCTGCCGCTGCAGTACAAGATCGCGCGGCAGGCCGAAGCGAAGACCGCGATCGCCCGCGCGACCGCCGCACTCGTGGCCCCCGGGGACACCGTCGGCCTCAATGGTGGGACGACCACGACCGAGGTGGCGCGGGAGCTCGGCAAGAGCGAGCGGTTCATCCGCGCGGACGGCGAGTACGGCATCACGATCGTCACGAACGCGCTGAACATCGGGTACGAGCTGTCGGTCCGGGCGAACGTGAAGATCGTCGTCACGGGCGGAGTCGCACGCCGGCAGTCGTACGAGTTGATCGGGCCACTGGTCCGGGACACGCTCGACGAGTTCGCCCTGGACGTCGTCGTGCTCGGCGTCGACGGGCTGACCGGGCAGTACGGGGCCACGACGATGCACGAGGGCGAGGCCGAGGTCAGTCGACACTTCGCCTCGGTCGGGCGTCGGGTGATCGTGGTCGCCGACTCGACGAAGATCGAGCGTTCCACCTTCGCCCGGATCTGCCCGCTCGACCGCATCGACGTGCTCGTCACGGACCGGGACGTCCCGGCACGGTTCGTCGCGGACCTGGCCGCCGCCGGCGTGGAGCTCGTCGTCGCCGACTGACCGCCGGCCCGCACGTCACACGGGGCGGCCCGTACGGGGTGCCCGGGCGAGCCGCGTCGGCAGCCGGGCCGGCCCCGGGGACGCACCCCGTGCCTCCCGTCCGAGCGCCGTCACGTTACCGGCGTGTTAAACCCTCGCATCTCACTTCCGTGAGCGATCCGTGAGCGCATATTGTGCATTCATGATCGATTTGGCATCATGGCCGTCACAATCACGCAAGGGAGCGAGATGAGCATCACGAGCACGCGCACACTCCGAGTCGGCGTGGTCGGCATCGGTCAGCGGTCGTACATCGCGAACCACGTCGCCGCCGCCGGACTCGACGCCGACGGGGTCGACGCCCGGATCGTGGCCGCAGCCGACGTCACCGGACCCGGCCGCCAGCGCGCCGCCGAGGCCTGGCCCGACGCCACGGTGGTCGACGGCCACCGCGCACTGATCGGCACCGACGGCGCCCCGAACCTCGTGGACGCCGCCATCGTCACCACCCCGGACTGGACCCACGCCGAGATCGCGATCGACCTGCTCCGCGCGGGCATCGCCGTCTACCTCGAGAAGCCCCTCGCCATCACGGTCGAGGACGCCGACGCGGTCCTCAACACCGCCGCCGAGACCGGCACCCCGCTCTACGTCGGCCACAACTTCCGGCACGCGGCCGTCGTCCGCCTGATGCGCGACGTGATCGCCCGCGGCGAGATCGGCGAGGTGAAGGCCGTCTGGGTCCGCCACTTCGTCGGCAACGGTGGTGACTACTACTTCAAGGACTGGCACGCCGACCGCAGCCGGGTGAACTCGCTCCTGCTGCAGAAGGCCAGCCACGACCTCGACGTCGTGCACGCCCTCGCCGGCGCCTACACCAGCCGGGTCGTCGGCATGGGGTCGCTCTCGGTCTACGGGGACGTCACCGACCGCCGCGACCGCAGCGACGAGCTCATGACCGACTGGTTCTCGTTCGACAACTGGCCGCCCGCCGAGCAGACCGGCCTGAACCCGGTCGTCGACGTCGAGGACGTGTCGATGGTCATGATGACGCTCGAGAACGGCGTGCAGGCCAGCTACGAGCAGTGCCACTTCACGCCCGACTACTGGCGGAACTACACGGTCATCGGCACCCACGGGCGTCTCGAGAACATCGGGGACACCGGGGGTGGCGTGGTCAAGGTCTGGAACCACCGCCGCAACTGGGACGTCGCCGGGGACGTCGAGTACCCGATCGACGGCGTCGAGGACGGCCACGCCGACGCCGACCTCCTCACCATGACCGAGTTCCTCCGGTCGCTGGCGTTCGGTGAGCCGACCACCCTGTCCCCGATCGCCGCCCGTGCCGCGGTCGCCGCCGGGGCACTCGCCACCCGCTCGCTCCGCAACGGCTCGGTCCCCATCGACGTGCCGCCCCTCCCTGACGCCACCCTCCGACACTTCGCGACCACTCCCGACCGCGACGACGTTCCCGAAAGGACCACCCGATGACCGCTCCGACCGCCCGCCCGGGCCACGGCCGCCGCCGCGCACTGCTCGGTCTCGCCGCCGCTGTCAGCGCCGTCGCGCTGCTCGCCGGCTGCAGCACCTCGTCCTCCGGCAGCTCCGGCGGCTCCGGCGAGGTCGCGAAGGACACCAAGGCGAACCTGACGTACGCCGTCTGGGACCAGAACCAGGTGAAGGCCATCAAGGCCAACATCAAGGGGTTCAACGAGGAGTACCCCGACATCAAGGTCAACGTCGACGTCACCCCGTACGCCAGCTACTTCACGAAGCTGCAGACGCAGGGTTCGAGCAACACGCTGCCCGACCTGTTCTGGATGAACGGCCCGAACTTCCAGCTGTACGCAGCCAACGGCAAGATCGCCCCGATCACGGACGAGGTGAAGTCCGGTGCGATCGACCCGGACAACTACTCGGCAGCGCTCAACAAGCTGTACACGTACGACGGCACCCAGTACGGCGTCCCGAAGGACTTCGACACGATCGGCGTCTGGATGAACAAGGCCCTGTTCGAGAAGGCCGGCGTGCCCATGCCGTCGAAGGACTGGACCTGGAGCGACTTCCAGAAGACCGGCGCCGAGCTCTCCCAGAAGCTGAAGTCCGACGGCGCGTACGGCGCCGCGGCCGGCATGGACGGCCAGACGACCTACTACGACACGATCTTCCAGGCCGGAGGCTCGGTCATCGACGGCGACAAGTCGGAGTACGACTCGAAGGCCGCCGAAGCCGGGCTAACCTACTGGACCGACCTCATCAAGTCCGGCGCCTCGCCCTCGATCAAGCAGCTGACCGACACCACCGCAGACCAGTGGTTCACCTCCGGCAAGGTCGCGATGTACCAGGGCGGCAGCTGGTTCCGCTCCGCGCTGATCGGCTCCGACATCGAGAAGGACGTCGTCGCCTACCCGCTGCCGAAGGGCAAGGAGCAGGCCACGGTCATCCACGGCGTCTCGAACGTCGTCGCCGAGGGCTCGAAGGACAAGGCCGCCGCGCAGGCACTCCAGGCGTACCTGGCCAGCAAGCCCGCCCAGCAGCAGCAGGGCGACATGGGTGCGGTCATCCCCGCCTACACGGGCACGCAGGACGCCTTCACGAAGACCATGCCGGACGCCGACCTGCAGGTCTTCCTCGACGCGGTCGAGTACGCCAAGCCGCTGCCGGTGTCGAAGAACACCGCCGCGTGGAACACCCTCGAGACGAACCTGCTCCCGAGTGCGTTCGACGGCTCGGAGCCGGTCGACCAGGTCGCGAAGGAACTCGCCCAGAAGATGGACGCAGCACTCGCCAAGGAGTGACGACGAGCCGGCCGGTCGGGCACCCCGACCGGCCGGCCGCCGCACGCCCACCACCCGCAGCATCCGCACCACCCGGACCACCCGATCCGACCGCCCTGGCCGAGGAGCGACCTGATGACGATCCACACCCAGCGACCCGACGCCGCCGAGGCGTCCCCACCGCCCGAGACCCGCCCCGCCGCCCGATCGCGACCGACGCGGGCCCCCCGCACCGACGGCTTCTGGCCGTGGCTGTTCGTCCTGCCGCTGCTCATCGGCGTCGGCACGTTCTTCATCTGGCCGATCCTGCAGACGTTCTACTACTCGTTCACGAGCTGGGGCGTCTTCGGCGGCTCGAGCTTCACCGGTCTGGCGAACTACACCCGCCTGATCGCCGACCCGCAGCTGTACCAGTCGCTGCTCAACACGATCATCTACACGGTGATCGTCCTGCTCGGCATCCCGATCGCGGTCTGGCTCGCCAGCCTGCTGAACACCCCGGGCCTGCGCTTCGCCCAGTTCTACCGGGTGCTGTTCTTCCTGCCCTACGTGGCGATGCCCGCCGCGATCGCGCTGGTCTGGCGCATCATGTTCAACGGTGACTTCGGCATCGTGAACTCGTTCCTCGGGTTGTTCGGCATCGCCGGCCCGTACTGGATCTCCACCCCGGGGTTCGCCCTCGTCGCGGTCTCGCTCGTCGGCCTGTGGTCGTCCCTCGGCTTCTCGATGATCATCCTCGGCGCCGGGCTCAAGGACATCCCGCCGGAGCTGTACGAAGCAGCCGAGCTCGACGGCGCCAGCCGGTGGCGGCAGTTCCGCTCGCTGACCGTGCCGCTGCTCAGCCCGAGCATCTTCTTCGTGCTCATCGTCACGACGATCTCGAGCTTCCAGCTGTTCGACCTGCTCTACGCGATCCTGGGCCCCCTCAACCCGGTGATCCCGAAGACGATGTCCCTCGTCTTCTACTTCTACAACTCCGGGTTCGTCGACGGTGACAAGGGCTTCGCGGCGGCGATCGCGATGGTGATCTTCCTGCTCATCGGCATCATCACGGTCATCCAGTTCCGTGTCCAGAAGAAGTGGGTGCAGTCATGACCGGCATCATCGAAGCGCACGGCAGCAAGCTGTCCGCGGCGACCAAGGCCGCCAGCCGCACCCGTGTCCGTGGCCAAGTCCGTCCCGGTCGTCGCGGCGGCAGCCACTGGTGGATCCACGTGGTGCTCGGCGTCGGCGGGTTCGTGATGGCGTTCCCGTTCCTCTGGCAGATCATCATGGCGCTGTCCACCAACGCGCAGGTGACGTCGCCCACGCCGGTGTTCTGGCCGGGCCAGCTGCAGTGGCAGAACTTCGCGCAGGTGTTCGAGCGGCTGCCCTTCCTGAGCCAGCTCGGCACGTCGATCTGGGTGACCCTGATCCGCACGGCAGCACAGATCGTGCTCTGCACCCTGGCCGGGTACGCGTTCGCGCGGATGCGCTTCCGGGGCCGTGGACTCATCCTGGGGATCGTGCTGTCGATCCTGCTGGTGCCGTCGCAGGTCTACCTGATCTCGCAGTACCAGATCGTGCAGGGCCTCGGCTGGCTCGACACCCTGGCCGGCATCGTCGCGCCGGGCCTGTTCAGCGCGTTCGGCACCTTCCTGATGCGGACCGCGTTCCTGAGCATGCCGGCCGAGCTCGAGGAGGCCGCGCGCATGGACGGCGCGAACCCGTTCCAGACGTTCTGGCGGATCATGCTGCCCCTGGCCCGGCCGTCGATGAGCGTGCTCGCGATCACCACGGTGCTCTGGTCGTGGAACGAGCTCCTCTGGCCCCTGGTGGTGTCCACCCGGGCCGAGGCGATGCCGCTGGCCGCCGGGCTCGCGACGCTCTCGAGCGACCGGACCGTGGACTACCCCGTGCTCATGGCCGCGAGCCTGATGGCGATGGCGCCGGTGCTCATCATGTTCATCGTGCTCCAGCGCCGGGTGATCGACGGGCTCGCCTCCTCGGGTCTCAAGTGAGTCCGGCAGCCGTCGGCCGGGAGGCCCGCCCCGACCCCGTCGCGCTCCTCACCGCCGCCGTCGGGTCGCGTCACGAGCCCGCCGGGCTGGCCCCGGCGCTCGAGGCGGCCGTGCAGCACCTCGGCCCGGCGGGCCGGGAGGCCGCGCTGCTCGCCGCCCTCCGCGCGGTGCTGCCGGTCACCGAGCGGTGGCTCGTCACACACGGCTGCAGCGCCGAGGACGCCGCCGCGAGCGTCGCGGACGTGGACCGGAAGGCCGACCACTACGGGCTCGACGGCACCGGGCTGGACTGGCTGGCGCAGGTCGCGACCGGGCGCGTGGTGGCCGTGGGGCGCCTCCAGTTCGAGCGGGCCGCCCACCTGGCGGACGGGACGCCCGCGTGGGGCGTGCACGTGCCGGAGGCGGGTCCGCTCGCCCCGGCGGCTTGCGACCGGTCCTTCGCGGCGGCACCCGCGGTGCTCCGGCGGCTCGACCCCGACCTGGCGGTCGACACGTTCGTGTGCTCGTCGTGGTTGCTCGATCCCGAGGTCACCGCCGTCCTCGGACCGTCGTCGAACACGGCGCGGTTCGCGGCACGGTTCACCCTGCTGCCGGAGTCGGACGACCCGGACGAGCTGCACGAGTCGCACCACGAGGGTGACGCCTCGATGGCGAAGTTCGTCTTCGGCACGGACCAGGCCTCGGCGCGCCAGGCCGTCCCCGTCGGCCGACTGCAGCACGCCGTCCAGGAGCGGTGGGCGGCCGGCGGGCACTGGTCCGAGCGCACCGGGACCGCCCCGGTCGGCGTACCGTTCCGGACATGAGCGCACCCGACCGAGACCACCTGGACGACGGCGTCGACATGACCTTCGAGGAGCGTCGCCACGACACGTTCCGCCGGATGTCCGGGTCGGACGAGCACGACGAGGCACCCCGTGTCGAGGTCGAGGAGACCGAGTCCGGCGACGTGCGCATCGACGTCGCCGACAGCGCGGCCGTCCGACCGGGCGACTGAGCACCTCCCTGCACCGACACCGCCGAGTTCGCGTTCGTCCACTGAGCGGAGCCCGCGTCCGCCGGTGACGGCGGCGCACGGCAGAATCAACGGCGTGCACCTCGTCCTCGCCCGTGTCGACGGCGGCCTCACCGCGACGCCGCTGACGGACGCGGGAGCGCCGGACGGTCAGCCGACGCGCCTGGACGAGTCGGGCCTCCCGGCCTTCGTCGCCGCGCACGACGGCCCCGGCGTCCGCTGGGTGTGGTCCGACACCGCCCGCTGGTACCCGGCCGTGCTGGCAGCCGGCGGACGCGTGGCTCGTTGCGTCGACCTGCGCCTCGGCCACCGCCTGCTCCGCACCGCGCTCGCCACCCGCGGGTCCGCGCTCGCGCAGGCCCCGGTCAGTGCGTGGGACGCCGCCGCCGCTCCGGAGGCCCGACCCGCGCCCGCCACGCAGGCCTCGCTCTTCGACGACGACCTGTTCACGATCGCCCCGGCCGACGACGACCTCGACCCGGTCGCCGAACTGCGTGCGCAACTCGAGGCGGTCGCGGGAGCGACTGAGCCGGGAGCGCTGCGGCTGCTCCTGGCGGCGGAGTCCGCCGGCGCCCTCGTCGCCGCCGAGATCAAGCACGCCGGTCTGCCCTGGCGGACCGACGTGCACGAGCGGCTGCTCGCCGACGCCCTCGGCCCGCGCGTGCCGTACGGGGTGCGGCCCCGGAAGCTCGAGGAACTCGCCGTCGTCCTCCGTCAGCGACTCGACGACCCCGACCTGAACCCGGACTCGCCCGCCGACGTCCTGCGCTCCCTGCGGCGGGCCGGACTCGTCGTGGACAGCACCCGGAAGTGGGAGCTGGAACGTCTGGAGCACCCGGCGATCGAACCGCTGCTGGAGTACAAGCGCCTCTACCGCCTGCTCACCGCCAACGGGTGGACGTGGCTGGACGAGTGGGTGCAGGACGGCCGGTTCCACCCGGAGTACGTCGTCGGCGGGGTCGTCACCGGACGCTGGGCGGCGAACGGCGGCGGCGCGCTGCAGCTCCCGAAGCAGGTGCGCGGCGCCGTGGTCGCCGATCCGGGCTGGGAGCTCGTCGTGGCGGACGCCGCCCAGCTCGAACCGAGGGTGCTCGCCGCGATGGCCGGCGACACCGACATGGCCGCCGCCGGGGACGGGCAGGACCTGTACGACGGGGTCGTGGCCTCGGGTGCGGTGCAGACCCGCCAGCAGGCGAAGATGGCGATGCTCGGCGCGATGTACGGCGCCACCCAGGGCGAGGGCGGACGGTTCGTCCCACGGCTCGCCCGGGCCTTCCCGCGGGCACTCGACCTGGTCGAGCAGGCGGCCCGGGCGGGCGAGCGCGGCGAACCGGTGACCACCCGGCTCGGTCGGACATCACCGGTGCCGGAGCAGTCCTGGTTCGAAGCCCGGAACCGGGCGTACTCGGTCGACGGCGCTCCGGCGATGCAGCGGGCCGTCGAGTCCCGAGCGCGGAGCTGGGGGCGGTTCACGCGGAACTTCGTGGTGCAGGGGACGGCGGCCGAGTGGGCGCTGTCCTGGATGGGCGGCCTGCGCACCCGGCTGGCCGCGCGGACGGACGGACCGGTCACCGCGGGCCCGCACATGGTCTTCTTCGTGCACGACGAACTCGTGGTGCACGCGCCGGCCGCCGACGCCGAGTGGGTGGCGGAGCAGGTTCGGGCCGCGGCGGTCGACGCCGGGCGGATCATGTTCGGCGGGTTCCCGGTCACCTTCCCGCTGACGGTCGCGGTGGTCCGGTCGTACGACCAGGCGAAGTAGCCACCCCGGCCGTCCCCGCACAGCCGCGGACGGGCAGGGTGGTCGGATGGAACAGCACCACGCCGACGGCCGCCCACCCGTGACCGGCCGCGCACCCGCGATCGGCGGCGCCGAGCGCGAGCGCGTCGACCGGACCGTCGGCGACGTCGACCTCACCCGCTGGCGCACCCGTGCCGGCCGGACGATCGCGGACTCGTGGGCCGCCCTCGGCCGCCGCTTCGGAGCGCTGCCGCTGCTGCTCGTCACCCTGCTCGTCGGGATCGGCATCGCCGCGCTCGCGACGTGGGTGGCGTCCGAGGTCTACGACGCCGTCCGCGAGTCCGACGACGTCGCCGTGCTCGACCGGCCCGTGCTCGACTGGATGATCGCGCACCGCACCCCGGCGCTCGACCAGGGCGTCACGTGGTGGACCGACATCGCCGGCACCATCGGGATGCCGATCGTCGCCGTGCTGTTCCTGGTCGGCCTGACGATCCAACGCCGGGCGTGGACACCGCTCGTGCTCCTCGTCGCCGCGAGTGCCGGCTCCCTCGCCATGACGATCGCCGGCAAGGACCTCATCGGCCGCGCCCGGCCGCCGCTGTCCGACGCCGTCCCGCCGTTCGAGCACTCGCCGTCGTTCCCGTCCGGGCACACCCTCAACGCGACCGTCGTCGTCGGCACGATCGTGTACCTGCTGCTCCTCCGGCAGAGCCGTGTGGTGACCCGGGTCTGGACGATCGTCGTCGGGACGCTGTTCGTGTTGTCCGTCGGGGTCTCGCGGGTGTTCCTCGGGCACCACTGGACCACCGACGTGCTGGCGGCGTGGGCGCTCGGGCTGGCCTGGCTGGCGCTCGTCATCACGGCGCACCGGCTGTACCTGACGGCGTTGCACCGGGGGGCGGAGCCGACCCCGTCGTGAAAACTTGAACAACACGATCGTGAATTCAAGTTCCCGGCGATCGACTTGAACCCCGGTGCCTCTGGTTCAAGTAACGCGCTCGAAACTTGAACCGTGGAAGTCGGCATCCTCGACGAGGTCGAGCGGCAGGGGGTGCGGATGTTCCGCGCCACCGACGTGGTCCGTGTGACCACACGACCGGTCCGTCGTACGCCCCGGTGACGGCGCTGCACCGGGGCGCCGAGCCGACCCCGTCGTGACGCGGCTGCGCGCCCTCGTCAGGTCGGCCCGGTAGGTTTCCCCGCATGGAAGAACGGCTGATCGGCGGCAGGTACCGGGTGACCGGGACCCTCGGGCACGGGGGGATGGCATCGGTGTACCGCGCCGTCGACGAGCAGCTCGGACGAGAGGTCGCGGTCAAGCTCTTCCGCATCGGACCCGTCGACCACGGTGAGCGTGCGCGCGCCGAGGCCGAGATCCACGTGCTCGCCGGCCTCCGCAGCCCGAACCTCGTCACCCTGTTCGACGCGGCCCTCGACACCGACGACGGCGACTCGTTCCTCGTCATGGAGCTCGTCCCGGGCAGCGACCTCGCCACCCGGCTGCGCGAGGGGCCGCTCGACCCGACGACCACCGCCCGCGTCGGCGCCCAGGTCGCCGAGGGCCTGGCCGCCGTGCACGCGCAGGGCATCGTGCACCGCGACGTGAAGCCCGCGAACGTCCTGCTCGAGCAGGACGGCGAGCACGTCAAGCTCGCCGACTTCGGCATCGCCCTGCTCCGCGACGCCGCCCGCGTCACCGGGACCGGCACCGTCATCGGCACCGCCGCGTACCTGGCGCCGGAGCAGGTCCTCGGCCAGCCCGTCACCGGCGAGGCCGACGTGTACGCGCTGGGTCTGATGCTCCTCGAGGCCCTCACCGGCAAGCAGGCGTTCCCGGGCAGCGCGGTCGAGGCCGCCACCGCCCGACTCGCCCGAGCGCCGGAGATCGACCAGCACCTGCCGACGGCGTGGCGCACGCTGCTCCACGTCATGACGGCGCAGCACCCGGGAGACCGCCCGTCCGCCACCGAGGCAGCAGCACGCCTCCGCGCCCTCGGTCGGGACGAGGTCGCGCCCGCCACGCAGCTCCTGCCGGGAGGCCCGGGGGCCGTCACGCGCGCCGCCGCCGGTGCCGGGGTGGCCGGTGCCGCCGCGGCAGCTGCCGCTGCCGGAGGTGACCCCGCGGACGCGGCGACGCGTCAGATGCCGGTGAGCGGTGCCTCCCGTCCGGACGACGCCACGCGCCGACTGCCGGCCCAGTCCCAGCCGTCGCGGAGCGCGGACGACGACGTGGCGACCACGATCCTCGGCACGCCCGGAGCCGCAGCGGCGGGTCCGGGCTCCGGCGGCGGTGGGCGCTCCGGTGGCACCGCCACCCCGGCCCGGCCGCTCGCGATCGACCCCGACGAGCCTCGGCGGAAGCGATGGGTGCTGCCGCTGATCGTCCTGGCGGTCCTCGTGGTCGCCGGCATCGTCGTGGCGGCCCTCGCGTTCAACCGTGACGACAGCAGCACGCCGAACCCGACCGAGTCGACGCAGCAGACCGCACCGACCGACGACCAACCGAGCTCGGAGCCGTCCGACGAGTCGAGCGAGCCGGCGCAGCAGCAGCCGAGCCAGCCGGCCGAGCAGCCGTCCCAGCAGCCCTCCGAGCCGGCGCAGGAGCAGCCGTCCGACGAGCCCTCCGAGCCCACGGACGAGTCGAGCGACCCGACCGACCAACTGCCGACGACCGACCCGGTGCCGGGCAACGACACGACCCTGCCGGTGCAGGACCCGCTGGACACCGGGGTCGACACCACCTCGCGGCAGGGCCCGGGTGCTGGCGGCGGGACCGGTCCCGGCAAGTCCGGCGACGCTCCGGGGCAGAACAAGCCCGCAGGCTGACCTGTCGTTCACCTCGGCGGAGCACACTCGAGCCATGTCGATGAGCGCACCGTTCGATCCCCAGCAGCCGGGCAGCGACGTCCCCGTGGACGGCTCCGACCAGTACGACCTCGAGGTGGAGGAGTCCCGCGGGACGGCCTCGGGCTCCGAGCCGTCCGGAGCTGACGTGACCGGAGCGGACGCGACCGGCGACCCGGCCGACTCCCCGGTCCGGCACGACGACGAGGACGAGGCCGGCGGTGGCCCGGTGTTCCGGCGTCCGCAGCCCGGCGACCGGCTGCACGCGGACGACCTCGACGGCTAGTCAGCTCGACAGCTCGACGGCTGGACAGGCGACGTTGCGGGGACTCCCGGGTCTGCCGTGCATGCTCGTCGGATGTCGATGAGCAGCGCGTTCGACCCGTCGAAGGGTCTCGCCATCCCCGAGGAACAGGTCACCGGCGACGGTCTCGAGCTCGACGAGGACCCGGCAGTGCTCGGGATCCAGTTCGAGGTCGTGTCCGGCGGCACGGCGGACCCCGCGGCGGCCCTGCCCCCGCGCGAGCCGGGCGAGGACGACGCTCCAGCGGGCTGAGGCTGCGCCGGAGCGTCGTCCACGGCGGCGACCGTCAGGGGACGGTGTGTCCCGCCGCGGTGAGCACTCGGTACCACTCCTCGCGGGACAGCTCCACGTCGGAGCCGGCGGCCGAGTCCCGGACGCGCTGCGGGTTCGTCGTGCCGAGGACGACCTGGAAGTGCGCCGGGTGCCGGGTGATCCACGCCACGGCGATGCCGGTCGGGGTGACGCCGTGCGCCGCGGCCAGTTCCTCGAGCGCGTCGTTCAGCTCGGCGTACTGCTCGCGGTCGCCCAGGAAGACCCCGTCGAAGAAGCCCTTCTGGAACGGCGACCAGGCCTGCAGCGTCACGTCGTTCAGCCGCGAGTAGTTCAGGATGTCGTTGTCGCGGTCGATCGCCTGGTCGAGGCCACCCATGTTCGCCACGAGGCCCTGCGTGATGACGTTCGCGTGCGTGATGCTCAGCTGTACCTGGTTGAACGCGAGCGGCTGCTGCACGGACTTCTTCAGCAGCTCGACCTGCCCGGGGGTGTGGTTCGAGACGCCGAAGTGGTGCACCTTGCCGGCCGCGTGCAGCTCGTCGAAGGCCTTCGCGACCTCTTCCGGCTCGACCAGGGCGTCGGGGCGGTGCAGCAGCAGGACGTCGATGTAGTCGGTGCGGAGGGCGGCGAGCGACTCCTCGACCGAGGACAGGATGTGCTCGTACGAGAAGTCGAAGTACGCGCCGCCCGCCGTCGGCCGGATGCCGACCTTGGTCTGCAGCACGATCTCGGCGCGCTCCGCCGGGGTCAGCGTGACCGCGCCACCGAACCGCTCTTCGCAGCCGTGCCAGCCGCCGTACACGGCCGCGTGGTCGAACATGGTCACGCCGGCGTCGCGCGAGGCGGCGTACAGCGACCGGATGTCCTCGTCGCTCATGTCGTTGATCCGCATCAGGCCGACGACGACGTCGGATGCGGTGAGGTCCGTCTGTGGCAACTCCAGTGTCTTCACCCGACCGATCCTGCCAGCGGCCACCCGGGTGAGCCAGGCCCTGGCCGTACCCGCCAGCGCAGGGCGGACTGCCCCGCCAGCGCAGGGTGGACTGCCCCGCCAGCGCAGGGTGGACTGCCCCGCTGTCGCAGGGTGGACTGGCCAGCGCAGCCGGTCTACGGCAGCAGCACCGCGACGACCGCCGAGCCGTCGGCGCCCCAGCCGGCCGTCAGGGTCGCCCCGGCGGGGACGTCGCCCCCGAGCACCCGAAGCACGGCGAGCGTGCCGTGGTCGGTCGTGACGGTGGTGACCGAGCCGTCGGTGCGGGCATCGACCGTCGTGACCGTCGGCGACGTCTGCTCGGTACCGTCGCCGGACGCCCGGCCCTCCTTCTCGAGGGTGCCCGGCCCGGAGGCCCGCTCGAGTTCCGCCTCGTGGCCGCCGGTGGCGATCGCCCGCCGCAGGACGTCGGCGTACACCGGGTCGCCGACGGCGTCGTAGACCCATCGGTGGCCCAGGACCGAGTGCTCCATCTCGGTGACGAGGAACGCCTCGGCACCCGCGAGCGGCGCCCCGCGGTAGGTCAGCGGCACGTGCAGCACGGGGCCGTCGCCGGCGCGCACGAGGTACGTCTCCACGCCGACCTCACCGTCCGGGTCGTCGAACCGGAAACGCCCGACCTGCTCGACCGTGGTGCCGGCGGGGACTGCGCTCCACGGCTGTCCGGGCAGCCAGGCGCTGATCGCGTCGAGCTTGCCGGGGGTGAGAGTCGCTTCGTGGATGACGGCCATGATGGCAACCTACCGGCACGCCCGTACCCTGGACCGGTGCGTGACGACCTGCTGCCCGTGCTCGCGTGCCCGGTGTGCGCCGAGCCGCTCGCCCGCACCGCCCCGGTCCAGGCCGGCTGCCGGAACGGGCACCGCTACGACGAGGCGAAGCAGGGCCACCTGACGCTGCTGCCGGCCAGGCGCCGGGCACTCACCGCGGACACCCCGGCGATGGTCGACGCGCGACTGCGCTTCCTCGGCCGCGGACACTACGCCCCGGTCGAGCGGGCGCTCACCCGCGTGGTCGGCGAGGCGACCGCGCCGGGCGTGGTCCTCGACGTCGGCTCCGGCCCCGGCACCTACCTCGCCCACACCCTCGACGGTGCCGGCGACGACTCTGCCGGCGACGACACCGCCGTCGCCGGTCCGGCCGGGAGGCTCGGGGTCGCCCTGGACCTGTCGGCCGTCGCCGTCCGCCGCGCGGCTCGCATCCACGCGCGTGTCGGGGCCGTCGTCGGGGACGTGACCGAGCGCCTCCCGGTCGTCGACCGTGCCGTAGCCGTCGTGCTCGACGTCTTCGCACCCCGCAACCAGCACGAGTACGCCCGGGTGCTGCACCCGGAGGGCGTGCTCGTCGTCGTCACGCCCCGGGCCGGCCACCTGGCGGAGCTCGCGGCGGCGACGATCAGCGTCGACCCCGAGAAGGAGCGGCGGCTGCACGACAGCCTGACCCCCGCGTTCACACTGCGGGCGAGCGAAGACCTGACGTGGACGATGGCGCTGACAGCCGAAGACGTGCACGACGTCGTGCACATGGGGCCGAGCCACCACCACGTGGCACCCGACACCGTGTTCGCGCCGGAGTCGGTGACGGCGGCGGTGACCGTCAGCACCTGGGCGCCCACGGCCTGAGCGGCGGGCTGCGGTCCGCGGTCAGACGGCCGACCCCGGGCGCTGCCGGGGGTGGCGTCCGACCCGGGCCTCGTACAGCCGACGTGCGACGAAGCCGAGGCCCGCGCCCGCCATCCCCGCGGTCAGGGACACGGGCTGCCCGTGCACACCGGCCGCACCCCAGGCGTTGAACAGGATGCCCCACTGCGCGGCGGCGACCGGCGCGCCGCCCACCGCGTACCGGCTCTGCGCCATCCCGTTCCACCACCCGGTCGGCACCGCCCATGCCAGAGCCAGCGTGACGAGCAGCAACCACGCGGGCAGCGTGCTGGGCGCCGGCAGCACGAAGAACAGCAGGGAGAAGACGAGCAGCCCGACGCTGGCCACACCCGACGGTACGAGGGACGCCCGTTCCGACCGGGTGAGCGGCGCCGGGCGTCGGGGGCGGCTCCGGTCGACGAGCTGCTGCTGTGGCCACGGGGGTGCGGACTGACGCCGTCGTCCGACCAGGAGCCAGCGGACCTGGATGCCGACCATCCACCCGGCGACCAGGCCCACGATCCCTGCGAACACGGCCCCGGGGACAGCTGGTCCGAACGTCAGCTCGGCGACGAAGAAGCTCACGACGATGACGGGGACGCCGATGAGCGGTGGTGCGGCGGCCACCACCAGGGCGCCCCAGACGACACCGCCGGCGATCCCGGTCAGGGCGACGGGGAGCCCGGCCACATCGAGGTCGCCGGGGTCGGCTGCACTGCCGTAGAGCAGGCCGGAGGCGACGGCGACGAGCGCCACCCACCACCCCAGCAGCGGGACGGGCCACCCGCGCCAGTCCATCTGCAGCCGGAGCGCGCGGCGCAGGTCGCGCCGCTTCCTGAGCTTTCGCGCCCGGGCCTTCCGCGCCCGCGCGACTTCCTGCTCAGGTCCTGGTCCCACCGCGGCGCCCGTGTCCCCCATGCCACCAGCATGCCGGTCCGGACGCTCCCGGGATCGTCGGTCAGTACTTCGGCGCGTCCGGGCCCTGCGCGTTCGGCCCCGGCGTCTCGGGTGTGGGCCACGGCTCGGCGGGTCCACGCTGTGCGGGCCAGCCCTGCGGTGCAGCGCCCGGTGCCGGCCAGCCCTGCGTGGCAGCGGCCGGGTACGGAGCGCCCTGTACCGGAGCATTCGGTGCCGGCCGGCCCGGTGCCGGCGCGTTGGCCGCTGGCCAGTTCGCCGCCGGGGTGGCTGCGCCCGCGTAGGCGATCCACGCCCAGGGGGCGCGTTCGGCCAGCCAGGCCTCGAGGTCGGGGTAGCCGATCGCGATCGAGACCGTGTCGAACAGCACGGCACCGTTCGGGTCCCGCGCCTGGATGCCCCCGTACGGGCCGGTCCAGGGGCGGATCGAGGCGATGGCGGTGTGGTGCACCTCGCGTTCGGCCCGGAAGCCCTTCCGTACGATCAACCGGTCCGGCAGCGCGTCGATCCGCGTCCGTGCCAGCGCGCCGGCGAGCAGGACGAAGGCGACACCGGCGAGTAGGGCGAACCCGCCCGTGATGCCCACGGGCAGCGCGTCCGGTTCGTCGGTCGACGTGACCCCGGCGAGCAGCAGCACGGCGCCGACGACCGCGAGGAGGATGCCGATCGTGCGCAGGATCACCCGCTGCCACCGTCGCGGCCGCACGGTGAACAGCGCGTCCGGTGCTGCTCCCGCGAGCACACGCTGGTGCTTCCGCTTCCGGTCCCCCCGGCGGATGGCCGACGTCACCAGTACCGGGACGACGGCGGCGATGACGAAGGCGATGGTCACGGATGTGATCGTGGTCCCCATGCGGTCAGCGTACGGACCGACGGCGTGCGCGTCCGCCTGCGGTCCGCCGTCGGGGAGTGAGCCGTTAGGGCGGTGCACGCGTCACCCACGGGGCCGTGAGGGAACCGTTAGGACCGTCGGTCGCGACCCCGACCGGAGCCACCATCGGATTGCACCACAACCGGTGCGGTCCACGGCAGCTGCCGCGGGCACCTCGATCTCCAGGAGTCCCACGTGTTCGACGTCTTCGTCGTCGCCGGTGTCCTCGCCGTGTTCGGCGTGGTTGCACTGATCGCCAAGGGGGTGGAGCGGCTGTGATCGCCATCACCATCGCCGCCGCCGTCCTCGGCCTCGCCGCTGTCGTGTACCTCGTCTGGGCGCTCGTCCGCCCCGAGAAGTTCTGATGGGCGCCGCGCAGACCTGGGCCGGCATCGCCCAGGTCGCCCTCCTCGTGCTGCTCCTCGTCGTGGCCCACCGGCCGCTCGGCGACTGGATGGCCCGCGTCTTCACGAGCACCCACCACGGCCGCATCGAGCGAGGTGTCTACCGCCTGATCGGTGTCGACCCCGACGCCGAGCAGTCGTGGGCCGCGTACCTCCGCGGCGTGCTGCTCTTCAGCGTCACCGGCGTGCTCCTCGTCTACCTGCTCCAGCGGATCCAGGTGGTGCTGCCGGGTGACCTCGGCCTGCCCGCCGTCGGTCCCGCGCTCGCGTTCAACACCGCGGTCTCGTTCGTCTCGAACACGAACTGGCAGTCGTACTCACCCGAGGCCACCGTCGGGTACACCGTGCAGATGGCCGGCCTGGCGGTGCAGAACTTCCTGTCCGCCGCCGTCGGTCTCGCCGTCGCCGTCGCCCTGGTCCGCGGGTTCGCCCGTCGGAAGTCCGGCACGCTCGGCAACGTGTGGGTCGACGTGGTCCGCGGCGTCGGGCGTCTGCTCCTGCCGCTGGCGTTCGTCTCCGCACTCGTGCTCGTCGCCGGCGGCATCATCCAGTCGTGGGGCGCCGGCACCGACGTCAGCACACTGGCCGGTGGCACGCAGCACATCCCGCAGGGCTTCGTCGCCTCGCAGGAGGCCATCAAGGAGCTCGGCACCAACGGCGGCGGGTACTTCAACGCCAACTCCGCCCACCCGTTCGAGAACCCGCAGGCGTGGACGAGCCTCTTCGAGGTCTTCCTCATGCTCGTCATCCCGTTCTCGCTGCCCCGCACCTTCGGCAAGATGGTCGGCGACACCCGCCAGGGCACCGCGATCGTCTCCGTGATGAGCGGCATCTTCCTGGTGTCCCTCGCCGCGATGTCGATCGCCGAACTCGCCGGTGGCGGGTCCGCGACGCACGCCGCCGGAGCCGCGATGGAGGGCAAGGAGGTCCGCTTCGGCATCCTCGGCTCGACGCTCTTCGCCACCGCGACGACCTCGACGTCCACCGGTGCCGTGAACTCCATGCACGACAGCTTCACCCCGCTCGGCGGCATGATGGCGCTCATCAACATGATGCTCGGCGAGGTCACCCCCGGCGGTGTCGGCTCCGGCCTCTACGGCATCCTCGTGCTCGCCGTCATCACGGTCTTCATCGGCGGCCTGCTCGTCGGCCGCACGCCGGAGTACCTCGGCAAGAAGATCCGCGCCAAGGAGATGACCTACGCCGCGCTGTACATCCTGGTCACCCCGACCGTGGTGCTCACCGGCACGGCCCTGTCGCTCCTGATCCCCGGCGTCCGTGAGCAGGTGCTCGGCACGTCGCTCTTCAATCCCGGCAACCACGGCCTGTCCGAACTGCTCTACGCCTTCACCAGCGCCGGCAACAACAACGGCTCGGCCTTCGGTGGTCTCACCGCGAACACGACGTGGATGAACTCCGCGCTCGGTGTCGCGATGCTGCTCGGCCGCTTCGTGCCGATGGTGTTCGTCCTGGCGCTCGCCGGGTCGCTGGCCAAGCAGGACAAGGTGCCGGCGACCGTCGGCACGCTGCCCACGCACCGGCCGCTGTTCATCGTGCTCCTGGGCGGCGTCGCCGTCATCGTCACCGCACTCACGTACTTCCCGGTGCTCGCACTGGGCCCGCTCGCAGAAGGACTGTCCTGATGACCACCCTGACTCCCGAGACGGAGCAGCACACCGCTGAGCAGCCGGGCCGACGCTCGTCGGCCTTCGGACCCCGCCAACTGGCGGCGGGCCTCCCGGGTGCGTTCCGCAAGCTGGACCCCCGGCTGATGTGGAAGAACCCGGTGATGTTCATCGTCGAGGTGGGGGCCGCCCTGACGACGGTCACCGCCGTCGTCGAGCCCTTCACCCGGTCGGGAGGCGCGGCCGACTCCGGCGCGCCCGTCCCGTCCTCCTTCACCATCGCGATCGCCGTCTGGCTCTGGCTGACGGTCGTCTTCGC
Source organism: Curtobacterium sp. CFBP9011 (assembly GCF_034045095.1). Classification (NCBI taxonomy): domain Bacteria; kingdom Bacillati; phylum Actinomycetota; class Actinomycetes; order Micrococcales; family Microbacteriaceae; genus Curtobacterium; species Curtobacterium sp. CFBP9011. The sequence continues at coordinate 171,728 of NZ_JAXCWN010000004.1, forward strand.
GAACCTGGCCGAGTCCGTCGCCGAGGGGCGCGGCAAGGCGCAGGCCGAGACGCTCCGCAAGACCCGTTCGACGACCAGCGCCCGCCGCGTCGTCGGCTACTCGGCGTCCGACCCGGCCGCACTGTCCACCGCCACGGAGGACGTCGCCTCGGTCGACCTGGCGAAGGGCGACCTGGTGGTCGTCGTCGCCGGCGAGGTGGTCCCCGGTGACGGAGACGTCGTCGACGGCATCGCCTCGGTCGACGAGTCCGCCGTCACGGGTGAGTCCGCTCCGGTGATCCGCGAGTCCGGCGGCGACCGCAGCGCCGTGACCGGCGGTACCCGGGTGCTGTCCGACCGGATCGTGGTGCGCATCACCTCGACCCCGGGCGAGACCTTCATCGACCGGATGATCCGCCTGGTCGAGGGCGCCGCCCGCCAGAAGACGCCGAACGAGATCGCGCTGAACATCCTGCTCGCGTCGCTGTCGATCGTCTTCGTGATCGTCTGCCTCACCATGCAGCCGATCGCCGGCCTGGTCGGCTCGACGGTCAGCATCACGGTGCTCATCGCGCTGCTCGTCTGCCTCATCCCGACCACCATCGGCGCGCTGCTCTCCGCGATCGGCATCGCCGGCATGGACCGGCTCGTGCAGCACAACGTCCTGGCGATGTCCGGCCGTGCGGTCGAGGCCGCCGGTGACATCACCACGCTGCTCCTCGACAAGACCGGCACCATCACGTACGGCAACCGCCGCGCCTCCCGGGTCGTCCCGGTGCCGGGCGTGACCGAGCCGGAGCTGATGGCCGCCGCGGCGCTCTCGAGCGCCGCGGACGGGACGCCCGAGGGCCGCTCGATCGTGGACCTGGCGCTCGCCGCCGGGGTCTCCACGCCCCTCCCGGCCGGTGGGGTCGAGGTGCCGTTCACGGCGCAGACCCGGATGTCCGGCGTCGACCTGCCCGACGGGTCCTCGGTCCGGAAGGGTGCTGCTGCGGCAGTGCTCGCCTGGGCGGACACCAGCGACGCCGGTGTCACCGCGGCGATCGACGCAACCGTCGCGGAGATCTCCGACCAGGGCGGCACGCCGCTCGTCGTCGGCCGTCGTGACGCTGCCGGCACGGTCCAGCTGCTCGGCGTCGTGCACCTCAAGGACGTCGTGAAGGACGGCCTGGCCGAGCGGTTCACCGAACTGCGCAGCATGGGCATCCGCACCGTGATGATCACCGGCGACAACCCGCGCACCGCCAAAGCCATCGCGGCCGAGGCCGGCGTCGACGACTACCTCGCCGAGGCCACCCCGGAGGACAAGCTCGCGCTGATCCGCCGCGAGCAGGAGGGCGGCAACCTCGTCGCCATGACCGGTGACGGCACGAACGACGCCCCGGCCCTGGCGCAGGCGGACGTCGGCGTGGCGATGAACACCGGGACGACCGCGGCCAAGGAGGCCGGCAACATGGTCGACCTGGACTCGGACCCGACGAAGCTCATCGACGTCGTCCGGATCGGCAAGCAGCTGCTCATCACCCGCGGTGCGCTCACCACGTTCTCGATCGCCAACGACATCGCCAAGTACTTCGCGATCATCCCGGCGATGTTCCAGGCGACGTTCCCGGGCCTCGGTGCGCTGAACATCATGCACCTGCACTCTCCGGCGTCGGCGATCCTGTCGGCGATCGTGTTCAACGCGCTCGTCATCGTGGCGCTCATCCCGCTGTCCCTGCGTGGCGTCAAGTACCGCGCAGCCTCGGCGTCGTCGATCCTCGGCCGCAACCTGCTCGTCTACGGGCTCGGCGGCGTCATCGTCCCCTTCATCGGCATCAAGTTGATCGACCTCGTCGTCGGTCTCATCCCGGGGTTCTAGTCATGGCTTCCTCTTCTCGCTCCTTCCTCCGCTCCACCGGTGTGGCCGTGCGCCTCACCCTCCTCGCCACCGTCGTCCTCGGCGTCGGCTACCCGCTCGCCGTCTGGGGTGTCGGCCAGGCCGCCTTCCACGACCAGGCGAACGGCTCGATGGTCACCGACTCCTCCGGCACCACCGTGGGCTCGTCGTTGATCGGGCAGTCGTTCACCGGCAAGGACGCGGCCCGCTGGTTCCAGTCCCGCCCCTCCGCAGCCGGCGAGCACGGGTACGACGCGAACGCCTCGTCCGGGTCGAACCTCGGCCCGTCCAACCCCGACCTGACCAAGGCGATCGACGAACGACGTGCCGCGATCGCGAAGGCCGACGGCGTGCCCGCGTCCGAGGTCCCGGCGGACGCGCTGACGGCCTCCGGCTCCGGGCTCGACCCGGACATCAGCCCGGAGTACGCCCGCCTGCAGATCGCCCGTGTTGCCTCGGCTCGCGGCGTCTCCGAGGCCCGGGTCCGTGCCCTGGTCGACGAGCACACCGAGTCCCGGCAGCTCGGGTTCCTCGGCGGCCCGGCGGTCAACGTCCTCGAGCTGAACCTGGCGCTGGCGAAGCTCGGCTGACCCCCCCCGCGAAACACCGGTGTTCGTGCATCGAGCCGCGAGATCCCGCGGCGCGACCGACGAACACCGGTGTCTTGCGGAACCGACAACCACCACGACGCGAGAGGATGAGCGCGTGAAGCGAGGGAAGCTGCGGGTGCTGCTCGGTGCGGCCCCCGGCGTGGGCAAGACCTACACGATGCTCGAAGAGGGCCGCCGGATGGCCGACCACGGCCGCGACGTGGTCATCGCCGTCGTCGAGACCCACGGCCGCGTCGCCACCGCCGCCCTCGTCGACGGGCTCGAGGTCGTCCCCCGTCGCACGGTCGAACACCGCGGGGTCGAACTCGACGACATGGACCTCGACGTCGTCCTGGCCCGCCGACCCGAGGTCGCCCTGGTCGACGAACTCGCGCACTCGAACGCCCCCGGCAGCCCGCACGAGAAGCGCTGGCAGGACGTCGAAGCACTGCGTGCCGCCGGCATCGACGTCATCTCGACCGTGAACGTCCAGCACATGCAGTCCCTCGGTGACGTCGTCCGCGAGATCACCGGCACCGTCCAACGCGAGACCGTCCCCGACGCCGTGGTCCGCGCCGCCGACCAGATCGAGGTCGTCGACCTCTCCCCGCAGGCCCTCCGCGACCGGCTGTCCGACGGGCTCGTGTACCCGGCCGCCCGGATCGACGCGGCCCTGTCGAACTACTTCCGCCTCGGCAACCTCACCGCCCTCCGCGAGATCGCCCTGCTCTGGCTGGCCGACGAGGTCGACGACGCCCTCAAGCGCTACCGCGCCGAACACGGCATCGCGAATCGGTGGGAGACCCGGGAACGCGTGCTCGTCGCCCTGACCGGCGGCCCCGAGGGCGAGACCCTGCTCCGCCGCGGAGCCCGCATCGCCGCCCGCTCGGCCGGCGGAGAGCTCGCCGCCGTGCACGTCACCACCAACGACGGCCTGCGCGAACGGCACCCGGGAGCCCTCGGCAAGCAGCGCGCCCTGCTCGAACAGCTCGGCGGCACCTACCACCAGGTCGTCGGCGACGACGTGCCCACCACCCTGGTCCGGTTCGCCCGGTCGGTCGACGCGACCCAGATCGTGATGGGCATCAGCCGTCGCAGCCGACTCGCCGCCGCCCTCACCGGGCCGGGCATCGGCAGCACCGTCATCCGCGAGTCCGGGGACATCGACGTGCACGTCGTCACCCACGAACGCGCGGGCGGCGGCTTCGCGCTGCCGAAGCTCGGCGGCAGCCTGTCCCGCTCCCGGACCGTGGCGGCGTTCCTGCTCGCCCTGATCGCCGGCCCCGTCCTGACCTGGCTCCTCAGCCTGACCGACGACCCCGACTCGATCACCGTCGACGTGCTCGCCTACCAGCTGCTCGTGCTCGTCGTCGCGCTGATCGGCGGCATGCTGCCCGCCGTGTTCGCCGCCGTCCTGTCCGGGCTGAGTCTCGACTTCTTCTTCGTCCGACCCCTGCACCAGGTCACCGTCCAGCAGCCCTGGCACCTGTTCGCCCTCGTCATGTACGTCGTCAGCGCGGTGCTCGTCAGCTTCGTCGTCGACCGCTCCGCCCGACGCTCCCGCACCGCACGCCGGGCCGCCGCCGAGTCCGGGCTCCTCGTCGGGATCGCCGGCAGCGTCCTCCGCGGGGACGACGCCCTCCAGGCCCTCGTCGAGCGCACCCGCGAGGCCTTCGGCTTCGCCGGGGTCCGGGTCCGCCAGGGCGACGAGGTGCCGGCCACCTCGGGGACGTTCGGCGACGAGCCGGACGCGGCCACGACCCTCCCGTCCGGCGCCGTCCTGGAGTTCGCCGGCGCGCCCGACGACCCCACCCAGCGACGGCTGCTGCGCGTCGTCGAGCAGCAGCTCGACGCCGCCCTGGAACACCGCGCCCTCACCCGCACCGCCGTCGACGCGGAACGCATCGCCGCCGTCGACCGGGTGCGGAGCGCCATCCTGGCGGCCGTCAGCCACGACGTGCGCCGGCCGATCGCCGCCGCCAGCGCCGCCGTCCAGTCCCTCCGCGCAAGGGATGTGCGGTTGGGCGAGGCCGACCGGGAGGCGCTCCTCGCGACCGCCGACGAGAGCCTCCGTCAGCTGGCGGTCCTGTTGGCCGACCTGCTCGACGTCAGCCGTGTGCAGGCCGGAGTGCTCGCCGCCGCCCCCGTCCCCACGGCACTCGACACGGTCGTCGCGCCCGCACTCGACGAACTCGAACTCGGCCCGGAGGACGTCGACCTCGACCTGCCCGCCGAACTGCCGCCGGTCCTCGCCGACCCGGTACTGCTGCAGCGCGTCGTCGTGAACCTGCTCGCCAACGCCGTCCGCTACTCACCCGACGGCGAGCGCGTCCGGATCGCGGCGAGCGCCTTCGCCGGCAGGGTCGAACTGCGCGTCGCGGACCGCGGCCCCGGGATCCCCGAGGACCGCCGCGAAGACGTGTTCCAGCCGTTCCAGCGGCTCGGGGACACGGACAACGAGACCGGACTCGGACTCGGCCTGGCGCTCGCGCGCGGGTTCACCGAGGGCATGGGCGGCACGATCGAGGTCGACGACACCCCCGGCGGTGGGCTCACCGTCGTGGTGCGGCTGCCGATCGCGGGACACCTGGGAGTGGTGGGCAGATGAAGGTCCTGATCGCGGACGACGACGTGCAGCTGGTGCGGGCGCTCGCCGTGACGCTCGGTGCCCGGGGCTACGACGTCGTCACCGCTCGCGACGGTCGGGCCGCCATCGACGCCGTGATCACCGAGCGGCCGGACATCGTGCTGCTCGACCTCGGCATGCCCCGGCTGGACGGCATCGGGGTGCTCGAGGGCATCCGCGGGTGGTCGCAGGTGCCGGTGCTGGTGCTGTCCGGGCGCACCGACTCGAGCGACAAGGTGGACGCCCTGGACGCCGGCGCGGACGACTACGTGACGAAGCCGTTCCAGATGGACGAGCTGCTGGCACGGCTGCGGGCCCTGGGCCGGCGACGGGCACCGGCGGGCGGGACCGAGGCCGCGCCGACGATCCGGATCGGGGACCTCGTGGTGGACCTCGTCGCCAAGCAGGTCACCGCGCCCGACGGACCCGCGATCCGGCTGACACCGACCGAGTGGCGGCTGCTCGAGGTCCTCGTGACGAACCCCGACCGGCTGTTGACGCGCGAGATGCTCCTCACGGAGGTGTGGGGTCCGACGCACGGCACCGACTCCGGGTACCTGCGGCTGTACATGGCGCAGCTGCGGCGGAAGCTCGAGCCGGAGCCGTCGCACCCGCGGTTCCTGGTCACCGAGGCGGGGATGGGCTACCGGTTCGCGCCGGCCGGCTGACCCGTCGTTGCGGCGCGGATCGACGCGGCGCAGTGCGGTGCCGTGTCGCGTGGCGCCGATCGGACCCGCACAACCCTGTCCCGTTCGCGCCGCGGCATCCCGTGGTTCGAGCGGGATGCTGTCGGGCGGCGACATCCGGCGACCGTCCGGAACGGGTGATGCGGCGCTGTCGGGAGGCTGTCGGGTCGCTGTCGTGCAGGTGGCGGGGCCCTGTCGTGGTGCGGATCGGCACCGTTCCCTAGCGTTGCCCCCATGAACGACATGCGGATCACGGAGCTGCGACGACTGCGCGGCTGGACCCAGGAACGACTGGCCGAGGAGAGCGGCATCGCGGTGCGGACGATCCAGCGGGTCGAGGGTGGGAACGACGCCAGCCTCGAGTCGCTGTCCTCGATCGCCCGGGCCCTCGAGGTGCCGGTGCGCGAGCTGTTCGCCGCCGACGGCGTCACCCTGCTGAAACCCGACGTGCAGGGGCTCGACGACCGGACGGCGGCGGACCAGGACCGGCGGGACGCCTTCAGCCGCAGCTGGCGGTACCTCTACTCGGGCGTCGGCATCGCCCTGGCGTTCCTGACGATCGCGCTCATCGCCAGCCGGGTCTGGCCGGGCGTCACGATCCTGCTGCTCGGGGCCTACTGGGTGGTCGGGTCGCTCGTCGGACGGTTCCTCATGACGACGGTCATCGACCCCTGGCTCGACCGCCGCTACCCGCTGTCCCGGTCGCGTCGGTCGGTGGCATCTTCCTGATCCGCCGACCGCCGGGCCGCCGCGGACCACGCGGGCGCCGCTCAGCCGGCGTGGGCGTGCGCTGCGAGCTCCGCCCGGGTCCGGGCACCGTGCTTCCGGAGCAGGTTCGCCACGTGGTACTTCACCGTGTTCACGGTGATGCCGAGGCCGTCCGCGATCTCCCGGTTCCCGACCCCGGTCGCCACGAGCCGCAGCACGTCGAGTTCGCGGGGCGTCAGGTCGGAGTCCTCGGGGGCCGGGGCGGAGGCGACGGGCGGGTCCAGCGGCACGGTCACGTCGATCACGGATCCCCACCCGGGCGTCGAGTCGACCCGCATCTGCCCGGCCAGCGCCGCGACCCGTTCGGCGATCGGCCGCATCGCGTCGTCCTGCACGTCGTGCGTCCCGGCGCCGTCGTCGCGGAGCTGCATGAGCAGGTTCCGGCCGTCGCAGTCCCACTGGATGCGGACCCGGTTCGCCCGGCCCTCGTCCACGAGAGTGAGCACCGCCGTCCGCACCACCGCCCGGGCAGCGTGGGCGACGTCGCCGGGCAGGGCGCGACCGTTCGCAGGCGGCTCGACGAACTGCACGTCCAGGTCACCGAACCGGACCAGGGGGCGCAGGTCGGCCCGCAGGCGCGAGAACGCCCCGGCCACCGGCTCGAGCAGGACCTCCCGCTGCCGGTCCGTCGACGTCCGCAGGTCGACGAGTGCCGCCGAGGCGATCTCGACCGCCTCGGCCCGGGCGGCGGCGTCGCCCACCCGGGGTGAGCGGAGCACGGCCAGGACGGACTCGAGCGTGAGCGTGTGCCGGTCGGCCTGGTCGGCGAGGAGGCGAGCATGCTCGGCGGGGGTGATCCGGGCCTCCCGGCCGGGCTGCGTGTCCATCTGGACGAACCTACCCGCCCTGCCCGTCCGCGGACGGGGAGCCGTCCGAACGGGTGGGACGCCCGCCGTGTCGGGTAGCGGCACCCGCAGGTGCGGGGGAGCACTGTTGTTGCATGACCACACACACGCTCGCTGCCGCGCTCGACCTCGTCAGCCACGAACTCGACGACCTCGTCGACGGCGTGGCCGAGGGCGACCAGGCGGCTGCCGACCGGGCACTCGACCTGCTCGACGGCGCCGAGCGCGTGTTCGTGCACGGCGCCGGACGCTCCGGGCTCGCGCTGCAGATGACCGCGATGCGGCTGATGCACCTCGGGCTCGACGTCCACGTCGTCGGCGAGGTCACGACCCCCGCGATCGAGTCCGGCGACGTCCTGCTCACCGCGAGCGGGTCGGGCACCACCGGCAGCATCGTGCAGGCCGCACGGACCGCCGTGGACGTCGGCGCGCAGGTCGTCGCCGTCTCCACCACCGCGTCGTCGCCGCTCGCCGAACTGGCCGAGGTCACCCTCGTGCTGCCGGCCGCGACGAAGACCGACCGCTCCGGAACGGCCTCGGCCCAGTACGCCGGCGGCCTCTTCGAGCAGGGCGTCGTCCTGCTCGGTGACGCACTGTTCCACGCGCTGTGGCAGCGCAGCGGGCACTCCGCCGACGACCTCTGGCCGCGGCACGCCAACCTCGAATGACCCCTTCGGAAGGAACCACCATGCAGCTCCAGTTCGCCATCGACACCCTCTCCACCGACACCGCCCTCGAACTCGCCGCCGCGGCAGCCCCGCACGTCGACATCCTCGAGCTCGGCACCCCGCTCGTGAAGAGCGCCGGCGTCGCCGCCATCACGGCGATGAAGGAAGCCCACCCGGACAAGATCGTGTTCGCCGACCTCAAGACGATGGACGCCGGTGAGCTCGAGGCCGACATGGCATTCCAGGCCGGCGCCGACCTCGTCACCGTGCTCGGCGTCGCCGGGGACAGCACCATCGTCGGTGCCGTCAAGGCCGCGAAGAAGCACGGCAAGGGCATCGTCGTCGACCTGATCGGCGTCCCCGACAAGGCCGCCCGTGCCCGCGAGGTCACCGAGCTCGGCGTCGAGTTCGTCGAGGTGCACGCCGGCCTCGACGAGCAGGCCGAAGAGGGCTTCACCTTCGACACGCTGCTCGAGGAGGGCAAGGCCTCGGGCGTGCCGTTCTCGATCGCCGGTGGCGTGAAGGCGTCCTCCGTCGCCTCCGTCAAGGCCGCGGGTGCCCGTGTCGCCGTCGCCGGCAGCGCGATCTACAGCGCCTCGGACGTCGGCGCTGCCGCCGCCGAGATCCGCGCCGCGATCGACGCCGCGTAGTCCTTCCGCAAGACGCACCGTGGGCGGTTCCACGCAGCGGTACTCCGTTGCGTGGGGCCGCCCACGGTGCGTTCCGCGGGGAGCCCGGCCGGGAGGCATGTGGCCGGCTCCGTCTTCCGGCTGACCCGGCACCACCGTTCGGCCGATGTCGACGTCCCCCGCGCTGCCTAGCGTTGAGCCATGACTTCGGGGTGGGACGCGTGGGGGCAGGACGACGACTGGGAACGGTGGACGGCCAGGCCGCCACGAGTCGAGCGCGAGCCGAGGGAGCGGGTCGAACGCCCGTCCCGGGAGCGGGCGCGGACGCTGGCCGTCGTGACGAGCGTCGGGGTGCTGCTCTGGTGCGCCGGACTGCTCGCGATCGTCGAGCGCGCCGGAGCCTGGGGTGTCCCGCTCGGCGGCGTGGCACCGAGCAACATCGACGGGGCATCACCGGACCAGATGGACCACGTCCGAGCGGCGTGGGGCATGCTCCAGCTGACGACGCTGCCGGTCATGGTGGTCCTGTCCGCCACGGCGGCGTGGTCGGCCCGCCGACGTCGGATGCGGTGGAGTCCCGCGGTGGCCCTGGTCCTCAGCGGCGTCGGCGTGCTGGTCGGCCTCGGGCTCGTCCTGCAGGGCATCCAGACCTGGGCGCTCAGTCGCTGAAGGCCTCGCACGACGCAACGTGGGCGGTTCCACGCAGCGGTACTCCGTTGCGTGGGGCCGCCCACGGTGCGTTCCGCGGGGAGCCCGGCGCTGTTGTGTCCTCGAAGCGCCGCGATGTCCCCGAGACGCCTCCGAATCCGGGGGCGTCTCGTGCGGTCGGGGGCGTCTCCGGCTGACGGGGGCGTCTCGGCAGCAGGAGGCCCGTGGCCGGCTTCAGCGGCGGTTCAGGCCGCCCGGCCATGCTCGGACGATGCGCGTGCTGGTGGTCGACGACGAGGTCCGGCTCGCCGAGGGCATCCGGAACGGGCTGCAGGCCGAGGGCTTCGCCGTGGACGTCGCCCACGACGGGGTCGACGGCCTCTGGTACGCCCGCGAGAACCCCTACGACGCGATCGTGCTCGACCTGATGATGCCCGGCATGAGCGGCTGGAAGGTCTGCGAGACCCTCCGCGCCGAGCAGGACTGGACCCCGGTGCTCATGCTCACCGCCAAGGACGGCGAGTGGGACCAGGTCGACGCCCTCGACGCCGGCGCCGACGACTACGTGACGAAGCCGTTCTCGTTCCCGGTGCTGGTCGCGCGTCTCCGTGCGCTCGTCCGGCGCGGGTCCCGGGAACGGCCCACGGTCCTCCAGGCCGGTGACCTGCGCCTGGACCCGGCGGCGCGACGGGTGTGGCGGGGCGAGGTCCTGCTCGACCTGACCAGCCGGGAGTTCACGGTCCTCGAGTACCTGATGCGCCATCCCGGGCAGGTGCTGTCGAAGCGCGACGTCATCGCGAACGTCTGGGACGACGACTTCACCGGTGACCCGAACATCGTCGAGGTGTACGTCGGACACCTCCGCCGCGCGGTCGACCGCCCGTTCGGCCGGAACGCCATCGAGACCGTCCGCGGGGCCGGGTACCGCCTCGACGCCGACGGTGGCTGAGCGCACCGCCCGGTCGCGTCGGCCTGCGTCGATCCGCGCACGCGCGACGGGAGGCGCGGCCCTCGTCGTCCTGGTCGCCCTCGTCATCGGGGCGGTCGCCTTCGTCGGGGTCCTCCGCACCTCGCTCACCGACGGCGTGCGGACCGCCGCCGAGCAGACCCTCGACGGCCTGAGCACCCGGGTGGAGGCCGACGGCGCACCCGCAGTGGAGGCGGAGGACGACGACGTGCTCGCCCAACTGCAGGACTCTGACGGCCGGGTGCTCGCCCGCGCTGACGACAGCCCTGCCCGGCCACTCGACACCGCCGAGGAGTCCCGCTCCCGGCACGACGGCGAGCGGTGGCTGCTCGTCGCCGACGACGTCGACCTGCCGGACGGCAGCGAGGGCACCCTGGTCGTCGGCGCACCACTGGAGGACGCCGACGCCGCCGTGCGGACCGTCTCCGTCCTGCTGGTGGTGGCGGTGCCCGTCGTCGTGGCACTGATGTCGCTCGTCACGTGGTTCGTCGTCGGCCGGGCCCTGCGCCCCGTCGACCGGATGCGCCGCGAGGTCGACGCCGTCGAGGGCACGAACCTGCACGCCCGCGTCGACGAGCCGGGCTCCGGCGACGAGGTCGACCACCTCGCCACGACCATGAACCGGATGCTCGGGCGGCTCGAGGCGTCACAGCAGGCGCAGCGGCAGTTCGTCTCCGACGCCTCGCACGAACTGCGCTCCCCGCTCGCGACGATCCGGCAGCACGCCGAGGTCGCCCGCGCCCACCCGGAGGTCACCGGCACCGCGGACCTCGCGGACGTCGTGCTCGACGAGGGCGCCCGGCTGCAGGAGCTCGTCGAGTCGCTGCTCCTGCTCACCCGCGTCGACGAACGCGGCCGCGACCGCGACCGGGCGGTGGACCTCGACGACCTCGTGTTCACCGAGGCATCCCGACCACGCTCCGTCCGCGGGACGGACGGAGCGGCCGTGCGTTCGGACGGCCGCGCGGCCGTCCGGGTGGACGTCTCCGGCGTGACCCCGGCCCGGGTCCGCGGCGACGACCGGTTGCTCGGCCGGGTGGTGCGGAACCTCGTCGACAACGCGGTCCGGCACGCCGAGCGGACGGTCGTCGTGGGGCTCGGGACCGACGGCGGCAGCGCGGTGCTCACCGTGGACGACGACGGGCAGGGTGTCCCCGAAGCCGACCGGTCCCGCGTGTTCGAACGGTTCGTCCGGCTGGACGAGGGGCGGGCGCGGGACGCCGGCGGCTCCGGGCTGGGGCTCGCGATCGTCGACGCCGTCGTCCGGGGGCACGGCGGCGGCGTCGTGGTGTCGGCAGCGCCCGGCGGGGGAGCACGGTTCACGGTGCGGCTGCCGCTCCTGCACGACTGAACGGGCAAGCACAGGCACAGGCGCAGGCCCGACCGGCGCCAGGCGTCGCCCCAGGTCGCTTCAGGTCTGCTTCAGTGCCCGTTGCACAGGGTGGTCCCATGCAGACCACGACGAAGACCACCGCCCGCCGCATCGCCCTCCTCACCGCACTCCCGCTCGTCGGGGCCCTGGCGCTCACCGGCTGCTCGTCGGACGACGACGACCGCGACGACGTGGCCGCACCGGCAGCGTCCGCGCCCGCAGCGTCCGCGCCGTCGGTCGCGTCGGACGGCAGCAGCGCCGCCGCCACCGCCGGCAACGACGCCCTCCCGACCGCCGCCGCGACCGCCCGGAAGGCCGTCGGCTCCGGCACCGTGACCGCGATCGAGCAGGAGGCCGGCGGCACCTCGTGGGAGGTCCTCGTCGTCACCGCCGACGGCCGTGAGCAGGAGGTCCACGTCGACGCCGACGGCCGGCGCACCACGGCCGGCCCGACGAAGGAGACCTCGGACGCGGACGACGTCGCCGAGGCGAAGCGGTTCGTCGGTGCCGCCGACCTGTCCGTCGCCCAGGCGGCCTCCGCCCTGACGAAGGCCGTCTCCGGCACCGTGACCGAGCTCGGCCTCGACGACCACGCCGGCGCGGTCGTCTGGGAGGGCGACGTGCGCGACGCGTCCGGCACGAAGCACAGCATCCGCATCGACGCCGGCAGCGGCGAGGTCGTCACGAACACGGTCGACACCGACGACTGACCCCCGTGTCGTGCGGGTCAGGCGGTGGCAGTAGCGTCGGCGGCGTGAGCACCGACGGACGAACCACGCCAGCCCCCCGCCACCGCGTGCTGCGGATCGGCGGGTGGGTCCTGGCCGTCCTGCTCGTGCTGGTCCTGGTGTTCCTCGTCTGGGCGCACATCGTCATGCAGGGCACCCGCTCGGCCGCCCTCACCGTCTGGCGTGACGACCGGGTGTCCGTCCGCGACGCCGGCGACTCCGTCGTGATGACCCCGACGGGCACCCCGGACGGCGTCGGCGTCGTGTTCGTCCCCGGCGCGAAGGTCGACGCGTACGCCTACATGGCGACCTTCCGGCAGGTGGTCGCCGACGGTACGACGGTCGTGATCACGAAGCCGACCCTCAACCTGGCGTTCTTCGACACCCGGGCCCTCTCGGTCTTCCAGGCGCACGCCCCCGAGGTCCGCACCTGGGCCGTCGGCGGCCATTCCCTCGGCGGCGTCCGCGCCTGCCAGCTGGCCGACGGTCCCGACGTCGCCGGCCTGCTGCTGCTCGGCAGCTACTGCGCGAACGACCTGTCGGCCACCGACCTCGACGTGCTCAGCGTCTCCGGTTCACGCGACGGCCTGTCGACGCCGGACAAGGTCGCCGCTGCCCGCGAGGAACTCCCGTCAGACGCCACGATGACGCGGGTCACCGGCGCGAACCACGCCGACTTCGGCGCGTACGGGGCGCAGCCGGGCGACCGGACGGCGACGATCAGCCCCGACGAGGCACGGCGGGCGATCACCGCCGCGATCGAGAGCTGGGTGCGCGACCTGCGCTGACGCGCACGGGCCAGCGCACGTACAAGGGTCAGCGCGCGGGCCCGGGCTGCGTGGCGGACGTGGGGCGGGCCTCCAGTCCGGCCGGGAGGCCCGCCCCACCCCCGTCAGGAAGCCGACGTCCCCGAGTCGGTGCGGTCGCGACCCCGCGTCGCGCGGGCGACGAAGTACAGGACCACGCCGACCGCGAGCAGGACCGCCGCGTACAGCCAGACCTGCCCGCTCTGCTGGGTGAGCAGCAGGATGCAGGACGCGACCCCGAGCACGGGCACGAACGTCCACACCCGGAAGTGCTCGTGCTCCACCCGGTCCTTCCGCAGCACCAGGACCGCGACGTTCGTGCTGATGAACACGAAGAGCAGCAGCAGCACGACGGTCTCGGCGAGCGTGCCGACGTCCCCGACCAGCGTGAGCAGCATCGCGACCACGGTCGTCGCGACGATCGCCGTCCACGGGGTCTTCCGGTTCGCCAGGACCTTGCCGAGCAGCCGCGGCAGCAGGCGCTGCTCGGCCATGCCGTAGGTGACACGGCTCGCCATGATCATCGTGAGCAGCGCGCCGTTCGCCACCGCGACCAGGGCGATGATGCTGAACACCCAGTCCGGGATCGGCACGCCGGTCGCGGCGACGACCGCGAGCAGCGGGCCGCTCGAGTCGGACAGCTCGGACGCGGGCAGGGCGATCGAGCTCGCGAGTGCGACGAGCACGTAGACGACGCCGGCGGTGGCGAGGGAGCCGAACAGGGCGCGCGGGTAGACCTTGCGGGGTTCCCGGACCTCCTCGGCGACGTTGGCGGACGTCTCGAAGCCGACGAACGAGTAGTAGGCGACGATGGCCGCGCTGAGGGTCGCGAGGGCCGGGTTCGCCTCGGCCGGGAACGCCCCGACGCGCGAGACGTCACCGCCGCCGCCACCCATCATCACCGCGACCGTGACGATCACGATGACCAGGCCGGACAGCTCGATGATCGTCATGACGACGTTGCTCCGCAGCGAATCTGAGATGCCGCGGGCGTTGAGGCAGGCGACGAGGGCCAGGAACACGATCGCGGCCGGCACCGGCGGGACGTCGATGAACGTGCCGAGGTAGTCGCCGGCGAAGGCGAGCGACAGCCCCGCGGCACTCGTGACCCCGGCGGCGAGCATCGAGAACCCGACCAGGAACGACACCAGCGGCACCTTGTACGCCCGCTCGGCGAACACCGCGGCGCCGCCGGCCTTCGGGTACTTCGTGACGAGTTCGGCGTAGGAACCCGCGGTCAGCAGGGCCAGCAGCAGGGCGAGCACGAGCGGTGCCCAGAGTGCGCCGCCGACGTCCTTCGACAGGGTGCCCATCAGGGCGTAGATGCCCGCCCCGAGCACGTCGCCCAGGATGAACAGGAACAGCAGAGGGCCGGTGATCGCCTGCTTCAGCTTCGATCCGGTCCCGTCCTGCGGCGGCGCTACGGTGTCAGAGGTCATGCCCGCGAGCGTCCCGGCACCCGGCTGGACGGTGGTCCAGATCCGCGCTCCCCGGACCGGGCGGCACACTCCCCAGCGTGGAACACGCGGCGGCGGAGCGGTCCTAGAGTTGACCCCGCAGCAAACGTGTTCGACACCGCTCCCCTGGAAGGTCTGCCCATGACGTCGTCGGATCGGCGAACCCCTGCACCGCTCGCTGACCAGCGAGCCCTCCTCTTCGACCTGGACGGCGTCCTGACGCCCACGGCCGAGGTGCACATGCGTGCCTGGAGTCGCCTCTTCACGCCCTACCTCGAGCACCACGGGGTCGCGCCGTACACGGAGCAGGACTACTTCGCGTACGTCGACGGCAAGCCCCGGTACGACGGGGTCAGGTCGCTGCTGCAGGCCCGCGGCATCGACGTCCCCGAGGGCACCCCGGACGACGACCCCACGCTCGACACCGTGTGCGGGCTCGGCAACCGGAAGAACGCCGAGTTCACCGCCGAGCTGCAGGAGCACGGCGTCTCGCCGTACCCGGGGTCGCTGCGGTTCCTCACCGCGGCGATCGACGCCGGGTACGAGGTCGCTGTGGTCTCCAGCTCCGCGAACGCGAAGCAGGTGCTCCGGACCGCGGGCATCATCGACCGCTTCGACGTCATCGTCGACGGTGCCGTGGCCCGCGCCGACGGTCTGGCCGGCAAGCCCGCGCCGGACACCTACCTGGACGCCGCGACGCGGTTCGGCCTGACCGCCGCCGAGTGCGTCGTGGTCGAGGACGCCACCAGCGGGGTCGAAGCCGGCCGCAACGGCGCGTTCGGGCTCGTCATCGGGGTCGACCGCGGCGCCGGTGCCGACGCCCTCCGCGAGCACGGTGCGGACCTCGTCGTGACGGACCTCGCCGACCTGCTGCCCGACCTGTCTGCTGCCGACTCCGGGAAGACCGCATGAACCCCATCACCTCCGACCCCCTCGACCGCGTCCGGTACCCGGTCGACGAGTGGGCGTTGATCGAGACCGAGTACGCGGACGAGCAGGGCGTCGACGAGACGAACTTCGCCGTCGGCAACGGGTACCTCGGTCTCCGCGGCAACTTCGACGAGGGCCGCGGCGGCGTGCAGTACGGCACGTACATCAACGGCTTCCACGAGACCTGGCCGATCCGGCACGCCGAGACCGCGTTCGGCTTCGCGAAGACCGGGCAGACGATCATCAACGTCCCCGACGCCAAGGTCATCCGGCTGTACGTCGACGACGAGCCGCTCGTCCTGTCCGAGGCCGACATCCTCCGCCACAGCCGCCGGCTCGACTTCCGCGGCGGCTACCTGCTGCGTGAGACCGAGTGGTCGACGCCGTCCGGCAAGCGGGTGCTCATCCGCTCCCGGCGCCTGGTGTCCTTCGTCGAGCGGCACCTCGCCGTCATCGACTACGAGGTCACCATGCTCGACCACGACGCCTCGGTCCTGCTGTCGAGCCAGGTGCTCAACCGCCAGGACGTCGCCGACGAGTACCACGCCGGCATGAAGGCGGCCGCAGCGGCGTTCGACCCGCGCAAGGCCGAGTCCTTCACCGACCGGGTGCTGCAGCCGCGGCTCAAGCGGAACGCGGGTTCGCGGTCCCTGCTCGGCTACCAGGCGGCCAGCTCGGGCATGACGATCTGCGTCGGCGTCGAGCACCGGCTCGAGACCGAGAACAGCTGGGACGAGACCTCGAGCATCGAGGACGACCTGGCGAAGCACGTCTACCGGGTGCAGGCGAAGGCCGGGCAGCCGATCCGCCTGGTCAAGAGCGTCGTCTACCACACGTCCCGCGGGGTCCCGGCGCGCGAGCTCGCCGACCGCTGCGACCGCACCCTGGACCGCGCGAAGTACGAGAGCGTGGAGCAGGTCTTCGGCGAGCAGCGCAAGTGGCTCGACGACTACTGGGCCCGCAGCGACGTCGAGGTCGCCGGCCAGCCCGAGGTGCAGCAGGCCGTCCGCTGGAACCTGTTCCAGCTGGCGCAGGCGACTGCCCGCACCGACGGCCACGGCATCGCGGCGAAGGGCGTCACCGGCTCCGGCTACGGCGGCCACTACTTCTGGGACATGGAGATCTACGTCCTGCCGTTCCTGTCGTACACGGCACCGATCGTCGCCCGGAACGCCCTCCGCTTCCGCTACAACATGCTCGACGCCGCACGGTCCCGTGCCCGCGAGCTGAACCAGCGCGGTGCCCTCTTCCCGTGGCGCACGATCAACGGTGAGGAGTCCAGCGCGTACTACGCCGCCGGCACCGCGCAGTACCACATCGACGCCGACATCGCCCATGCCCTGATGCAGTACGTGCGGGCCTCCGGCGACACCGACTTCCTCAAGCGCGGTGCGATCGACATCCTGGTCGAGACCGCCCGTCTGTGGGAGGACCTGGGGTTCTGGCGTTCGAACGGCGACCAGAAGTTCCACATCGACGGCGTCACCGGCCCGGACGAGTACACGACCGTCGTCGACGACAACATGTACACGAACGTGATGGCCCGGGCGAACCTCTGGTCCGCCGTCAACGCCTGCCGCCACCTCGCCGTGGACGACCCGGACGAGTACGCGCGGATGATCCGTCGGACCGGCCTCGACCAGTCCGAGGTCGAGAGCTGGGAGCGCGCGGCCGAGTCGATGGAGATCCCGTTCGACCCGCACCGCGGCATCCACCCGCAGGACGCCCAGTTCCTCGACAAGGAGCTGTGGGACCTCGAGCGCACGCCCGAGTCCAAGCGGCCGCTGCTGCTGCACTACCACCCGCTGGTCATCTACCGGTTCCAGGTGCTCAAGCAGGCCGACGTCGTGCTCGCCCTGTTCCTGCAGGGCCACGAGTTCACGCCGGCCGAGAAGCGTCGTGACTTCGACTACTACGACGCCCTGACCACGGGCGACTCGACGCTGTCGGCCGTCGTGCAGTCGATCATGGCGGCCGAGGTCGGCTACCACGAGCTCGCCGGCCAGTACTTCCAGACGGCGCTCTACGTCGACCTCGCCGACCTGCACGGCAACACCACCGACGGCGTGCACATCGCGTCGACCGGCGGCATCTGGGGTGCACTCGTCAACGGCTTCGGCGGCATGCGCGACCACGGCGGACGACTGTCGTTCAACCCGCGGCTGCCGGTCGACTGGGACCGTCTGACGTACCGGATGACCGTCCACGGTTCACGGGTGCGCGTCGACCTCGAGCAGAAGGTGCTGACCTTCACGGTCGAGACCGGTGACGGCTTCGACGCGTGGGTCCACAACCAGCAGATCGAGGTCCGCCCGGGCGACCCGACCGTCGTCCCGCTGCCGCACCAGGGTCCGCGGATGGCCGGCCACGCGCCGACCACCAGTGACATCCAGGGGACGCTCCGCGCCGATGGTTCGGTGATCACCGCCTCCATCCCGACGATCTCGCTGGAACGCGACATGGAGAACGAGGACACCACCGCCTGATCGCCTGATCGCCTGATCGCCTGATCGCCTGATCGCCTGATCCGGCCGGGAGGCCCGCCCTCCGTCCGCCACCGATGCCCGCCTCCGCCTGGACTCCCGTCCAGGGCGGGGCGGGCACCGTGGTCTCCCGTGTCCTCCGGGCCGACGGTGTCCCTGACGAGGGGACCACCGACGCGAGAGGAAGACACCATGGGCAAGCGGTTCGAGGGCAAGGTCGCGATCGTCACCGGCGCGGGGTCCGGCATCGGCGAGGCCACCGCACGCGCGTTCGTCGCGGAGGGTGCCGGGGTCGTCCTGGTCGACAGCGTCGAGGACAAGGTGCGCGACGTCGCCGACTCCCTGCCGACGGAACAGGCACTGTGGCTGCAGGCCGACGTCGCCGACCCGGACGCCTGGCAGACGATCGTCGACGCGGCGATCGACCGGTGGGACCGGCTCGACGTGCTGGTCAACAACGCCGGGACGTTCACCTCGGGCGACATCACGGACATCTCGCCCGCCGAGTGGCACCGTGTCGTCGAGACGGACCTGTCGAGCGTGTTCTACGGCACCCGGGTGGCGCTGCCGTTCCTCCGCGAGACGAAGGGCTCGATCGTGAACACCTCGTCGGTGTCCGGTGAGGCCGCGGACTGGCGGATGAGCCCCTACAACGCGGCGAAGGGCGGCGTCTCGAACTTCACGAAGGCGGCGGCGCTCGACAACGGCGGGTTCGGCGTCCGCGTGAACGCCGTCGCCCCGGGCCTGATCTGGACGGACCTGACGCAGTCGCAGGCGGAGGACGAGGAGCTGAAGCGGGAGTTCTCGGAGCGGATCGCCCTCGGCCGCGGCGGCCGGTCCGAGGAGGTCGCGGCGGCGGTGCTGTTCCTGGCGAGCGACGAGGCGTCGTTCATCACGGGCGCGATCCTGCCCGTCGACGGCGGCACGATGGCGAGCAACGGGCAGCCGGCGCAGGCCTGATCCCAGCTGCTCCGGTCAGAGCAGCTTGCGGAGCGTGTTCGTGTTGCGGGCCGTCGTGGTCCGCTTGAACCGGGCAGCTGCGGCGCGCTTCGCGAAGGCGGTCGACGTGCTCGACCCCTTCGGGCACGACCAGTAGACGACGCCGTCCCCGCGGGCGACCTGCTCGACCGACGGATCGAGGTCGAGTCCGGCGAGCAGGTCGTCGAGAGCCGCGGGGTCGGAGGCGAACACCACGGAGTCGTGCCGGTCGGCCGTCGATGCGAAGGGGAACCCCGCGACGAGGCCGGCCAGGGCGTCGTGGCGCACGAGCACGATCCAGGCGTCGTAGCCGAAGCGCTTGCGGAGTGCCTGCTCCACGGACGACCGCAGCGCCGCGGGCTCGACGGGGTCCGCCGCGGTGAACACGACGTTGCCCGAGGCCAGGACCGTCCGGACGTCGATGTGCCCCAGGGAACAGAACAGCTCGGCCAGGTCGGCGCTCCGGATCGTGATGCCGTTCACGTTGACCCCGCGCAGCAGGGCGACCCAGGTCGTCATGCGGTGACCGTAGCGCGGCGTCGGGTCGGGGTCCACACCCACCCGGTGCTCACGTCCACGTCCGGGCGACGGTCCACCCGCTGCCGTCCGGGACGATGTCGACCACCAGGGTCTCGCCGTCCTCGGCGGTCGCCTGGAAACGCCACCCGGCGGTGCGTTCCGGTGCGTGGGTGATCGCGGTGGGCAGGTCGGTCGGGGTCGTGGTCAGTCGGGTCGGGACGTCGGTGACGCGCCAGCGCCGGCCCAGCCAGACCAGTCGGACGGGTGTGCCACCGGTCCACCACACGGTGACCGCGGTGTCGACGATCATCATCAGGAGCCTCCTCGTTCGAACGTGTGTTCGAATGCTAGGTCGGCCATCCGACACCCGCAACCGCTCCGGCGCGCCGCGTTCGTCCCGTGGCGGACACCGACAACGGGCCGAGGAGCAGTCGTGTAGACGAGCATCATGACGAACGACGACAGCCAGGGTCCCGACGCCGCACACCAGGTCCCGGACGGGGTCTCCGAAGCGACGGTCGAGGCGCTCGGCAGCCTGTCCGCGGCGCTCGAGGTCATCGAGCACGCCCGCGGTCTGCTCTACGGGTTCCACCGACTGACCGGCACCGCCGACCTGAACATCGGCGAGGCGGTGGAGCAGCTGCGGAAGGCCGGACACACCGAACTTGCGGACCGCATCGACACCGAGCTCGTCGGCCGGAACGTGATCGCCGGACGGTGGACGTTCCAGATCGTCGAGGACTACGACGACGGCTACTACGCGACCGTCAAGGAGCTGGAGCGGACCGCACGCGAGCAGCTCGTCGGCGGCAGGCGCCACCTGTTCGAGGCGGGCATGAAGGAGGACCGGCGCACGCCGGCCCACCGCCACCACGAGGCGACGCCCACCGACCTGCCGGACTGAGCCGCGCCTCCCGTCCGTCCCGGGTCGGGTCAGCCGACTCCGAGCGCCGTCTCCAGCGGGCCGCGGGCGAAGTAGAGCAGGAAGCCCGCGGCGACGACGTACAGCAGCCACGAAACCTGCCGGCCCTTGCCGGACAGCGCCTTGATGAGCACCCAGCTGATGAAGCCCGCGCCGATGCCGTTCGCGATCGAGTACGTCAGCGGCATCACGACGATGGTCAGGAACGCCGGCAGCGCCGAGCCGAAGTCCGACCAGTCGATGTCCGCGACCTGCGCGACCATGAGCGCGCCGACCACGACGAGTCCGGCGGCGGCGACCTCGAGCGGGACCACCTGTGTCAGCGGCGTGAGGAACATCGACGCCAGGAACAGCAGGCCGGTCACGACCGAGGCCATGCCGGTCCGGGCGCCCTCGCCGATGCCGGCGGCGGAGTCGATGAACACCGTGTTCGACGACACCGAGGCGCCACCACCGGCGATCGCACCGGCACCCTCGACGACGAGCGCGGCGCGGAGACGGGGGAATGTGCCGTCCTTCTCCGCGACCCCGGCGGCCTTCGCGAGCCCGGTCATCGTGCCCATGGCGTCGAAGAAGTTCGTGAAGACCAGCGTGAAGACGAGCATCGACGCGGCGAGCGGGCCGATCCGGGCGAAGGCGCCGAAGTCGAACTGACCGACGAGCGACAGGTCGGGCAGGGCGAACAGGGCGCTCGGCAGGCCCGGGGCGTTGAGGTTCCAGCCGGTCTTCGAGTCGACCGAGGTCGGCACGTGGAACACCGCCTGCAGGATGATCGCGATGATCGTCGTCGCGATGATGCCGATGAGCAGCGCGCCCTTGACCTTGCGGGCCATCAGCGTGCCGATGATCACCAGGCCGATGAGGAACACGATCGTCGGCAGGGCCCCGACCGAGCCGTCCTCACCGAGCTGCAGCGGCGGCGAGGCGAGCCCCGAGGAGCGCACGAAGCCGGAGTCGACCAGACCGATGAACGCGATGAACAGGCCGATGCCGACCGTGATCGCCGCCTTGAGCTGCGCGGGCACGGCGGTGAAGATCATCGTCCGGATGCCCGTCAACGCCAGGATCACGATGATCACGCCGTTGATGACGACGAGGCCCATCGCCTCGGCCCACGTCACCTGGTGGACGACGCTGACGGCGAGGAACGAGTTGATCCCCAGGCCCGCCGCGATGCCGAACGGCAGGTTCGCGACCACACCCATCGCGATGGTCATGAGACCGGCGACCAGGCCGGTGGCCGCGGCCACCTGAGCGTTCTCGAGCCATCCGCCATTGACGTCCTTGGCGGCCTGGTCGGCGCTGAACCCGCCGAGGATGAGCGGGTTGAGGATGACGATGTAGGCCATCGTCACGAAGGAGACGAGACCACCACGGATCTCTCGGGGGATCGTCGATCCGCGCTTCGTGACCGAGAAGAAGCGGTCGAGGCCGGATGCGACGCTGTTCCGGGGCGGGCTGGATGTCTGCGGGGCGCTCACCGGGGGAGTTTAAAGGAACCTGGGACCGCCGGCACGTCGCGGCCGCAGGGTAGCCATCCGGGAGGCCCGTTCCCCGTGATCGGGGTACGTCACCGCGTTCCGTGTCCAGTCGCACCCCCGCCGGGCGGTGTTGGATGACCGGGTGACGCAGCGCATGGACCGTGCCCGTGTCGAGGCCGCCGTGCGAGAGCTGCTGGCGGGCATCGGCGAAGACCCCGACCGACCCGGACTGGAGCGGACCCCGCAGCGGGTCGCCGACGCCTACACGGAGTTCTTCCGCGGGCTCGACCAGGACGCGACGCAGATCGCCCGCGACGGCACGGTGCCCGCCGGCGACGGCGAGCGCGGTGACCTGGTGATCGTCCGCGACATCCTGTTCCGGTCGGTGTGCGAGCACCACCTGCTGCCGTTCCTCGGCACCGCGCACCTGGCGTACGCCCCGGGCGAGCGGCTCATCGGCCTCGGGACGCTGGCGCGGGTGGTGGAGGCGCTGGCCTCCCGCCCGCAGCTGCAGGAGCGTCTCGGCGAGCAGGTCGTCCAGGCGGTGCAGGACGGCCTCGAGGCGCGCGGCGTCCTGGTCGTCCTCGACGCCCAGCACCAGTGCGTGACGACCCGGGGGGAGCGGCAGACGAGCTCCACGACCGTCACCGTCGCGGCGAGCGGGATCCTCGCCGACGCGGCGGGCCGGGCCGAGGCGATCGCGCTGATCGGCAGCGGAGCAGGAGCTAGCAGCGGCACCGGCAGCAGCACCGACACCGGGGCGGACGCCTGATGCGCGTCGGACTCGGCACGGGCCTCCCGTCCGGTGCGGCCGCGTCGTCCGGACCCGGGTGGGTGGTGCCGGACCTGCGCGAACCCGTCCGCACCATCGGCCGCCGCACCTTCGACTTCGACCACCGCATCGCCGTGATGGCGATCGTGAACCGCACGCCGGACTCGTTCCATGACAAGGGCCGGACCTTCGCGCTCGACCGCGCGGTCGAGGCCGCCGTCACCGCCGCCGAACAGGGCGCCGACTGGGTCGACATCGGCGGCGTGAAGTTCGCCCCCGGGCCGGAGCTGTCCGCCGCCGACGAGATCGAGCGCGTCCTGCCCGTCGTCGAGCAGGTCGCGCAGCAGTCCGACGTCACGATCAGCGTCGACACCTTCCGGCCCGAGGTCGCGGCCGCCGCGATCGCCGCCGGTGCCAGTGTGGTCAACGACACCACCGGCCTGGCCGACCCGCGGATGGCCGCCGTCGTGGCGGACTCGGATGCGACGATCGTCATCACGCACTCGCTCGCGGCACCGCGCCAGCAGTACCCGAAGCCGCAGTACGCCGACGTGGCGGGCGAGATCGCGGCCTTCCTGCGGCTGCGCGTCGACCGGGCGCTCGAGGCCGGCATCCCCGAGGACCGGATCATCATCGACCCCGGACACGACCTCAACAAGACGACCGTGCACACGCTGGAGCTGACCCGGCGTCTGCCGGAGGTCGTCGCCCTCGGCTACCCGGTCCTCGCCGCGGTGTCGAACAAGGACTTCGTGGGGGAGAGCCTCGGCCGTCCCCGCGGTGAACGGCTGTCCGGGTCGTTGGCGGCCGCGACGGTCAGCGCCATGCTCGGTGCCCGCATCGTCCGGATGCACGACGTCGTCGAGTCGGTCGACGCGATGCGCATGGTCGAGACCGTCCTCGGCTGGCGCGCCCCCCTGGAAGCGAGGCACAACACGTGACGCACCTGCCCGACCCGATCGCCGACCTGTCCGACGACGAGCTGCTCGCCGCCTACACCGACGGTGCCGAGGGCACCGCTGACGGCGGCTGGCTCCGCGTGAACTTCGTCAGCTCCCTCGACGGATCCGCCACCGCGGCCGGCAAGTCCGGCTCCCTCGGCGGTGACGACGACCTGCGCGTGTTCGACCTGCTGCGCCGCGTCGCCGACGTCGTCCTGGTCGCCGCGGGCACCGTCCGCGACGAGGGGTACGGGCCGATGGTGCTGCACGACGCCGACGTCGCTTGGCGTCGAGAGCACGGACTGCCCGACCACCCGGTGTTCGCGATCGTGACGGGGTCGCTCGGCCTCGACCCGGCCTCGCGGGTGTTCACCGAGGCGCCGGTCCGACCGGTCGTCCTCACCTCGGCGTCCGCGGACCCGGAGCGGCGGCACGCGCTCGAGGCCGTCGCCGACGTGGTGTCCTGCGGCGACGACGCCGTCGACCCGGCACAAGTCCGGGCCGCCCTGGTCGACCGGGGCCTCCGCACGATCCACTGCGAGGGTGGGCCGTCCTTCCTCGGCGCCCTGGTGGCGGCCGACCTGGTCGACGAGCTGTGCCTGTCGATCGACCCGTCGCTCGAGGGCGGCGACGGCGGCCGCATCGTGCACGGGTCGTCGCCAGAACTCCGGCCGATGCGGCTCGCGCACGTGCTGCACGGGGCCGGGGACGTGCTGTTGACGCGGTACGTCCGGGCGCGCTGACGAGGACCCCCCTGCTCGTCCCGCTGCACGTCACGCCTGCCGGGTAGGGTCGGGCGCGTGATCGACGTCGTGGTGTCCGGGGTCCTGTTCGACATGGACGGGACGCTCGTCGACTCGACCGCCATCGTCGAGGGTGCGTGGGGCCGCTTCGGTGCCGAGCACGACCTCGACCCGCAGACGATCCTCGGCTTCTCGCACGGCCGACAGACGATCGACACGATCCGCCACTTCCTGCCCGACCTGGCTCCCGACGAGCAGCGCCGGGTCGCGCTCGAGCTCGTCAACGACGAGGTCGAGAACACCGACGGCATCATCGAGGTCCCCGGCGCCGGTGCGTTCGTCCGACGGCTCCTGGCCGCAGGTGTGCCGGTCGCGCTCGTCACCAGCGCCCCGCGGGACCTCGCCGTGAACCGGATGCGGGCCGCCGACGTGCCCGTCCCGGACGCCGTGGTCGCCGCCGACGACGTCGAGCACGGCAAACCCCACCCGGACGGCTACCTGCGCGGTGCCGCCCTGCTCGGCGTCGCGGCCGAGGACTGCCTGGCCTTCGAGGACGCCCCGGCCGGACTGGAGGCCGCGCTCGCCTCCGGTGCGACGACCGTCGCCGTCGGGACGCTCGCCTCCGCCGACCTGCCGGCGGACCTGGTGCGCATCACGGGGTACGACGGGGTCACCGTGACGGCCGAGGGCGACGGGTTCCGCATCCGGGGCTGACGGCAGGCCCGGTCCGGACCGGACCGTCAGGCCGGTCCGCGCACTCCGGCTGAGCGTCCCCTGCGCTCTGCGAACACACCCAGCGGCGTCCGACGACCGTGGTGTGCGCAGCCGGAGACCCCGGCCTGCGGAAGGAGTGACCATGGCAGCCCTCGACGGCAAGAAGATCCTCGTCATCGCGACGAACTACGGCGTGGAGCAGGACGAGATCGTCGTCCCCACCGACCAGCTCCGTGGGCGCGGCGCCACCGTGACGGTCGCCGCGAAGGAGTCGGGCTCGATCCAGACCCTGGTCGGCGACAAGGACCCGGGCAAGGACGTCGACGTCGACACCACCCTCGACGGTGTCTCGGCCGGCGACTTCGACGCCCTCGTGGTCCCCGGCGGCACGATCAACGCCGACACCATCCGCCAGGAGGCCACCGCGATCGACCTCGTGAAGGCGTTCGTCGAGGCCGGCAAGCCGGTCGCGGCGATCTGCCACGGCCCGTGGACCCTGGTCGAGGCCGGTGTCCTGCCGGGTCGCACGATCACCTCGTTCCCCTCGCTGCAGACGGACGTCCGCAACGCCGGTGCCGAGTGGGTCGACCAGGAGGTCCAGGTCGACGAGACCGGCAGCACGATCATCACGTCACGGAACCCCGGCGACCTGCCGGCGTTCGTCGACGCGATCCAGGCTGCCCTCGCCTGACCCCTCGCAACACGCAACGTGGGCGGCATCGCGCAGCGGTACTCCGTTGCGCGGAGCCGCCCACGTTGCGTTCCGCGGACCCACCAGGCGGCGCGACTCAGCCGGCGGGGACCGGGTGCGCGGTGCGGAGCACGGCGTGGCCGAGGGTGAGCACGCCGTCGGATTCCGGGTCGCAGCGCACCCCGCCGCGGCCGCGCATCGCCCGGAACGCCCCCGGCGCAACCTCGGTGTCCATCCACGCGCACGGGTTCGCCGGCCGGTAGCCGCGGAAGAGCACCGGGCCGTCACCGGAGTCCAGGGCGAACGGCTCGCCCCGCAGTGCCTCGACGTCGACGCCGCGCAGGAACACGTTCCGTCGGGTCGCCGCCGGGTCGATCGACACCCCGAGCTCCCGTCCCACCGCCTCGAGCCCCGCGAGCCCGATCAGGGTCACCGACGCGTGCACGTGCGCCCGGGCCGCGAAGTAGCGGTCGCCGACGATGCCGAGTCCGGCGCGCAGTTCGATGCGGTCACGGAGCTCCTCCTCGTCGGCCGGTGTCGCCCCGTCCGCGGGACGGCCCTCGTAGCGGTGCCCCCGGGAGACCAGCAGCATCGTCACCTCGACGTCGCGGGCGTGCGGCAGCGCGACGGAGGCGACCGGGTCGAGGACGGGAGGCATGCGGTCGACGGTAGCCGCGCCTCCCGGCCGTCCCGTCCACCCGGGGTGCTGCGACGTCCGATTCCCGCCAGTCCGGTGTCGTCGGCCCGTGCCAGGCTGACCGCATGACGACCACCGGAGCCGACGCGCCGCTCGACGCGCCGCTCGACGCGCAGCCCGTCTCGCAGCCAGTCTCACAGCACGACGAGCGGTACCGGATCGCGGCCTCGCGGGACGCGCGGTTCGACGGTCAGTTCGTCACCGCCGTGCACTCCACCGGCATCTACTGCCGCCCAAGTTGCCCCGCCCGCACGCCCCGCTCGACCGGCGTCACCTTCTACCGGACGAGCGCCGCCGCGCACCTCGCCGGCTTCCGCGCCTGCCGCCGGTGCCTGCCCGAGGCGACGCCGGGCAGCCCGGAGTGGGACCTCCGCGAGGACGTCGCCGCCCGCGCGATGCGCCTGGTCGTCGACGGCGTCGTCGACCGGGAGGGCGTCCCCGGCCTCGCCAGCCGCGTCGGCTACTCGGAACGACAACTCAACCGGATCATGACCGACGAGCTCGGCGCCGGACCGAAGGCCCTCAGTCGCGCGCACCGGGCGCAGACCGCGCGGACCCTGCTCACCTCGTCCGACCTGCCGATGACGGACGTCGCGTTCGCCGCCGGGTTCGCGAGCGTCCGCCAGTTCAACGACACCGTGCGCGAGGTCTTCGCGCTCACGCCCACCGAACTGCGGTCCCGACGGCGGGTCGCGCCGGGCGGTGACGGCGCGCTCCGCGTGCACCTGCCGGCGCGGCCGCCGTTCGACGTGCAGGGGCTGCTCGAGTGGCACGCGTTGCACGCGCTCGCCGGCATGGAGCAGGTCGGTTTCGACGCTGCTGGGCGGGTCGCGTCGTACGGGCGGGTGCTGGACCTGCCGGGAGGCCCGGGCTGGTTCCGCGCGACGGCCACGGACCACGACGGGGTCGCGTCCGGTACCGCCGGGGCCGGGGCCGGGGCCGGGGCCGGGTCCGGTTCCGGCGCCTCCGGCGCGCGTTCCGGTCGGGGGCGGACCGGGCTGGACCTGCTCGTCCGGCTCACCGACCTGTCCGACCTGCCCACCCTCGTGGCCCGGGTGCGATCGTTGTTCGACCTCGACGCCGATCCGGTGGCGGTGGACGCGGCCCTCGCGGCGGTGCCTGAGCTCGCACCGGTCGTCGCACGGGTGCCCGGCATGCGCCTGCCGGGGGCGGTGGACCCGCATGAGGTGGTGTTCCGCACCCTCATCGGGCAGCAGGTGTCCGTCGCGGCGGCCCGGACGGCGCAGACGCGGCTCGTGGCGGCGCTGGGGGAGCAGGTGGCGGCGGGACTCGTGCCGGAGGTGCCGGGAGCGCCCGGTGCTCTGCGTTCTCCCGGTTCGCCGGACGTCGGTGAGCCCGTCGTCCGGCTGTTCCCCCGTGCCGCGGTGATCGCCGAGCGCGGGCGGGAGGTCCTCCGCGGCCCCGCAGCCCGCGTCGACACGATCATGCGCGTCGCAGCGGCGCTCGCGGACGGCAGCCTCGTCGTCCACGGTGGTCAGTCGCTCGACGAACTCCGCTCCGGCCTGCTCGCCGTGAAGGGCATCGGCCCGTGGACGGCGGACTACGTCGCACTCCGGGTCCGGCACCACCCCGATCTCTTCCTGCACAGCGACCTCGCCGTGCGGAACGGTGCACAGGAACTCGGGCTGCCCGGGACGGCGCGTGAACTCTCCCTATGGTCGGAACGGGTGGCCCCCTGGCGGAGCTACCTCACGATGCACTGCTGGCGGCCGATCATCGATCGCGCGATGGACCGGACCGCAGCGACCTCCACGAACTCCGGGAAGGAACCCCGATGACCGACGCCGTCCTCACCACCCTCTCCACCCCCGACGGGCCCTTCACCGTGCTCGAAGACGACCGCGGGCGGGTCCTCGCCTCGGGGTGGACCGCCGACCCCGACCGGATCCTCGCGCGCCTGGCCGAACGGCACCGGCCGACCCGGGTCCTCGACGGGCAGGTCCGCGCGGCCGAGGCCGTGGACGCCTACTACGCGGGCGAGCCCGAGCACGCCATGCAGGTGCCCGTCCACCAGGTCGGCACCGAGCTCTTCGCCGAGGGCTGGCGGCGGCTCCGGGACATCCCCGCGGGGTCCACGTTGACGTACACGGCGTTCGCCAGCGCGATGGGGCGCCCGGACGCCGTCCGTGCTGCCGCCAGCGTCTGCGCCCGGAACGCTCCCGCCCTCTTCGTGCCCTGTCACCGGGTCCTGCGCTCCGACGGCTCACTCGGGGGGTTCGCCTGGGGGCTCGACGTCAAGCGGTCGTTGCTCGAGCGCGAGTCCGTGGCCGCCGACGCCCTCGTCTGAGCGCCCCTCGGACAGGTCACGCGTTCACAGGGAGCATCAAGCGCTCCCCCAGGACGTGGGTGGTGACGCGGAGGCCCGGGCCTGTCAGACTCACGACGACGGCGTGGTCCACGGAACTCCGTGGACCGAGATCAGCGTCGAGCGCGATGCGTGTCGTACCCTCCGGGTGCCGCACGACCGGGGGCGCGCCACTCGCCGTCGAGACCGAACGAGGACGCCATGACGACCACCGCCGACCGATCGGTGCTGTCAGCGGACGGCACACGGATCGCGGTCTCGTCGAGCGGGGACGGCCCCGCGCTCGTCCTCGTGGGCGGAGCCTTCGACCACCGGGGCACCCCGTTCGTGGACGGTGTCGTCGCCGCGTTCGCCGACCGCTACCGGGTCGTCACGTACGACCGCCGCGGCCGCGGAGAGAGCGGTGACACCCGGCCCTGGTCGGTCGCGCGAGAGGTCGAGGACCTCGCCGCCGTGGTCGCCGACGTCGGCGCTCCCGTCGACCTCCTCGGCATCTGCGTCGGTGCCGCCGTCGTCCTACACGCCGTCGCCACCGGCGTCCCGGTCGGCCGTGCCGTGCTCTACGAACCGCCGTACCGCGCGAGCGTCGACGCGCACGCCGACGACGTCCTCTTCGCCGACCGCCTCGACGAGATGATCGCCGGCGGCCGCCGAGCCGCCGCGGTCCGCGCCTACCTCACCCGGGTGCTCGGCATCCCGATGCTGCAGGTCTCCGCCGTGCCCCTCAAACCGAAGCTGTGGAAGGCCCTGCTCGCCGACGCCGGGGTCCTCGGCCGTGACGTCCGGGTCCTCAGTGGCCTCGTCGTGCCGGAGCGGGCACTCGCCGCGGTGGGGATCCCGGTGCTCGTCGCCGCGGGCACCACCGGACCCACCTGGACCCGGGCGGCCGCGCGCGCGGTGGTCGAGACGGTGCCCGGCTCGACGGCCGTGGTGCTCGAAGGGCAGGGCCACGTGCCGGACCCCGCGGTGCTGCGGAGCACGGTCGACGGGTTCCTCCAGACCCAGCCCAGTCCAGACGCGCACTGAACCGCACGCCGCGCCGTGGCTGCGCCCGCTGACCTACGCCAGGATGGACGGGTGAACGCACCCCGCCTCGGACTCCTGCTCGACGTCGACG
Source organism: Curtobacterium sp. CFBP9011 (assembly GCF_034045095.1). Taxonomy (NCBI): domain Bacteria; kingdom Bacillati; phylum Actinomycetota; class Actinomycetes; order Micrococcales; family Microbacteriaceae; genus Curtobacterium; species Curtobacterium sp. CFBP9011. The sequence continues at coordinate 201,690 of NZ_JAXCWN010000004.1, forward strand.
GCCCGATCGCCAGCCCGCTCTCGCGGACCATCGCGATCCCGAGCATCGTCGAGGACCTCGTCGCCCTGGCGGCCGAGGGCATCCCCGTCGTGTTCAACACCGGACGCAGCGACGCCTTCATCCGGGAGCAGGTCGTCGGCCCCCTCCTCGCCGGCGGTCTCGCCGCGGGCGGACGGGTGCACGCGGTGTGCGAGAAGGGTGCCGTCTGGTGCTCGATCGGCCCGCAGTTCCCCGACGGCATGGGAGACCTGACCGTCGCCGAGGACCTGGCGCTGCCGCGGGACTTCGCCGACGAGATGCGCGAGCTCGTCCGCGACGAGTACGCGGACCTGGTGTTCTTCGACGAGACCAAGCACGCCATGGTGTCGATCGAGCAGCTGGTCGACGTCGACAGTGCGGCGTACCTCGCGCGGCAGCCCGCGTTCGACGCGCAGGCGATGGCCGCACTCGAGCGCCGGGGCCTCGGCGTCCGCCGCCTCGACGACGTGCGCCCGGACGAGCACGGCGCGGTCGCGTGGCGGGTCGACCCGACGATCATCTCGACCGACGTCGAGTCCGACCGCAGCGGCAAGGACCTCGGCGCCGAGCGGGCACTCGAGCTCCTGGCCGAGGACGGCGACCTGCCCCTCGAGTGGCGGACGGTCGGCGACTCCCGCAGCGACTACGCGATGGCGGACTGGCTGCACGCGAACGGGCACCGGGTCGCGCACGTCGACGTCCGACCGGCCGACGGTGTCCCCGAGACGCCGTACCCGGTGCTCACCGCGCCGGACGGGGTCATCCACGACGAGGCCGGTGCCCGGTTCCTCCGTGCGTGGCGCGAGGGGCGCTCCGACGCTGCCGTCTGATCGGCGCCTCGCGGTCCCCGGTTGCACCGTCGTCCGGTATACCACTACCCTTCCGGGGTCCGCCTGCTCCGATGACGGGAACGTCCCATGGCCCTCCGCACCAAGTCCATCGAGGCGTCGCTCGCCGACGCCGACGAGAAGGGGCGCTCGCTCAAGCGCTCCCTGAAGACGTTCGACATCGCCGCGATGGGGATCGCCGTCGCGGTCGGCGCCGGCATCTTCTCGGTCGGCGCGAACGCCGCCGCGAACTTCGCCGGCCCCGGCGTGATCGTGTCGTTCCTGCTCGCCGCCGTCACGTGCGGCCTGGCGATCATGTGTTACGCCGAGTTCGCCTCGACGATCCCGGTCGCCGGCTCGGCGTACACGTTCACCTACGCCACGATGGGCGAGCTGCTCGCGTGGATCGTCGGGTGGGACCTGATCCTCGAGACCCTGACCGCCAGCGCCGTCATCGCGAAGTACTGGGGCATCTACCTCAGCACCGCGTTCGACGTGTTCGGCGTCACGCTGCCGAGCACCATCGCGATCGGCCCGATCGGCTTCACCTGGGGTCCGGTCCTCATCGTCGGCGTCTTCACCGCGCTGCTGGCGTTCGGTACCCGCCTGTCCAGCCGGGTCTCCGCGGTCATCACCGTCATCAAGGTCGCGATCGTCCTGTTCGTCATCGTGGTCGGTGCCTTCTTCGTCAAGGCCGCGAACTTCACGCCGTTCATCCCCGCCGCGGAGCCGACCAAGGGTGCCGAGGGCAGCGTGCTGACCCAGTCGCTCGTCTCCTTCGTGACCGGTGCGGCACCGGCGCAGTACGGCGTCTTCGGCCTGCTCGCCGCGGCGTCGCTGGTCTTCTTCGCCTTCATCGGCTTCGACGTCGTCGCCACGAGTGCCGAGGAGACCGAGAACCCGCAGAAGACCCTGCCCCGCGGCATCTTCATCGGGCTCGGCATCGTCACGCTGCTCTACGTCGGCGTCAGCATCGTGATCACCGGCATGGTGTCGTACAAGCAGCTCGCTGAAGAGAAAGCGCCCTCGCTGGCGTCCGCGTTCGACATCGTCGGGCTGCCCTGGGCGGCCGGCATCATCGCCATCGGCTCCCTGATCGGCCTGACCACGGTCGTCATGGTGCTGCTGCTCGGCCTGTCCCGCATCGTGTTCTCGATGAGCCGCGACGGCCTGCTGCCCCGCTGGTTCTCGGTCACGAACCCGAAGACGCAGACCCCGGTCCGCGTGCAGGTCGTCGCCGGCATCGTCGTCGCGTTCCTCGCCGGGTTCACCGCGGTCGACAAGCTCGAGGGCATGATCAACATCGGCACGCTCTCCGCCTTCGTGCTCGTGTCGATCGGCATCATCGTGCTCCGGAAGTCCCGCCCCGACGCTCCCCGCGCATTCCGGGTGCCGTGGTCGCCGGTGGTCCCGATCCTGTCCGCGGTGCTCTGCTTCTGGCTGATGCTCAACCTCGAGGTCGAGACCTGGATCCGGTTCGTCGTCTGGCTCGTCATCGGCTTCGCGATCTACTTCGGCTACAGCCGCCGCAACAGCCGCGTCGGCCGCGCGATGCGCGAGTAACCAGTCCCTGCGGAACACCGGTGTTCGTCCTCCGCGCCGCGCAGAGTCGCGATGCGACAGACGAACACCGGTGTTTTCCGTTTCTCGTCAGGCGCCGAGGAGCAGCGTCAGGCCGAAGGCGAGCATCACGACGGCGACCAGGGCGTCGAAGACCCGCCAGGTCAGCGGCTTCGCGAACAGCGGGCGCAGCAGTCGGCCCCCGAAGCCGAGGGCCCCGAACCACAGGCAGCTCGCCGCGACCGCCCCGACGGTCCACCACCACCGGTCGTCGACCCCCTGCTGGTTCGCGACCGACCCGAGGAACACCAGCGTGTCCAGGTACACGTGCGGGTTCGCCCACGTGAACACCAGCATGGTCAGGACCGCGGCGCGCATCGTCGGCCCCGCCGGGTCGCCTCCCGGACGCCGACCATCCACGTGCCGGTCGCCCAGACCGGCCCGGCCGGGAGGCACGCCCTCCCCCCGCAACGTCGGTGCAGCCTCCAGACCGTCGGCCCCAGGGCCCGCACCCGCCGAGACGGGCACCCCGTCCTCGGCGGCCCGCTCGTCGAGACGGATCGCCTCGCCCGAGGGCCGCAGCGCCCGCCGGGCCGCGAGCACCCCGTACGTCAGCAGGAACGCCGCGCCGACGAACCGGATGACCAGCAGTGCTGCCGGGACCCGTTCGACGACGGCCCCGACGCCGAGCACCCCGGCGATGATGAGGGCCGCGTCCGACAGTGCGCAGACGGCCACCGCGACGGCGACCACCCCGAGTCGCGCGCTCACCGCGAGCCGCAGCAGGTACGTGTTCTGCACCCCGATCGCGACGATGAGGGCGAGCCCCGTGCCCAGGCCGGACAGGGCGGGGAGCAGGGCGTCGAGCGGTGTGGTCACAGGGGAACGCTAGGCCGGTGCGCTCCCGTAGACCAGCTCAGGTTCCTGGTGCGCCGTAAGCTGCGCTGATGGTGCAGTTCCAGCGTGACCACCTCGAGACCCTCCTGGCCGCCGTCGACGCGGGGACCTTCGACGCCGCCGCCCGCGAGCTGTCGATCACACCGTCGGCGGTGTCCCAGCGAGTGAAGGCGATGGAGCAGCTCGTCGGCCGGGTGCTGCTGCAGCGGACCACGCCGATCGTGCCGACGCCGGACGGTGAGGTCGTCCTCCGCCACGCACGACAGGTGCGGCTGCTCGACGAGGAGACCTCCCGGGCGCTCGACGTGCCGGACGCCGACGTGCCGGGACGCACGCCGTCGATCCCACTCGCCGTCAACGCGGACTCACTCGCGACGTGGTTCCTCGACGCCCTCGCGATCGTCCGTGCCGACACCGAGGTGGTCTTCGACCTGCACCGTGAGGACCAGGACCGCACCGCCGAGCTCCTCCGCGCCGGCACGGTGATGGCCGCGGTGACGGCCGAAGCGGAGCCCGTGCAGGGGTGCTCGTCGGTGCCGCTCGGGGTGGACCGCTACCGGGCCGTCGCCGCACCGTCGTTCGTCCGGCGGTACCTCGACGGCGCGGACACCGAGCGGCGGATGACGGCCCGCCTGGACCGGGTGCCGCTCGTGGACTACGACCGCGACGACGACCTGCAGCAGGGGTTCCTCCGGCGGGTGCTCGGCCACGCGCCCCGCGGTCCGCGGCACTTCGTCCCGAACTCGGCGGACTTCGCGCGGGCGGTGCAGCTCGGTTTCGGGTGGGGGTTGTTGCCGGAGGCGCAGTGCCTCGGGGCGATCGAGCGGGGCGACCTGGTCGAGCTCACCCCGGGACGTCGGGCGGACGTGGCGCTCTGGTGGCAGCGGTGGAACCTGGCGTCGCCGCTGCTCGAACGGGTGACCGAGGCCGTGCGGGCGGTCGCGGCGGAGCGGCTGCACCAGCCAGCGGCCGTGTGATGCAGCCGCGGTGATGTGACTCTTGCGACCCCGTCGACGCCGTGGCAGCATCATGTTCCCGGTGGAATACTGCCGGTGGGGACGGGTCTCCGGCTCCCGCGCGACCGAACAGCTGGGTGACTGGCTGCTCGCGAACGAGGCGGCCTCGGCGGAGCGGGACGTCCTCGACCCGGACCTGCGGCCGTTCCCCGGGTTCCAGCACACCGTCGTCTCCCTGAACTGGGGTGGCAAGCGGGACCACGCCACCTGGTTCAGTGCGGACCCGGCGGCACCGGCCGGCATCGAGCTCATCCCGATGCCCGCCGTCGCCGCGGACTACGTGGCCGCCGGCGGCAAGGAGCAGATCGGGAAGGTCCTCGACGAGGCCGTGCCGGAGGGCGACTACGCGGTGCAGTTCGGGGACTACCTGCTGATGTACCGGGCGTTGGCCTCCGGCAGCCAGGCGACGGCAGCACTCGCCCTCGCCCGGGACCTGCCGGCGGAGGACATCGACACGGGCAACACCCGGTCGTACCTGCTGGCGTGGATCATGTCGCACCAGTAGCGGGAGCGGACCCGTGTGCCGGGCCCTCGTGTGCCGGAGCCACGGGACGCACTCCTGGGCTCCGGCACACCTCGGTCCGCCTACCGTCCACGCCATGAGCACGCGCGCGAAGACCACTGCCACCCTCGTCGGCCTCGCCACCGTCGCCATGCTGCTGGGCGGCTGCTCGAACGCCGGCGCCCAGAACGGCGACCCGGTCGCGAAGGTCCCGGGCTCCGAGGAGTCCGCCACCCGCACCGACCCCGGTCAGCGCAACAGCGCCCCCTGCCAGGTCGCCTCGAGTGCCGCCGTCGACGCGATCGACCAGGCCGTGGGCCCGCACGACAACACGGACGTCGCGAGCGTCACGAAGGGCGAGGCCGGCTGGTACCTCGGCGTCTCGGTCGCCCCGAACCAGAGCGACGACCCCAACGACGACGAGGTCGCGGTCTTCGGCACCGAGTCCGACCCGACCGCCGAGGACTTCGACGGCATGGTCGTCCCGGTGAACGAGGTCGCCGAGGACGTCGTCGCCGACGAGAGCACCGCCACCGCGGCACCGGCCGACTTCTCCGAGACCTCGGACGCGGCGAAGCAGGTCCAGAGCTGCATCGCCGAGGCCGTCGACCACTGACGCCCGATCACGACCAGACCTGACCAGTCAGGTCTGGTCCGCGGTCAGCTCTGTCCTCCGCGGTCAGGTCTGGCAGCGCGGGCACCAGTAGGTGTCCCGCAGCGTCAGCTCCGACTCGCCCAGGTCGCCCGATCGGACCCGGGTCCCGCAGCGCAGGCAGGGCTTGCCCGCCCGGTTGTAGACCCAGAAGCGCTGCCCCGGGCGGTCCACGCCCGTGGCCACCCGGTTGCTCCGGTCGCGGTTCGCGACGATCAGCCGGGAGGCCATGGTCACCATCCGCGCCGGGTCCCGCACCTCGCTGACCGGCCGGGTCGGCAGCACGCCCCGGAGGAAGCAGAGCTCGTTCCGGTAGACGTTGCCGAGCCCCGCCATCACCCGCTGGTCGAGGAGCGCCAGGCCGACGGGTCGGTCCGGGTCCGCGGTGAGGTTCCGGAGGGCGACGTCGGCGTCCCAGTCCGGTCCGAGCAGGTCCGGGCCGAGGTGCCCGACGACCTCGGACTCACGGTCGCGCGGGACGACCTCCAGGACCCCGAGGGTGAAGCCGACGGTCGAGACGTCGGCGGCGTCCAGGACGACCCGCGCCTGGAACGCCGGTCGGCGCCAGCGCTCACCCGGGGCGTAGACGTCCCATCGGCCCTCCATCTTGAGGTGCGAGTGCACGGTCAGGTCGCCGATCCGGTGCAGCAGGTGCTTGCCGCGCGGGACGACCTCGTCGACGGTGCGGCCGACCAGGTCGAGGGTGGCGAACGCGGGTACCCGGAAGTCGCTGCGCGTCAGCACCTTGCCCGCCAGCGCCGTGTGCAACCGGGCCGCCGCGCGGAAGACGGTGTCGCCCTCAGGCACGGAGCCGCAGTCCCTGGGGCGTGGCCGTGAAGCCCGCGGTGCGGAGGGCGTCCCCGAGCGGGGCTTCCAGTACGAAGACGCCGTCGACCCGTTCGACGGACAGCTTGCCGAGGCCGCTCCGGACGGTCGCCGCGATCGAGATGGCGGCCGCTGCCAGGTCGGCCGGGTCCTCCGTGAACGTCAGCACGCTCTTGCCGCCGCGTTCGACGTAGACGGCCAGCCGACCGTCGACGAGCACGACGAGCGCGCCGGCCTTGCGACCCGGACGGTGGCCGCGGGCACCGCCCTTCGCGGATGTCGTGCTGATGCTGGTCTGGGCGACCGGACCGGCGCTCGCGGCCTCGGCCGGTTGCGCCGCCACGGCCGGGTCATCGGGGTCGACCGGTGCGGGTTCGTGCGGCCAGGGCAACGAGGCGCCGAAGGGGTTCGCCGGGTCGGTGGCCGACAGCGTCAGGGCCTCACGGGCGCGGTCCGGGTCGGCGCGCTCCTCGTCGTCCAGGTCTCGGGCGTACGTGCGGAGTCGGTCGACGGTCGGGCCGGTGGCGAACTGCGCGGCACCGAGCCCCTCGACGAAGTACCCGCGTCGGGCGCGGCCGGACTCCTCGAACTTGGCGAGCACGCGGTAGACCCCGGCGAAGCCGCCGCGCACGCCCTCGACCTGCACGGCCCCGCGGGTGACGACGCCGTAGCGCTCGAGCAGCAGTTCCGCGGTCGCCGCTGCCCGGACGGTGGCGTCGGGTTCGGCGAGCGGCAGCAGTGACCAGCGTCCGCCGACGTTCGGCGGACCGGACTGGCTGGGCAATGTCGGGCGCCGGCGTCCCCGGTAGGCGCGGGTGCGCGGTGCGCTCGAGGTCCGGGCCTTGCCGCCGAGCATCGCCCGCAGCGGGGCGAAGGTGTCGTTGGTGATCTGCCCGGCCCACACCAGGTCCCACAGTGCGGTGGTCAGGCCGGAGTCGTCGGTGCTGCCGACGGCCTGCCCGAGCTGCCGGAAGAAGTACGCGCCGCCGCCGGCCAGGGCACCCAGGACGTCGCGCTGCAGTTCGGTGGTCTCGTCGCCCGCTGCCTCGGCCAGGGTGGTCGCGGCGGTGTCGGCGAGGTGCAGCCGGACCCAGCCGTCGTTGCCGGGCAGGGTGCCGCCACCGGACCAGAGGACCTCGCCGGTGGCGGTCAGTTCGTCGAGCATGCTCGGGGCGTAGTCGGAGACGCGAGCCGGCAGCACGAGCGACTCCCACGAGCTGGCGGGCAGGGCGACCCCGGACAGCTGGTCGACCACCTGCAGCACGCCGTCGATGCCGCGCAGCCCACCGCGGGACCCGGGGACACGGACGTGCTGCCACGCGGGCAGGAAGCGGGCGAGGGCGTCCGGTGCGACCGGTTCGACCTCGTGCCGGAGCGCAGCGAGCGACTTCGTCCGGATGCGTCGGAGCACCTCGGAGTCGCACCACTCGGCACCCTGGCGGTCGGGTCGGAACTCGCCCTCGACCAGGCGTCGGTCGGCGGTCAGACGGCGCAGGGTGTCCTGCACCACCGCGACGCCGAGCCCCAGACGCGACGCGGCCTCCTGCGCGCCGAACGGACCGTGGCTGCGGGCGTACCGGCCGACCAGGTCACCGAGCGGGTCGGCGACCGGCTCGACGAAGGCGGTCGGTACGCCGATCGGCAGCGGAACCCCGAGGGCGTCGCGGAGTCGGGAGGCGTCCTCGATCACGGCCCAGCGGGTGGCCCCGGCATGCGAGAAGGCGAGGACACGGCGGTCGCGCTCGAGGGCCTCCAGCGCCGTGCGGAGCGTCGCCTGGGCCTCGCTGCGGTCCGTGGCGTCGGCCAGCCAGCTCCGGTCGACCAGCTCGTCGAGGTCGAGCGCCCCGACCAGCCGGAGGACGTCGACCATGCCCTCGACGTCCCGCGCGCGGCGGTCCGGGGAGAGCCGCTGCAGGTCGCGTTCGACACCGTCGATGACGGCCGGGTCGAGCAGTTCGCGCAGTTCCGCACGACCGAGCAGCTCGCTGAGCAGGGTCGAGTCGAGGGACAGCGCGGCGGCCCGGCGTTCGGCGAGCGGCGAGTCCCCCTCGTACATGAAGGCCGCGACGTACCCGAACAGCAGGGTGCGGGCGAACGGCGAGGGCTGCTCGGTCTCGCTCTCGACCAGGCGGATCCGCCGCCGGGCGATCTCGTCCGCGATGCCGAGCAGGGCGGGGACGTCGTACACGTCCTGCAGCACCTCGCGCACGGTCTCGAGCAGGATCGGGAACGTCGGGTACTTCTGCGCCACCTCGAGCAGCTGCGACGCACGCTGGCGCTGCTGCCAGAGCGGGGACCGGCGCCCCGGGTCACGGCGGGGCAGCAGGAGCGCCCGGGCCGCGCACTCGCGGAAGCGTGCGGCGAACAGCGCGGAGCCGCCGACCTCGTCGGTGACGATGGTCTCGAGGTCGTCGCGCTCGAAGACGAAAAGCTCCGCTCCGGGAGGCTCGGCGTCCGTCTCCGGGATCCGCACCACGATCCCGTCGTCCGCGGCCATGGCGCCGCCGTCGATCCCGTGCCGCTCCCGCAGTCGGGCCGCGACCGCCAGGGCCCACGGCGCGTGCACGGTCATGCCGTAGGGGGAGTGCAGGATGAGCCGCCAGTCGCCGAGCTCGTCGCGGAAGCGTTCGACGACGAGCGTCGTGTCGCTCGGCACGTGACCGGTGGCGGCGCGCTGGTCGCGGAGGAACGCGATGAGGTTCGTGACGGCCCGTTCGTCGAGGCCACCGGCGGCGACCCGGGCCCGGGCGTCCTCGTCCGAGGCGGACTCGACCTCCCGCACGAAGGCACCGGTGGCACGGCCGAGTTCGGCGGGCCGTCCGAGTCCGTCGCCCTTCCAGAACGGCACCCGGCCGGGCTGCCCGAACGCCGGGCTGACGAGGACCCGGTCGTGCGTGATCTCCTCGATCCGCCAGCTGGTGGCGCCGAGGGCGAAGACGTCGCCGACGCGGGACTCGTAGACCATCTCCTCGTCGAGCTCGCCGACGCGGGACGCCCGTTCGCCGACCATGAAGACGCCGAACATGCCACGGTCCGGGATCGTGCCACCGCTCGTGACGGCCAGGCGCTGCGCTCCGGGGCGCCCGGTGAGGGTGCCGTGCACGCGGTCCCAGACCAGGCGTGGTCGGAGTTCGGCGAACTCGTCGCTGGGGTAGCGGCCGGTGACCAGGTCGAGCGTCGCCTCGAACGCCGAGCGGGGCAGGCCGCTGAACGGGGCGCTGCGTCGGACGAGCTCGAACCAGTGCTCGACGTCGACCGTGTCGATGGCCCCGGCCGCGACGGTGTGCTGCGCCAGGACGTCGAGCGGGTTGGCGGGCACCGAGATCGACTCGATCTGCCCGCTGACCATGCGCTCGACGGTGACGGCGCTGTTGACGAGGTCGGCCCGGTGCTTCGGGAAGAGCACGCCCCGGGATATCTCGCCGACCTGGTGGCCGGCGCGGCCGACGCGCTGCAGGCCGCTGGCGACCGAGGGCGGCGCCTCGACCTGGATGACGAGGTCGACCTCGCCCATGTCGATGCCGAGTTCGAGCGAACTGGTGGCGACGACGCAGCGGAGTCGTCCGGACTTCAGGTCGTCCTCGATGATCGCGCGCTGGTCCTTGGACACCGAGCCGTGGTGGGCGCGGGCGAGCACCGGGATGTTCCGGTCCGAGCCGCCGCCGTCGGTCTGGCCGGACCCGCCGATCAGCTGGGCCGGCGGCCGGGTGGGCTGGGGCACCGGCGCATGTGCCGACGCCCGCCCCGGTGACTGCGAGACCACCGGCACGCCGACACCGGCACCCACGGGTTCGGCCACGTCCGTCGTCGCCAGGGCCCGTTCCTCGTGGATCTCGTTGAGCCGGGCGGTCAGGCGTTCGGCCAGCCGGCGGGAGTTGGCGAAGACGATCGTCGACCGGTGCTGCTCGATGAGGTCCACGACCGACTCTTCGACGTGCGGCCAGATCGAGCCGTTGGTCGGGCTGGAGGTCGCGTCGGCGCCGACCGGCGGGGCGCCGAGCTCGGTCATGTCGTCGACCGGCACGACGACGCGCAGGTCGAAGGTCTTCTGCGCGGGCGGCGCGATGATCTGCACCGGGGCCCGACCGCCGAGGAACCGCGCCACTTCTTCCGCCGGGCGGACAGTCGCGGACAGCCCGATGCGCTGGACGGGTTTCTCGAGCAGGTCGTCGAGGCGTTCCAGCGAGACGGCGAGGTGTGCGCCACGCTTGGACGCCGCGACCGCGTGCACCTCGTCCACGATGACGGTGTCGACGTTGACCAGGGTCTCGCGCGCCTTCGACGTCAGCATCAGGTAGAGCGACTCGGGCGTGGTGATGAGGATGTCCGGCGGCAGGCGCAGCAGTTTCTGCCGGTCGGACGAGGGGGTGTCACCGCTCCGGACGCCGACCGTGACGTCGGGCGGTTCGAGCCCGAGCCGCTTGGCCGTCTGCGTGATGCCGACGAGCGGGGAGCGCAGGTTCCGTTCGACGTCGACGCCGAGGGCCTTGAGCGGCGAGACGTAGAGCACGCGGGTGCGCTGCTTGGCGGGCGGGGTGTCCGACGCCGAGATGAGCCGGTCGATCGACCACAGGAACGAGGCCAGGGTCTTGCCGGAGCCGGTCGGGGCGATGACGAGCGCGTGCTGCCCGGTCGAGATGGCGTCCCATGCGCCGGCCTGCGCGGCCGTCGGTTCGCGGAACGCCCCCCGGAACCACTCGGCGGTGGCGGGGGAGAAGCGCTCGAAGACGTCCGTCATGGTCCGGTCCATCCTGCTCCTCACCACCGACAGGAGCCCGGGGCGGATCGGTGCTTGACAACGAGAACACTACCGATCTATCGTTACTGCATCGCGACCGGTCCTGAACAGGTCGCGAACCAACTTCGAGAAAGGAGTCGTCATGCGCCCCATCGACGACGAGAACAGCTCCACGTCCCCCCGCGGCCCCTTCGGTCGCGGCCAGCGCGGGCCCCGCTTCGGCAGCGCCCGCCAGCACCACGGCACCGGGTTCCCCGGCCGTGACCACGGTGACCACGAACACGGCCGCGGTGGCCGCGGTGGGCGGGGCTTCGGTCCCGGCTTCGGCGGACCGGGCTTCGGCGGTCCGGGGTTCGGCCCCGGCTTCGGCGGCGGCTTCGGTCCGGGCTTCGGCCCCGGCCGTGAACGACGCCGCCGCGGCGACGTCCGCCTCGCCATCCTCGGACTCCTCGCCGAGGGCCCGCAGAACGGCTACGCGGTCATCAAGACGATCGCCGAGCGCACCGGCGGCGCCTGGAAGCCGAGCCCCGGCTCGGTCTACCCGACGCTCCAGCAGCTCGTCGACGAAGACCTCGTGGTCTCGACGGGCGACGGTCGGAAGACCCTCTTCGAGCTCACCGACGCCGGTCGGGCCGAGGCCGAGTCCAAGGCCGACGAGATCGCCGCCGCGTGGGAGTCCACGCCCGGCATGCCGGACTCGCAGCGCGAGCTGTTCGAGTCGCTCCGCAAGCTCGCCAGCGTCATGCACGTGTTCCGCACGAGTGCGACGGACGAGCAGACGAAGGCCGCCACCGAGAAGATCGACGGCCTGCGCCGCGACCTGCTCCAGGTCCTCAGCGACTGAGCGGTCCGCACCACCGGACCCCGGCGCCGCAGCACCACAGACGAACGGGAGGCCCGTTGCCAGCTGGCAACGGGCCTCCCGTCCGTCTGTGGCCGGTTCCGGCGGTGTCAGCCGGCCGCGGGCGGGACCACGTCCCAGTGCTCGCGGATCAGGCCACCGTCGACACGGAACAGGTCCGCGGCGAGGAAGGGGCTGTCCGCCGAGGCACCAACCGGGCGGGAGAACGTCCACACCAGGTCGCCGTCGGACAGGGAGACCACCGACTCCTGCGCCGGGAACCCGGTGCCGCCGCCGAACAGCTTCTTCAGCGCGGCCGTGCCGTTCGGCGCGACCGGGTTGTGCTGCAGGTACCCCGGGTCGAAGTCGCGGTCGAGCACCGACACGTCGTGGTCGCGGAACAGGGTGTCGTAGGCGCTGACGGCGAAGCGGCGGTTCCGCTCCTCCTGCCGCTCCGACGGGTGTCGCTGCGCGGCCGGGGCCCGGTACAGGTCACTGAACATCGTGTTGGTGTTGCCGCTGGCCGGCGTCCCGGTCGCCACCGGCTGGGCGAGCGACCAGTGCTCGACGACCCGACCGCCGCTGACCCGGAAGAGGTCGACCGCGGCCTCGCCCTGCCGTTCGTCGTGGACGTCCGCGGTGAGCTGCCAGTGCACCGCGACCAGGTCCCCGTCGGCCGCCAGGTGCTTGACGACCGCGTGGGCCCCGGCGATCCGGGCGTGGTCGGCACGGAACGCGGCGAGGAGCCCGGCCGGCCCGGACTCCCCGCCGTGGGAGACGGCGTCCGGTGCGACGATGCGGCCCGCGGTCCGGACTGCGGCGGCACTGGACGGGGCCGGGAAGACCTGGGTGAACAGCCGCCGGACCAGGCTGGCGTCGGCGTGTTCGGCGGCGGCGTCCAGGCGGTTCCCGGTGCCGCCGGACGCGGACCCGGACGCCGACCCGGTCGCGGCAGAGGTCGTCGCGGGGGACGTGGTGGTCGAGGGGGCGGCCGAGGCCGGACCGGCGGAGCAGCCGGCGAGCAGGGCGGCGCCGGCGGCTGCAGCGGCAGCGCGCGCGAACAGGAGTGCTGTCGTTCGTGGTGTCGTCATGGGCTCACCCTCGGGGCGGGGGCTGGGCCCTGCCGGCGAGACCCCGGTCCCGCTCGTGAGGACCCGCTCATCACGAGCACCGCTCACCCGGACGCAGCGCCGACCCAGCGACGAGCAGGGCGCACCGAGGACCGGGAGCGCACCGCGGCCGGGTCCGTTGCCGAGTTCGCCGCCGGGCCTGGTAGGAACGGTGCATGTCCTCGACCCGCACCCCTGATCCCGATCCCGACTCCGGCTCCGGCTGGCTGTCGGACGAGGAACTCGCGTCCGTCCGCCGTCGTCTCCCGATCACCTACGTCGAGGCGGTGCCCGTGCGGCTCGACGGCCTCGGGGTCGTGACCGAGGTCGGCGTCCTGCTGCGGGTGTCGCCCAGCGGCTCGATCGCCCGCACGCTCGTCTCCGGCCGGGTGATGTACGGCGAGTCGATCCGCACCGCGCTGTTCCGCCACCTCGAGAAGGACCTCGGCCCGATGGCGTTCCCGCAGCTGCCGGCGAGCCCGAACCCCTTCACGGTCGCCGAGTACTTCCCGCTGCCCGGCGCCTCGGTGTACACCGACGAGCGGCAGCACGCGATCTCGCTCGCCTACGTCGTCCCGGTCACCGGGACGTGCGAGCCCCGGCAGGACGCCCTCGAACTCACCTGGATGACTCCGATGGAGGCCGCGTCCGACGCCGTCGCGGACGAGATGGAGGGCGGCCGCGGCACGCTCCTCCGCGGGGGCCTGGCCTCGGTCGGCGCGCTGCACTGAGTCGCGCTGCACTGACCGGCGCTGCACCTGGCACACGACGAAGCCCCCGGATCCGATCGGATCCGGGGGCTTCGCAGCACGGCCTGTGGCCGGCTTGGTTACTTGTCGTTCTTGAAGCTGTCGGCGACGCCGTGCGCCGCGTCCTTCACGTCCGTGACGCCCTGCTTGGCCGAGGCCTTGCCCTGGTCGGTCTGGCCTTCGGCCTTCAGACGGTCGTTGTCCGTGGCGTTGCCGAGGGCTTCCTTGGCCTTGCCTGCCGCCTTCTCAGCGGCGTTCTTGATGTCTTCGATCCCAGCCATGTGCGCTCCTCTCGACAACGGAAAAAGTCGCCGGCAGGTGCTCGCGCTCCCGCCGGTGACCAGAACCGTACGCTCGTCGTCCGTGGTCTTCGGAGGAAGCGTTCAGGACCAGGGTCAGCGACCGGTACCGGCCGGACGGGAGGCGCGGCGCGAGCCACCACGACGGCCTGCGGGAGCAGCGTCGTCGCGCGGGGCGCGGCCGGCGCTGTAGCCGCCGTCCGAGGACCAGACCGACGCCGAGCCACCGCGGGTGGTGTCGGAACCGGCACGACGCGGGGCGCCGCCACGCTGACCGGCGGAGGCGCCACGACGGTCGTCACGACCGGCGCCCTCGGCGCGACCGCCACGGCGGGCACCGGAGCCGGCCGAGTCGGAACCGGCGGCGGAGCGTCCGGCGGAGGACGAGCCTCCCGAACGGCCACCGGTGCCACCGGCGGGGGCGCCACGACCACGCGAGCGGCCACGGCCCTGGCCGGCGGCGTCACCGGACGACTGACGGCGCGGCTGCTGCTGCTGCGGTGCCGGGGTGGTGTCCTCGCGGTACGGGGCCACCTCGCCGACGAGCTCGGTGACCGCCGCGGAGGTCGCGGTGACGTGCTGCGGGCTGACCTTGATCGCTGCGGCACGCATCATCTGCGCGACGTCGCGACGCTCGGCCGGCATCGTCACGGTGACGACGTCGCCCGACGAACCGGCACGGGCGGTGCGGCCGGAACGGTGCAGGTACGCCTTGTGCTCGGTGGGCGGGTCGACGTGCACGACGAGCTCGACGGCGTCGACGTGCACACCGCGGGCGGCGACGTCGGTCGCGACGAGGACCAGGGCGTCGCCGGAGGAGAACCGGGCGAGGTTCCGCTCACGGGCACCCTGCGACAGGTTGCCCTGCAGGTCGACGGCCGGGATGCCCTGGCTGGAGAGCTGCTTGGCGAGGCGCTTGGCGTGGTGCTTGGTGCGCATGAAGAGGATGCGACGGCCGGTGCCGGAGGCGAGGGCCTTGACCAGGTCCTTCTTGGCGTCGGCGTCCGCGACCTCGAAGAGGTGGTGGGTCATCGCCTCGACGGGGCTGTTCTCGTCGTCGACCGAGTGCATCACCGGGTCGTGCAGGAACTTCTTGACGAGCTTGTCCACGCCGTTGTCGAGCGTGGCGGAGAACAGCAGGCGCTGGCCCTTGACCGGGGTCGCCTGCATGATCTTGGTGACGCCGGGCAGGAAGCCCATGTCGGCCATGTGGTCGGCCTCGTCGAGGACGGTGACCTCGATGGCGTCCAGGTGCACGTGGCCCTGCTGCATGAGGTCCGCCAGGCGGCCGGGGCAGGCCACGACGATGTCGACGCCGCGGTTGAGGGCCTCGACCTGACGGCCCTGGCCGACACCACCGAAGATGGTCGTCGTGTTCAGGCCCATCGCCTTGGCGAGGGGGGCGAGCGTCGCGTCGATCTGCGTCGCGAGCTCACGGGTCGGGGCGAGCACGAGGGCACGGGGGCGACCGGCGCGACGGTTGCGGGACGACGCTGCCAGGCGGGCGGCGAGGGGGATCGCGAAGGCGATCGTCTTGCCGGAGCCGGTGCGTCCGCGGCCGAGCACGTCCTTGCCCTGGAGCGAGTCGGGCAGGGTGTCGACCTGGATCGGGAAGGCCTTCTCCTTGCCCTGGCCGACGAGGACGTCGACCATCGGGGCGGGGACACCGAGGTCGGCGAACCGGACGTCGGTGCTGTCAGCGCTCTGTGTCGTGCTGGAGTTCTGGGTGGTCATGGTGACCTCTCGGGCCCGGGAGGGCCGGAAGGGCGCGCGGTCGAGGCCGGCGCGGGCGGGAGCGCATCCGCTCAGCGGTCCGGGTCCTGGTGGACGTCGGTGCTGGAGTGCGGGTGCTGTCGCCGCAGCAGAGAGCCTGGCACCGGGATCTGCGCCACCGGACGGATTCCGGGGCGAGGGTGGTGCGCGATACACATCGGTGTCGGTTCCGCACGCGATCCGACCAGACACGGGAGTCTGTTCGGGTGTGCGGGACACCGGGAGGTTTCGGGGGCGTCCGTACGACGCACGAGGCGATCGGCGCCTCGAGTGGTCCCAGCATAGCGGCCTCGGGCGTCGGAACGGGAGGGGTGTTCGCGTCGGGCGTTGCGATCCGGTCTCGACGACGGCGGCACAGGCGGGTCACCGCCACGTGCGAGGATGCCTCGTGCTCTTCCGCAGGACCCTCGTCACCACCGCGCTGCTCGCCGTCGCCCTCACCGGCCTGACAGCCTGCGCCGCCCCCTCCGGTTCCGCGGGCACCACCCCCGGCGCGCACCGCACCGTCGACGACGCCGGGACGGGAGGCGCGACCGCCGGTGCCGACGTCGCCGCGCGTGCCCTGCCCACCGGCGGCGTCCCCGACTACCAGCTCGGCGGCTCGTACACGCCACCCGCCGGCGTCACCGTGGTCGAGCGGGACAGCACCGAGAAGGCCGCCGCCGGCGTGTACGGCATCTGCTACGTCAACGGGTTCCAGACCCAGCCGGAGGACCGGGCGTCCTGGCTGTCCGAACACCCCGACGCCGTCCTCCGCACGGCCGCCGGCAAGCCCGTCATCGACCCGGGCTGGCCGGACGAGCTCATCCTCGACACCCGGACCGTGAGCGCCCGGGCCACGATCACCTCGGTGCTGTCACGGTCGATCGCCCGCTGCGCCGACCACGGGTTCGACGCCGTCGAGTTCGACAACCTCGACTCGTGGACCCGTTCCGGCGGCCGGATGACCCGCTCGGGGAACCTGGCGCTCGCCGCGTCGCTCGTCCGGGTCGCCCACCAGCACGGCCTGGCCGCCGCGCAGAAGAACACCCCGCAGCTCGGCGCCGCCGGACGGGAGCGCACCGGGTTCGACTTCGTGGTCGCCGAGGAGTGCGTGCAGTACGACGAGTGCGCCGCATACACGGACGTGTACGGGGCGCGCGTGATCGACGTCGAGTACGCGGACACGCTCAAGGGGAAGTGGTCCGCGGTGTGCGCGATGACCGACCGCCCGCGGATGACGATCCTCCGCGACCGGGACCTCGTGCCGGCCGGCGAGGACGGGTACGTCTTCCGCCACTGCTGAGCGCGGCGGGCGTGGTTCGCGGCGGGCGCGGTTCGCGCTGGGCGACACCGCTCGTGTGTGGCGGGCCGCGCGCTGTCGCTCAGCGCGAACCGGGCCGGACCGGCTACGCGGGCCAGGCGTCGTGCAGCGCGGCCGCGGTCTGGTCGGCCGACAGCCCGGCCTCGCGTGCGGCGGCGACCAGGGCGGCTGCGGCGTGCGTGACCGACTCCGGCACCGCGGCCGGTCGGACCACCCGGGTGCCGGCACCGCGTGCGGTCTGCACGAGCCCCGCTTCCTCGAGCAGCTGGTAGGCCTTCGCGACCGTCCCGGCGGCCAGCCCGAGTTCGGCGGCCAGTCCGCGGACACTCGGCAGGCGCTCCCCGTCGACCAGGTACCCGGCGGCGATCTGGGCGGCGAGCTGCGAGCGCACCTGTTCGAAGGGCGGCACGCGGCCACCGGCGTCGATCGCGACGAATCCGGACATGCGGTCCACCCTAGGAGCCGTACCGCTCGCCGACCGGGACCGCCACGGGCAGGGTGTTGCCGGGAGGCGCGAGCGGGCACGCCCACGCCGGGTCGTACGCACACGACGGGTTGTACGCGAAGTTGAAGTCCAGGACGAGCTCACCGTCCGCGTCGCCGAGGTCGGAGCCCTTGATCGTGTCGATCAGGTAGCGCCCGCCGCCGTAGGTGCCACCGGGCTTGCCGGCGCTGGCGTCCTTCACCGGGACGAACAGGCCGCCCGCGTAGCCGCCGTGCTTCCAGACGTCGAGCGATCCGACCCCGGGGACCTGCACGACACCGAGGCGGTCGAAGTGCACGATGCCGTCGGTGCCGGTCTCGACGTCGAGCACCTTCGGCTCGGCCTCCTCGATCCGGGCGTGGAAGCGCCAGGCCGGGTCGTAGGCCGGGAAGGGCAGCGACGTGAAGCCCTCGGCGTCCTCGGGCAGCAGCGGGCTGGCCGGGTGCCCCGCGAACATCGCGTCACGACCCTCGCGCCACAGCGTGTGTGCCGCCTCGGGCTCGGGCGTGGCCCGGACCCGGCGGAAGAGGTCGAACGTCTCGCGGCGCCAGTCGGCGGTGGCGAGGGCGGTGCGGACGCGGTCGGTGGTCTCCGTCTGGGTCACGTCGACGAGCGTACGCTCACGCCCGCCAGGTGGGGGCGAGGGCGCGCATCCGGAACGCCCGCCACTGCCAGATGACCCACATGCCGGGCCAGAGCGCGATGCCGAGGAGCGCCGGGCGCGTGCGGTAGGTCAGGCGGTCGCGGAACAGGGTCCGGCCGTCGGGGAGGGCGGAGACGGCCATCCGGTGGCGCATGTCCATCCGCGCGAACAGGCCGCTCGTGCCACCGCCGCGGTCGACCTGGATCGGCACGCCGTCGGTCTCGTGCAGGTCGATGTCGACGTGGCTCGTCCCGCTCGGCACCAGGCCGAACGTGGACGCACCGATCGGGTGTGGCTCGTCCGGGGTCCAGTGCTCCGGGAACCCGGCGGGGTCGAGCGAGCGGTAGACGAGGAACGGCTTGGTGACGGCGACCATCACGGACGGCCGGAGGAGGGCATCCCGGACGGCGTCGACGGGAGCGTCCAGGACGATGCGGAGACCGACGTGCATGCGGCGGACGCTACGCGGACCGGCTGGGGTCCGGCCGCACCGACCGGCTGCGGGGCGGGACGGCCAGGTGTGGCGGGTTCGGGTGTGGCGGGGCTCAGGCGTGGCGTGCCGACCGGCGGCGGGCACCCTCGGCCCGGTCGTGGCTGCGCAGACGTTCAGACAACGACAGACGGACCGTCGGCCACTCCGACTGGATGACCGAGAACACGACGGTGTCGCGCATGCTGCCGTCCGGCCCGACCGAGTGGTTCCGGAGGACGCCGTCCTGCTTCGCACCGATCCCGGCGATGGCCGCTCGGGACCGCGTGTTGTGCCAGTGCGTGCGGAACTCCACGGCGATGCACTGCCACGTCTCGAAGGCGTGCGAGAGGAGCAGCAGCTTCGCCTCGGTGTTGATGCCGGTGCGCTGCGACGAGGCGGCGAGGAACGTCGACCCGATCTCCACCCGGCGGTTCGCGTCGTCGAGGTGCAGGAACGTGGTGGCCCCGACGACCCGCCCGGTCGGCCGGTCGCGCACGGCGAAGGGCACCATCCGGCCCGCCGACTGCTCGGCCAGCCGTCGTTCGATCTCCGTCTCGACCTGCGACGGCGCGGGGACCGAGGTGTACCAGGCACGCCAGAGGTCCCCGTCCGCCACCGCGGCCCGCAGGTCGTCCGCGTGCTCGAGCGACAGGGGCTCGAGCGTGACGCGGTCGCCGGTGAGGGTGGGCGCGGGGTCGGTCTCCATGGCATCGGATCGTACCGGCCGGCGCGGACACCCCGGCTGCGAGCACCCCCTGCCGTCTCGGTATCGTGTCTGCGTGCAGGAGCGAGGGCAGCGGGGGTACCAGGTGCGGTTCGGCTGGGGCGCGGCGGGTGCCGCACGGATCGCGGCGGACGCGCACCTCCTCGTCTGGGTCGACGTGCTCCCGGCAACGGCAACGGCAACGGCACCGCGCCCCGGGTCGGACGGCACGCGCGCACCCCTCGCGTTGCTGCCGGACGGACCGGAGGTCGTGCTCGGCCACCTGGGGAACGTGACGGCCGTCGCAGAACGGGTGCTGCGCCTCCAGGTCGACCGGGGGGACCGCTGTGTCGTGGCGGTCGTCGCGGCTGGCCACCTCGACGAGCCGGTCGGCGGCGGCACGGCGGACGACGCCGGCGAGTTCCCCGACGTGCCCGCGGTGCCGGAGTTCGCGGTCGAGGACCTGCTCGCGGCCGGCGCGGTCGTGGACGCCCTCGTGACCAGCGGCGTCGACCACACCTCGCCCGAGGCGGCGGCGGCCTGTGCGGCGTGGACGGGCCTCCGGCAGGCGGCCACGCACCTGGTGACCGCGTCCGAGTCCGCCGGTGCGCTCGATGTCGACCGGGTGCACGCAGCCCTCGCCGTCGGACCGCAGCTGGTCACGCTGCGGCCGTCCACCGAGCAGGCGTAACGTCCCGAGTCGACCGCCGTCCCACCGACGGCGAAGAACGAGGAGTGAGCCATGCAGGCACTGATCGGTGACACCGTCATCGCGGAGGCCCCGGAGACGGACCTCATCCAGATCGAGGGAAACTGGTACTTCCCGCCGGCGAGCGTGAAGACCGAACTCTTCAGCGAGAGCCCCACGCAGTACCACTGCCCGTGGAAGGGCGACACGCAGTACTGGACCGTGACCGTGGACGGGCAGCAGCACGTCGACGCCGCATGGTCCTACCCGCAGCCGATCCCGACGTCGTTCGACCGCGTCGGCAAGGACTACAGCGGGTACGTCGCGTTCTGGAAGGACGCCAAGGTCTCCGAGTGAGACCCCGCGACCGCACCGCCGTCGGGCGGTGCGGTCGCCACGCCTGCCCGGTGTGATCAGCCCGTGACGGTGAGCACGATCAGCGCGATGTTCAGCGCGACGATCACCGCCGCGATCAGCCACGCGAGCACCTTCGTGCCGAGCGCGTTGACGTCGTCACCCATGACGCTCGGCCGGGACGTGTAGGCCACCAGGGGGACGATCGCGAAGGCGATCCCGAAGCTCAGCACCACCTGGCTGATCACCAGCAACTGCGTCGGGTCGTACCGCAGCGCCAGCAGGACGATCGCCGGCACGAGCGTGACGAGGCGCCGCACGACGAGCGGGACCCGCACGTGCAGCAGCCCGTGCATGATCTCCGCCCCGGCCATGCAGCCCACCGAGGTGGACGCGAGGCCGGACGCCAGCAGCCCGACCGAGAAGAGCACCCCGACCACGGGGCCGACGTTCTCGGCGATGGCGTGCTGCGCTCCCGGGATCGAGTCGGTGCCGGACACCCCCTGCAGCGTGGCCGCGGCGAGGACGAGCATCGCGATGTTCACCCCGCCCGCGAGGACGAGCGCCAGCGCCACGTCCCACCGGGTGGCGACCAGGATGCGCCGACGCTCCGGGCCGACCGGGGTGTCGCCGTGCCGGTCGCGCGCCAGAGCCGAGTGCAGGTACACCGCGTGCGGCATCACCGTCGCGCCGAGCATCGACGCGGCGAGCAGCACCGAGCCGGAGTCGGCGAACCGCGGGGCGATGCCGGCGACGAGTGCCGCGGGGGAGACCTGCGCGAACAGCAGTCCCGCGCAGAACCCGACCGTCAGCACCGCGAGCATCGCCGTGACGACGGCCTCGAAGGTCCGGGCGCCCCGGTGGTGCTGCAGCAGCAGGATCGCCATCGAGACCACGCCGGTGATGAGCCCGCCGACGACCAGGGGGACGCCGAAGAGCAGGTGCAGGGCCAGGGCGCCGCCGATCACCTCGGCGACGTCGGTGGCGGCGGCGACGACCTCGGCCTGGGCCCAGAACAGCAGGCGGGGCGTGCGGCGCATCCGCAGGCCCAGCAGTTCCGGCAGGGACCTGCCCGTGACGATGCCGAGCTTGGCGGAGAGGTACTGGACGACGACGGCACTGGCGTTCGCGGCGATCAGGACCCAGAGCAGCAGGTAGCCGTAGCGGGCGCCGGCGGTCAGGTTCGCGGCGACGTTGCCGGGGTCGACGTAGGCGATGGCCGCGACGAACGCCGGACCGAGGAGCCCGAGTCCGGCGGCGCGGCGACCGGGCGGGCGCTGGCCCCCAACCGGGGTGGCGGTGTCCGTCATGCACCCACCATGCCAGAGGTTTCGGTACGCCGAATCCAGACTTTCGGTGTGCCGTCCGTGCTGCGCGGATCCTCGCCCACGCTGCCGACGGCCGCGCGCTGCGCTCGGTTCAGACGGCCGCGCGGCGGGCCCGGTGGGCGCGGACCTTCGCGCGGTTGCCGCAGCGCTGCATCGAGCACCAGCGACGGGTGCCGCCGCGCGAGGAGTCGTAGAACACGAGCCCGCAGTCCGGCGCGGAACAGCGGCTCAGACGCGCCGGGCGTCCGTCCGCCTCGACGTCGTCGAAGCCGACCTCGGTGAGCAGGGCCACCGCGTCGCGCGCGACACTCGACAGCGCCTGCGCCAGCCGCACCCGGTTCGCCCCGGCGCGGCGTCGGCCACCCGGGAGGCTCGGGGGCACGTCCGGCAGGGCGGCGAACAGGTTCACCGTGTCGATGTCGTCCGGCACCGGACGCGTCCGGCCGGTCCCCGCGCGGAGTCCTGAGGCGACCGCGGTCCGCTCGGCGGCGGAGTCGGCGGAGTCGGCGGGTGCCGGGGCAGCGGCGGTGGCCAACCGGGCGATCGCGGCCCGGAGCGCCCGAGCGTCCTGCAGCTCGCGGGCGGTCGCGCCGACGTCGATCGGTTCGGTGTGCAGCCCCAACCACTCGTCGAGGTCGGCGGGGGTGGCCAGCAGCTCCCCGAGGTGTCCCCGGGGGCGTCGGCGGTCCGGGTCGTCCGCGAACCCGCCGGTGTGTGCGAAGTCCAGGGCGATCCGACCCGCGTCGAAGAACCACGAGGACCCGGCATCGGTCCGGATGTCCTGGCCTGTTCGCATCCGCCCAGGCTAACGGGTGAGCGGCGCGCCTCCGGCACGATCTGCCGAAGCTGGGGTAACCGTCCCGCTTCGACGGCGCCAGGTGATGACGTTGCGCTCGTCGAACCGCCGCCCGCAGCGTGCACACGCCAGCGGTCGGGTGGGCGTCCGGTACCGGAAGTGCTCGTGCCCCGCGGGGCAGGTCCCCACCCACGGCGCCAGCTCGCTGGCGATCGGGCCGTCGTGCAGCCGTGAGCCCGTGTACCCGAGGCCCTGGGCCGTTCGCCGCCACGTGGGACCGTGGCCGGCGCGCGGCCCGCTCAGCGCGTGCGCGATCTCGTGCAGCAGCACCTGCTCGACGTCCTCCGGGGTGAACCGGACCGCCAGGTGCCGGCTCACCGTGATCCGCCGCCGCGCGAAGTCGCACTGGCCGGCGCGGGTCTTCGCGTTGTCGAACGCGAAGGTCCACGAGCCGTCGGGCAGGTGGTCGCCCATCAGTTCCGCGGCACGGGTCCGTACGTCGTCGAGCAGCGTCACTCGTCCCGGTCCGTGCGCGACGGACGGGCCAGTCGACCCCAGAGCGAGTCGCCCTCGGTCCGCGCGGCGTCCGGAGCGCCGAGCACCCGTCGCGGGGTCGTCGGCAGCGGCGTGGCCGGCTCGGCCGCACGCGGTGCGGGTTCGGCGTCGGTGCGCACCGCGAAGTCGCGGGCGGTCCGGGGACGCTCGGCTTCGGGTTCCGCCGCCGGCTGCGTCATTGAGGCCCGGAGTGCGGCCTCGACGGCGGTCCGGAGCGCCTCGGTGCGCTCCGCCGGGGCGCCGGCAGCGCGGAACGCGTCGTACGACCGGCTGAGGACGGCGCGGGCCTCCTCGAAGCGGGACAGTTCGTAGAGGGACCAGCCCTCGAGTTCGGCGGCGGCGCCCTCGAGCTCCGGCCACTCCTCGGTCGCGGCGGTGTCCCGCGCCATCGAGGCCTCGGTCGCGGCGCGCTCGTAACGGCCGAGGTCGTGCAGGATGTGGGCGCGGCGGATCCGTGCGGACACCTTGTCCTGGCGCTCGCCGGTGAACATCGTCAGGCGGAACACCTCTTCCGCGACGGTCAGCGCCTCGTCCAGGCGGCCGAGCAGCCGGAGCAGCTCGGCCCGTTCGGCCAGCGCGTCGGTGCTGCGGCTCTGCCCGAGGTCGCGCAGGCGGTCCTGCACTGCCTGGACGTCGACGGAGGGGCGCAGGCTGATCGGCGCGAAGGTGCTGCCCGGGCTGACCCCGGCGGTCACCGGGGCAGCATGACGGGGCTCCCGGGCCTGGTCGGCGCGGTCGTGGTCTCGGCGTTCGTCGGGCGGGAGGGACATCAGGGTCGAGGGTATCCGCGTCGCCCCGGGAGGTGACCGTGCCACGCGCACGAACGCAGACGGCCCGCCCCGGGAGTCCGGGACGGGCCGTCTGCGTGAGCGCTGTCGGTCACATGCCGGTCATGGAGCTGGCGGCGACGCCGATGTACACGGCGCCGGCCACGATGGCGGCCACGACCGCGAGGATGATCGCCAGGACTCCCCAGAGCCGGCCGCGCTTCGCGACGATCGCCACGATGCCCTGCACGATCGCCCACAGGCCGAAGACCGACCCGACGAGCATCAGGACCGAGCCGGTACCGAGGCCCGCCATCGACTCCGGGTCCTGCATGAGCTGACGCTGCAGCTCCTGCGTGTCCGCGGGGTTGCCGGAGCCGCCGTTCTGCGCGTAGTCCTGCAGCACCTGGCTGTTCGACAGGGCCGTGCCGAGCAGGTACCCGCCGACGGCGCCGATCACGAGGGCGACCACTGCCGCGAGGAACGCGATGACGCCGACCGTCTTCTTCTTCTTCTTCTCCTCGGGCTCGTCGTACGAGTGCCAGGCGGGCGCTCCGGCCTGCTGCTGGTTGCCGTACTGCTGCGGCTGCTGGCTGTACTGCTGCTGCCCGTACTGGTCGCCCGGCTGCCCGTACTGCTGCTGCCCGTACTGCTGGTGCTGCTGCTGGTCGTGCTGACCCCACTGCGGCGCCGACTGCTGCTGGTACTGCTGCGTCGGCTGGTCCTCGGAGCGGAGTGCGCCGCCCTGCTCCGGGCTGACGCGCTCGCCGTAGCGCGGCTGCTGCGGCTCGCCGTAGCGGGGCTGTTCCTCGTTGCGATCGTCGTTGGTCATCGGCGGCCTCCTCGTGGTGTGCGGTCGCGCGCTGGCGCGGCGTGCTCCGACCATCCTGGCAGCGTCCCCCGCCCGGGGTACGGCGCCCGCGCGATCCGCAGCGAGGCCCCAGGTCGGCGCGTGCCCGATCGTGTTCAGGCGCCGAAGACCGACTTGTTCGGCTCGGGCGACCCGACGGCCGTGGTGTCGGTGACGATCGGGGCCCCGGCGATGAAGGCCCGCAGCTCGTCGCCGTGCACGACCTTGCTCGGCAGCGGGTCGGACGAGTACCGCCGGGGCATGTCCGCGATCGGCAGCTCGCCGGGGGAGCCGAGCAGCACGATGTTGCCGAAGCGCCGACCCTTGAGCATGCCGGTGTCCGCGACCGCCGCCACCGAGGGCAACACCGACTGCAGCGTCGACGCCTGCCCCCGGGCGAAGGCCAGCCCGGCCCCGTCCGCGACGTTCACCGCGACCATCCCGGTCGGGGACAGGAACGACGCGACGGACCGGTAGAACTCGACACTCGTCACGTGCGCCGGCGTGCGGGCGCCCGAGAACACGTCGACGACGGCCAGGTCGACGGTGCCGCGGAGACCGGCCGGCAGCTTCTCCATGACCTCGCGGGCGTCGCCGTACCGCACCCGGATCGAGGCGCCGCGGGGGAACGGCAGGGCGTCTCGGACGTGGTCGACCAGGTCCCGCTCGAGCTCGATGATCTGCTGCCGCGAGCCCGGCCGGGTCACCGCCACGTACCGCGGCAGGGTCAGCGCACCGGCGCCGAGGTGCAGCGCCGTGACCGGCCCAGGCGGCAGCAGGTCGATCGCGTGCCCGATCCGTCGGATGTACTCGAACGCCAGGTGCGTCGGGTCCTCGAGGTCGACGTGCGACTGCGGCGTCCCGTCCACCACCAGGGTGAACGACCCCGGTCGGTGCCGGTCCGGCTCGACGACCGCGTACCCCGCACCCACCCGGAACCCGTCGAACGCATCAGCCATGCGTCCATGGAACACCACCCGGACCCCCGCCCGGTCCCCACCCGTGGGTGGTGGGCCGGCGGACGCCCCCTGGCGACGATTGGACCACCGGCGGGGAACACCCCGCCGGACCACGACCGGGAGGCCCACCCCATGTCCGTCCAGCTCCTCACGAACGTCGTCATCGGACTCGCACTCGTCGGGTACCTCGCCTGGAAGCAGTCCACCTGGCAGTTCCTGGACCCGGCCCGGATCTGTCGCGGCCCGGTCGTGATGGCGGGCATCGGCATCGTTGTCCTCGCCCAGAGCGCCGCCACGATCGACCCGCAGGACGTCGTCTTCCTCGGCATCGAGGCGCTGCTCTCCGTCGGCATCGGCCTGGCGATGGGCAGCCGCACACGCTTCCGCACCGTCAGCGCCCCCGACGCGAAGGGACGCACCCTGCAGTCCCGCACCGGCTGGATCGGTGCCGCCCTCTGGGTCGCCCTGATCGTCGTCCGCATCGGCCTCGACGTCGTCGGCGCCCACCTCGGTGCACACCTGCTCACCTCGACCGGCGTCATCCTCCTCATGCTCGCCGTCAACCGTGCCGCCCGTGCCCTGGTCGTCGACCAGCGCCTCCAGCACGACGCCCGCTCCGCTCGCGGCATGATGGTGGGATGACCGACCTCCGCGGCCCCGAGGGGCGTGCCGCCGGGACCGACTCCGCACGGGGCCGGTCCCGCGCCGGGTTGTCGATCGGGCTCAACGCGGTCGGCATCGTCGTCGTGGCCTTCTGGTTCGTCCGGAACGGCGTCGCCCAGGAGCTGCCCGTCTGGGTCTGGGTGACCGGCGCCGTCGCGCTCGCCGCCTGGGCCGTCCGCGAGTACGGACCACCCCGCATCGCCGTGCCCGCCGCCGTGCTGATGGTCGGCGTCGGGTCGCTCGCGGTCGTCCACACCGACGGGCTCCTGCTCGTGCCGGTCATCATCGGGCTCGTCGTCCTCGAGGCCGCGCCGACCCTCCCCGTCTGGGTCGCCGTCGTCGCCGCGCTCGCCGCCGTCGTGGTCGTCGCCGCGGTCGCCACGGCCGCCGGCACTTCGGTCGCCCTGGTGCTCGGCACCGCGCTCGGCCTGGCGCTCGGCGTCGTGATCGGCGTCAGCCGCCGACAGCTCCGGGTCGCCGCCGAGCAGGCACGCGTCCTCGAGGAACAGGCCCGCCAGGCGGACCGCGACCAGCAGCGGGCACGTCTGCTCGCCGACCGGGCGCGGGTCGCCCGGGACGTGCACGACGTGCTCGCGCACTCGCTCGGCGGCCTGGTCCTGCAGCTCGACGCGGTGGAGGCGCTCCTCGAAGCGGGCCGCGTCGAGGACGCCCGGCAGCGCGCGACCGACGCCCGGGCCCTCGCCGCCGACGGACTCACCGAGGCGCGTCGGGCGGTCCGCGCGCTCCGCGACGACCAGCCCGACGACGCCGCTCCCTCGGGTACCCCCGGACCGGACGCGGGTGGTGTGGCGGAGTCGCCACGGGCCTCCCGACCGGCTGGCGACGGCATCGCCGCCCTCGTCGACGCACACCGCTCCTTCGGCGGCACCGCCGTCGTGCAGGGCGACCTCGACCTGCCCGACGTCGACGAGGCCACCCGCGCGGTCGTCGTCTCCGCCGTCCGGGAGGCCCTCAGCAACGCCCGCAGGCACGCCACCGGCCGCCCCGTGTCCCTGTCCGTCATCCGGGACGGCGACGCCGTGGACGTCGTCGTCGCGAACCCCGTCGCCGCCGACGGACACGGTCTGCTCGGGATGCGCGAACGGTTCGCCGAACTCGGCGGGGACGCGACCGTCGAGGCCGAACGGTCCGACGGCGAGTTCGTCGTCGCGATGCACGTGCCGGTCGCCCAGGACGTCGAGCGTCCGGCCGTCGGCGGCACGAGCGGTCGGACCTCGTGACCATCCGGGTCCTGGTCGCCGACGACCAGGCGATCGTCCGCGACGGTCTGGTCACGGTCCTGTCGCTCGTCGACGACCTGCAGGTCGTGGGCGAAGCCGAGGACGGCGCGGCCGCGGTGGCGATGGTCGCGGCGCTCGCCCCGGACGTGGTGCTCATGGACCTGCGGATGCCCGTCCTGGACGGAGCCGCGGCGACCGGGCGGATCACCGCCGAGCACCCGGGGACCGCGGTCCTCGTGCTGACGACGTACGCGGACGACGACTCGATCCTCACCGCGCTCGCCGCCGGCGCCCGGGGGTACCTGACGAAGGACGCGGGGCGGGCGGAGATCGCCACCGCGATCCGGGCGGTGGCGTCGGGGCAGACGACCTTCGATGCGACCGTGGGCGCGATGGTCCTGGCACGGTTGGCGGCCGGGGCCACTGGTGTCGGAGCGGCTGCTGGTGCTGGTGCTGGTGCTGGTGCCGGTGCCGGTGCCGGTGCTGGTTCTGGTGCTGGGGAGCCGAGCGCGGCGGCCGGGGCGCCCGACGTGCGGCAGCGGTTCCCGGAGCTGACCCCGCGCGAGGCCGACGTGCTGACCCGCATCGCCGAGGGTCGCACCAACCCGGAGATCGCCGCCGAGCTGTTCCTCACCGTGCCGACCGTGAAGTCGTACGTCAACCAGGTCTTCGCGAAGCTCGGTGTCCGCAGTCGGGCGGAGGCGGTCGCCCGCGTCCTGCGCTGACGCTGCCCGTCGCCCGCGGCGATCCTGCGCCCGGTGGCGGCTCCTCGCCCGTGCTGGCTCAGGTCCTGGTCGATGCTCCTGCATCGACGGACAGGAGACGTCAAGCCTCGCGACGTACCGTGGACGGGTCCTCGCGGCGACGAGCGACGCGACCGCGGATCCCCACCGACCGGTCGTGCCCGTCGTCCCGGACCCGCTCAGACCGCGTCGTCGACTGCCCGCCACCGGCAGCCGCCCGCGCGTCCGTCGGGACCGACCCGGACGCCTGCCCGACGACGAGCCCCGCGCCCGTCGCGGGTCCCGACGACGTGCTCCGCGTCCACCCGCACCGCTGCGACCGCACCGCCCTCACCAGCACCGCGGCCAGCACACCCCGCACGACGTCCGGGCGCCCACGCCCGAAGGAGCACCCCCATGACCGCCGACACCCTGTCCGTCCCCGTCCGACCGAGCCGACCGGGCTGGACCCCGACGCACGCTCCGGCCCGGGTGCGGAGCGAGGCGGGGGCGGGTCGGGCCTCCCGTCCGCTCGTCGAGGACCACCAGGGCGCACCGATCTGGATGCGCGCCGTCGGCGGGGTCGTCCTGGCGGCCGGGCTCGCGCTCACCGCGGCCGTCCTGGCCTGGCCGGGGGACGCGCCCGAGTCCGCCCTGCTGATCCCGGGCCTCGTCGCGGTCGTCGTCGGTGTCCTGGCGCTCGTCGCCCGGGCCGGCCTGACCGTCACCGAGGACGCGGTCGTCCTGCACTTCCGCCCACTCCCGCCGCGGCGCATCGCCCGCCGGGCCATCACGGCGGTCCGGGTGACCGAGGCGGACGCGCACACATACGGCGGCATCGGCCTGCGGATCGGTCGTCGCCGGCGTGCACTCGTGCTGACGCCGGGGCCCGGCGTGGAGATCACCGACGTGTCGGGGCGGACGACGTTCGTGCGGAGCGACCGGCCCGAGGACGCGGTGCGGGCGCTGGTCGGGGCTGCCCGATCGGGCTCCGCTCTGGCTCCCGCCGAGGGCTCCGCTCTGGCTTCCGCCGCGGGATGAGACAGGTCGTCCGGCGCTTATACACGCCGGACTCGATCTCGGTCAAGCCAGGGACTGGACAGCGCACTGCCGAGCCACCTATGATGACAGTTCGCGCTCCCTGGCATCCGTGTCGTCATATTGCGGTCGACCGAGTTCCACGAAGACGCCTCTCAGCAGGTGCTTCGCTGAACACGCCTGGTGATGCCGGTCCCGTATATGGCGGCGGGACCCGCTCACCGATCATCCCACACGCGGCTCCGGACCCGGAGCACACCGTACTCGTGTCCTGATCACCGGGTTGCGCCGAGCGATCTATCCACTCACCTACACACTGCTTCGTCAGTGTCGGCCCGACGGGGCCTACCGGAGGTCACACCCTTGGCTGCTGCGCCCAACGCATCCACCAACCCCAAGAACGGTCGCAACCACTCGCGACTCTCGTTCGCCAAGATCACGGACACCCTCACGGTTCCTGATCTGCTCGCCCTCCAGACGGAGAGCTTCGACTGGCTCGTCGGCAACGACGCATGGAAGGCCCGCCTCGCCGAAGGGCAGGAGCAGGGTCGTACCGACCTCGCGCTGCACTCCGGCCTCGAGGAGATCTTCGAGGAGATCTCCCCGATCGAGGACCTCGGCGAGACCATGCAGCTCTCGTTCACGTCCCCGGAGCTCGAGGACCCGAAGTACTCGATCGACGACTGCAAGGAGCGCGGCAAGACCTACGCCGCTCCGCTGTACGTCAACGCCGAGTTCATGAACCACATGACCGGTGAGATCAAGACGCAGACGGTCTTCATGGGCGACTTCCCGCTCATGACCGAGCGTGGCACGTTCATCATCAACGGCACCGAGCGTGTCGTCGTCTCGCAGCTCGTCCGCTCGCCGGGCGTGTACTTCGAGCGTGCGCAGGAGAAGACGTCCGACAAGGACATCTACTCGGCGCGCATCATCCCGTCGCGTGGCGCCTGGCTCGAGTTCGAGATCGACAAGCGCGACCAGGTCGGCGTGCGCATCGACCGCAAGCGCAAGCAGTCCGTGACCGTCTTCCTCAAGGCCCTCGGTCTGACGAGCGAAGAGATCATGGAGGAGTTCCAGGGCTTCGCGTCCATGGAGTCGACCCTCGAGAAGGACGCCGTCCTCACGAAGGAAGAGGCGCTCAAGGACATCTACCGCAAGCTGCGCCCGGGCGAGCAGGTCGCTGCCGAGGCCGCGCGTGCGCTCCTCGACAACTTCTACTTCAACTCCAAGCGCTACGACCTGGCGAAGGTCGGTCGCTACAAGCTGGACCGCAAGCTCGGCATCGACGCCCCGCTGTCCGACTCGGTGCTCACCGTGCAGGACATCGTCGCGACGATCAAGTACCTGGTGTCCCTGCACGCCGAGCGCACCACCATGGACGGCGTCCGTGACGGTGAGCCGGTGCAGCTCCGCCTCGACGTGGACGACATCGACCACTTCGGCAACCGTCGCATCCGTGCGGTCGGCGAGCTCATCCAGAACCAGGTGCGCACCGGTCTGTCCCGCATGGAGCGCGTCGTCCGCGAGCGCATGACCACGCAGGACATCGAGGCCATCACGCCGCAGACGCTCATCAACGTGCGTCCCGTCGTCGCTGCGATCAAGGAGTTCTTCGGGACGTCCCAGCTGTCGCAGTTCATGGACCAGAACAACCCGCTCGCGGGTCTGACGCACAAGCGTCGCCTGTCGGCCCTCGGCCCGGGTGGTCTGTCCCGTGAGCGTGCCGGCGTCGAGGTCCGTGACGTCCACCCGTCGCACTACGGCCGCATGTGCCCGATCGAGACCCCGGAAGGCCCGAACATCGGCCTGATCGGCTCGCTCGCGTCCTTCGGTCGGATCAACTCGTTCGGCTTCATCGAGACCCCGTACCGTCGCGTCGTCAACGGCGAGGTCACGAAGACGATCGACTACCTGACCGCCTCGGAAGAGGACGAGTTCGTCGTCGCGCAGGCCAACGCCCCGCTGACGAGCACGTTCCACTTCGCTGACGACAAGGTGCTCGTCCGCAAGAAGGGCGGCGAGGTGGAGCTCGTCGGCAAGGACGAGGTCGACTACATGGACGTCTCGCCGCGCCAGATGGTGTCGGTCGCGACCTCACTCATCCCGTTCCTCGAGCACGACGACGCGAACCGCGCCCTCATGGGTGCGAACATGCAGCGCCAGGCCGTGCCGCTCCTCCGCTCCGAGTCGCCGCTCGTCGGCACCGGCATGGAGGGCTACACCGCCATCGACGCCGGCGACGTCATCACCGCCGACAAGGCCGGTGTCGTCTCCGAGGTCTCGGCCGACGCCGTGACCCTGCAGCTCGACGAAGGTGGTACGCAGACCTTCTACCTGCGCAAGTTCGACCGCTCGAACCAGGGCACCAGCTACAACCACCGCGTGATCGTCAGCGCCGGTGAGCGTGTGGAGCAGGGCGAGGTCATCGCCGACGGCCCCGCGACGGAGAACGGCGAGCTCGCGCTCGGCAAGAACCTCCTCGTCGCGTTCATGCCGTGGGAGGGCTACAACTACGAGGACGCGATGATCCTGTCGCAGAACCTCGTGAAGGACGACACGCTCTCCTCGATCCACATCGAGGAGTACGAGGTCGACGCCCGCGACACCAAGCTCGGCAAGGAAGAGATCACCCGCGACCTGCCGAACGTCAGCCCGGACCTCCTGGCCGACCTCGACGAGCGCGGCATCATCCGCATCGGTGCCGAGGTCCGCCCCGGCGACATCCTCGTCGGCAAGGTCACGCCGAAGGGCGAGACCGAGCTGTCCGCCGAGGAGCGCCTGCTCCGTGCCATCTTCAACGAGAAGTCGCGTGAAGTCCGCGACACCTCGCTCAAGGTGCCCCACGGTGAAGAGGGCACGATCATCGGCGTCAAGGTGTTCGACTCGCAGGACGGCGACGACGAGCTCGGCTCGGGCGTCAACCAGCGCGTGGTCGTCTACATCGCCCAGAAGCGCAAGATCACCGCGGGCGACAAGCTCGCCGGTCGTCACGGCAACAAGGGCGTCATCTCGACGATCCTGCCGGTCGAGGACATGCCGTTCCTCGCGGACGGCACCCCGGTCGACATCGTCCTCAACCCGCTCGGCGTCCCCGGACGCATGAACTTCGGCCAGGTGCTGGAGATCCACCTCGGGTGGCTCGCCAAGCAGGGCTGGCAGGTCGAGGGCATCCAGGAGTGGGCCGAGAACCTGCCGGAAGCCGCGCACAGCGCAGCCCCCGGCACGAAGGTCGCCACCCCGGTGTTCGACGGTGCGTACGAGCGCGAGATCGAGGGTCTCCTCGACTCCACGCTCCCGAACCGCGACGGCGAGCGTCTGATCGGTTCCTCGGGCAAGGCACAGCTCTTCGACGGCCGCTCCGGCGAGCCGTTCCCGGAGCCCGTGTCGGTCGGCTACATGTACATCCTGAAGCTGCACCACCTGGTCGACGACAAGATCCACGCCCGTTCGACCGGCCCGTACTCGATGATCACGCAGCAGCCGCTGGGTGGGAAGGCGCAGTTCGGTGGACAGCGCTTCGGCGAGATGGAGGTGTGGGCGCTCGAGGCATACGGTGCCGCGTACGCCCTCCAGGAGCTCCTGACGATCAAGTCCGACGACATCCTCGGCCGCGTGAAGGTCTACGAGGCGATCGTCAAGGGCGAGAACATCCAGGAGCCCGGCATCCCGGAGTCGTTCAAGGTCCTCATGAAGGAGATGCAGTCGCTCTGCCTGAACGTCGAGGTCCTCTCGGCGGACGGCCAGGCGGTCAGCCTGCGCGACACGGACGACGAGGTCTTCCGTGCCGCTGAAGAGCTCGGCATCAACATCTCCTCGCGGTTCGAGTCGTCGTCCGTCGACGACATCTGATCCCGCCCGCTGAACACGTTTCGAACCAGCAAGAGAGAAGAACATTGCTCGAAGCAACTTCCTTTGACGCCATTCGGATCGGCCTCGCTACCGCCGAGGACATCCGCCAGTGGTCGTACGGCGAGGTCAAGAAGCCGGAGACGATCAACTACCGCACCCTGAAGCCCGAGAAGGACGGTCTGTTCGGTGAACAGATCTTCGGTCCGTCCCGCGACTGGGAGTGCGCCTGCGGCAAGTACAAGCGAGTCCGGTTCAAGGGCATCGTCTGCGAGCGCTGCGGCGTCGAGGTCACCAAGTCCTCGGTCCGTCGTGAGCGCATGGGCCACATCGAGCTCGCCGCACCCGTCACGCACATCTGGTACTTCAAGGGCGTTCCGTCGCGCTTGGGCTACCTGCTGGACATGGCCCCGAAGGACCTCGAGAAGGTCATCTACTTCGCGGCGTACATGATCATCAGCATCGACGAGGAGGGCCGTCACGCTGACATGCCCGGCCTCGAGAACGAGATGCGCCTCGAGATCAAGACGCTCGAGGGTCAGCGCGACTCGATCATCGCCGACCGCCTCAAGAAGCTCGAGGACGACCTCGCAGCGCTCGAGGAAGAAGGCGCCAAGGCCGACGTGAAGCGCCGGACCAAGGACACCGCCGAGAAGGAGATGTCCCAGGTCCGCAAGTCCTTCGACGAGGACATCACCCGTCTCGAGCGTGTGTGGGAGGACTTCCGCAACCTCAAGGTGGGCGACCTCAAGCCCGAGGACGCCGTGTTCCACGAGCTCCAGGACCGCTTCGGGATCTACTTCGACGCCTTCATGGGCGCCGAGGCGATCAAGCTGCGGCTCGAGGCCTTCGACCTGGCCGCCGAGGCCGAGGCACTGCGTCTGCAGATCGCCGAGGGCAAGGGCCAGAAGAAGATCCGTGCGATCAAGCGTCTGCGCGTCGTCAGCTCCTTCCTCGCCACCGGCAACTCGCCGGCCGCGATGGTGCTCGACGTCGTGCCGGTCATCCCGCCGGAACTGCGCCCGATGGTGCAGCTCGACGGTGGCCGCTTCGCCACGTCGGACCTCAACGACCTCTACCGTCGTGTGATCAACCGCAACAACCGTCTCCGCCGCCTGCTCGACCTCGGTGCCCCCGAGATCATCGTGAACAACGAGAAGCGCATGCTGCAGGAAGCGGTCGACGCGCTGTTCGACAACGGTCGTCGTGGCCGCCCCGTCACGGGTACCGGCAACCGCGCCCTGAAGTCCCTGAGCGACATGCTCAAGGGCAAGCAGGGTCGTTTCCGCCAGAACCTGCTCGGCAAGCGCGTCGACTACTCGGGTCGTTC
Source organism: Curtobacterium sp. CFBP9011 (assembly GCF_034045095.1). NCBI lineage: Bacteria > Bacillati > Actinomycetota > Actinomycetes > Micrococcales > Microbacteriaceae > Curtobacterium > Curtobacterium sp. CFBP9011. The sequence goes on from NZ_JAXCWN010000004.1 coordinate 236,241, forward strand.
GGTCATCATCGTCGGCCCGCAGCTCAAGCTCCACCAGTGCGGTCTGCCCAAGCAGATGGCGCTCGAGCTGTTCAAGCCGTTCGTCATCAAGCGCCTGATCGACCTGTCGCACGCGCAGAACATCAAGTCGGCCAAGCGCATGGTCGAGCGTTCGCGTGCCCAGGTGTGGGACGTGCTCGAGGAGATCATCCGCGAGCGCCCCGTCCTGCTGAACCGTGCGCCCACGCTGCACCGTCTCGGCATCCAGGCGTTCGAGCCGCAGCTCGTCGAGGGCAAGGCCATCCAGCTCCACCCGCTGGTCTGTGCTGCGTTCAACGCGGACTTCGACGGCGACCAGATGGCCGTGCACCTGCCGCTGTCGGTCGAGGCCCAGGCCGAGGCCCGCATCCTGATGCTCGCCTCGAACAACATCCTGAAGCCGTCCGACGGCCGCCCGGTGACCCTGCCCGCACAGGACATGATCATCGGTCTGCACCACCTGACGACCGTCCGCGAGGGCGCCGTCGGTGAAGGCCGTTCGTTCTCCTCGGTCGCCGAGGCGATCATGGCGAAGGACCAGAACACGCTGCACCTCAACGCGATGGTGAAGATCCGCATGTCGGGTGTCCACTTCGCCGAGGGTGAAGCACCCGAGGGCTACGAGGTCGGTCAGTCGATCCTCCTCGAGACCACCCTCGGTCGCGCGCTGTTCAACGAGACCCTCCCGACGGACTACCCGTTCGTCCAGAAGGTCACCGACAAGGGCACGCTCTCCGCGATCGTCAACGACCTCGCCGAGCGCTACTCCAAGACGGAGACGGCCGCTGCACTCGACCGGATCAAGGACGCCGGCTTCTACTGGGGCACCCGCTCCGGTGTGACCGTCGCCCTCTCGGACGTCGTGACGCCTCCTCGCAAGAAGGAGATCATCGCGGGCTACGAGATCCAGGCCGCCAAGGTCCAGGGTGAGTTCGACAAGGGTCTGATCACGGACTCGGAGCGTCGCGCCGACCTGATCAAGATCTGGACCGAGGCCACGAACGAGATCGCGCAGGAGATGCGCGACAACTTCCCGAAGGACAACACCATCAACCGCATGGTGTCCTCGGGTGCTCGTGGAAACTGGCTGCAGGTGCGCAACATCGCCGGTATGCGTGGTCTGGTGAGCAACCCGAAGGGTGACATCATCGCCCGCCCGATCATCAACTCGTACCGCGAGGGCCTGACCGTGGCGGAGTACTTCATCGCCACGCACGGTGCTCGCAAGGGTCTGGCGGACACGGCTCTCCGTACCGCCGACTCGGGGTACCTGACCCGTCGTCTCGTGGACGTGTCGCAGGACGTCATCATCCGTGAGGACGACTGCGGGACGACCCGTGGCCTCGAGCTGCCGATCGCGACGATGGGTGCCGACGGCAAGCTCGTCCGCGACCCGCGTGTCGAGAACACCGTCTACTCGCGCACCCTCGCGACCGAGGCCGTCGACGCCTCGGGCACCGTGGTGGCCGAGGGCGGCGAGGACGTCGGTGACGTCCTCCTCGACAAGCTGCTGGCAGCCGGTGTCGAGAGCATCAAGGTGCGCTCGGTCCTGACCTGCGAGTCGGCCGTCGGTGTCTGCGCTCAGTGCTACGGCCGTTCGCTCGCCACGGGCAACCTGGTCGACATCGGTGAGGCGGTCGGCATCATCGCCGCCCAGTCCATCGGTGAGCCCGGTACCCAGCTGACGATGCGTACCTTCCACACGGGTGGGTCGGCCTCGGCCGACGACATCACGCAGGGTCTGCCCCGCGTGACCGAGCTCTTCGAGGCTCGCACCCCGAAGGGCGCGTCCCCGATCGCCGAGGCCCCCGGCCGCGCCACGATCGAGGACACGGACAAGGGTCGTCGGATCATCCTCACGCCGGACAACGGCGACGAGCCGTTCATCTACCCGGTGCTCAAGCGTGCGACCCTCCTCATCGAGGACGGCCAGCACGTCGAGCTCGGCGAGCAGTTCATCGCCGGCACCGTCGACCCGAAGGAAGTCCTCCGGGTCAAGGGTGTCCGAGAGGTCCAGAAGCACCTGGTCAACGGTGTGCAGGACGTCTACGGCTCGCAGGGTGTGCCGATCCACGACAAGCACATCGAGGTCATCGTCCGTCAGATGCTCCGCAAGGTCACCGTCGTCGACCACGCCGACACCGACCTGCTGCCGGGTGAGCTCGTCGACCGGTCGCGCTACAACGCGATCAACCGGGCTGCGCTGCAGGAGGGTCGCAAGACCGCCTCGGCTCGCCAGGAGGTCATGGGCATCACGAAGGCGTCCCTCGCGACCGAGTCGTGGCTGTCCGCCGCGTCCTTCCAGGAGACCACCCGCGTCCTGACGCAGGCGGCCATGGAGGGCAAGCAGGACCAGCTCGTCGGCCTCAAGGAGAACGTCATCATCGGTAAGCTCATCCCCGCCGGGACGGGCCTCAGCCGGTACCGTGACGTGGACGTGAACGCGACGGAAGAAGCGAAGGCGGAGCGGTACCCGAACCGCATCTTCGCGGACGACTCGTCGTTCTCGGACGCCGACCTGAGCTTCGTCGACTTCGACAGCTTCTCGTCGGACGACTTCACGCCGGGTACGTACAACTGAACCGAGTGAGTCCCTGAGGAGGGCCCCGCATCCAGTCGGATGCGGGGCCCTCCTTCGTTCGTCGGTGGTACTGATATGTTGGCGCTCATGTCGTCATCTGCTCCGACGCGTGCCCGATCCGCCGGGTTCCTGGCAGCGGCCGCAGTCGTGATCGCCCTCTGGGCTCCGGTGGCTGCCGTCACCGGGCTGCCGTTCGCGGTGGCCGCCGGCGCGAGCGGCGTGGGTCTCAGCGCGCTGGCCGACGTAGTCGATCGCGACGACCGCCGAGCGCCGGGTGCCTTCCTCGTCTGTCTGGCGATCGTCGGCGTCGCGCTCGTCCTGCACGTCACACGCTGAGACGGGCGAGCGACTTCTTCGGGTCGCCACGGTGACGGACGGGAGGCGCGGGGCGGACCCGCCACGTGCCTCCCGTCCGGGTCTGTCTGGGTCCTAGACCGAGCGCCCGGCGTCGCTGTCGCGTCCGCCGGAGCCGCGGCCACTCTCGTCGGCGAGTGAGTAGAGGCTGAGGACGTTGCCGTCGGGGTCGCGGGCGTCGAACCAGTCGACGGCTCCGTCGACGCACTCGATCGGTCCGACGTCGATGCCGAGGGCCGCGATGCGCGCGTGCTGGGCGGCGACGTCGTCCACGCCGAAGCGGACGATGACGGGGTTGTCGTCGGCGTCGGGGTCCTCGAGGAGCTGGATCCAGATGCCGCCGACCTCGTACTCGGCGACGCCCTCGGTCGGTTCGAGGTCGGGCTCGAGCCGTTCGAACACCGCGCCGTACCAGAGGCAGGAGGCCTCGAGGTCGGTCACGGGCAACCCCACGGTCACGCTCGTGATGTCCATGTCTCATCATGGTCCGTCGATGCCGGGCGCGTCGAGGGGTAGGGCATGCTGGAGGCATGGCGACGCTGCGCGAACGGGTCACGGCTCCGGCTCACCTCGACTTCCCCGAGCCGGTCGGCGGGCTGACGTTCCGGCCGGCCACGATGGGGGACCTGCCGGCCGTGCACGGCATCGCCCTCGAGTCGGCGGCGGTCGACGAGCCGCACGCGCATCCCTCCACAGAGGACTTCGTGCACCGGCTGTCCACAGAAGGGCTCGACCCCGAGCGTGACACGGTCGTCGGGATCGATGCTGACGGGCATGTGCACGCGTACGCCATCGTCATCCCCGTCCCGACCAGGGACACCGCTGCCCGGATCCTCCTGGGCGGCTCGGTGCGCCCCACCTACCGCGGTCAGGGCATCGGCCGACGGGTGCTCGCCTGGCAGACCGTGCGGGCACGACAGCACCTCGCCGGGCTCGACCTCGATCTGCCCGGTGCCGTCGACCTCACTGCTCCGCAGGGGTCGTCCGCGCTCGCGCTGGCCGCACGGGCTGGACTCCACCCGGTGCGCACCTGGGTCGACATGCAGGTCGTGCTCGACGGTGACGAGCGCGCTGCGGAACGGGACTCCCTGCCGGCGCTGTCGGACGGCCTCGTGCTGCGCGCGGCGACCGGAGACGACATCGAGCCGATGCGGGCGGCCAAGAACGACGCCTTCCGCGACCACTGGGGCTCCCAGCCGATGGTCGAAGCGGACTGGCGCGGGTACCTCACCGCCGAGAAGAGCCGGCTGGACCTGTCTCGCGTGGTCGTGGACGAGCAGGGGGACGTCCTGGCGTTCACGGTGGTCGAGTCCGACCCCGGTGCCTTCGCCGCCCGCGGACGGAGCTTCGGGTACATCCACTGGGTCGGCGTCGTCCGTCGAGCACGCGGGCGGGGCCTCGCACCGCTGGTCGTCCGGGCCACCCTCGACGCCCTGCGCGACGCCGGACTGTCCGCGGCGTCCCTCGAGGTCGACGCTGAGAACCCGAGCGGTGCCGTGGCGCTCTACGAACGACTCGGGTTCGTCGGCGGGAGCGCCACGATCACGACCTCGATGGCGCTCTAGGCCCCACCCACGGATCTCGATACCCGCGGGTACCCCTGTTCTGGGTCCAGTCAGAACCCCTCCGGCCCCTCCTTCTGGGACTGCTCCGCGGCCGGGCGCCAGACGTACCGTGGTCGAGCGCCGCAACCCTGGCGGCGCCCATCGATCCACGCCGATCCGTCGCGCGCGCAAGCAAGGAGGTACAGGGCACATGGCAACCCTGTCCGAGATCCTGATCCTCAACGGCGCCCTCCCGATCGAGTACCTCGACGCGATGACCGGTCACGAAGACGTCGACGAGCAGGCGATCCGCTCACTCGTCGAGCAGGGCGTCGTGAGCGAGGCGCAGTACATCACCGCGCGTGCGGCGTCCCACAACTCGAAGACGGTCCCGCTGACCGACTACCCGGTGGACGGCACGGCCGTCTCGGTGCTCCCCGCGCCGCTGTGCCGCCGGCACGCGGTACTCGGCATCGGGTTCGAGGGCGAGACCCTCGTGCTCGCCATGGTGAACCCGGCGAACGTCCTGGCGATCGACGACGCCCGCACGGCGTCGGGCCGGCCGATCAAGCCGCTGCAGGTGGACGAACGGGACCTGCTGTCGGCGTTCGACCGGTACCTGCGCGCCGACGACGAGCTCAACGACCTCACCTCGTCGCTCGAAGAAGAAGCACGGACCACCGAGCACCAGGCCGACATCGGTGACGGCTCGCTCGACGACGTCCCGATCGTCCGCTTCGTCAACCTGCTGGTCTCGCAGGCGATCCAGGACCACGCGTCCGACATCCACATCGAGCCCGGCGAGCACGAGGTCCGGGTCCGCTACCGCATCGACGGTGTCCTGCACGAGATGACCCCGGCGCCCAAGAACATCCAGAACGGCGTCATCAGCCGGCTCAAGATCATGAGCGACATCGACATCGCCGAGCGGCGGAAGCCCCAGGACGGCCGCATGTCCGTCCGGCACGGCGGCCGACAGATCGACCTCCGCGTGGCGACGCTGCCGACGGTGTGGGGCGAGAAGGTCGTCATGCGCATCCTCGACAACACGAACACGTCGTTGACGCTGAAGGACCTCAACCTGCTCGACCGGAACGCCGCTGCCTACCAGCGCTCCTACTCGAAGCCGTACGGCATGATCCTGGTCACCGGTCCCACCGGTTCCGGCAAGTCGACCACGCTCTACACGACCCTGAACGCGGTCGCCAAGCCCGAGATCAACGTCATCACCGTCGAGGACCCGGTCGAGTACCGGATGGCGGGCGTCAACCAGGTGCAGGTCAACCCGAAGGCCGGACTGACCTTCGCGTCGGCGCTCCGCAGCATCCTCCGCTCCGACCCCGACGTCGTCCTGCTCGGTGAGATCCGTGACCACGAGACCGCGCAGATCGCGATCGAGGCGTCGCTGACCGGCCACCTCGTGCTCTCCACCCTGCACACCAACGACGCCCCGTCCGCGATCACCCGGCTCACCGAGATGGACATCGAACCGTTCCTCGTCGGGTCCGCACTCGACTGCGTGGTCGCCCAGCGTCTGGCCCGCAAGCTCTGCGACCGGTGCAAGGCCCCCGCGTTCTACGAAGCCGAGCAGCTGCACGCCCTCGGGTTCCTCGACAGCGCCGCCGCCGAGGTGCCGGACTTCTTCGCGCCGATCGGCTGCTCCGTCTGCTCGAACACCGGGTACCGCGGACGCATCGCCCTGCACGAGGTCATGACCGTGTCCGAGGAGATCGAGCGCCTCGCGGTGTCCCGGGCCTCGAGCGCCGAGATCAGCCGCGTCGCCCAGGAGCAGGGCATGCTCACCCTCCGCATGGACGGGTGGGAGAAGGTCAAGCTCGGGCTGACGAGCGTCGACGAGATCCTGCGCGTGGTCGCGTAGGCGTGGGAGACGGACAGATGACGGACTCCGTGTACGACCTGACCCCTGCCGGCGACGAACCCGTCGACGGTTGGCACCCCGGGACGCCCGGCCTGGAGGTCGGCGGCCGCCGGGCCGCACGCCTGGCGCAGGCCGCGCAGCAGCACCCCGTGCAGCCCTCCGAACCCGCCACCCCGCACGCCGGCGCCGCACCCGCGGTGCCGGCCACCCCCGTCTACGACCTGAGCGACGATCTCGCCGGCTGGTGCGCCCCGAGCGGCGCACCCGTCGCCGTCCCGGTCGCCCAGCCGTACGCCGTGCCGGCCACCCCGCCCGCGGCGGTGCCGCCGTCGACCGCGAGCTACGGCTACGCACCGGACTCCGCACTCGGGTACCAGGCGACCGAACGGCTGCCGGTCGTGCCTGCGGTCGCGACCACGAACCTCCAGGCCGTCGCCGCACCGCCGGTGCCGATGGCCGCTCCGTCCGGCAGCGCCGAGATCAACTTCACGCGCCACGCGCGGGAGGACGCCGACGCCGACCTCGTCACCGCACTCGCCCAGGTCGTCTACCAGGGCGCGTCCGACCTGCACGTCACCGCCGACGCGCCGCCCACGGTCCGCGTCGACGGCTCGCTCCGTCCCGCCGTGCCGGGAGGCCCGTGGGCGCGCAACAAGGTCATCGCAGCCCTCAAGACCCTGATGTCCGCCGAACAGGCGGCGCAGTTCGATCAGGAACAGGAACTCGACTTCGCGTACTCGCTGTCGCCCGAGTTCCGCTTCCGCGTGAACTACTACCAGCAGCGCGGCAACTGGGGTGCGGCCTTCCGCATCATCCCCACGAAGATCAAGACCCTCAAGCAGCTCGGCATCCCCGAGCACGTTGGGGAGTTCGCCAAGCTGCCGCGCGGTCTCGTGCTCGTCACCGGCCCCACCGGCTCCGGCAAGTCGACCACCCTCGCCGCGCTCATCGACCTGGTCAACGAGACCCGGGCCGACCACATCGTGACGGTCGAGGACCCGATCGAGTTCATGCACGACCACAAGAAGGCGATCATCAACCAGCGCGAGGTCGGCGCGGACACGCAGTCCTTCGCCCGCGCGTTGAAGCACGTGCTGCGCCAGGACCCGGACGTCATCCTCATCGGCGAGCTCCGCGACCTCGAGACGATCTCCGTCGCCCTCACCGCCGCCGAGACGGGCCACCTGGTGTTCGCCACCCTGCACACGCAGAGCGCTCCCGGCACCATCGACCGCGTCATCGACGTGTTCCCGCCGCACCAGCAGGGGCAGATCCGCACCCAGCTCGCCGCCACCCTCGAAGGTGTCGTGTGCCAGACCCTCGTCCCCAAGGCCAACGGCACCGGGCGGATCGTGTCCACCGAGATCATGAAGACGACCCCCGCGATCGGCAACCTCATCCGCGAGGGCAAGACCTACCAGATCACCTCGGCCATGCAGGCCGGGCGTGACGCGGGTATGCACACGATGGACCAGGACCTGGCCGAACTCGTCAACGTCGGCACCATCACCCGCAAGGCGGCGCTCGAGAAGGTGCACGACCTCGAGGGCTTCGACCGACTGGTGCAGCGCGTCGAGTCCCCGTCCGACGCGTCCGCCGACGCCATCGCCGCGAGCGGGATCGACTTCGGCGACAAGTTCTCCGGAGGCTACTGATGTCCCTCGCATTCGACTACCGCGGACGGGACGGCGCGGGGAAGCTCGTCAAGGGCCGCGTCGACGCCGCGTCCGAAGGCGCCGTCGTCCAGCGCCTGCGCGGCATGGGCGTCTCGCCGATCGCCATCACCGAGGCGAACGCCGGCACCGGGCTGCAGACCGAGATCAAGATCCCGGGCTTCGAGAAGGGCGTCGGGCTCAAGGACCTGGCGATCATGTCGCGGCAGGCGTCGACGATGTTGTCGTCGGGGTTGTCGCTGCTTCGCGCGCTGACGATCCTCGCCGACCAGACGGAGAACAAGAAGCTCAAGGTCATCCTGGGGAAGGTGCGCGACGAGGTCGAACAGGGCGTCTCGTTCTCCGATGCGGTCGGCAAGCACCCGGTCGACTTCCCGCCGATCATGATCAACATGATCCGCGCGGGGGAGACCGGTGGGTTCCTCGACCAGGCCATGGACTCGATCGCGACGAACTTCGAGAAGGAGCACAAGCTCCGGTCGACGATCAAGTCGGCGATGACCTACCCGGTCGTGGTGCTCTGCATGTCGCTGGCAGCGGTCGTGATCATGCTGGTGTTCATCGTCCCGATCTTCCAGAAGATGTTCTCGTCGCTCGGCGGCCAACTTCCGCTGCCGACCATGGTGCTCGTCTACGCCTCGCATGCGATGGTCTACGTCGGCCCGGTGCTCGCGGTGGTCGGCTTCTTCGGATGGCTGTGGTGGCGGGCGAACAAGAACACCGAGCGCGTCCGTGCGGTGGTGGACCCGATCAAGCTGAAGATGCCGGTGTTCGGGCAGCTCAACCAGAAGATCGTCATCGCACGTTTCTCGCGGAATCTCTCGGACATGATCGGTGCCGGTGTCCCGATCCTGCAGGCATTGCAGATCGCCGGCGAAGTCTCGAACAACCACGTCGTCGACAAAGCCCTCGGAAGAATCGCGGAATCGGTTCGGAAGGGTGAATCAATCGCGGCTCCGCTGGAAAAGGAAACAGTCTTCCCGGCGATGGTCTCGCAGATGATCGCCGTGGGCGAAGACGCCGGTTCCCTCGAGGTGATGCTCGAGAAGATCGCTGAGTTCTACGACAACGAGGTCGAGACGACCACTGATGCCCTGACCTCCCTGATCGAACCGCTCCTCATCGCCTTCCTCGGCGTGGTGGTGGGCGGCATGATCGTCGCGCTCTACCTCCCGATCTTCCAGATCACTTCGCTGGTCAAATGAGGACGTTCTGCCCCCTCCACGGGGGCAGAACGTACTCGTGCTGCCCCCGGTAATGGGGGTATTTCGTTCGGATGTGCCCCCCGTTCTCGGGATTATGCGACTGGCGTGTCCGCATTACCTTTGACATCGCGGCGGAGCAGTCCCCGGCACAATCCCCCATTGCATTCCCACGAAACGGAAACCACCATGTACTTCGCTCTCATGGGCAAGCTCGACGCTCGCCGCAAGGGTCTCCTCGAGGACAAGGAGAAGGGCTTCACGCTCATCGAACTCCTGGTCGTCGTCATCATCATCGGCATCCTGGCCGCCATCGCGATCCCGGTGTACCTGAACGTCCAGAACAACGCGAAGGACGCCTCCGCGAAGTCGGACCTCCAGAACGCGAAGACCGCGGTGATCGCGAGCTTCACGCAGAACAACACTTTCCCGACCTCCCTCGCTTCGCTCAGCGGTTACAGCGCGAGCGGTACCTACGCGTCCCCGGGCGTTGCCCCGGACATCAAGAAGTCCGATGTCACCGCAGGTTCGTTCTGCATCCAGGTCACGAGCAACACCGGCAAGCCCTTCTTCGTCAACCAGGACGGCGGAGCCAAGGACGGGAGCTGCCCGGCCTGATCCAGGAGGTGTGCGAGCGGGCTCTGATGACGTCAGGGCCCGCTCGTTCGATCGTCGGCCCTGACTGGACCGACCGACCCGGACCAGAGCGGAAGGAGAGACCATGCTGCGCATCACGACCCTGCTCGACCGAGCCCGTGAGCGGGACGAGGGTGTCTCCATCGTCGAGGTCCTCGTCGCGATGACGGTCTTCGCCATGATCGCCGCCGGCGTCGCGATGGGCATCGCCAGCTCGCTGTTCCTGGCGCACGGATCGCGCTCACGCGAAGTCGCGATCAACTTGGCACAGGACGCCGTCGACAGTGCTCGGACGAGCGCCAACCTCTTCTCCGTCGTCGACGGGACGACCACCCCGACGGTCGGCGGCCTGCGGTACACGGTCAAGCAGACCGCCCGGTGGGTCCCCGCCTCCGGGTCAGCGAACGCCTGCGGCGCGACCGGTGTGACCGGTGGCCCCCTTGCCTACAAACGGATCTCCCTCACGGTGTCGTGGGCGTCTGCCGGCAAGCAGTCGGTCTCGATGAACAGCCTCGTGGCACCGACCTCCTCGGTGACCGCCGCGAACCTCGGCACGATCATCGTCTCGGCCAGTTTGGTGAGCGGCTCCGGCAACGCCGGGGCCGCCGTTTCGATCGCCCCGGCCGTCACGAACCCGGGCGGGGCAGGCGCCATCACCGCGACGATCCCGAAGACCGATGCGAACGGCTGTTCGTACGCGCTGAACGTCAAGCCCGGGCGGTACGACGTCAAGCTGACCGAACCCGACAACATCGACGACGGGACCTCCTCCGGCTCGCTCGGGGCACAGACCGCGACGCCGTCGACCACCGTCACCGTGCAGGCGAACCAGACCTCGGCGGCGAACTTCAACTACGACCAGGCACTCACCGTCGTGCCGCAGTGGTCCGACCCGAACGCGAGCGCGCGACCGTTCACGACGCCGACGAGCACCACGGTCTCGCTCCGTCGGAAGTCCGCCGACTACGGGCCGTACCCCACGGGCGTGACGACGCAGGTCTTCCCGTACACCGACGGCTACAAGGCGGTGGCGGGGTCCCCGAGCACCTGCCTCAGCGTCGACCCGGAGAACTGGACGCCGACGAGTGGTACGGCCGTCGCCCCGCGGAACGCCCCACAGCCGGAAGCCGGGACGAACGCGGTGAAGGCTCCTGTCCAGACGCTCGCAGTCAAGCTCAACGGCAAGCTGGACAACTCGCTCCGAGCAGTGTCGGTGGCTCCCGATGCGGGCAACGGCGACCCAGGATGCGCAACGGCCGCGACCTACACCTTCACCAACCTGCCGGCCAACGGCACGGTGACCATCGCCCTGCCCTACGGCACCTGGTCGCTGCAATCGGGGACCGTGGTCTCGATCCTGCCCAACCTCGTCAACATCACCTTCTCGGTCACACCGCCCACCGTGGCCGCCGCGGCCGGGGTCACGCCGATCGCCGCCGGCAAGGTGCTCCTCGACCCGCGGAGGACTCCGTGATGCGCGCCCTCGCTCGCCTTCGTCGGGACGAGCGGGGCGTCTCGCTCGCTGAACTGATCGTCGCGATGAGCGTCAGCATCTTGGTGCTGACGATGGCCGGCGCGTTCTTCGTCTCGGTGTCGCGGGCCTCCAGCACGACCACCGGTGTCGACAGCAACACTCGCGTGGCGTCGACGACGATGCTCGAGGTGCAGCGGATGTTCCGCGTGGCCTCGAACAACCCGGTCGCCAGCGGCATCGACACACAGCTCGCCTTCCAGTACGCGTCACCGACGTCGGTCCGTTTCTTCGCGTACATCAACCTCAATTCGACGTCCGACGTCCAGCCGGTCGAGGTGCAGTTCTCACTCGACGCGACGAAGCGCACGATCGTCGAGACGAAGTGGAACGGCGTGGCGACGGACCTCTCTCGTACCTACTTCGACTTCCCGCGGTCGAACACGCCGACGCTGTCGAACACACCGACGTCACGGCTCACGCTCGCGTCCTCGGTCGTCCCGGGTCCGCTCTTCTCCTACGCCGATGCCGGCGGCAACCCGCTCGTTCCGGGCGTCGCCGGGCTGAGCGCCACCGACCTGCAGGCGGTCCGGTCCGTGGCCGTCTCGCTCACTGTGGGCGAACCCGACCTGGCTCGTCCTGCTGCCCGTGACAACGTCACGCTCACGAGCACCGTGGCCATGCCCAACCTCCGGATCTGACATGCGCCGTCTCCTCGTTCTCCTCCGCCGCCACGACGATGACCGCGGGGTCGCCCTCGCCGCGGTCATCGGGCTCGGGATGATCGTGATGATCCTCGCGGCGACCATGGTCGGCATCTCGACCTCGGGCGCCGTGAAGACGACCTCGGACCGGGACTACGCCAACGCCATGGCGGCGGCCTACGCCGGTCTGGCCGAGTACCAGTCGCGCGTGAACGGTGACAACACCTACGCCACGAAGTACGGCGATGCGGCGCAGGGGTTCAGCTCCGGCGACGTGTTCCCGAACAAGACCGGCGGGAACCCGGCCTTCACGAGCTGGGTCACCGTGCCGGACTCCAGCGGCGCTGGCGGATCGACCGCGTACCGCTACGCCGTCGACAACAGCATCTACGGCCAGCAGGGGATCGTCCGCGTGCAGGTCACGGGTCGAGCGGGGAAGACGACCCGCACCCTCGTCGCGAACGTCAAGCCGGACGGCTTCTCGAACTACCTGTACTGGACGGACTACGAGTCGGGGGACCCGGACATCACGGGCGAGGACTGCCGGAACGTGTACCAGAACGCCACGTTCACCGCCCCGTCGATCGGTGGCAAGCCGGTCTGCTCGCGGATCCAGTTCCAGGACGGCGACACGCTCAACGGGCCGATCCGCTCGAACGACGTGATGCTCATCTGCGGTGGGACGTTCAAGAGCACGGTCCAGTCGGCCGTCGGGACGACCGACTCCGGCTGCTCCCCGAAACGGACCCCGTCGTACCAGCTGTACGCCGGGTACCAGCCGGAGGTCGTCGGGTCCTACACGCCTCCGTCGACGATCAGCGCCGGCCGCGACCGCATGTCCTCGGACGACCCCACTGTCACGGGCACCACCCCGGGAACGGGCTGCCTGTACACCGGCCCGACGCAGATCACGTTCAACGGCGACGGCACCATGAAGATCCGTTCGCCACTCACCCTCGCGACGAACCTGCAGCAGACCAGCCCGTACGGCTCCAACCCGTTGAAATGTGGGGCGGTCAGCGACTTGCAGGGCGCCGGAGCGACCGTGAGCACGAACCTGCTCGCGAACAACCTCCTGTACGTGCAGGACGAACCCGCGTCGGCCGGCAGCGGGAGCACGACCAACCCGAACTACTACTGGTCGAAGTACACGACACGGAACGCCCCGTCCGCGTGCATGCGCAGCTCGTCGGTGACCGACAACGGCCTCGGGTTCCCCTTCACCGGTCAGGCGTCCGGCTACTCCGGCACCTACACGGAGGCGAATCCGCGGAACGCACAGGGCGGTTCGGTTGCCTTCAGCACCGCCTACGGATGCAGCAATGGCGACCTCTTCGTCTCGGGCAAGGTCGACGCGTCGGTGACCTTGGTAGCGGAGAACTACGTCTACGTCACGGGTGACCTGAAGTACACGACGGGTCGCGCGGCGTCGACCGTGCTCGGACTCGTCGGCCAGGAGGCGGTCATCGTCTGGAACCCGATGTTCGACCGCAGCACTTCGTACCTCGGCACGACCCCCACGCCGTTCCTGCCCGACAACCGCACCGTCTCCGGTGCGATCCTGTCCAACCAGGGCACCTTCACCGTGCAGAACTACGCCTACGGCGGCGACCGGGGTTCGCTCACTCTGAACGGGTCCATCGCGCAGCGCTACCGCGGCGCGGTCGGCAAGGGCAGCAACGGGTACCTCAAGGCCTACGGCTACGACACGAGTCTCGCGAGCTACACGCCACCGTTCTTCCCACAACCGGTGATCACCACCTACAAGGTGACGTCACAGGTCGAGGTCAAACCCGCCTACGACGCGAACGGCAACCCGCGGTGAGTCTCGTCATCGTCACGCTCGCAGCGGTCCTCGGACTCGCCGTGGGCTCGTTCCTCAACGTGGTCGTGTACCGCGTCCCGAACGGCCTCTCGGTGGTGGCCCCCGCGAGCGCCTGCCCCTCCTGCGGTCACGAGATCCGGGCACGGGACAACGTCCCGGTGCTCTCGTGGTTGGTGCTTCGTGGCCGTTGCCGCGATTGCTCCGCGCCGATCTCGGCCCGGTACCCGCTCGTGGAGATGGCCACCGCCGCCCTCTTCGCGCTCGTCGCAGGACTCGCAGCACCCGCCGTCGACAGCGCGCCGACGAGCCCCTCGACTGCCGTCCCGTTCATCGTCCTCATCGCACTGCTGTACTTCATGGCCATCTCCATCGCCCTGGCGCTCATCGACGCCGATGTCCACCGGCTACCGAATGCCATCGTGCTCCCGGCGTACCCGGTGCTCGCCGCCTTGCTCGTGTTGAGCAGCGCTGCCAGCGGCGACTGGGTCGCGCTCGGTCGTGCCGGCATCGGCCTGGCCGCGCTCGGGGGGATGTACCTGGCGCTGGCACTGGTGGTGCCGGGCGGCATGGGGCTCGGGGACGTGAAGCTGGCCGGCGTACTCGGCATGGTGCTCGCGTACCTCGGATGGGGACCCCTCGCAGTGGGAGCTTTCGGTGCCTTCGTCCTCGGCGGTAGCTTCGCCATCGGCCTCGTGTTGGCCGGTCGGGCTCGACGTGGATCCGGCATCCCGTTCGGCCCCTGGATGCTCGCGGGGGCATGGCTCGGTGTGTTCATCGGCCAGCCACTGCTCGACGGGTACCTGCGGATCATCGGACTGGCCTGAGGAAGGACCATGCACATGGCGAAGAGCGTCGTCGGAGTCGACATCGGTGGGACCTCCATCCGCGGGGTCGAGGTCCTCCGTCCGGGACGGCCCGAGCCCGTGATCCAGCGGGTTGCCGAGGTGCCGCTCCCGGTGGGTGCCACGAAGCGCGGTGAGGTGTTGGAACCGAACACCATCGCAGCGGCACTGCGCGAACTGTGGCAGGTCGGACGCTTCCGATCGAAGAACGTGGTGCTCGGCGTGGGGAACCAGCGCGTGCTGTCGCGGGACCTCACGGTGCCGAAGGCGTCACTCGCGCAGATCCGTGAGTCGCTGCCGTTCCAGGTGCAGGACATGCTCCCCGTCCCCGTTGGGGATGCGATCCTCGACTTCTACCCGGTCTCCGAGAGCACCGGCCCGGACGGCCCCGTCGTGCACGGTCTGCTCGTCGCAGCGATCAAGGACGCCGTCCTGGCCAACGTCCGCGCCGTGCAGCTCGCCGGGCTCAAGCCGGTCGGGGTCGACCTCATCCCGTTCGCACTCACCCGGGTGTACCTGCCGGCGGCTCGGTTCCGCGGGACGCACGCCCTGGTCGAGATCGGCGGGAACACCACAACGGTGATCATCGCTTCCGACGGCGTCCCGCAGTTCGTCCGGATCATCCCGACGGGCGGCGAGGACGTCACCTCGGCGTTGTCGGCCTCCCTGGAGATCCCGGCCGAGCAAGCCGAAGCCGTCAAACGGTGGATCGGCATGGGCTCCAACGTCCAGACGCCCGACGACCTGCGTGCGGCTGCATCGATCCGCGAGCGCAGTGGGGAGCTGCTCACGAGCCTCCGGAACACCGTCAGCTACTTCGCGAGTACCCGCGCGGACGTGTCCGTGTCGAGCATCGTCCTGGCCGGCGGCGGTGGGCAGCTGTCCGGGTTCGCCGACGCCCTGCAGTCGCAGACCCGGATCCCGGTCTCGGTCGGCGATGCCTTCGTCGAGGCCGCGACCTCACGCGCTCTCCGCCGTGAGGACATCACTTCACGGGGGACGTCAGCAGCCGTCGCCTGGGGCCTGGCCGTCGGGAGCACCGCCGTATGAGCAAGACACTGGATGCGCCGAAGGCGAGACGCCGTCGCGGGGCTGCATCGAACGAAGTCCGTATCGCGGCCGAGGTCGCGCAGCGCACGAAGCGGCAGGGTCGCGGCGCTGCCCAGGCGCTCCTGGTCGGTGGGGTTCCACGTGTCGACCTGCTCCCCACCGAGGTGCTCGTCGACCGGCGACAGCGCGCGGTCGTCCGACGGGTCTGGCTCGGCGTGGTCCTCCTCACCGCGGCAGCCGGAGGCGTGGTGCTCCTGACCGCTGCGGATGCGATCCAGCAGGACGCCCACCTCGCTGACGTGCGGCGCGAGACGGATTCGCTGCTTCTGCAGCAGCAGCAGTACCGGGACGTGCGCAGCGTCGAGACCCAGTCGGGCCTGCTCCGGGCTGCCCAGTCGGTCGGTGGGTCCACCGAGATCGACTGGCAGGCCACGCTCCGGGGCGTCCAGAACTCGCTGCCGACCGGCGTGGCGATCACCGGCGTGCAGATCGACTCCGCCACTCCGCTCGAGGCCTACACACAGTCGACAGGTCCCCTGCAAGGGCAGCGCGTCGCCACCTTGACTGTCGATGCCGCCAGCCCGACCCTCCCGTCCGTGCCGTCCTGGCTCGACGCGGTCAAGAGCCTCCCGGGGTACGTGGACGCGAACGCGAACTCGGTGACGCTCGACACGTCGACCGGCATCTACACGGTCGACATGACGATCCATCTCGACAAGACCGTCTTCGACGGCAAGTACACAGCGAAGGACAAGTCGTGAGCCGGAACCGTTTGATGCTGCTCCTCGCCGCGCTGACAGCCGTCGTCGTGATCGTCGGCGGTTTCTTCCTCGGAGTCCGGCCGCAGCTCGACCGCGCCGCTGCGGCCCGCTCGGACGCATCCAGCATCGACGCGACGAATGCCGTCACACGGGCCGAGCTCGACCGCCTCCGCGATCAGGCGAAGACGCTCCCGCAGCAGAAGGACGAACTGGCTGCGCTCCGTCGTTCCGTCCCGAGCACCGCGAGCTCGTCGGCATTCATCAGCGCGCTGAACACCACCGCTGACCAAGCCGGGGTGACGGTGTCGTCCCTCACCGTCGGTGACGCGCAGGCGTACATGCCGCCGGTGGCGGCCGACGCGAACTCGACCGCCGGGACGGACTCCGCGTCGGCGACGCCCTCACCGTCTGTCACCGCGGCACCGGCTGCCGTCGGTGCACAGGTGCCGGCAGCGCTGGCACCGACGACCAGCAGCAGCATCACGGCGCAGAACTTCTCCGTGGTACCGGTCTCGGTGTCGGTGAACGGCGACTTCGCGCAGGCGCTCGCCTTCGTCAAGGGAGTGCAGACCAGCGACCGGCTCTTCCTCATCACGTCCATCTCGTCGTCGATGTCGGCCCCCTCCGAATCCGACGGGGCGGGAGCGGCAGCTCCGAGCTGGTCGTTCAGTGGCTCGGTCTACGTCTTGGCGGACGCGGTCCAGGCGGGAGTCTCAGCAACCCCGACGCCTGCTCCGGCCGGCTGACCTCTCGACACCCCACCCCGCCACGCCGCTCGCACTTCCGCCACGCCGCCGGCCCCGTTTACGATGCTGCTCGGGCCCGCGCTCGCGGCCGCCCATCTCCCTCTCGGACGCCCGCGAAACGGGTGCTCCTCGTCGTGCCCGGAGTCGCGCGTGTTCGTCGGTGTCATCGAGTTCCTCGGTTGGTTCGGAGCAGGAACCGTCCTCGCCGGTTATCTGCTCTTCTCGCTCGGCAAGATCCCGAACGGCCCGGTGTACCAGCTGTTCAACCTCGTCGGAGGGATCGCCGTCGCCGTCAACGTGGCCGCTCACCACGCGGTCCCGTCGACGATCGTGAACGGCATCTGGGCGGTCGTCGCAGCCGTGGTCCTCGTCCGGATGCGTCTCCGCCGGCGACGCAGCAGCACGAGTGGGGTGCCCACTGCCCGGTCCACCGACCTCCACGCCGAGCTCCCGACGACCACGGCGGTCCTGCCGATGATCGGCCCGGCACTGCGTGACCACGAGGCGGACGTCACCGCGACCCCGGAGCCGGCCCCGGGCCTCCCGGCCGTGTCCGGCGGCAGTACCGGAACCGGCATCGACGCCCCCGCCCCGATGACCGAGAGCGTCCCCGTCATCACCGCGACGATCGCGCTCGCGCTCGTCCGCGCGGCCACAGAGCAGCACGCCATCCAGCAGCAGGACACAGAGCAGCACGCCATCCAGCAGCAGGCCACCCAGCAGCAGGCCACCCAGCAGTACGCGACGCCGCAGCGCGCCGCTCAGCACCACGCACCCGAGCCGGAACGCGCCGACGCCCCGTAGCCGCCACCCCGACCGTCGGCGGGTGAGGGCTACGATCAGCCCATGTCCCGGTGGTTGGTGGCGACGATGACGTCCGTCCTGTTCATCGCGCTCGTCATCGCCGTGGCGGGCTTCGAAGCGCTGCTCGCCGACGCCGAGGCGATCCGCCAACCCGACGCCACCCCGTACCTCGGGCCGGGCATGGTGGTCGGCGCCGCGATCGTGGTGTTCCTCGCGACCGCGACGGGCGCCCGTGAGGGCAACCCCGGCATCACCGGTCTGGTCGCCGCCGCGACGACGTACCTGGTCATGCTCGGCGTGGGCGCGGTGGGCTACGCCCTGGTCCGGTCCGACGTCGCCGAGCTCCTGGTGTTCCCCGCGGGCTACGCCCTCAGTCCCTTCGTGGTCGGTGCGGTCGTCGTCGCCCTCCTGACCGTCGTCGGCGGCATCTCCGCCGTGCGCTGGCAGGCGAGTCATCCACAGGAGCCCCAGCAGCCGCCGGTCCGTCCACAGGACTGACGGGAGGTCCGCACCACCCCCGCCTCGGCCGGTACGATTCCGGGGAAGCGCTGACCAACGCACCATGGGGGACCGATGACCGACCGAGCTGACCGCACGCCGGGCTGGGAGTCGGTGCCGGACGACGAATCACTGCACGGTGACCGCGCCCTGCCACCCGCCATGACGGCTGTCCAGCCGACGCCGGGCACGACCGGGCGGCGGCGTGGACTGCGCCGCGGTGCGGTCGTCGGCATCGTGGCCGGGGCTGCGGCACTGGTCCTGCTCGTGGTCGCCGGGGGCATCGGCTGGTCCGTCGGATCGGACGCGCACTCGGCGGAGCGCCCGGTGCAGTCCTTCCTCGACGACGTCGAGCACGGCCACCTCTCCGCCGCACTCCGAACGGCCGGCATCGACCGCGAGAAGAGCGACGTGCTGCTGACCGACGCGGTCTACGCCCGTGCCGGCGACAAGATCACGGCGCACCGGATCACCTCGGTGGACCAGCAGTCGGACCACGCGACCGTCCGGACCGTCCTGACCCAGGCCGGGCGGATCATCCCGGCGACGTTCGAACTCGAACGCACGGGCACCGACTGGGGCGTCTTCCCGGTGTGGTCGCTGCGGGCGCCGGTGCTCGGGTCGGTACAGGTAGCGGTGCAGGGGCCGCCTCGGAGCACCGTGCAGGTCGCGGGCGCCGACGTCCGGACCGACTCGTCCGGCACCGCTTCGCTCCGGGCGTTCCCGGGGTCGTACGGGGTGCACCTCGACGGCGGCAAGTGGTTCACCGCGACGGACTCGACGGCGCCCGTCCCGGGGTTCGGCGCGACCGGGACCCCGGTGGTGGTGGCGACGACCCTGACGGAAGCCGGGTCGACGGCGGCGTCGGCCGCGGTGGACGCATGGGTGGACGCCTGCGTGGCCGCAGCGACCGCGGCTCCCGACGGCTGCAGCTTCTACGCCTACGGCGAGGACCCGGACAACACCTACACCGACCAGAAGTGGACACTCGAGTCCCGCCCATCCGTCGCCGTCGGGGGATGGGCGTCGAAGGGCTGGGCGGTCTCGACCCGTTCGGCGGGTTCCGCGACGTTCCGCGCACAGTTCACGGGTCCCGAGGGCCGCGGCACCGCGACCGCCGGGCCGATCACCGTGCGCGCGTCCGGCTGGATCACGGGGTTCGGCGCCGACGGGGCGACGTTCGTGTCGGCCGTCGGCAACGCGCAGTCCGAGTCGGGGTCCTGACGCCCGTCAGGAGCTCGTCGCCGCCGTCAGGCCGACAGCGGACGGGCCGGTCGGCGGGTTACCGCGGATTGACCTCGTCTGTCACGACGGCTAGGCTCTTCTGGGTGTGCGCCTTCGGGCGCGCCCAGATCTTGCAGGCCTCCGGCCTCCCGATCACTCCATCCCCCATCTCCCTCCGCCGTCAGGCGTTGGTCCGCGTGGGATGAGGAAGCCGACGGACCGCGTCGGCCAGAGAGCACGAGCGAAGAACCAGGAGAACAGTTGCCTACCATCCAGCAGCTCGTTCGCAAGGGTCGTACGCCGAAGGTCGTCAAGACCAAGGCGCCGGCACTGAAGGCGAACCCCCAGCAGCGTGGCGTGTGCACCCGCGTCTACACGACCACCCCGAAGAAGCCGAACTCCGCCCTGCGCAAGGTCGCTCGTGTGAAGCTCTCGAACGGCACCGAGGTCACGGCTTACATCCCCGGTGAGGGCCACAACCTCCAGGAGCACTCGATGGTGCTCGTCCGCGGCGGTCGTGTGAAGGACCTCCCGGGTGTGCGCTACAAGATCATCCGCGGTGCCCTGGACACCCAGGCCGTCAAGAACCGTAAGCAGGCTCGTAGCCGCTACGGTGCGAAGAAGGGTTGAGTTAGATGCCTCGTAAGGGTCCCGCCCCGAAGCGCCCCGTCGTCGCCGATCCGGTCTACGGCGCCCCCGTCGTCAGCCAGCTCGTCAACAAGATCCTCCTCGACGGCAAGAAGGGCCTCGCCGAGCGCATCGTCTACGACGCGCTCGAAGGTGTCTCGTCGAAGAACGGCCAGGACGCCGTCGTCACGCTGAAGAAGGCGCTCGACAACGTCCGTCCGACCCTCGAGGTCCGTAGCCGCCGCGTCGGTGGCTCGACCTACCAGGTCCCGGTCGAGGTCAAGCCGCACCGCGCGAACACCCTCGCGCTCCGTTGGCTCACCTCGTACGCCAAGGGCCGTCGCGAGAAGACGATGACCGAGCGTCTCATGAACGAGATCCTCGACGCGTCGAACGGTCTCGGTGCCGCGGTCAAGCGCCGTGAGGACACCCACAAGATGGCCGAGTCGAACAAGGCCTTCGCGCACTACCGCTGGTAGTCATCCGGCACCGTCCGGGTGCCTCGGCCAAGAGCCGCGGCACCCGGACGGCCGCCACCCTCTCCTACAACTCTCCCGGAGGAACCTGTGGCACAGGACGTGCTCACCGACCTGAACAAGGTCCGCAACATCGGCATCATGGCGCACATCGATGCCGGCAAGACCACGACGACCGAGCGCATCCTGTTCTACACGGGCATCACGCACAAGATCGGTGAGGTCCACGACGGCGCTGCCACGATGGACTGGATGGCGCAGGAGCAGGAACGCGGCATCACGATCACGTCGGCCGCGACGACCTGCTTCTGGGACAACAACCAGATCAACATCATCGACACCCCGGGTCACGTGGACTTCACGGTCGAGGTGGAGCGTTCGCTCCGCGTCCTCGACGGTGCCGTCGCCGTCTTCGACGGCAAGGAGGGCGTCGAGCCCCAGTCCGAGACCGTGTGGCGTCAGGCGGACAAGTACAACGTCCCGCGCATCTGCTTCGTCAACAAGATGGACAAGCTGGGCGCCGACTTCTACTACACCGTCGACACCATCGTGAACCGCCTCGGTGCGGAGCCCCTCGTGCTCCAGTTGCCGATCGGTGCCGAGAGCTCCTTCGAGGGCATCGTCGACCTGGTCGAGATGCGTGCACTCACGTGGCGCGGTGACGCCAAGGGTGACGTCGAGATGGGTGCGAAGTACACCATCGAGGAGATCCCGGCCGACCTGGCCGACCGTGCCGCCGAGTACCGCGAGAAGCTCATCGAGCGCGTGGCCGAGGCGGACGACGCGCTCATGGAGCGCTACCTCGACGGCGACACCGACTTCTCGGTCGCCGAGATCAAGGCCGCCATCCGCGCCCTCACGGTGAGCAGCACGCTCTACCCGATCCTCTGCGGCTCGGCGTTCAAGAACCGTGGCGTGCAGCCGATGCTCGACGCGGTCATCGACTACCTCCCCTCGCCCCTCGACGTCCCGCCGATGATCGGTCACGACGTCAAGGACGAAGAGGTCGAGATCATCCGCAAGCCGGAGTCCTCCGAGCCCTTCTCGGCTCTCGCGTTCAAGGTCGCGGTGCACCCGTTCTTCGGTCGCCTCACCTACGTCCGCGTGTACTCCGGTCACATCGACTCCGGTGCCCAGGTCATCAACTCGACCAAGGGCAAGAAGGAGCGCATCGGCAAGATCTTCCAGATGCACTCCAACAAGGAGAACCCGGTCGACTCGGTCACCGCGGGCCACATCTACGCGGTCATCGGCCTCAAGGACACGACCACGGGTGACACCCTGTGCGACCCGTCCAACCAGGTCGTCCTCGAGTCGATGACGTTCCCGGAGCCGGTCATCGAGGTCGCCATCGAGCCGAACACGAAGGCCGACCAGGAGAAGCTCTCGGTCGCCATCCAGAAGCTCGCTGAAGAGGACCCGACGTTCCGCGTCGAGCAGAACGCTGAGACCGGTCAGACGACGATCAAGGGCATGGGCGAGCTCCACCTCGACATCCTCGTCGACCGCATGAAGCGTGAGTTCAAGGTCGAGGCGAACGTCGGCAAGCCGCAGGTGGCCTACCGCGAGACCCTCACCAAGGTCGTCGAGCGCTACGACTACACCCACAAGAAGCAGACCGGTGGATCCGGTCAGTTCGCGAAGGTGCAGATCGCGCTCGAGCCGATGCCCGTCACCGCCGAGAAGGTGTACGAGTTCGTGAACGGCGTGACCGGTGGTCGCGTTCCTCGCGAGTACATCCCGTCGGTCGATGCAGGCATCCAGGACGCGATGCAGGTCGGCGTCCTCGCCGGCTTCCCGACCGTCGGTGTCAAGGCGACCCTCAAGGACGGCGCGGCGCACGACGTCGACTCGTCCGAGATGGCGTTCAAGATCGCCGGTTCGATCGCGTACAAGGAAGCGGCCCGTAAGGCCGGTCCCGTGCTGCTCGAGCCGATCATGGCCGTCGAGGTCCGTACGCCCGAGGAGTACATGGGCGACGTCATCGGTGACCTGAACTCGCGTCGTGGGCAGATCTCCGAGATGACGGATGCGTCCGGCGTCAAGGTGGTCCGTGCAAGCGTCCCGCTGTCCGAGATGTTCGGCTACGTTGGCGACCTGCGCTCCAAGACCTCTGGTCGTGCTGTCTTCTCCATGGTGTTCGAGACCTACAACGAGGTCCCGCGCAACGTGGCAGACGAGATCATCCAGAAGAGCACCGGGGCCTGACGCTCCCGCGTCATCCCCAGGCGAGGGTGCCCGGCGACGGGCCCCTCGCCACCAGTTAAAGTAGATACACACAACCGCGCGCCAACAGCGCAGGACCGACCAGGTCCTGCCGGGGGCGACGCATCCGAGTCCTGAGGAGGACCCACAGTGGCCAAGGCCAAGTTCGAGCGGACCAAGCCGCACGTCAACATCGGAACCATCGGTCACGTCGACCACGGCAAGACCACGCTCACGGCGGCGATCACCAAGGTTCTGCACGACCAGTACCCGGACCTCAACGAGGCCCGCGACTTCGCGCAGATCGACAACGCTCCCGAAGAGCGCCAGCGCGGCATCACGATCAACATCTCGCACGTCGAGTACCAGACCGAGAAGCGCCACTACGCGCACGTCGACGCTCCTGGTCACGCTGACTACGTGAAGAACATGATCACCGGTGCGGCCCAGATGGACGGCGCGATCCTCGTGGTCGCCGCCACCGACGGCCCGATGCCCCAGACGCGTGAGCACGTGCTGCTCGCCCGCCAGGTCGGCGTCCCGTACATCGTCGTCGCGCTGAACAAGTCCGACATGGTGGACGACGAGGAGATCCTGGAGCTCGTCGAGCTCGAGGTCCGCGAGCTCCTCGGCTCGCAGGAGTTCGACGAGGACGCCCCCGTCGTGCAGGTCTCGGCGCTCAAGGCGCTCGAGGGCGACGAGAAGTGGGTCAAGTCCGTCCAGGACCTGATGGCCGCCGTCGACGAGAACGTCCCGGACCCGGTGCGCGCCACCGACCAGCCGTTCCTCATGCCGATCGAGGACGTCTTCACGATCACCGGTCGTGGCACCGTCGTCACCGGTCGCGTCGAGCGTGGCGAGCTGGACCTCAACTCCGAGGTCGAGATCGTCGGCATCAAGGCGACCCAGAAGACCACGGTCACGGGCATCGAGATGTTCCGCAAGCTGCTGGACAAGGCAGTCGCCGGTGACAACACCGGTCTGCTCATCCGTGGCCTCAAGCGCGAAGACGTCGAGCGCGGCCAGGTCGTCGTGAAGCCGGGTTCGGTCACGCCGCACACCGAGTTCAGCGCGAACGCGTACATCCTGAACAAGGAAGAGGGCGGTCGTCACAACCCGTTCTACGCGAACTACCGTCCGCAGTTCTACTTCCGCACCACGGACGTCACCGGCGTCATCACGCTGCCCGAGGGCACCGAGATGGTCATGCCCGGTGACACCGTCGCCATGACGGTCGAGCTGATCCAGCCGATCGCCATGGAAGAGGGCCTCCGCTTCGCCATCCGTGAGGGTGGCCGCACGGTCGGCGCTGGCACGGTCGAGAAGATCATCAAGTAACTCCAGTCACTTGCGCGAGCGGGGTCGGACCTTCGGGTCCGGCCCCGCTTCCGTTTGCCCGGCGCTGCTGCCGTGGGCCGGTCCACCAGACGCACCGGGGTACGTTCCTGCTCCGTCGGGCAGCGCCCGTGGTGTTGCATCGGGATCGTGACACGTCTTCGCCGTTCCTCGACCAAGGGTCGTGGCTACCACCGGGTCCGGAGTGGCACGGGCTTCTCCTACAAGGACCCCCACGGCACGACCGTGACCGATCCGGAAGTGCGGAAGCGCCTCGAGGACCTCGTGATCCCGCCGGCCTGGGACGACGTCTGGATCTCCCCGTACGAGAACGGGCACATCCTGGCGACCGGGATCGACGGTGCCGGGCGTCGCCAGTACATGTACCACCCGTCCTGGCGCGACCGGATGGACAAGATCAAGTACGACCGGGCACTCGCGCTGGCCGAGTCCCTGCCGACCGCCCGGCGGATGGTGACCCAGGACCTCCGCCGTCCGGACCCCGACCGTCGTCGCGCCCTGGCCGCTGCCTTCCGGATGCTCGACCAGGGTTCGCTCCGCGTCGGGTCCGAGCGCTACGCCACCGAGCACGGCAGCCACGGGCTCTCCACGCTCCTCTGCACGCACGCGCACATCTCCGGGGACGACATCGAGCTCGAATTCCCCGGAAAGAGCCACCAGGCGTGGTCGTCGACGATCCACGACGCCGACCTGGCCCGTGTCCTCGTCGGCATGAAGCGTCGGGGGCCGACCGCGCGTCTGCTGTCGTTCCGGGAGCGCCGCGGTGACGACTGGGAGCCGGTGACGGCGGAGGACATCAACGCCTACGTCAAGGAGCGTGCGGGGGAGGACTTCACCGCGAAGGACTTCCGGACGCTGCACGGGACGGTGGCGGCGGCGGTCGACCTGGCTGAGACGGGCGTGCTGTCGAGCCAGGCGAAGCGGAAGAAGGCGATCTCGCACGCCGTCAAGGCCGCCAGCGAGGTGCTGGGCAACACACCGACCGTCGCGAGACAGAGTTACATCGACCCCAGGCTGCTCGACGCGTACGAACACGGCGAGACGTTCGACCCCGACCGACTGCACGCGGCCGAGTCCGAGGTCCGGGCGCTGCTCTACCGACAATGACGAGGTGGGATCGTGAACGGTCGTCGGCGGCGCCGGGATGACGTAGCGTTGGTGGTCGTGCCCGCTCACCCCACGAGGCACGGAAGGACCCATCAGTCGTGACCGACGAGTGCATCCACGGTTTCCCCATCGAACTCTGCGACATCTGCTCCCCACGGCAGCGTGATCCGGAAGACATCATCAAGACCCCGACGCCACGGCGGACCCGTGTGACCACGTCGCTGCGGTCGACCCCGTCGACGCCGGGTGGCAAGGTCCCCGAGCAGGTCCTGCCGGCGACCCGTGACTTCGGTGCGCTACGCGCCCACCACGTCACCCACATCGACAACCTCGCCGGCATCGTCGCCGAGGGCGCCGTCCTGGCGTCCGACCAAGCGACGCCGGCGGTCGACGTCAGCTCCGCCGCCACCCGGGAGGCTCGTGGTGCGGCCACTGCCCCCGACGGTTCCAGCGTGGCCGGCCACGTGCCGTTCACCCTCTCGCCCGACGCCCGCCGGTGGGACGAGCTCCGCTCCGGCGCGGAGGAGGACCGCTGGTCGGATGCCGCTCGTCGGACGCGGGCGACCGAGTTCGTCGTCCTCGTGGTGCCGACGACCGCCTTCGGTGCGTCCGTGATCCTGGCGGACACCGACGCCGACGACCCGGACGTGCGCTTCGCGGTCGGCCCGGACGCGGCGACGAACCTCCTCCGCCGCACCGACATCACCGATCCGTCGATGCACGGCGTGGAGCTGCTGGCCGGGCCGCGCGTGCCGCTGTCGTCGGTCGCCCTGGTGGGTGTGCCGAACGACCGGGTCCGCCAGCAGGTGAAGGCCGTCTTCGCCGAGCAGGGTGGTCCCGCCCCCCGTGTGGCGGTCTTCCCGCCGTGGTTCGTCCCGCCGCTGCCCGAGGACTGATCCCCGGATGCCGAGAACGCCCCGGACCGCACGAGCGGACCGGGGCGTTCGGTGTTCTCCGTCCGGAGGTCAGGCGTTCCGGCGACTGCGGGCGTAGAGGACGATGCCGGCGACGACGGAGACGTTGAGCGACTCGACACGACTGTCGATCGGGACCGAGACGGTGTCGGCCGCGAGGCCCTGCAACACGTCCGACGCGCCGGTCTTCTCGGCGCCGAGCAGCAGCGCGACGTCGCCCTCCAGCGCGCCGAGCG
Source organism: Curtobacterium sp. CFBP9011 (assembly GCF_034045095.1). Taxonomy (NCBI): domain Bacteria; kingdom Bacillati; phylum Actinomycetota; class Actinomycetes; order Micrococcales; family Microbacteriaceae; genus Curtobacterium; species Curtobacterium sp. CFBP9011. Next base: position 262,974 of record NZ_JAXCWN010000004.1, read on the forward strand.
ACTCGGGGGAGAGCGAGCCGTCCATGTCGACGTCGACGACCCGCAGGCCGGACTCGCCGAGCCAGCGGGCCACGCGTTCGCGGGACTCGAGCAGCACCGGGACCGAGAACACGTGCCCACGGCTGGCGCGGACCACACGGCGGTCGGCGACGGTCGCCAGGTCGCTGTCGACGAGGACGACTCCGCGAGCTCCGAGACCGACGGCGGTGCGGACGATGGCACCGATGTTGCCGACGATCTTGACCCCGTCGAGGACCAGCACGTCACCGGTGCCCTCCGCCAGCGCCGAGAAGCGCGCGGGCGCCGGGATGTTCGCGACGCCGAAGACCTTCGGGCGCTTCTCGCTCCGGAACACCTTCGTCAGCACCGCGGGTTCGACGAGCCGCACCGGCACCTCGAGTTCGGTGCACAGGGCGGCCAGGTCGTCGGGGAACGCGCGCGTGGACTCGCCGTAGACCTCGACGAACCGGACGCCGGCGCGCAGGGCCTGCACGAGCGGCTCCTGGTCCTCGACGATCGCGGTCCGGACGGTGCCGCGTGCGGGCTTGGCGAGGTCGCTGAGCCGCTGGACAGCAGGGTCGGAGGGGTCGGCGAGCACATCGAGTTCGGGCATGTCCGAAGGCTAACAGCGGTGCCGCGGAGCCTCGGTGGTGAGCCGGACCGGCGGGCGTGACCCGAGCCTCCAGACCGGCTCCGGACAGCCGTCGGGAGGCGGTCCGGGAGGCCCGTGGCGGGCTCTGCGACACGCCGCCCAGATCGCGACACGCCCGGGTTGCACGGATGCGGGGCCTATGGGAGACTTGTCCGGTTCCGAAGTTCCGCGGGTGCTCGCGCCCGTGGGGTCACTGCTCTGACAGTGCACAACCCCCTTGTCCAGCAGGGCTGGGTTGGGCCGCAGGCAGCAGAACACGTTCGACATCCGCCAGCACCTCGGTGCGCGGGTGGCGACATGCCCACGCGTGTGCCCCGGGTACTCGCGCGGTTGACAGGAGAACAGCGGTCATCCCCTGCGGTGGAGCCGGTGGTTCACGTAAACAGCCGGGCACGCGACAGCGGAGCCCCGGCGGCGTCAGGCGGCCTGAGGGTGCGCGGCGCAGAGAGGACAGGAAAACACATGGCGGGACAGAAGATCCGCATCCGGCTCAAGTCGTACGACCACGAGGTCATCGACACGTCGGCCCGGAAGATCGTCGACACGGTGACCCGTGCCGGTGCAACTGTGGTCGGCCCGGTGCCGCTCCCCACCGAGAAGAACGTGATCCCCGTGATCCGTTCCCCTCACAAGTACAAGGACTCGCGCGAGCACTTCGAGAAGCGCACGCACAAGCGGGTCATCGACATCGTCGACCCGACGCCGAAGGCCGTCGACTCGCTCATGCGTCTCGACCTCCCGGCCGACGTCAACATCGAGATCAAGCTGTAAGGGGGCTGGAACTCATGGCGAACTCAACCAAGACCGTCAAGGGCCTCCTCGGCAAGAAGCTCGGGATGACCCAGGTGTGGGACGAGAACAACAAGTTCATCCCCGTCACCGTGATCGAGGTCGGCCCGAACGTGGTCACCCAGATCCGCAACATCGAGCGCGACGGCTACGAGGCGATCCAGATCGCCGCGGGCCAGATCGACCCCCGCAAGGTGAACAAGCCGGCCGCTGGCCACTTCGAGGCCGCCGGTGTCACGCCGCGTCGCACCCTCACCGAGATCCGCACGAACGACTCCGCGGAGTACTCGCTCGGTCAGGAGCTGACCGTCGACACGTTCGAGGCCGGCCAGAAGGTCGACGTCGTCGGCACCAGCAAGGGCAAGGGCTTCGCCGGTGTCATGAAGCGTCACAACTTCGCCGGTGTCTCCGCCTCGCACGGTTCGCACCGCAACCACCGCAAGCCCGGTTCGATCGGCGCCTCCTCGACCCCGTCGCGTGTCTTCAAGGGCATGCGCATGGCCGGTCGTATGGGTGGCGACCGCGTGACCGTCCTCAACCTCACGGTCCACGCCGTCGACGCCGAGAAGGGTCTGCTGCTCGTCAAGGGCGCCGTCCCCGGTGCTCGTGGCCGTTCCGTCTTCGTCCGCACCGCCGTGAAGGGTAAGTGATCATGGCCACCACGACCGCAACCACGATCGACGTCCTCGACGCCTCGGGCGTGAAGTCCGGCTCCGTCGAGCTCCCCGCAGCGATCTTCGACGTCGAGACCAACGTCCCGCTCATCCACCAGGTCGTCACCGCGCAGCTCGCCGCCGCGCGTCAGGGCACCCACAAGACCAAGAACCGTGGCGAAGTCCGCGGCTCGGGTCGCAAGCCGTTCAAGCAGAAGGGCACCGGCCGCGCCCGTCAGGGTTCGGTCCGCGCTCCGGAGCACACCGGTGGTGGCGTCGTCCACGGACCGACCCCGCGTGACTACTCGCAGCGCACCCCGAAGAAGATGATCGCCGCAGCTCTGCTCGGCTCGCTCTCGGACCGCGCCCGCGGTGGCCGCATCTCCGCTGTGGAGGGCTTCGTCGAGGCAGAACTGCCGTCGACCAAGACCGCTCGCACGCTGCTCGAGAAGGTCGCACCCGTCAAGCACGTGCTCATCGTGCTCGAGTCGGGCGACGAGCTGACGCTCAAGAGCGTCCGCAACCTGCCGAACGTCCACGCGCTCTCGTACGGCCAGCTGAACGCCTACGACGTCCTCCGTGCGGACGCCGTCGTCTTCAGCAAGAGCGCCCTCGACGCCTTCATCGCGTCGAAGACCGCGAAGGAGATCACCGCATGAGCGGCTTCAACAAGGACCCGCGCGACATCATCATCTCGCCGGTCGTGTCGGAGAAGAGCTACGGCCTCATCGACCAGGGCAAGTACACGTTCCTCGTGGACCCCCGTGCGAACAAGACCGAGATCAAGCTCGCGATCGAGAAGATCTTCGACGTCAAGGTCGCCGGGATCAACACGCTGAACCGTCCGGGCAAGACCCGCCGGACCAAGTTCGGGATCGGCAAGCGCAAGGACACCAAGCGCGCCATCGTGACGCTCAAGTCCGGTTCGATCGACATCTTCACGGCTGTCGGCTGAGGACCAGAGGGATAAATCATGGCTATTCGTAACTACAAGCCCACGACCCCCGGTCGTCGCGGCTCCTCGGTCTCCGACTTCGCCGAGATCACTCGTTCCACCCCGGAGAAGTCCCTGCTCCGTCCGCTGCCGAAGACCGGTGGCCGGAACAGCTCGGGCCGCATCACGACCCGTCACATCGGTGGTGGCCACAAGCGCCAGTACCGCGTGATCGACTTCCGTCGTGCGGACAAGGACGGCGTCGACGCCAAGGTCGCTCACATCGAGTACGACCCGAACCGCACGGCGCGCATCGCGCTCCTGCACTTCGTGGACGGCACCAAGCGCTACATCATCGCGCCGAACAAGCTCAAGCAGGGCGACGTCGTCGAGACGGGCCCCGGCGCTGACATCAAGCCCGGCAACAACCTGCCGCTGCGCAACATCCCGGTCGGTACGGTCGTGCACGCGATCGAGCTCCGCCCCGGTGGCGGCGCCAAGCTCGCCCGCTCCGCCGGCGCCTCGGTGCGTCTCGTCGCCAAGGACGGCCCCTACGCGCAGCTCCGTCTGCCGTCGGGTGAAGTCCGCAACGTCGACGCCCGCTGCCGCGCCACGATCGGCGAGGTCGGCAACGCCGAGCAGTCGAACATCAACTGGGGCAAGGCCGGCCGCATGCGCTGGAAGGGCGTCCGCCCGACGGTGCGTGGTGTCGCGATGAACCCGGTCGACCACCCGCACGGTGGTGGTGAAGGCAAGACCTCCGGTGGCCGTCACCCGGTCAGCCCCTGGGGCCAGGCCGAGGGTCGTACGCGCAAGCCGAACAAGCCGAGCGACAAGCTCATCGTCCGTCGCCGTAACGCCGGCAAGAAGCGCAAGTAGGAGTTCCGAAGATGCCACGCAGTCTGAAGAAGGGCCCCTTCGTCGACGAGCACCTGCTCCGCAAGGTCGTCACGCAGAACGAGGCCAACACCAAGAACGTGATCCGCACGTGGTCGCGACGGTCGATGATCGTCCCGAACATGCTCGGTCACACCATCGCCGTGCACGACGGCCGGAAGCACATCCCGGTCTTCGTCACCGAGTCGATGGTCGGTCACAAGCTCGGCGAGTTCGCGCCGACCCGCACCTTCCGCGGCCACGTGAAGGACGACAAGAAGGGCCGTCGCCGCTAACGCGGCGACGCAGAGGAGGAACGAAATGGTGGAGTCGATCGCACGCGTGCGACACATCCGCGTCACGCCTCAGAAGGCCCGTCGCGTCATCCAGCTGATCCGCGGCAAGCAGGCCCACGAGGCGCTCGCCATCCTGAAGTTCGCCCCCCAGGGCGCTTCCGAGCCCGTGTACAAGCTGGTCGCCTCGGCGATCGCGAACGCACGGGTCAAGGCGGACTCGACGAACAGCTTCCTCGACGAGCGCGACCTCTACGTGAGCAGCGTCTTCGTCGACGAGGGCACGACCCTGAAGCGGTTCCAGCCGCGCGCCCAGGGCCGCGCCTTCCGCATCAACAAGCGCACGAGCCACATCACGGTCGTCCTCGCGACGCCGGATGAGGCCGAGGCCGCCGCGACGAGCAAGAAGGCGAGCAAGTAATGGGCCAGAAGGTCAACCCGTACGGCTTCCGTCTCGGGATCACGACGGACCACATCTCCCACTGGTTCGCCGACAGCACGAAGAAGGGTCAGCGTTACGCCGACTTCGTGGCCGAGGACGTCAAGATCCGTCAGTTCCTGACGAAGAGCCTCGACCGCGCGGGCGTTGCCCGCATCGAGCTGGAGCGCACCCGTGACCGCGTCCGCGTGGACATCCACACGGCGCGCCCGGGCATCGTCATCGGTCGCCGCGGCGCCGAGGCGGAGCGCATCCGGAGCGAGCTCGAGAAGCTCACCAAGAAGCAGATCCAGCTCAACATCCTCGAGGTCAAGAACCCCGAGACCGAGGCCCAGCTCGTCGCGCAGGGCATCGCCGAGCAGCTCTCCGCTCGTGTCGCGTTCCGTCGCGCCATGCGCAAGGGCCTGCAGGGTGCACAGCGCGCCGGCGCCAAGGGTGTCCGCATCCAGGTGTCGGGCCGCCTCGGTGGCGCCGAGATGTCCCGCTCGGAGTTCTACCGCGAGGGCCGCGTGCCCCTGCACACCCTCCGCGCGAACATCGACTACGGCTTCTACGAGGCTCGGACCACCTTCGGTCGTATCGGCGTGAAGGTCTGGATCTACAAGGGCGACATCACGAACAAGGAGCTCGCTCGCGAGCAGGCGAACCAGCGTTCGTCGCGCCCGGAGCGTCGTGGCGGCGGCAACGACCGTCGTGGCGGCGGCCCCCGTGGCGACCGCAACGAGCGCGGTGGCGACCGTCGCGAGCAGCAGGCCCCGCAGGACGCGCCGGCCGGCGCAGGAGTTGAGGCGTAACCATGCTTATCCCCCGTCGAGTCAAGCACCGCAAGCAGCACCACCCGAAGCGTTCGGGCCAGGCGACCGGTGGCACGAAGGTCTCCTTCGGTGAGTACGGAATCCAGGCGCTCACCCCGGCCTACGTGACCAACCGTCAGATCGAGTCCGCTCGTATCGCCATGACGCGTCACATCAAGCGTGGCGGCAAGGTGTGGATCAACATCTACCCGGACCGCCCGCTGACCAAGAAGCCGGCTGAGACCCGAATGGGTTCCGGTAAGGGTTCGCCCGAGTGGTGGGTCGCCAACGTCAAGCCGGGTCGCGTGCTCTTCGAGCTCGCCGGTGTGAGCGACGAGGTCGCTCGCGAGGCACTGACCCGTGCAATTCACAAGCTGCCCCTCAAGGCACGCATCATCAAGCGCGAGGAGGGCGACGCATAATGGCGATCGGTTCCAAGGAGCTCCGTCCGACGGAGCTCGACACGTTCGAGAACGAGCGTCTCGCTGACGAGCTGAAGAAGGCCAAGGAGGAGCTGTTCAACCTCCGCTTCCAGTCGGCCACCGGCCAGCTGGAGAGCCACGGCCGTCTCCGTGCCGTCAAGCGCGACATCGCGCGCATCTACACCGTGCTCCGTGAGCGCGAGCTCGGCATCCGTGCCACGCCCGCGCCCGTCGAGACCGCCCCGAAGGCCAAGAAGTCGTCGAAGAAGGCCGAGAAGCCGGCTGAGTCGACCGAGGCCGCGACCGCCGAGGAGAACTGATGGCCACCGAAGAGAAGGACTCCGCCGCCGTCACCCGCGGCTACCGCAAGACCCGTCGTGGCTACGTCACGAGCGACAAGATGGACAAGACGATCGTCGTCGAGGTCGAGGACCGCGTGAAGCACCCCCTCTACGGCAAGGTCATCCGTCGCACGTCGAAGGTCAAGGCCCACGACGAGCAGGGTTCCGCCGGTGTCGGCGACCTGGTCGTCATCAGCGAGACCCGTCCCCTCAGCGCCACGAAGCGCTGGCGCCTGGTCGAGATCCTCGAGAAGGCCAAGTAGGCCTCGGCCCGCTTCGGAACAGGAGACAACAGTGATTCAGCAGGAATCCCGCCTGAAGGTGGCTGACAACACGGGCGCCAAGGAGATCCTCACCATCCGTGTTCTCGGCGGCTCGGGTCGTCGCTACGCCGGCCTCGGTGACGTCATCGTCGCCACGGTGAAGGACGCCATCCCCGGCGGCAACGTGAAGAAGGGTGACGTCGTCAAGGCGGTCATCGTTCGCACCAAGAAGGAGACCCGTCGTGCCGACGGCTCCTACATCAAGTTCGACGAGAACGCGGCAGTGATCCTCAAAGCTGACGGCGACCCGCGCGGAACCCGTATCTTCGGGCCGATCGGTCGCGAGCTCCGTGACAAGAAGTTCATGAAGATCATCTCGCTCGCGCCGGAGGTGCTGTAAGCCATGGCGAACATCAAGAAGGGTGACCTGGTCCAGGTCATCACCGGTGCCACGCAGGAGCGTGGCGGTGACCGCGGCAAGCAGGGCAAGGTCATCGAGGTCCGCGGCGACCGTCTGGTCGTCGAGGGCATCAACTTCGTGACCAAGCACGTCCGCGTCGGTCAGACCCAGCGCGGCTCGAAGACCGGTGGCATCGAGCAGCACGAAGCTCCGATCCACGTGTCGAACGTCGCGATCGTCGACCCGAAGACCAAGAAGCCGACCCGCGTCGGCTTCCGCAACGAAGAGGTGGAGAAGGACGGCGTCACCAAGACCGTCCGCGTCCGCTACGCCAAGAAGTCTGGTGAGAAGCTCTGATGACCGACACGACTGCCGCGACTGCTGAGAAAGTTCAGCCGCGCCTGAAGCAGAAGTACCGCAACGAGATCAAGGCGGCCCTGACCGAGCAGTTCGGTTACGGGAACGTCAACCAGGTCCCCGGCCTGGTCAAGGTCGTCGTCAACACCGGTGTCGGTGAGGCCGCTCGCGACTCGAAGATCATCGAAGGTGCCATCAAGGACCTCACGGCGATCACGGGTCAGAAGCCCCAGGTCACGCTGGCCCGCAAGTCCATCGCGCAGTTCAAGCTGCGTGAGGGCCAGGCCATCGGCGCACACGTCACCCTCCGCGGTGACCGTGCGTGGGAGTTCCTGGACCGCTTGCTGTCGCTGGCGCTCCCGCGCATCCGCGACTTCCGTGGTCTGAGCGACCGCCAGTTCGACGGCAACGGCAACTACACCTTCGGTCTCTCGGAGCAGAGCGTGTTCCACGAGATCGACCAGGACCGCATCGACCGCGTGCGTGGCTTCGACATCACTGTCGTCACCACCGCGAAGACGGACGACGAAGGCCGCGCGCTGCTCCGCCAGCTCGGCTTCCCGTTCCGTTCGGGCGAGCAGACGGTCTAAGCTACTCCGGGCGGTGCGGGCCGGAGGAGTTCATCTCCTCCGGCCCGCACGCACGAAGTCACACCGATCCCGGGGAACCGCCCTGGGATCACATCGATCGTCGAGGTCGGCACTCGTGGAACGGGTGATCGAAACCGGACGAAGAACGGATACGCATCATGACGATGACTGATCCGGTCGCAGACATGCTGACCAGATTGCGGAACGCGAACTCGGCGCACCACGACGCCGTCTCGCTTCCGAGCTCCAAGCTCAAGCAGACCATCGCTGACATCCTCAAGCGTGAGGGTTTCATCAGCGAGTGGAAGGTCGAGGATGCCCGCGTCGGGCAGACCCTGACCATCGAACTCAAGTACGGCCCCGATCGCGAGCGTTCGATCGTCGGCATCAAGCGCGTCTCGAAGCCGGGCCTCCGTGTCTACGCGAAGTCGACCGAGCTGCCCCGGGTCCTCGGTGGCCTCGGTGTGGCGATCCTGTCGACCTCCTCGGGGCTCCTGACCGACCGCGAAGCCGAGCAGAAGGGCGTGGGTGGGGAAGTCCTCGCCTACGTTTGGTGATCGATCATGTCTCGTATCGGACGTCTCCCCATCGACATCCCGGCCGGAGCGACCGTCTCGGTCGACGGCCAGAACGTCGCCGTCAAGGGCCCGAAGGGCGAGCTCACGCTCGTCATCGCTGAGCCCATCCAGGCCACCGTCGAGGACAACCAGGTCCTCGTCAGCCGCCCGGACGACGAGCGTTCCTCCCGCGCGCTGCACGGCCTCACCCGGTCGCTCATCGCGAACCAGATCATCGGCGTCACCCAGGGCTACTCCAAGGGCCTCGAGGTCGTCGGGACCGGTTACCGCGTCGCCGCCAAGGGCAGCGACCTCGAGTTCGCGCTCGGGTACTCCCACCCGATCACGGTCAACCCGCCGGCAGGCATCAGCTTCGCCGTCGAGGGCAACAACAAGGTCACCGTGAACGGCATCGACAAGCAGCTCGTCGGTGAGGTCGCGGCCAACATCCGCAAGCTGCGCAAGCCCGAGCCCTACAAGGGCAAGGGTGTCCGCTACGCCGGCGAGATCGTGCGCCGCAAGGCCGGAAAGTCAGGTAAGTGATCATGGCCATCGGAACTCGTACTCGAGGCAAGAGCAAGGCGGCAGCCAAGGCCCGCCGCCACAACCGTCTCCGGAAGAAGATCACCGGGACCGAGACCCGTCCCCGCCTCGCCGTCACCCGGTCGTCACGTCACGTGTTCGTCCAGGTCATCGACGACGCGAAGGGTCACACCCTCGCCAGCGCATCGACGATGGAGGCCGACCTCCGCTCGTTCGACGGCGACAAGACCGCCAAGGCCCGTCGTGTCGGCGAGCTCGTCGCCGAGCGTGCGAAGTCGGCTGGCGTCGAGGCCGTGGTCTTCGACCGCGGTGGTAGCAAGTACGCCGGTCGCGTCGCCGCGATCGCCGACGGTGCCCGTGAAGGAGGGCTGAACCTGTGAGCGACATCGCGAACACCAACGACGACGCCGAGGTCAAGGCCGAGGCCACGACCGACGCCGAGGTCGACACGACCGCTGCGGCGCCGACCGAGGCGGACACCGCCACGGAGAGCACCGACGCTGCCGAGACGACTGACGCAGACGCCAAGGCCCCCGCGGCCAAGGAGCCTGAGGTCCCCGTCGTCGAGCGTCCCGTCGAGACTGCGGCGGGTTCGGCTTCGAACAACCGCGACTCCGTCGACAACCGTGGCCGCCGTGGTGGCGGCAGCGGTGGCGGCCGTGACCGCCAGCAGGGTGGCCGCGGCGGCAACGACCGGAGCGGGCGAGGTGGCGACAGCCAGTTCCTCGAGCGCGTCGTCACCATCAACCGCGTCTCCAAGGTCGTCAAGGGTGGTCGTCGCTTCAGCTTCACCGCACTCGTCGTCGTCGGCGACGGCAACGGTCTGGTGGGCGTCGGCTACGGCAAGGCCCGCGAGGTCCCGACCGCCATCTCGAAGGGTGTCGAAGAGGCCAAGAAGAACTTCTTCCGCGTCCCCCGCGTCGGCAACACGATCCCGCACCCGGTGCAGGGTGAAGCCGCCGCTGGCGTCGTCCTCCTGCGTCCGGCCGCGGCCGGTACCGGTGTCATCGCCGGTGGTCCGGTCCGCGCCGTGCTCGAGTGCGCCGGCATCCACGACGTCCTGAGCAAGTCGCTCGGCTCGTCGAACACCATCAACATCGTGCACGCCACGGTCGAGGCCCTCAAGCAGCTCGAGGAGCCCCGCGCCGTCGCAGCACGTCGTGGCCTCCCCGTCGACCACGTCGTGCCGGCTCGCCTGCTGAAGGCCGAAGCAGCTGCGCGTACCGCCGCGAACGAGAAGGCAGGTGCCTGATGGCCATGCTGAAGATCACGCAGACGAAGTCCGTCATCAGCGAGAAGCAGTACCAGCGCGACACGCTCCGCAGCCTGGGTCTCAAGCGCATCGGCCGTACGGTCCTGCGTGAGGACAACGCCCAGAACCGCGGGTACGTCGCAACGGTGGCGCACCTCGTGAAGGTCGAGGAGGTCGACGCATGAGCGACGAGAAGAACGAGCGCGTCCAGATCCTGAAGGTGCACCACCTTCGTCCGGCCGCTGGCTCGAAGAAGGACCGCACCCGTGTCGGTCGCGGTGAGGGCTCGAAGGGCAAGACCGCCGGCCGTGGTACCAAGGGCCAGAAGGCTCGTTACCAGGTCAAGGTCGGCTTCGAGGGTGGGCAGATGCCGCTGCACATGCGCACCCCGAAGCTCCGCGGGTTCAAGAACCCGTTCCGTGTCGAGTACCAGCCCGTGAACCTGGACAAGATCGCGGAGCTCTACCCGAACGGTGGCGACGTCACCGTCGCGGACCTGGTCGCCAAGGGCGCCGTCCGCAAGAACGAGAAGGTCAAGGTTCTCGGTCAGGGTGACATCAGCGTGAAGCTCACGGTCACGGTCGACAAGGTCTCGGCATCCGCCGAGGAGAAGATCGTGGCGGCGGGCGGCACCGTCACCAAGTAGTCCCCCGTCGGCGGCCCGCGCATTGCGCGCGGCCCGCCGTTACGGTTTCCTTGATGGCAGGCCCGACAAGACGGCGTCGTTCGACGTGCGTCAACGGGCCACGGGGTCGGCGCTTCCGGCCACGGGCACCTCGCCCGGCTCGACCGGCCAGACCGGTCACAGAAGTTCGGAGTAACTCGTGTTCAGAGCGGTCGCGCGCATCATGCGCACCCCAGATCTTCGCAAGAAGATCGGCTTCACCCTGGCGATCATCGCGCTGTTCCGCCTGGGCTCGTACATCCCCGCACCGTTCGTCGACTACGCCAGCGTCCAGGCCTGCCTGGCGTCCGCGTCGTCGTCCGGCGGCCTCTACGACCTGATCAACCTGTTCTCCGGCGGGGCGCTGCTGAAGCTCTCGGTCTTCGCGCTCGGGATCATGCCGTACATCACGTCGTCGATCATCGTGCAGCTGCTGCGCGTGGTCATCCCGCACTTCGACTCCCTCTACAAGGAGGGCCAGTCCGGTCAGGCCAAGCTGACGCAGTACACGCGCTACCTCACCATCGCGCTGGGCGTGCTGCAGTCCACCACCCTGATCACCGTCGCCCGCTCGGGCGCGCTGTTCGGTACGAGCGCCTCGGCGTCCTGCACGTCGATCATCTCGAACGACAGCTGGTACGCGATCCTGCTGATGGTCATCACCCTGACCGCCGGTACCGGCCTCATCATGTGGATGGGCGAGCTCGTCACCGAGCGCGGCATCGGCAACGGCATGTCGCTCCTCATCTTCACCTCGATCGCCGCGCAGTTCCCGTCCGCGCTCTGGGCCATCGAGCAGTCGCAGTCCTTCGAGCTCTTCCTCTTCGTGATCCTGGTCGGACTGGTGATCATGATGGCCGTCGTGTTCGTCGAGCAGTCGCAACGACGGATCCCGGTGCAGTACGCCAAGCGCATGGTCGGGCGGCGGACCTACGGCGGAAACAACACCTACATCCCGATCAAGGTGAACATGGCCGGCGTCGTGCCCGTCATCTTCGCGTCGTCGCTGCTCTACCTGCCGGCGCTGATCGCCCAGTTCAACCAGCCCTCGGACGGTTCTGCGCCGGCCCCGTGGGTGACCTGGATCCAGAGCAACCTGACCTCGGGTGACAACTGGTTCTACATGGTCCTGTACTTCCTGCTCATCGTCGGCTTCACGTACTTCTACGTCGCGATCACCTTCAACCCCGAAGAGGTCGCCGACAACATGAAGAAGTACGGCGGGTTCATCCCGGGCATCCGTGCCGGACGCCCGACCGCTGAGTACCTCGACTACGTCCTGACCCGGGTCACGCTGCCCGGCGCGCTGTACCTCGGTCTCATCGCCCTCATCCCGCTCGCAGCACTGGCGCTGTTCGGCGCGAACCAGAACTTCCCGTTCGGCGGTGCCAGCATCCTGATCATCGTGGGTGTCGGTCTCGAGACGGTGAAGCAGATCGACTCGCAGCTGCAGCAGCGTCACTACGAAGGGCTTCTCCGTTGAGCGCACGTCTCATCATCGTCGGACCTCCCGGAGCCGGGAAGGGCACGCAGGCCGGGCGGATCGCGTCGTCGTTCGGGATCCCCGCGATCTCGACCGGTGACATCTTCCGGAAGAACGTCGCCGAGGGCACACCCCTCGGGCAGCGTGCGAAGGCGATCATGGACGCGGGCGAGTACGTCCCGGACGAGCTGACGAACGAACTGGTGCGCGACCGCCTGGCCGAGCCGGACGCCGCACAGGGCTTCCTGCTCGACGGCTACCCGCGGACGCCCGCTCAGGTGGAGTACCTGGACGGACTGCTCGCCGAGCACGGCACCGGGATCGACGCCGTCGTGCAGCTCGTTGCCGACCAGGACGCCCTGGTCGGTCGGCTCATGAACCGTGCGAGCGAACAGGGTCGCGCGGACGACAACGAGCAGATCATCCGTCGGCGCCAGCAGGTGTACCAGGAGCAGACCGCCCCGCTCGTCGCCGTGTACCAGCAGCGTGGACTGGTCGTGGACGTCGACGGCCTCGGCGGCGTCGACGAGGTCGGCGACCGGATCGCTGCGGCACTGTCCGCCCGCGGTCTCGCCGCTTCGGTCTGACCAGGCAGTCCGTGTCACGCTTCCGGAAGCCCTCGATCTACAAGACTCCCGAGGAGCTCCGCGCCATGGTGCGGCCCGGGCTCCTCACCGCACAGGCGCTCGACGCCGTGCGTGCCGCGATCCGGCCGGGTATCACCACGGGTGAGCTCGACGCGATCGCCGAGCAGACGATCCGCGACGGCGGCGGTGTGCCGAACTTCCAGTTGGTGCCCGGCTACCGACACACCCTGTGCGTGTCGGTGAACGACGAGATCGTGCACGGCATCCCGGGGGACCGCGTGCTCGAACCGGGCGACATCGTCTCGGTCGACGCCGGTGCCGAGGTGGACGGATGGAACGGGGACAGCGCCTTCAGCACCGTCGTCCCCGGCGGCGACGCGGACACGACGGCGGCCCGCCAGAAGCTGTGCGACACCACCGAGCGGTCGCTCTGGCACGGGGTCGCCGCGCTGGCGCACGCGAAGAACCTGCACGAGGTCGGTGCGGCGGTCGAGGACGCCATCGACGAGACCGGCGAGTGGGGCATCGTCGAGGACTTCACCGGTCACGGCATCGGTCGTTCGATGCACGAAGAGCCGCCGGTCTTCAACTACCGCGTCCGCGGGGCGGGTCCCGCCGTCAAGCCCGGCCTGGCCGTCGCGATCGAGCCGATGGTGACCGCGGGCACGATCGACAGCTCGACGGACGCCGACGAGTGGACGGTGCGCACGCTCGACGGGTCCGACGCTGCTCACTGGGAGCACAGCGTCGCGGTGCACGCGGGTGGTATCTGGGTCCTGACGGCCGCCGACGGCGGTGCAGCGGCGCTCGAGCCGCTGGGCGTGACCCCGGTCCCGGTGCCGTAGCGCTCCGAGCGGAGCAGGCCGGGCCGAGCGGCCCCGAGTGGCCCCGAGCGGTCCGATCCGGGCCGTCCGTCCTGTCGGCTCCGGAGAGCGCGCCCCGGCGAACACGCACCGACGAACACGCACCGACGAGCCTGCGTCGAGCAGCCCGCTTCGGCGAGCACGCATCAACGAGTCTGCGCCAGCGAGCATGCGTCGACGAGCGCGCGGCCGGTGCCAGCGCACCACCCGCATGACGGGAGGCCCGTCGCCAGCTGGCAACGGGCCTCCCGTCATGTCGTGGCCCGGCCACGTCGTCGCCGCGAGACGACGGTCAGTTGCCCACCGAGCAGGTCTGTTCGGCTGCGCTCTGCCCGGTGATCGACGACGGCAGCGGCGTCGAGGACGGGCTGCTCGTCGTCGTGGTCTCCGGAGCCGGTGTGCCGGACTCGGAGGTCGCCGCGGAGGAGGAGCCCGCCGGGGTGGACGGAGCGGACGTCGGCGACGGACTCGCGGTGCCGGACGACTCCCGGGACGCACGGCCCGTCGAGGAGTCGCTCAGCGACGTCCGCTCGTCCGTCTGCAGGGCCACGTTGAGGGCATGGGCGTTCGTCTCGTCCACGACCACCCGGGCCGGGTCCGCGGGGTCGTCGACGACCGGGTACTGCACGAAGAGCATGCTCGACGTGCTCATGCCGCGCAGGGTGGAGGCGAGTCCGACGAGGGTCCGGGTCTGGGCGAGGCCGTCCGACAGGGTCATGTTCGACAGTGCGGCACCGGCCAGTTTGTAGAGCGTGAGCGGGTTCGAGAGCGTGCCGTTCGACGTCACCTGACGGAGGAGTGCCGACAGGAACACCTGTTGCGAGCTGATCCGGGCCAGGTCGCTGCCGTCACCGACGCCGTGCCGGGAACGCAGGTAGGCGAGTGCGTCCGTGCCCTGCAGCGAGTGCGCGCCGGCGCTGAGGTGCAGCCCGGTGAAGGAGTCGTCGATCGGGGACGCCACGCAGACGTCGACCCCGCCGAGGGCGTTCGACATCTCGATGACGCCGTCGAAGGTGATGAGTCCGGCGTAGGGGACGGTCAGGCCGGTGAGGTTCTCGACGGTGTCGACGACGCACGAGACGCCGCCGTTGCCGAGCGCGGTGTTGAACTGCGCGGATGCCGCTGCGGGGTAGGTGGTGCCGGTCTCCGGGTTGGTGCACGCCGGGATCGGGACCATGAGGTCACGGGGGAAGCTGACGGCGGTGAGCTGCTGGTGGTCCTCGGAGACGTGCACGAGCATCGTGACGTCGTTGCGGGCACCCTCGACGTCCTCGTCGGAATCGAACTGTCCGACGCGGGTGTCACTGCCGATGAGCAGGATGTTCGCGCCGCCCTTGATGGCGGTGATGTCGGCGGTCTTCGCGGTGCTCTGGTCATCGGTGCTCAGCGGCACGGTCCTGGTCGAGGTGGCGAGCTGCGCGGCGGCGATCGTGGCGACGCTGGTGCCGCTGACCAGGACCACCGCGGCCGCTGCGGCGACGACGGTGAGGAGGGTCGTCCACCCGCGTCGGCGGGGGAGTCGACCGTGGCGCGCGACGGGGCGCGGGCGGCCGGGGGCGTCGGGCACGGGTGTCCTCCTTCGGTCACTGCTCCCGTCACCGTACGGCTCCGGGCTCCGTGTCGACGACGGAGAAGGCATGAGGTCGCTGTGGAACGGCGTCCCTGCGCACCGCGGAGCGCGCTCCGTCCCCTGCACTGGGGTGCTCCTCGGGCTCTGGACGGGCCCCCGACTCGCGGAAGGTCGAACCAGCACTTGGCAATCCGCCGTCTACCACATAAGATCGATCTTTGGTGTGCCATGCCTTCTGGCGTGGCGCCCGAACCCGCAGACCGGCTCGGGGATCACACCGGTAATCCAACCAAGCGACAGTGAGGCTATGGCCAAGAAAGACGGCGTCATCGAGATCGAAGGCTCGGTGCTCGAAGCTCTGCCCAACGCGATGTTCCGCGTTGAGCTGACCAACGGACACAAGGTCCTCGCGCACATCTCCGGGAAGATGCGCCAGCACTACATCCGCATCCTCCCTGAGGACCGCGTGATCGTCGAGCTGAGCCCGTACGACCTGACCCGCGGCCGGATCGTCTACCGCTACAAGTGATCCGCGAGCTGGAAAGGAACGGCAAGGCGAACCCGCCGAGCACGAAGCCAGCGAGCACGAGGAACGAACAATGAAGGTCAACCCCAGCGTCAAGGTCATCTGCGAGCACTGCCGCGTCATCCGCCGCAAGGGCCGCGTCATGGTGATCTGCAAGAGCAACCCGCGTCACAAGCAGCGCCAGGGCTAGTCCCTGACGGACCAGCGAGAGCTGCTCCGGAACGGACTCCGGTCCGGCTGCACGACCGGGGCCGCCGGTCGCGAGACTGCCAGCGGCTCGAGCACGACCCACAACTGAACATCGACAACGCAGTGTCAGATCCCGTCCGCATCAGCGGGTGGGGGACACCTCGGGTCGGAGGCCCGGGCACCGGCACTGCGCCACACCTCCATCGACAACAGGAGCAGCCAGCACAATGGCACGTCTAGCAGGCGTCGACATCCCGCGCGAGAAGCGCGTGGAGATCGCACTCACCTACATCTACGGGGTCGGCCGTACCCGCGCCGTCCAGACGCTCGCGGAGACCGGCATCTCCGGCGACATCCGCGTCAAGGACCTCACCGACGACCAGCTCGTCGCCCTCCGCGACTTCATCGAGGGCACCTTCAAGGTGGAGGGTGACCTTCGCCGTGAGGTCGCCGCCGACATCCGCCGCAAGGTCGAGATCGGTAGCTACGAGGGTCTCCGCCACCGTCGCGGTCTCCCGGTGCGCGGTCAGCGCACCAAGACGAACGCTCGTACCCGCAAGGGTCCGAAGCGCACCGTGGCAGGCAAGAAGAAGGCTCGATAGGAGATCACGATGGCTACCCCCAAGACCGCCGCGCGCAAGCCGCGCCGCAAGGAGAAGAAGAACGTCGCTGTGGGCCAGGCCCACATCAAGAGCACGTTCAACAACACCATCGTCAGCATCACCGACCCGTCGGGTGCCGTCCTCAGCTGGGCGTCCTCCGGGGCCGTCGGCTTCAAGGGCTCGCGCAAGTCGACGCCGTTCGCGGCGCAGCTCGCCGCCGAGTCGGCTGCTCGTCAGGCAGCGGAGCACGGCGTCAAGAAGGTCGACGTCTTCGTCAAGGGGCCGGGTTCCGGTCGTGAGACGGCGATCCGTTCGCTCCAGGCCGCTGGCCTCGAGGTCGGTTCGATCAACGACGTGACGCCGCAGGCGCACAACGGGTGCCGCCCGCCGAAGCGCCGCCGCGTCTGACGCGAGGAGCAACAGGCCGTTCCCCGCTCGTTCCCTGACCGGGACGAGTGGGGGCGGCCATTCCTGGTCGTTCGATCGCGCACTCCTGTGCGCGTGATCACAACTGAAACAGACCCGTCGGGGCCCGGCCGGCCCCGTCGTACCGCCAAGTGTCATATAGCGGACACTTCGCCGAAAGGAATTCCACAGTGCTCATTGCACAGCGCCCCACCCTGAACGAGGAGTCCATCTCCGAATTCCGCTCGCGCTTCGTCATCGAACCGCTCGAGCCGGGCTTCGGGTACACCCTCGGCAACTCGCTGCGCCGCACGCTCCTCTCGTCCATCCCCGGTGCTGCAGTCACGAGCATCCGCATCGACGGTGTCCTCCACGAGTTCAGCACCGTTCCCGGTGTCAAGGAAGACGTCACCGAGATCATCCTGAACATCAAGAGCCTGGTCGTCTCCAGCGAGCACGACGAGCCGATCACCGCCTACCTGCGCAAGCAGGGTGCCGGTCAGGTCACCGCCGCGGACATCTCCGCGCCGGCCGGTGTCGAGATCCACAACCCGGACCTCGTCATCGCGACCCTGAACGACTCCGCCCGCTTCGAGCTGGAACTGACGATCGAGCGTGGCCGCGGCTACGTCTCGGCGACCCAGAACCGCTCGGAGTTCAGCGAGGCCGGTCAGATCCCGATCGACTCGATCTACTCGCCCGTGCTCAAGGTCACCTACCGCGTCGAGGCGACGCGTGCCGGTGAGCGCACGGACTTCGACCGTCTGGTCGTCGACGTCGAGTCGAAGCCGGCCATCACGCCGCGCGACGCCATCGCGTCGGCCGGTCGGACGCTCGTCGAGCTGTTCGGTCTCGCCCGCGAGCTGAACACCGCGGCCGAGGGCATCGAGATCGGCCCCGCGCCGGTCGACGCCGTGCTCTCGAACGAACTGCAGACCCCGATCGAGGACCTCGACCTGTCGGTCCGTAGCTACAACTGCCTGAAGCGCGAGGGCATCAACACGGTGTCCGAGCTCGTCGCCCTCTCGGAGACGCAGCTCATGAACATCCGCAACTTCGGCCAGAAGTCGGTGGACGAGGTCAAGGACAAGCTCACCGAGCTCGGCCTGTCCCTCAAGGACACCGTCCCCGGATTCGATGGTGCCCACTTCTACAGCGGGTACGACGAGGACGAGTCCAGCAACTGACCTCGCGCTGACGCGCACGCGCTCCTGACACGGGGCGCACCAACATCACCACTGGAGAACTGACATGCCGAAGCCCACCAAGGGCCCCCGCCTCGGTGGCGGTCCCGCCCACGAGCGCCTGCTCCTGAGCAACCTCGCCAACGCCCTGTTCACGCACGGCCGCATCACCACGACCGAGACGAAGGCCAAGCGCCTCCGCCCGGTCGCCGAGCGACTCATCACGTTCGCGAAGCGTGGCGACCTGCACGCTCGTCGTCGTGTGATCGCAGCCCTGCGCGACAAGACCGTCGTGCACACGCTGTTCACGGAGATCGCGCCGCAGGTGGCCGACCGCCAGGGCGGTTACACCCGCATCACGAAGCTCGGCTTCCGCAAGGGCGACAACGCTCCCCTCGCCTCGATCGAGCTCGTCCTCGAGCCCGTCTCGAGCACGCCGGCTCCGGTCTCGCGCAAGGCTGCTCCGGCCGCCGCTGCGCCGGCCGCGACGGAGACCGACACCACGGAGGCCCCGGTCGACGAGACCGAGACCACCGAGGAGTCGGCCCCGGTCGCCGAGGAGACCACGACCGACGCTGCTGCCGAGGTCGAGGCCGACGCCGCTGCCAAGTCGGACGACGCCGCGGACTCGTCCAAGTAGTCGCACCGCACCACCAGGAGGGCCCTCGCAGCGCAGGCTGCGGGGGCCCTCCTGCACGTCCACGGGTCCCCGCCCCGACGGCCCCGACCCCGGAGGCCCGACCAGCGGCCGCCGCGTAGCGTGTCGGCCGACGAGATGAGAGCACCCATGCAGTTCCAGCACATCGCGGGGGTCGGCACGCGCGTCTGGCGGTGGAGCCGGAGTTCCGGCACGCAGCCGCGCCTGCTCCACGCCGCCAAGGCCGCCGCTGCCGCAGCGATCGCATGGGTCGTCGCCCGGTACGTTCCCGGAGTCGCGTCCGACTACCCGTACTACGCCCCGCTCGGCGCCGTGGTCGCGATGCAGACGACGGTGTTCGCGGGCCTCCGGAGCGGCGTGCAGACCCTGGTCGGCATCGCACTGGGCATCGCGGTGGCCGCCTTCACGATGTGGGTGGGGGACCCCGGTGTCCTCGCGGTCGCGCTGGCGGTCGGGGTCGGGGTGCTCGTGGGCGGGTTCCGGATCCTCGGCGAGGGCAGCTCCTGGGTGTCGACGGCGGCGCTGTTCGTCCTGCTGGTCGGCGGTGCGCACGCCGAGGGGTACTCGCTCGGGTACCTCGTGCAGATGGCCGTCGGCGTGGTCGTCGGCCTGCTGGTGAACTTCCTGGTGTTCCCGCCGCTGCGCTTCTGGGACGCCGAGCGACGTATCGACCAGGTGAACAGTGTTCTGGCCGAGCACCTCGACGGCCTGGCCGACGTCCTGGAGCAGGGCGAGCGGGACGAGCGGGCCTGGGACCGGGCGCAGGACCGCCTGGACCGGGCCATCGCCGACGTCCGCAGCCGGGTGTCGATCGCGCAGGAGAGCCGGCGCATCAACCCGCGCGGCGCTCTGCGGGGATCACGGGCGCGGCTGCAGCACGACGGGTCGCGCTTCCGGGCGCTCGAGCGGGTCGCCTGGTACACGACGGACCTCACCGAGCTCGTGGCCCGGTCGGGTCCGGTGTCCTCGAACCTCGGTCGGCCGGACGAGGCGTTCACCGAGCCCCTCACGACGGCGATCCGGCAGGTCGCGGCGATGGTGCGCGGCGACCACCCGCCGGAGGAGGGCGACCGGGCGATCTCGGAACTCGAGCACGCACTCGACGCCTCCCGCGAGAACCCGTCCGACGTGGCGGTGACGTCGTCGGCGCTGGTGTCGCTCCGGGGGATCGTCGAGTCCGAGCGTCGGGCGACGCAGGACGTCGACACCGAGACCGGACCGTCGACCTGACGGGCTCGCCCTGACCGGCTGGCCCTGACGGACCTCGCGCCTAGACTCCTCACGTGTCCGCGCCGCGCATCGCCGTCCTCGGTCCGGTGCTCGCCGAGGACCCCACCGGCACGCTCGTGCCGCTGCCCGGGGCACTGGCACGCACCTTCCTCACCGCACTCGTGCTGGCGCGCGGCCGCGCCGTGACCACCGGCTCCCTCATCGACGACCTGTGGGGTGACGAACCCCCGAAGGGCGCCCGAGCGGCCCTGCAGACCCTCGTCTCCCGCCTCCGCCGCGCGATCGCCGACGGGCTCGTCGTCTCGACCGCCGCCGGGTACGCCCTCGGGGTGGATGCCGACGCGACGGACCTGGGGGCGGCCGAACGGACGCTCGACGGCCCCCCGGACGCATCCGGGGACGCCGCGGCGCTCCGTGCAGCACTGGACCGCTGGCGCGGTGAGCCCGGCGGCGACCTCGAGGGTCCGGTCGGGACGGCACTCGCCGACCGCGCGAGCGCGGTCCGACGAGACCTCCGTCGACGACTGGCCACGCTCCTCCAGTCCGACGGCCAGCCGGACACCGCCGCCGCGATCTGGCGCGAGGAGGCTGCGGCCGACCCCTTCGACGAGGCCGTCGTCGCCGGGCTCGTCCGGGCACTCGCGGCCGGCGGCCAGTCGGCGGAGGCGCTCGCCGTCTTCGCCGCGCACCGTGACCGGCTGTCCGACGAACTGGGCGCCGACCCCTCGGCCGACCTGGTCCGACTGAACGCCGACGTGCTCCGGAGCGCCGGACCCGCCAGCGGCTCGGTCCGTCGGGTCGGGCTCCGGGCCGCCCCGAACGCACTCATCGGACGGGAGGCCGACCTCGCCGCCGTCACGCGCCTCCTGTCCGCCGCGCGGCTGGTGACGATCCTCGGAGCCGGTGGACTCGGCAAGACCCGACTGGCCCAGGCTGCGGCGGCGACCGTGCCGGCGGACTGCGGGGTCGTCGTCGTCGAGCTCGCACCGCTCACCACCGGCGAGGACGTCGTCCCCGCGATCGGCGCGCTCCTGGGGCTCGCCGAGGTGCGCAGTGCGCGGAGCCTCCGGGACGCGGTGATCGCCGACCTGCGCACCCGCGTGGTCCGGGCGCTCGGCGAGGAACCCACGCTGCTCGTGCTCGACAACTGCGAGCACATCCTCGAGCCGGTCGCCGCGTTCGCCGCGGACCTGCTCGCGGTGCTGCCCGGACTGCGGATCCTGACCACCTCGCGCGCGCCGCTCGCGGTCGCCGGCGAGGTCGTCGCGCCGCTGGCACCGCTGCCGGTCGAGGCCGACGGGGCCGCCGTCCGCCTGTTCACCGACCGGGCACGGGCCGCTCGACCGGGGGCGGTGCTGCCGGTCGACGCGGTCCGCCGGATCTGCACCCGGCTGGACGGTTCACCGCTGGCGATCGAACTCGCCGCCGCCCGGATCCGGGGGATGAGCGTCGACGAGATCGAGCGACGACTCGACGACCGCTTCGCGCTGCTCCGGGGCGGCGACCGGTCGGCGCCCGAGCGACACCGGACCCTGCTGGCGGTGATCGAGTGGAGCTGGCGGCTGCTCGACGCCGGTGCCCGGGACCTGCTGACCCGCCTCGCGCTGTTCCCGGACGGGCTGTCCGTCGACGCCGTCGAAGCGGTCGCCGCGCCGGAGCGTGTCCACGACGCCCTCGACGACCTGGCGGAACTGGTCGAGCAGTCCCTCGTGCAACTCGTCGAGCAAGAGGGGGAGCCGGTCCGCTACCGCCTGCTCGAGACCGTCCGTGAGTTCGGTGCCGCACGACTCGAGGAGTCCGGGGCGACCGCCGACGTCCGCGCCGCGATGACGCGCTGGGCCTGCCGGACCGCCGCCGGGCACGACCTGTTCATCGTCCGGACCACGGACCAGGTCGCCCGCTTCCGGGTCCTGGAACGCGAGGCCGACAACCTCGTCACGATGCTGCGCTGGGCCCTCCGCGCCGGGGACCCGGTCGCGGTCGCCCCGCTCTTCTCGGCGCTCGCCGGGTACTGGTCGTTCCGCGGGGCGCACGGCGAGGTCGCGGCCATCGCACCGGACGTCGTCGCGGCGCTCCGGACACTGGGACCTGGCGGCGGCGACCCGGCGAACGCGCTCGCGAGCGACCCGGGCGTCCGCACCGCGGCGGTCCTCGGCCTCGTCATCGCCTGTGCGACCGCGGCCTTCACGGACCGCCGCACCTCGGTCCGTGCCCGCGCGGCGCTCCGTCGCCTCCGTCGGACGGGGGTGACCGGCGTGCCGGTGGTCGACGCGCAGGCCGAACTGCTGCTCACCCTCGGGCGTCGGAGCGTCGGTGAGGCCGCACTGGCCCGGCTCCGCGAGGACCCGGACGCCGGGGTGGCCTGCCTGGCACACCTGCTCAGCGCCCCGCTGACCGAGAACGACGGCGAGCTCGAACGCGCCCTGGGCTTCGCGACCCGTGCGCGGGTGCTCGCCGAGCAGGCCGGGGACGTCTGGACCTCGGGCACCGCGGCCGTCTCGGTGACGCAGCTCGCCGGGCAGCTCGGGCGGTACGACCAGGCGCTCGACGCAGCCGACGCGGCCCGTGCGCGACTCGAGCAGTTCGGCGCCGAGGACGACCTGATCGAGGTGGGGTGGAGCGTCGGGCTGAGTGCCGCGGCGACCGGGGACGTCGAGCGCGCCCGGACGCTGGCCACCGAACTCGCCGCGCTGCCGGCGTCCCCCGGCGTCGGGCCGGTCGGCGGACCGGGCGGTGGCCCCGGCGGCGAACGTGCGCAGATGGGGTTGCTCGCGCACGCGGTCCGCGCCGAGGTCGCGCGCGCCGAGGGCGACCCGGTCCGTGCGGTCGGGGAGTACCGACGGGCGTGGGACGGCGTGCTGCCGCACCGACGTGCGGCGAGCCAGTGGGTGATGATCGTCGGCGCCGCCCTGCTGGCGGCGCAGGACGAGGTGGCGCAGGACGAGGCGGCGGCGGGCGAGGCGGGGGTGGGCCGGTCCGCCGGGGCCGGGACGGGCCTCCAGGACGGCCGGGAGACCCGTGCGGACGTCGCCCGACAGGTCCGGGTGAGCGCCCTGGTCGGCCTCCGCACCCCGGCACTCTGGAACGACCTGCCCGTGGTGGGGACGGCCGTCCTCGGCGCCGCACTCGAGGCGATCAGGCGCGGTGCCGACGCGCCCACCCCCGCCCTCGTCGCCGCAGCCTGGGGCAGCGCGCTCCGGCTCGGTGCGCGGCAGGACTTCGCGGTCCTCGGCCACCGACGCCTCCGGCCGCTGGTGGTCGCCGCGGTCGGCGAGGCACTCGTGGCGGACGCCGAGACGGCCTCGGCCGGGACGTCCCGGGCCGAGGCCGTCGCTGCCGCGCGTGCGGTGCTCGAGGCGATCAGGCCTTCCGCATGTACGCCCGGACGGTGAGCGGGGCGAACACCGCGACGATGATCGCCGCACCGAGCAGGCTCAGCCACAGGTCGCCGCCGACCGTGCCGTGGTTGACCAGGTCGCGGACCGCCGTGATGAGGTGCGAGACCGGGTTCACGTCGGAGAACCAGTGCAGCCAGTCCGGCAGGGTGTCCGCAGGGACGAACGCGTTCGACAGGAACGTCAGCGGGAAGAGCACCAGGTTCGAGATACCGGAGACACTCGACGCCGTCCGGGCAATCACGCCGAAGTAGGCGAAGACCCAGCTGATCGCCCAGGCCACGACGACCACGAGCAGGCCGGCGAGGAGCACCGCACCGATCCCGCCCGCGGGACGGAGCCCCATGATGAAGCCGACCGTGAACGTGATCGTGGTGGCGATCGCGTAGCGGACGGTGTCGGCGAGCAGGGCTCCGGCGAGCGGGGCGATGCGGGCGATCGGCAGGGACCGGAAGCGGTCGAACACGCCCTTGTCCATGTCCTCGCGGAGCTGCACGCCGGTGACGATCGACGACGTGATGTTCGTCTGCACGAGGATGCCCGGGATGATGATCGGCAGGTAGCTGCTGACGTCGCCGGCGATCGCGCCACCGAAGATGTACGTGAACATCACGGTGAAGACGATCGGCATGAGCGTCACGTCGAACAGCTGCTCCGGTGTGCGCCGGACCTTGATGAGCCCGCGGTACGCCATCGTGAGGGACTGCCGGACGGTCGCGCTGAGGCCGGAACCGCCGACGCCCGGCCGCGGGGTGATGCGCGGTGCGCCGGACGTGGCCGAGGCCAGGTCGGGGGTGGTGAGCGTGGTCATGCGTTGCTCCCTTCGAGCGTGCGGTCGGCGGGTGCGGACGCATCGGCGCCCACCCCTTCGCCGGTGATGGTGAGGAACACTTCGTCGAGCGTCGGCTTCTGCACGCTCATCTCGGTGAGGGAGATGCCGGCGTCCCGGAAGGACACCAGCAGGTCCGTGACACGGTCCGGGTCCGCCATCGGCGCGGTGAGCCGGGAGCCCTCGGGACTCGCGACCGCCGCGGTGCCGAGCACGCGGAGCACCAGGTCGGACGCCTCGGCCAGACGTGGCGGGGTGGAGTCGGCCAGCCGGAGCTGCAGCGACGCGGTACCGATCGAGGCCTTGAGCTCGTCGCTCGTGCCCTCGGCCACCACCCGCCCGTGGTCGATCACCGCGATCCGGTCCGCGAGCTGGTCGGCCTCGTCCAGGTACTGCGTCGTCAGCAGCACGGTCGAGCCGGTGGCGACGAGCTCCCGGATCGTGTCCCACATCTGCGCCCGGGTCCGCGGGTCGAGGCCCGTCGTCGGCTCGTCGAGGAAGATCAGCGGCGGCTGCGCGATGAGGCTCGCCGCCAGGTCCAGTCGTCGGCGCATCCCCCCGGAGAACCCGCGGAGCGGTCGTCGGGCGGCCTCGCTCAACCCGAAGCGCTCGAGCAGCTCGGTCGACTTCCGCTTCGCCTCGGTCCGTGACAGCCCGAGCAGCCGGCCGAAGACGACGAGGTTCTCGGTGGCGCTCAGCGTCTCGTCGACGCTGGCGTACTGGCCGGTCACGCCGATGAGCTGGCGCACCACGTGGGGCTCCCGGCGGACGTCGTGGCCGAACACTCGCGCCTCGCCGCCGTCCAGGCGGAGCAGGGTCGCGAGCATGCTGATGGTGGTGGTCTTGCCGGCGCCGTTCGGTCCGAGCACCCCGTAGACCGTGCCGGCCTCCACGCGGAGGTCGACCCCGTCCACGGCCCGGTTGCTGCCGAACGTCTTCACGAGGCCAGTGGCCTCCACCGCGAGGGGTGTCGTGGTCATCGTCGTGTCCTTCCGTCGACGTCGTGTACGGGGACGACACTGCCGAGGCCCGCTCACGCGGCACTGACGTGGCGCTGACATCGGTACCGTGGAGGGCGTGAGCGAGACGGCCCGGACACCAGACGACCCCGGCGCGGACGGCACCGGCGCGCGACTCCGGATCGACCTGGCGTACGACGGCTCCGGCTTCTCCGGGTGGGCACGCCAGCCCGCACTCCGGACCGTGCAGGGTGTGCTCGAGGACGCCCTCGCCACCGTCTTCACCCGGTGGGGCGAACCGCCCCAGCTCACGGTCGCGGGCCGCACCGACGCCGGCGTGCACGCCACCGGACAGGTCGCGCACCTCGACCTCAGCCCGGACCAGTGGGCCGCGCTGACCCGGCCGAAGCGCCCCAGCGCCGACGGCACCGTCCGCGATGCCTTCAGCGGACTCCTCCGGCGGCTCAACGGGCTCGCGGGTGGCGACGGGGACATCGTCGTCCGCAGCGTGCGCGTCGCCCCGGCCGGGTTCGACGCGCGGTTCTCCCCGCTCTGGCGGCGCTACCGGTACCGGGTCGCCGACGTCGACGCCCTCCGCGACCCACTCCGCCGTGGACACACGACCTGGTACCCGGGGCGCCTCGACCCGGCGGCGATGGAGCGGGGTGCGCTGCGGCTGCTCGGGTTGCACGACTTCGCGGCGTTCTGCAAGCCGCGCGTCGGCGCGACCACGATCCGGACCCTGCAGCAGTTCCGCTGGGAACGTGAGCCGGACGGCGTACTGGTGGCGAGCCTCCAGGCCGACGCGTTCTGCCACTCGATGGTGCGGGCGATGGTCGGCGGCACCCTCGCCGTCGGCGAGGGCCGGCTGACGCCGGACGAGCTCGACGAGCTGCGGGTCGCGGCGGAACGGACCAGCGCCTTCACGACCGCCCCGGCACGCGGACTCACCCTCACCGAGGTGGGGTACCCGGACGACGACGCCCTGGAGGCGCGGGCCGCCCAGACACGCGCCCGTCGCGACGCGGAGGGACACCGGCCCGGCGACGTGCCGGACGAGGACGGGCGGTAGCGTCGGGGCATGGCTCCTCGTGCTCCGCGCTCCGTCGTCTCCGTCGCACCCGGTGTGGTCTTCGTCGAGGGGCCGGTGTCGAACTGGGTCGTCCTGGCGGAAGAGGACGGCGTCGCCCTCATCGACGCGGGCTACCCGGCCGACACCGACCTGGTGCTCGACAGCGTGCTGCTCGCCGGCCACGACCTCGACGAGCTCCGCCGCGTCTACGTCACCCACGGCCACGTCGACCACGTCGGCGGGCTGCCCGGGATCCTCGAGCGCTTCCCGCACGTCGAGGTCCTGGCCCACGCGGACGAACTCGACAACGTCCGCGGACCGACGCGCCAGCAGGTGACGCCGGCCGAGATCGGCGGACGGCTCGCCGCACCCCGCGTGCTCCGCTGGCTCGGCCGCGCGATCGCCTCGGACGCACTCCGCCCGACGACCGTGCCGAGCGCCCGCGCCTTCACAGCCCGCGACTTCGAGGGCCGGGCGATGACGCCGCTGCCCGTCCCGGGGCACACCGACGGCTCCACCGCGTACCTGCTGCCCGCGGCCGACGCGATCGTCACCGGCGACGCCGTCGTCACGCACCACGACACGCAGCCCGGGTCGTGGGCACCGCGGCCCCGGATGATCACGCCGTTCTTCACGGCGGACCCGGCGCTCGCCGTGGAGTCCGCCCGGGCGCTGGCCTACCCGGCGATCGTGCTGCCGGGGCACGGGCCGGCGGTGCACCGGGTGGGGGCGGAGTGGGTGCCGATCCAGGGGTGACGCTCTGCCGCACGTTCTGCTGGTATTTCAGCGAGGTATCTGACATGGTGGTCTCGAGGCTGCGAAGGAGCCGCCCTTCACGAGGGGAAACACCATGAAGAAGATCCGTACGAGCGCGCTCGTCGCAGCGATCGTGGGCGGTGCGATGCTGAGCACGGTCGGGGCGACCGCTGCTTCGGCTCAGCCCATCAGCACGAGTGCTTCCAGCGTCGCCAGTTCCTCGGCGATCGTCGTCTCGCTACCAGCGGTGCCGTCATCGTCCACGCCTGGGACGACCGGTGGGTCGTCGACCGACGGAGTCCCGATCAGACCGATCGTCGACTGGCTCAAGCACAACGCGTCGTCCGTCATCCCAGCGCTCAAGACCGCGCTCCGGAACGGGCTGAACACCTTCAAGAACTGGTGGAACGGGCTCGCGGGCTGGATCCGTGCGGGCATCAACGCGCTCGCGCACCTGACCGTCCAGGAGCTGTTCAGCGCCCTCTGGAACTACTTCTTCGGTTGATCTGCGCTCGGATGCGGCGGACCGGTCCATCCGGTCCGCCGCTCTGCGTCGAAAGGAACGAGCAATGATCCAACTCCGGGAGGTCGGTCTGCGTGGCCACGACCGACCTCGTCTCCAGGACGTCTCCATCGAACTACGCCCAGGGCGTGTGTACGGTCTGATCGGCCCGAACGGCGCTGGGAAGTCCACGCTCCTCGCCGTTCTCGCCGGTCTCGTGCGCATCGACCGGGGCTCCCTCCTCGGATCGCCGTGGCAGCGGGGGGAAGCGGTCGGTGCCGTTTTCGGCGACGCCGACCTGCACCGCGGTAGGACCGTCCGGGAGACCTTGCTGCTCCGGGCTCGGTTCGTCGGGGCTGACGGCTCAGCAGCCGACGAGATGGCGCGTCGCGTCGGTCTGCATGCGGTCTTGCGGCGCCGGGTCAGAGCGCTCTCGCTCGGTATGAGGATGCGACTTGCGATCGGCGTGGCACTCCTCGGGTCGCCGCCCCTCGTCCTCTTCGACGAGCCGATGAACGGTCTCGATCCGAATGGCATCGCCTGGCTCCGGAGCATCGTGTCCGACCTCCGGAGGGGCGGGGTGACGGTGGTCGTGTCGAGCCACCTGCTCGGAGAACTCGAGACGATGATCGACGACGCCGTCATCGTCAGCCGAGGAAGGATCGCGCGCGTCGAGCCGGTGGAGTCTGCCGAGGCCGGGGCCTGCGAGATTCGGGTGGGGGACGCAGCGGAGTTCCTGGCGGCCGTGACGAAGCGGGGCGTCGAGACGGCCGTCGAAGGCTGCGTGATCCAGCTCTCGATTCCTGCGGCGGAAGCCGTCCGAATGGCAGTGGAGGTCGGCGTCGACGTCCTCGCGGTGGCACCGGCGGCAAGGTCTCTGGAGGCGCTGTACGAAGAGGTCTCCATCGCTGAGTTCGAGTCGGAGGTCGTCGGATGATCGGGTTCGTCGGCGTCGCCCGGCTCGAGGTGCGCAAGCGCGTCGACACGGTGAGTGCTGTGGTCGGGTTCGGTGTCCTGGCACTGCTCGTCCTGGTGTGCTGCGCCCTGAGCGTGTCGCTCGTCACCCGGGCGGGGAGCTTCACGGTCGGTGAGGTGGTGGTGACCACCGGGCTCCCAGTCGCGCTGGCGGCATCGGTCGTCGGCGTCGTGGTCGGTGTGGGCGATGCCTCGTGCGGCGGCGAACGCGACGGCCTGCTGTCGGGGCACTCCCGGCTGGTCATGTACCTCGCGAGACTTGCAGCGTGCGGCGTGCTCATCGCCGTCGTCGTCCTCTTCTCTGTACTCCTCGGGGTCGTTGGGGCTGGGGTTGCCGTCGTGCTCGGCGGCCGACTGGCCTCGATGGACGCCATCCATCCCGTCGCGCAGCTGGCCGCTCTGTCGTTCTCGTCTGCGGCGTTCGGGTTCGGCATCGGCGCGACGTCCCGTTCGCTCCCGCTCGGGCTGGTGGGCGTGCTCGCCGTGACGCTCGTGCTCGACGTGGTCCTCGCCTTCTTCGGGGCGTGGACTGCCTACATCCGGTTCGGCACGGCGCAGAGCGGGTTGACGGGGGACGCTGACGCCCTTCCTGCGATCAGCTCGGGTCTGCTCTGGGTCGTTCTCCCCGTCGTGGCCGGCTGGATGCGAGCAGAGCGGGTCGCGACATGAGTGACGTTCCCGGGCCGAACCGTCGCGATAGCGCTCGCAGGGCGGCCCTGGGGCTCCTTGTCGTCATGGCGACACTGGGCTGTTGCATCGTCGGCGTGGCAAACCAGAAACCGACGATCCGCGCGATCGCGGCCGTGGCGACCGTGGTCCTCATGGCGGGTTCACTGGCGCTCGCGAGGAAGCGCGGGAACCTCATCGGGTGGTACGTCGTGGCGATCGGGACGACCGTCCTGCGCGTGCTCTCCGATCTGTGACGGAACCGACGGCCGCCGCAGCAAAGCCTGGAGTGTGTCCGTTTCGACGCGCCGGACCGATCGGTCGGTCGTATGTGCGCGAGGGGCAGGATTTCACTGCGACGTAACCTGAGCGTCCCCACAAGTCCGTAGCGTGGCGAGGTCCCTCCCGACTCCGAACCGAAGGTCCCCATGCCACGAACCGTCGGACGCACCCTGCTGTGCGCCACGGCTGCCGCGACCCTGATCGCCGCACCGCTCGTCACCGTCACCGCCGCCTCCGCGAACCCGACGGGCACCGGACTCGTCATCTCCGAGGCGTACCTCAAGGGCGGCAGCGCGAACCAGCCGTTCACCAACCGGTTCGTCGAGATCGGCAACCCGACCGGCGCCGCGGTGTCCGTCGACGGATGGTCGCTGCAGTACCGCTCGGCGACGAGCACGGGAGCATCGAGCACCGTCGTGCCGCTCACCGGGTCCGTCCCGGCGAACGGCACGTACCTCGTGCAGGGAGC
Organism: Curtobacterium sp. CFBP9011; assembly: GCF_034045095.1. NCBI lineage: Bacteria > Bacillati > Actinomycetota > Actinomycetes > Micrococcales > Microbacteriaceae > Curtobacterium > Curtobacterium sp. CFBP9011. The sequence goes on from NZ_JAXCWN010000004.1 coordinate 292,995, forward strand.
GTCGAACGGGACGGTCGGCGCTGCACTCCCCACGCCCGACGTCGTCTCGACGTTGAACGCCTCCGGTGCGAGCGGGACACTCGTCCTCTCCGACCAGTCGACGGCGCTGGCGCTGCCCGCGGGCGCGGTCACGACGGCGACGCCCGGCGTGGTGGACCTGCTCGGGTACGGCGCCTCGAACACGTCGGAGACTGCTCCCGCCACGAACCCCTCGGGCGCGAACGGCACCCCGGACGCCCTCGTCCGGCAGGGGACGACCGACACCGACGCGAACGCCGCGGACTTCACCCTGACGCGGACGATCACCCCGCGGAACGCCGCTGGCGAGACGGCAGCGGGCGGCACGACGCCGACGCCGGGCGGCGGTGGCACCACCCCGCCGACCACGCCCCCCGTGGCCGCGACCATCCCGGAGATCCAGGGCACGACGGACACCTCACCGCTCGCCGGCTCGAACGTCACCACCAGCGGCGTCGTGACCGCGGTCTACGCCACCGGCGGGCTGAACGGCTACACGATCCAGACCCCGGGGACGGGAGGCGCGACCACCCTGGCAGCGCGGACCGCCTCCGACGGACTGTACGTCTACTCCGCCGCCACGGTCGGACTGGTCGCGATCGGCGACCACGTCCAGGTCACCGGCGCCGTGTCCGAGTTCAAGGGGCTCACCGAGCTCACCGTCGCGGAGACCGCCGGGCTGACGGAGCTCACCACCCCGGCAGCCGCTCCGGTCCCGGCCGCCGTGGCGTTCCCCCGCACGGACGCCGAGCGTGAGGCGCTCGAGAGCATGCTCGTCGCACCGCAGGGCGACTACACGGTCGCCGACAACTACACGACGAACCAGTACGGCGTGGTCACGCTCGCCACGGGTCCGGGCCGGCTGCTGCAGCCGACCGAGGTCGCCCGCCCGGGCAGCGCCGAGGCCGCCGCGGTGGTCGCCGACAACGCCGCCCGCACGGTCACGCTCGACGACGGCGCGAGCACGAACTTCCTGCCGCGCGACGGCCAGGACCAGTCGGCCCGGTCGATCCCGGTGCCGTGGCTGACGAACGCGGGCCCGGTCACGGTCGGCGCCGCCACGACGTTCACCGAGCCCGTGGTCCTCGACTACCGGAACGACGTCTGGACGTTCCAGCCGACGACGCCGATCACCGGTGCGACCGCGAAGGCCGACCTGCCCGCGACGTTCTCGGACGTCCGCACCACGGCGCCCGCCGCGGTCGGCGGCGACCTGAAGCTCGCCGGGTTCAACGTGCTGAACTACTTCCCGACCACGGGCGACCAGCTGACCGGCTGCACGTACTACCGCGACCGCGCCGGTGACCCGCTCACGGTCAACTCCGGCTGTGACGCCCGCGGTGCTGCCGAGGCGGAGGACCTGGCGCGCCAGCAGGTGAAGATCGTGAAGGCGATCAACAGCCTGGGCGCCGACGTGGTCTCGCTCGAGGAGATCGAGAACTCGGCGGCCTTCGGGCAGGACCGTGACGCCGCGGTGGCCACCCTCGTCGACGCGCTCAACGCCGCCACCGGGTCCGACACCTGGGCGTACGTCCCGTCGCCGACGAAGCTCGCCGCCGACGAGGACGTCATCCGCCTGGCCCTCATCTACAAGAAGGCCCGGGTCGCGCCGACCGCCGAGTCGACGATCCTCACCGACTCGGACGTCTTCCAGCGGCAGCCGGTCGCGGACGCGTTCCGCCCGGTCGGTGGGACCGCGGACGACGACTTCCTGGTGATCGCGAACCACTTCAAGTCGAAGGGCTCCGGCACCGGCGAGAACGCCGACCAGGGTGACGGCCAGGGCGCCTCGAACGCCGACCGGGTGCGCCAGGCCCGAGCCCTCACGACCTTCTCCACCGCGATGCAGGCGCAGTACGGCACCGACAAGACCTTCCTGATCGGTGACTTCAACGCGTACAGCGAGGAGGACCCGATGGTCGTCCTCCGCGACGCCGGCTACACCGACCTGGCCCCGGCCCGCGACCAGACCGAGTACTCGTACGTCTTCAGTGGGCTCAGCGGGTCGCTCGACCACGTGCTGGCGTCCCCGGCGGCACTGGCGAGCGTGACGGGCGTGGACATCTGGAACATCAACTCGACCGAGTCGGTGGGCCTGGAGTACAGCCGGTACAACGTGAACGTCTCGGACCTGTACACGGACGACGTGTACCGCGCGAGCGACCACGACCCGATCCTGGTCGGCTTCGACCTGACCGCGGCCGAGGTGCCGGGCGACCCGACGCCGGAGCCCACGCCGGAGCCCGGCACGGACGACCCGGCAGGCGACCCCACCGCTGACCCGACCCCGGCGCCGATCGCCGGTGGTGCGGGGACGACCCCGGGGGCCGGCGTGACGCCGACCACGGGTGGCGGCAGCCTGGCGTTCACCGGCGCGGAGATCGGCGGCGGCCTCGCGGCGGCCCTCGCGCTCCTGGCCGCCGGTGGCGGGCTCCTCGCCCTCCGTCGCCGCCGGACGACGGGTGGCAGCGCCGAGTGACCTCGCGCTGAACGCGACCACCGACGGGAGGCGCGGCACGGGTCCGACCCGTGCCGCGCCTCCCGTCCGTGGTGTCGGGGAGCGGCGCGCGGTTGACCGGGACGATCGGCGTCGGCTAGGCTCATCTCTTGGTCTGCGCGCTCTGTTGCGCCAGACAGTCAGATGGGCCCTCCACCGGGTCGTTCAGCGGGCATCTGCCCGCGGGAACGCCCACCGGAGTGGGATTCACGGACTCCTCACCTCGACACGAAAGCAGCACTCCTGTGACTCGTACGTTCTCCCCGAAGCCGGCAGACGTCCAGCACGACTGGATCGTCATCGACGCGACCGACGTCGTGCTCGGCCGCCTCGCTTCGCACGTCGCCGCCCTCCTCCGCGGCAAGCACAAGGCCACCTTCGCCCAGCACATGGACATGGGTGACTACGTCATCATCGTGAACGCCGACAAGGTCGCCCTGACCGGGTCGAAGCTCGCCAAGAAGGTCTACTACCGTCACTCCGGTTACCCGGGCGGCCTCACGGCCACGAGCTACCCGGAGATGCTGGAGAAGCACCCGACCCGCGCCGTCGAGAAGGCGATCCGCGGCATGCTGCCGAAGAACACCCTCGGTCGCGAGCAGCTCAAGAAGCTCAAGGTCTACGCAGGCGCTGAGCACCCCCACGCGGCGCAGCAGCCCAAGCCGTACACCTTCGACCAGGTCTCGCAGTAACAGCGGCCACGACGACTTCCAGGAACGAGAAAACACTCATGGCTCAGATCGCTGACTCCATCGACCAGACCCCGGAGACCTTCACCACCGAGAGCGCACCCGTCGCGTCGGAGGCGGCTCCCCGTCAGATCCTCAACGTCTCGGGCGGTGCCGTCGGTCGCCGCAAGGAGGCCATCGCCCGCGTGCGTCTCGTCCCGGGCTCCGGCACGTTCGTCGTGAACGGCCGCACGCTCGAGGACTACTTCCCGAACAAGCTGCACCAGCAGCTCATCAACGACCCGTTCAAGGTGCTCGAGCTCCTCGGCTCGTACGACGTCACCGCCCGCATCACGGGTGGCGGCCCCTCGGGTCAGGCCGGCGCGCTGCGTCTCGCCATCGCCCGCACCCTGAACGAGATCGACCGCGAGAACAACCGCGCGACCCTCAAGAAGGCCGGCTTCCTCACCCGTGACGCCCGCGTCATCGAGCGCAAGAAGGCCGGTCTCAAGAAGGCCCGCAAGGCGTCGCAGTTCTCGAAGCGCTGATCGCCTGACGGCGGGAGATCGCATGCCGCGTCTGTTCGGTACCGACGGCGTTCGTGGCCTCGCCAACGGCGAGTTGACGGCCGCGCTCGCACTGGGTCTTGCCCAGGCGAGCGCGGCCGTGCTCACGCACGGACACCATGCGGACGCTCGACGAGCGTCCGGTCGCACGCGCCCCAAGGCCGTGCTGGCGCGCGACCCGCGCGTCTCCGGCGAGTTCCTGGGTGCCGCAGTGGCAGCCGGGCTCGCCTCCGCCGGCGTCGACGTCCTCGACGCCGGGGTCATCCCCACCCCCGCAGCGGCGTACCTCGTCGCGGACATCGACGCCGACTTCGGCGTGATGATCTCCGCGTCGCACAACCCCGCGCCGGACAACGGGATCAAGTTCTTCGCCGCTGGTGGGCGCAAGCTGCCGGACGAGGTCGAGGACCGCATCGAAGCGGCCATGCACGACGAGTCCGCACCGACCCCCACGGGCGCCGAGGTGGGTCGCATCACGCGGTTCGCCGACGCCGAGGACCGCTACGTCGTGCACCTGCTCGGCACCCTGCCGCACCGGCTCGACGGCATCCACGTCGTACTCGACTGCGCCAACGGTGCTGCCTCCGGGGTCTCGCCCGAGGTCTTCGTGAACTCGGGCGCGAAGGTCACGCTGATCGGTGCCGACCCGAACGGCATCAACATCAACGACGGGGTCGGCTCGACCCACATCGACAACCTGGCACGCGCCGTCCTCGAGGCCGGAGCCGACGTCGGCATCGCCCACGACGGCGACGCGGACCGGTGCCTGGCGGTGGACGCCGAGGGCAACGCGGTGGACGGCGACCAGATCATGGCGATCCTCGCGCTGTCCCTCAAGGAACGCGGCCGACTGGTCGACGACACCCTCGTCGCGACGGTGATGTCGAACCTCGGGCTGAAGCGGGCGATGGCGGACGCGGGCATCACCGTGATCGAGGCCGGCGTCGGCGACCGCTACGTGCTCGAGAAGATGAACGAAGGTGGCTACTCGCTCGGTGGCGAGCAGTCCGGTCACATCATCTTCAACGACTTCGCGACGACGGGTGACGGGGTCCTGACGGGCCTCCACCTGGTCGCCGAGATGGCGCGCACCGGCAAGTCGCTCGGCGAGCTCGCCGCGTGCATGACCGTGTTCCCGCAGGTGCTGCTCGCCGTCAAGGGCGTCGACCGGCACGGGCTGCAGGACCAGGGCGTGCAGGACGCGATCGCTGCGGCGACCGCGGCGCTGGGCGACACCGGCAGGGTGCTGCTGCGTCCCTCCGGTACCGAGCCGGTCGTCCGTGTCATGGTCGAGGCCGCGTCGCAGGAGGACGCCCAGCGCGTCGCCGAGGAGCTCGCCGAGGTCGTCCGCGAGCGTCTGACGCCCGAGGCCGCGTAGCCCGCCGGAGCCCCGGCCGCGGAGCCCGGCCGCGCCCGCTGGCGTGTTCCGGCCACGCACAACAGGAACCCGCTCGAACCACGGACGTCTGCGGTTCGAGCGGGTTCCTGTTGTGCGACGCCACTCCGAACCGACCCGGGAGAGGACCCCGCCGGTCAGATCTTGCGGAGCAGGACGCTCGTCACCTTGTGGTCGGCGGCCTTCTTGAGCACGAGTGTCGCCCGGGAGCGCGTCGGCAGCACGTTCTCGAGCAGGTTCGGTTCGTTGATCGCGCGCCACACCCCGGTCGCCGTGGCCACCGCGTCCTCGCGGGACAGTGCTGCGAAGCGGTGGAAGAACGAGTCCGGGCTCGAGAACGCCTGCTCCTGCAGCGCCAGGAACCGGTCGACGTACCAGGACTCGATGTCCTTGGTCTTCGCGTCGACGTAGATCGTGAAGTCGAACAGGTCGGAAAGTGCCAGCCGACCGTGCACCGGCGGCGCCAGCACGTTGAGCCCCTCGACGATGAGGATGTCCGGCTGTCGCACCACGATCTCGGCGTCCGGCACGATGTCGTAGACCAGGTGCGAGTAGTACGGCGCCCGGACCTCGGTCGCGCCGCTCTTCACCTGGCTGACGAAGCGCAGCAGGGACCGGCGGTCGTACGACTCCGGGAAGCCCTTGCGGTCCATGATCCCGCGGCGCTCGAGTTCCGCGTTCGGGTACAGGAAGCCGTCGGTGGTCACGAGTTCGACCCGCGGGGTGTCCGGCCAGCGCTTCGTCAGTTCGCGCAGCAGACGCGCGACGGTGCTCTTGCCCACGGCGACGGACCCGGCGACACCGATCACGAACGGCGTCCGTCGGGCGCGTTCGCCGAGGAAGCGGCTGGTCTCCGCGTGCAGGTCCCGCGCGCCGGCCGCGTACAGCGTCAGCAGCCGGGAGAGCGGCAGGTACACGTCCTGCACCTCGGTCAGGTCGAGTCGGTCCCCGAGTCCACGCAGCTGCACGATCTCGGTCTCGGTGAGCGAGAGGTGTTCCTTCGGCGCGAGCTGCGACCACTCGTCCCGCGGGATCTCCACGAAGGGGGTGGGGTGCGCGACGGTCGTCTCCGGGATCGGCATGGGATCGAGCGTACCCAGCCGGGAGGCCCGCCACCGGTCAGCGACGTCGGCTGCGGTGGACGGGCCTCCTGTCCGTCAGCGGGTGCACCTGCCGATCAGGCGGGGAGCGCCGCCTCGATGGCGGCGACGACCTCGGGGGCGTCCGGCTTGACCGTCGGGCGGAAGCGCGTGACCGTGCCGTCCGGGGCGACCAGGAACTTCTCGAAGTTCCAGATGACCCGTCCGGCCTTGCCCGAGGCGTCCGGAGCCTGTGTGAGCTCGCGGTAGAGCGGGTGCGCCGAGCGGCCGTTCACCTTGACCTTCTCGGACATCGGGAAGCTGACGCCCCACGTGGTGGAGCAGTACTCCTCGATGGCCTCGGACGAGCCGAGCTCCTGCAGGAACTGGTTGCTCGGGAAGCCGAGCACGGTGAACCCCCGCGGGCCGTACGTGCGCTGCAGTTCCTCGAGCTGTTCGTACTGCGGGGCGAGGCCGCAGCGCGAGGCGACGTTCACCACGAGCACCGCCTTGTCACCGAAGCTGCCGAACGTGGTGGTCTCGCCCTTGATGGTGGTGATCTCGATGTCGTCGAAGCGTCCCATGCCCGGAGGCTATCCCCACCCGCCGTGCGGTTCGCAGGGTGCTCCCCGCGCTGCCCGTAGGATCGATCCCATGTGTGGAATCGTCGGATACGTCGGCAGCAACAGCAGCACGGACGTCCTCCTCGGAGGCCTGCGTCGCCTCGAGTACCGCGGCTACGACTCGGCCGGCATCGCCGTCGTCGATCCGGCCGGAGACCTGACCTCGGCGAAGAAGGCCGGCAAGCTCCAGATGCTCATCGACGAGCTCGACACCAACCCGATCGCGGACGGCGGCACCGGCATCGGCCACACCCGCTGGGCGACGCACGGCGGCCCGACCGACGAGAACGCACACCCGCACCTGGCGGACGACGGCAAGCTCGCGCTGATCCACAACGGCATCATCGAGAACTTCGCCCCGCTGAAGGACGAACTGCTCGCCGAGGGCGTCGTCTTCCACAGCGAGACCGACTCCGAGGTCGCCGCGCACCTGGTCGCGCGCGAGTTCCGCGAGACCCACGACCTGACCGAGGCGATGCGGCGCACGGTCGCCCGACTCGACGGCGCCTTCACGCTCCTCGTCGTGCACTCCGACCAGCCCGGCGTCGTCGTCGGTGCCCGTCGCAACTCGCCGCTCGTGGTGGGTCTCGGCGACGGCGAGAACTTCATGGGCTCCGACGTCGCAGCGTTCGTCGCGTACACGCAGCGCGCCCTGTCGATCGGCCAGGACGAGATCGCCACGATCCGTCCCGACGGCGTCGACGTCATCCACTTCGACGGCACCCCCGCCGACCGCAACGAGTTCGAGGTGAACTGGGACGCCTCGGCCGCCGACAAGGGCGGTTGGTCCTCGTTCATGGCGAAGGAGATCAGCGAGGAGCCGGAGGCGGTCCGCAACACGGTCCTCGGCCGCGTGCACGAGGGTGCGGTCACGCTGACCGACCTCGAGCCGATCGCCGAGCGCCTGCAGCAGGTCGACCGCGTCATCGTCATCGCGTGCGGCACCGCGGCCTACGCCGGCATGCTCGGCAAGTACGCGATCGAGCAGTGGGCCCGCGTCCCCGTCGAGGTCGAGCTGGCCCACGAGTTCCGCTACCGCGACCCCGTGTTGAACGAGCGCACGCTCGTCGTCTCGATCAGCCAGTCCGGCGAGACGATGGACACGCTGATGGCGGTGAAGTACGCCCGCGAGCAGGGTGCCCAGGTCCTCTCGATCTGCAACACCCAGGGCGCGACGATCCCGCGCGAGTCCGACGCCGTGATCTACACGCACGCCGGCCCCGAGGTCGCGGTCGCGTCGACGAAGGCGTTCCTGGCGCAGGGCGTCGCGCTCTACCTGCTCGGGCTGCACCTCGCCACGCTCCGCGGCACGATGACGGCGGAGCAGATCGCCGCCCAGGTCGCCGAGCTCGAGGGGCTGCCGGAGAAGCTGCAGCAGACCATCGAGGACGCCTCCGGGGTCGCCGAGCTGGCCAAGTGGATGGCGGACACCCGCAGTGTCCTGTTCCTCGGCCGGCACGTCGGGTACCCGATCGCACTCGAGGGCGCGCTGAAGCTCAAGGAGCTCGCCTACATCCACGCCGAGGGCTTCGCCGCCGGTGAGCTGAAGCACGGTCCGATCGCGCTCATCGAGCCCGGCCAGATCGTCTTCGTCATCGTCCCGTCGCCGCGTGACGCCCGGTCGCTGCACCCGAAGGTCGTCTCGAACATCCAGGAGATCCGCGCCCGCGGTGCCCGGGTGATCGCCATCGCGGAAGAGGGCGACGCCGCCGTGCTGCCCTTCGCCGACGAGGTCCTGCGGATCCCGCTCGCGACGCCGCTGTTCGAGCCGCTGCTCGCCGTGGCGCCGCTGCACATGTTCGGCATGGAGCTCGCCGCGGCCAAGGGCCTCGACGTGGACCAGCCGCGCAACCTCGCGAAGTCGGTCACCGTCGAGTAAGCGGACGTGATCATCGGCATCGGGGTCGACGTGGTCGACCTGGAACGGTTCGAGCGGGTCCTGACACGGACCCCCGCGATGCGGTCGCGGCTGTTCACCGACGCCGAGCAGCTGCGGGACGGTGAGCCGCGCCCGGTGGCGTCGCTCGCCGCCCGGTTCGCCGCGAAGGAGGCCCTGATCAAGGCCTTCGGGTCGAGCGCCGGCCTGAGCTGGCGGGAGCTCGAGGTCGTCGCGGACGACCAGCGGAACCCGTCGCTCACCCTGCACCAGGGTGCGCAGCGGGTCGCCGACGAGCGCGGCGTCGGGCACGTGCACCTCTCGCTGTCGCACGACGGCGGGATCGCGACGGCGTTCGTCGTCATCGAGGGCCGGGACCGGCCCGCAACGGAAGGACCGATCGCGTGAGCGCGTTCACGGGGGTGACCGTCGACCGGGAGGCGTTGATCGCCAACTACGCCACGGTCGCGGAACAGGTGGCTCCGTCCGGCGTCGTCGCGGTGGTGAAGGCCGACGCGTACGGGCACGGCGCCGTCGAGGTCGCCCGGGCCCTGGTGGACGCCGGCGCGGACTGGCTCGGGGTCGCGGACCTCGACGAGGCGGTCGCGCTCCGGGAGGCCGGCATCGACGAGGGCGTCCGGATCCTGGCGTGGCTGCACGCCCCCGACGAGGACTTCCGCCGTGCGGCCCGGTACGGCATCACCCCGGCGGTCTCCAGTGTCGAGCAGCTCTCCACCGCGGCCGACGCCGACGTGCCGGAGGTGCACCTGGTCGTGGACACCGGCCTCAGTCGCAACGGAGCGGTCGAGTCCGAGTGGCCCGAGCTCTTCGCGACGGCCGCGGCCCTGACCCGGAACGGCGACCGCACCCGCATCGAGGGGCTGATGTCGCACCTGTCGAACGCCTCACGCTCGGACGACCTCGACCAGGACGCCGCACTGCAGCGGGCGCTCGACGGCCTGGCAGCGGTCGGCATCCGCCCCGACGTCGTGCACCTCGCCGCCAGCGCGGGCAGCCTGGCGCTGCCGGAGACCCGCCGCGACCTGGCCCGGGTGGGCCTGGCGTTGTACGGACTCAGCCCGTTCCCGGACCGGACCTCGGCCGACCTCGGCCTGCGGCCCGCGATGCGGGTGACCGCCGCGGTGCTGCGGACGGTCGCGGTGCCCGCGGGGGACGGTGTCTCGTACGGGTACACCTGGCGTGCCGAGCAGGACACCCGGCTCGCGGTGATCGGGCTCGGGTACGCCGACGGCTTCGACCGGGCGTACGGCAACCACGTCTCGGTGCGGATCGGGGACCGGCGGTTCCCGGTCGTCGGACGGGTGGCCATGAACGCGATGCACATCGACATCGGGGACGCGGACGTCGCGATCGGGGACGAGGTCGTGCTCTGGGGTGACCCGGCGAACGGCGACCCCGCGGTGGAGGACTGGGCCGCCGCGATCGGCACCATCAACTACGAGGTGGTCGCCCGGGTCGGCCGCAGCGTCGAACGGAGGACGACGTGAGCGCAGGACTGCGCCGGGCGGTCATCGACCTGGACGCCTACCGCGCCAACCTCGACCTGGTCCGGTCGTGGATGCAGCCGGTCGAGGTGATGGCGATCATGAAGGCCGACGCCTACGGGCACGGCCTCGAACCCATCGCCCTGACCGCGGTCGACGCGGGCATCCGGTGGATCGGTGTGCTGACGGTGCCCGCGGCGCTGCGGCTGCGCGCCATCGGCGTCGGCGAGGACGTCCACCTGTTCACCTGGCAGCACGACCCGGCGCTCGACTTCCGCGACGCCATCGACTCGGCCGTCGACCTCGGTGTCTCCAACGTCGCGGAGCTGCGTCGCATCGTCGACGCGGTCGACCAGCGTCCGGCGCGCGTGCACCTGGGCGTCGACAGCGGCCTGCACCGCGACGGCGCGACCGCCGAGGACTGGACCGCACTGGTCGAACTGGCGCGCGACGCCCAGCGCGACGGCCGCATCGAGGTCGTCGCCGCGTACACGCACCTGGCGGAGTCCTCGGACGCCGACGACTCCGCCGCCGTGGCGCACTTCGACGCCATGGTCGAGCAGGCCGAGGACCTGGGGCTCGACATCCGGTGGGAGCACGTCGCCGCGTCGCTCGCCGGCCTGGAGCGCAAGGAGTTCCGGAAGGACATGGTCCGGATGGGCGCCAACCTGTTCGGCATCCCCGGTGCCGACGGGGTCTCCGCCGCCGACCTCGGCCTGACGCCCGTGATGACGCTCTCCGCCTCCGTCGCGAAGACGAAGCGCGTCCCGGTCGGCACCGGCGTCTCCTACGACTACACGTACCGCACCGACACCGAGACGACCCTGGCGCTCGTGCCGGTCGGCTACGCGGACGGCGTCCCCCGTGCCGCCCAGGGGCGCCTCGAGGTCGCGATCGACGACACCCGGTACCCGATCGCGGGCCGCGTCGCGATGGACCAGTTCCTGGTCGACGTCGGCGACGACGACGTCCGGGTCGGTGACACCGTGACGCTGTTCGGCACCGGTGAGGACGGCGAGGCCACGGTCCTCGAGTGGGGCCGGGCACTCGACACCATCGGCGAGGAGATCGTCTGCCGGATCGGCAGCCGGGTCCCGCGCGTGTACGAGGGGCACTCCGGCGAGGGCCGCGTGGGGGAGTACCTGCGGGGCGAGCGGTCGTGACCGTCCTCCTCGACACCACGGTCGCCACGACGGACGAGATGGGCGCGCTCGGTGCCCGGATCGCCGCCGTGCTGCGGGCGGGGGACCTGGTCGTCCTCACCGGGCCCCTGGGCGCCGGCAAGACCACGATGACCCGGGGACTCGGCGCGGCGCTTGGCGCCCGCGGGCAGGTGTCCAGCCCGACGTTCGTGCTCGCCCGGACACATCCGACGACGGCGGGTCCGGACCTGGTGCACGTGGACGCGTACCGGTTGTCCGACCCGGTCGAGCTCGACGACCTGGACCTCGACTGGGACGGCTCGATCGTCGTCGTCGAGTGGGGCCGCGGGATGGTCGACGGGGTCGGTGACAGTGTCCTGGACGTCGAGATCACCCGGCCGACCGGTGGCGGGGGCGCGGACGATGACGACGACGTCGATCCGGACGAGGTGCCGGACGAACCGCGCCGGGTCGTCGTGACCGGGACCGGGCCGCGGTGGCAGGACTGCACGCTCTGACCGTGGCGCGGACCGTCGGCTGACGCTCGTCGTCCTGGACGGGAGGCCCGGATCACCGGGCCCGTGTGGCGGACGTCGGGTGGGCCTCCCGTCCCGCTCTCCGCGGAGATCGGACAACCCGATCCGGAACGCTTGGCCGGTGGGACCGGGAAGCGTAGCGTCGCCCGCGCTACACCGCGGACCCTGGCCGCGGTCGCCCGTCCCCCCCCTACCGGGTCGGACATCGTCGTGCGCCAACGTCGTACCCGACGGCGTCGTAGCGCGAGGACGCCTGTCGCGTGACCCGAACTCGAGGCAGGCGTCCTCGACCTCGTCGTCCTCGCCCTCGTCGTGCGCGCCCGGAGCGCCCTGGACCGGCGGGGTGCGGACGTCAGCGGCGGGAGCGTCCGAGCAGGAGCACACCGAACAGCACGACGACGGCCACGACGACCACGACGGTGACGAACACGCCGGTCGCGTCCAGGGCACCGCCGCCGCCGTCGTTGCACGGCACGTTCTCCAGCGCACACGATGCTGTGGCCCACACGGCGTCCATGCGGTGACGGTACCGCCAGGCGAGCGGTGCGGACCAGGACCCGGCGGTGACGATCCGGCCACGAACGGTGACCGGTGCCGGTCAGTCGCGGCCCGCCCGGGTCCGCAGGCCGCAGCTCCGCCGCTCGAGGTCCGCCAGCGCCGCGACCGTCTGCGGGTCCCGCCCGCGCCACCGGTCCACCACACCGGGCCCGAGGGCGACGACGGCGTCCCGACCGACGAGGGCCCGCAGCGCGAGGAGTTCGGCTCCGTCCGGCGACCGGTCGACGCGGCTGGTGGCACTCGCGACCCGGACGAAGCGCCCACGGGTCCGGACCCACACCAGCAGCAGCAGGGCGATGACGACGACGGTCAGCCCGCCGCCGACCAGGTGCGCGAGGTGCAGGGCCGTGTCGTGCTGCTGGGCACCGGCGGCTGCGACGGCGCCCGCGTGCTCGCTGGCCTTCCGGAGCGGACTGCTGACGGCGTCCCCGGCGAGCGGGATCCGCGACAGTGCACGTGCGGTGGCGGAGAGCTGCTGCTGGAACGCGGTCCCCTCGGACTGCACCCGGGTGCCGATCGTGGCGAGCCGGGCGATGGAACCGGCGACGTCGCGGCCGATGACCACCGCCAGGACGATGCCGACCAGCACGAGGACGTCCCCGACGAGTTGCCGGGCACGTCGGATCGGGCGGCTGTCGTACACGACCATCACGGGCCTCCTGTCGGGGGACCGGCGCCGGGTCCGGCGGGACGGTCGACGTCCCAGTCTGCTGACGTTGCCTGTGCGCCGTCCCGTCGTACTAGGCTCGCTCTCCGGCCTCGGACCCGCCGGGCGGCAGCGATGCCGGACCACGACGATCGGAGGCCACGCGCATGCTCGTGACCATCACCACCCGCGGCGACGCGGCCCCGGACCTCTCCCACCTGCTGCACAAGCACCCCGGGCGGGCCCAGTCCTTCGACCTGAGCGTCGGCACGGCGTACGTCTTCTACCCGGCGGACACCCCCGACGAGTGCACCGCCGCCCTGCTGCTCGAGGTCGACGCGATCGCCCTCGCCCGCAGCAAGCGGTACGGCGCCGATGCGCAGGCGCTGTCGCGGTACGTCAACGACCGTCCGTACGCGTCGACGTCGATGCTCGCGTTGGCGATCGGGCAGGTGTTCCGCAGTGCGATGGGCGGACGCAGCACCTCGCGGCCGGAGCGCGCCGCCGAGCCGATGGACCTCGAACTCGGCCTGACCAGCGTGCCGAGCGAGGTCGACGAGCACGGGGTGGGCCTCGCCACCCGGCTGTTCGCGCCGCTCGGCTGGGACGTCGAAGAGCGCCGCCGGCCGCTCGACGACACCCGTCCGGATTGGGGCGACGCCGCCACCGTCGGGCTGCGGCTGCGCGGCCGGGTCCGGCTGGCCGACGCGCTCCGCCAGCTCACCGTGCTGCTGCCGGTGCTCGACGACGCCAAGCACTACTGGGTCGGCGACGACGAGGTCGGCATGCTGCTCCGGCGGGGCGAGGGGTGGCTGGCCGAGCACCCGCTCCGCGAGCTCATCACGACGCGGTCGCTCGCGCACCAGCGGTCCCTCGTCGACGACGCGACCGGACGGCTGCTCGGGCTCGACGGCACGGCCGGGGACGGTGGTTCGGTGGACGCGCCCGTCGACGAGGGTCCCGCCGAGGACGACAGCACGGCGGCTGCCGAGACGCCCCTGTACCGCCGCCGAGCCGACGCGGTCCTGACGGCGCTCGCCGACGTCCAGGCCCACACGGTCGCCGACGTCGGCTGCGGCGAGGGTGCCCTGCTCCGACACCTGTTCGCCGACCGTTCCTTCACGACGATCATCGGTACCGACGTCGCACCCCGCGAACTCGCACGGGCCGAGCGGCGCCTGCGACTCGACGACGTCAGCGACGAGCAGCGGGCCCGCGTGCGGCTGCTGCAGTCCTCGGTCACGTACTCCGACGACCGGATCGCCGGCCTCGACGCGGTGGTCCTGATGGAGGTCGTCGAACACGTCGACCCCGAGCGGCTGCCGGCACTCGAGGCCTCGGTGTTCCAGGCCGCCCGGCCCGCCGCCGTCGTCGTGACCACCCCGAACGCCGAGCACAACGTCCGCTTCGCATCGCTGGCGGCCGGTCGGTTCCGGCACCCGGACCACCGGTTCGAGTGGACCCGCGACGAGTTCCGCACGTGGGCGCAGGGCGTCGGCGACCGACACGGCTACACCGTCGAGCACCGACCCGTCGGCGACGACGACCCCGAGGTCGGCCCACCCACCCAGCTCGCACTGTTCCGCCGCCACACGACCGGCGGCCCGACGACCACCAGCGCGACGACCACCAGCCCGACGACCACCAGCCCGACGACCGGAGGCACCGCCGCATGACCGCCCTGACCGTCCCCACCATGTCCCTGGTGCTGCTCGTCGGCACGAGCGGTTCCGGCAAGTCCACGTTCGCCGCGCAGCACTTCGGTCGCTTCGAGACCCTGTCCAGCGACTTCTTCCGGGGCCTCGTCTCGAACGACGAGGACGACCAGGCCGCGACCCCCGCCGCGTTCGAGGCACTGAAGCACGTCGCCGCCCAGCGCCTGCGCGCCGGACTGCTCACCGTCGTCGACGCGACGAACGTGCAGGCCGAGGCCCGTCGCGACTTCGTGCAGCTCGCCCGCGAGCACGACGTGCTGCCGGTCGCGATCGTCCTCGACGTCCCCGAGTCGGTCTGCATCGCCCGCAACGCCGCCCGCACCGGTCGGGACTTCGGCCCCGAGGTCATCCGACGCCAGCAGGGGCAGCTCCGCCGCGGGCTCAAGGCCCTGGGCAAGGAGGGGTTCCGCCGCGTCCACGTGCTGCACGGCGAGGACGAGATCGCCGCCGCCACCATCGTCCGTGAGCCCCTGCTCAACGACCGCACCGGCGAGCACGGTCCCTTCGACGTGATCGGGGACGTGCACGGTTGTCGCTCCGAGCTCGAGACGCTCCTCGGCCGGCTCGGCTGGACCCTGGTCCGCGACGACCTCGGCCGACCCGTCGACGCCGTGCACCCGGAGGGCCGTCAGGCGCTGTTCCTCGGCGACCTGGTCGACCGCGGCCCGGACTCCCCGGGGGTCCTGGGGCTCGTGATGGGCATGGTGCGGAACGGCCACGCCCTCGCCGTCCCCGGCAACCACGAGGACAAGCTCGTCCGTGCGCTCGACGGTCGCAAGGTCCAGACGTCGCACGGGCTCGCCGAGACCCTCGCGCAGCTCGCCGCCGAACCGGACACCTTCCGCGACGAGGTCCGCGAGTTCTGCCGCGCGCTCGTCGGGCACCTGGTGCTCGACGACGGCCGGCTCGTGGTCGCGCACGCCGGGCTGAAAGAGCAGTACCAGGGCCGGGCCTCCGGCCGCGTGCGGTCCTTCGCGCTCTACGGCGACACCACCGGGGAGAGCGACGAGTACGGCCTGCCCGTCCGCCTGCCGTGGGCGGACGCCTACCGCGGGAAGGCGACGGTCCTCTACGGCCACACGCCGACGGTCGACGCCGAGTGGATCAACGGCACGATGTGCCTCGACACCGGGTGCGTGTTCGGCGGCAAGCTCTCCGCGCTCCGCTACCCCGAGCGCGAGGTCGTCCAGGTCCCCGCCGAACGGGTCCACTACGCCGCCGCCAAGCCGCTCGAGCCGCTGCGCGGACCGGGCACGTCGACGACGGGTGCCGCCGGTGCGGACGTGGGGCGTGCCTCCAGTCCGGCCGGGAGGCCCGTGGCCGGCCCCGCTGCACCGCGACGCGTCCCCGGCCTGCTCCCGATCGAGGACGTCACCGGCAAACAGGTCGTCGAGACCCGACACCACGGCCGGATCGGCATCCGTGCCGAGAACGCGGCCGGCGCCCTCGAGGTGATGAGCCGGTTCGCCGTCGACCCGCGCTGGCTGCCGTACCTGCCGCCGACGATGAGCCCGGTCGCGACCTCGGCGCACCCCGACCACCTGGAGCACCCGGACGAGGCGTTCGCGTACTACCGGGGCCAGGGCGTCGACCACGTGCGGATGGAGGAGAAGCACATGGGCTCCCGCGGCACCGTGCTGCTCGCACGCGACCCGGACCGCTTCGGTGCACCGGCGGACTGGAACGGCGTCGTGACGACCCGCACCGGCCGGGCGTTCTTCGACGCCGCCGACTCCCGGACCTTCCTCGGGCGGCTCGACGCAGCGGTCGAGGCAGCCGGCCTCTGGGACGAGCTGGACACCGACTGGCTGCTGCTCGACGGCGAGGTGCTGCCGTGGGCGGTCAAGGCCGAGGGCATGATCCGCGATTGGTACGCCGAGGTCGGTGCCGCTGCCGGCGGAGCGTTCCCGGACGCCCTGGCCGCGCTCGCCGCAGCACATGACCGCGGCATCGACGTCACCGACCTGCTGGCCCGGACCCAGCAGCGCGCCGTCGACGCCACCGCCTACACCGAGTCCTACCGCCGGTACGCCGACCCGGCGACCGGCCTCGACGACGTGCGGTTCGCGCCGTTCCAGGTCTTGGCAGCCCGGGGACGGACGTTCGCGGACCGGCCGCACGGCTGGCACATGGCGGTCGCCGACCGCCTGGCCGCCGCCGCGCCCGACGTGGTGCGGGCGACCCGGTCGTTGCTCGTGGACGTGCGGGACGAGACGAGCCGTGCGGCTGGGGCCGAGTGGTGGCAGGACCTGACCGGTGCCGGGGGCGAGGGTGCCGTCGTGAAGCCCGAGTCGAACCTGACCCGCGGGCCGAAGGGACTCGTGCAGCCGGGCGTGAAGGTCCGCGGGCGGGAGTACCTGCGGATCATCTACGGGCCGGAGTACACCGAGCCGGGCAACCTGGCGCGCCTGAAGGACCGGGACCTCGGGCACAAGCGGTCGATGGCGCTGCGCGAGTACGCCCTCGGGCTGGAGTCGCTCGAGCGCTTCGTCGAGGGGGAGCCGCTGTGGCGCGTGCACCAGGCCGTGTTCGGCGTGCTGGCGATGGAGTCGGAGGCCGTCGACCCGCGGTTGTGAGCGGTGCCGGTGAGCGGTGCCGGGCTGAGGTTCGCGCTGAGCGACAGTCCTCGTGGCCGGCGGCCCGAGCGCTGTCGCTCAGCGCGAACCACGCTGGCGGTCGCTCCACCGTGTCAGAGCGTCGGAGGCGGGATCACCCAGGCACGCTACTGTCGATGCACAGTCCCGCAGTCGAACGGCTGCTCGGGTTCTGGAAGCCGTCGTGGTCCCTCGGGTCACGGCGGCTTCACCCGTCTCCGGGCGTGCGGATGTCCGGCCGTCGAACCCGCGAGCGGTACCGGATGTCTGCGGACTCCCGCGGGGCGAAACGCTCGGCGAAGTCGTGGTCGTTCGGGGTCCAGACGTCACGCCACAGCTCGTCGTGCGACCGTCCGAGTTCGCGGTCCCGAGCGATCCCGCGCCGGGCTGCCTCGTCGAGGTCGACGTCGCACCAGACCGCCAGGTCCAGCAGCCCCCGGACCTCCGGGTGGAAGAGCCCGATCAGGTCGACGACGAGCAGGTCGGTGGTCGGCAACGGCTCCGGTGCTCCGAGCGTGTGGGCGGACCAGTCGAACCGGCGGAACGTGCTCGCCCGACCGGCGCGGTGCGGCTCGAGGACCTCGGCAGCGAGCCGCAGGCGCTCGACCCCGTCCCAGTCCGTCGACCGCCGGTGAGAACGGGTCGGATCGAGGAAGTCGTCACCCCGGATCCGGACCGCCCTGGGCAGCGCGTCGACGAGCGCACGGGCAATGGTCGACTTGCCGGACCCGCAGTGGCCGGACACCCCGACGACGAGCGGCGACCGTGCGGCTCCGCGGAGTGTCCGGACGTGCTCGAGCAGGGCATCGCGGTCCATCCCGTCAGCGTAGGGCGGGCGCTGGTCCGCGCCTACGATGGACGGGTGCTGCTCGCGATCGACACCTCCGCCGGGACCTCGGTCGCCGTCGTCGACCCGTCGACCCGTCGGGTCCTGGCCGAACGCGAGACCGAGGACACCCGTCGTCACGCCGAGGTGATCGGACCGTTCCTCGACGAGACCCTGCGCGCCGCCGGCATCACGCCCGCCGACGTCACGGCAGTCGTCGCCGGCATGGGCCCCGGGCCGTTCACCGGGCTCCGCGTCGGCATCGCCGCCGCCCGCACCTTCGCCGCTGCCCGCGACGTCCCGTTCCTCCCGCTCGTCAGCCACGACGCCGTGGCCGCCGGCGAGCAGGGCCCCCTCGTCGTCCTCACCGATGCCCGCCGCCGCGAGGTCGCGTGGAGCGCCTACGACGCCGACGGCGTCCGCGTCGCCGGCCCGGGTCTCGCCAGGCCGGCGGACCTGGACGACGTGCTGCGCGCCTCCCGTCCCGACCTCGTCGACTGGCCCCGGCACACCGCCGTCACCATCCCGGCCGGGAGGCTCGGGGTGCTCGCCGCCGGCCGGCTCGCCTCCGGCACACCCCTGGCCGCGGACACGCCGGTGTACCTGCGGGAGCCCGACGTCACCGTCCCCGGCGCACCGAAGCGGGTCGCCCGGTGACGCTCGCCCTGCCGGACGGTCTGCGCCTGCGTCGGGCGCACCCGGAAGACCTCGACGACGTCATGTGGCTGGAGCGCGTCTCGTTCCCCACCGACGCGTGGTCGGCGTCGCAGATGTCGGAGGAACTGCACTCCCCGCACGGGTACTACGTCGTCATCGAGACCACTGGTGACGACTCCGCGCCCACGGTCGTCGGGTACGCGGGACTGTCGTCGCTGCCAGGCAACCCGGTCGCCGACGTGCAGACCATCGCCGTCGCTGCGGACCAGCGGGGGCGGGGCCTCGGCCGGCTGCTCTTCACCGAGCTCCTCGACGAGGCCCGGCGCCGTGGCGTGCACGAGGTGTTCCTCGAGGTCCGCGCCGACAACCCGGTCGCGCAGACGATGTACGTCGGCTTCGGGTTCACGCACATCGCCACCCGGCCGCGGTACTACCAGCCCGACGGGGTCGACGCGTGGGTGATGCGTGCCGCACTCGAGCCCGCGGCGCCCGCGGTACCCACGGGTCCGGCCTCCGGTCCCGGCCCGATCGGACAGGAGGCCCTCGATGAGCGCGACTGAACCCCTGGTGCTCGGCATCGAGACGAGCTGCGACGAGACCGGCGTCGGCATCGTCCGCGGCACATCCCTGCTCGCCAACGTCATCGCATCGAGCATGGACGAGCACGCCCGCTACGGCGGCGTCGTCCCCGAGGTCGCCGCCCGTGCGCACCTCGAGGCGATGACCCCGACCCTGCAGCAGGCACTCGCGCAGGCCGGCGTCACGCTCGACGAACTCGACGCCGTCGCCGTCACCGCGGGCCCCGGGCTCGCCGGCGCCCTGATGGTCGGGGTCGGTGCGGCGAAGGCGCTCGCCGTGGCCACCGGCAAGCCGCTGTACGGCGTGAACCACCTGGTCGGCCACGTCGGGGCGGACGTGCTGCGACCGGACGGCTCCGAGATCGACCTGCCGACCGTGGCGCTGCTCGTCTCGGGTGGTCACACGTCGCTGCTCCTCGTGCGGGACCTGGTCGGGGACGTCGAGCTGCTCGGCGAGACCATCGACGACGCCGCGGGCGAGGCGTTCGACAAGGTCGCGCGGCTCCTCGGCCTGCCGTACCCCGGCGGCCCGCAGATCGACCGGGCCGCGGCGGACGGCGACCCCACCGCGATCCGGTTCCCGCGCGGGCTGACGCTGCCGAAGGACATGGCGGCGCACCGCTACGACTTCTCGTTCTCCGGGCTCAAGACCGCCGTCGCCCGCTGGGTCGAGCGCTGCCGTGACGAGGGCCGGGAGGTCCCGGTCGCCGACGTCGCCGCGAGCTTCCGGGAGGCCGTCGTCGACGTGCTGCTCACCAAGGCACTGAACGCCTGCCGGGACACCGGGGTCGACCGGCTGCTCCTGGGCGGTGGGGTCGTCGCGAACGCCCGACTGCGGCAGGTCGCCGAGGAACGCTGCGCCGCCGCCGGTGTCACCCTGCGGATCCCGCCGTTCGACCTCTGCACGGACAACGGGGCCATGATCGCGGCCGTCGGGGCACGGCTCGTCGCCGAGGGCCACGCGCCGAGCGACCTCCGCATCGCCGCGGACTCCACCCTGCCGGTGACGACCGTCCAGGTCTGACCTCGTCTCCTGAACCGCTCAGGCACGCCTGTGGGAAGATCGGGGACGGCGGTCGAGTGGCTGCCAGGAGGGTGCGACGTGTCCGATCTGAACGACCGATCGAAGCCGGACGAGACGTCCCGGCAGGCGCGGCAGGACCCGTACGGGCAGCAGAGCCAGGGCTGGCAGCAGCCGGGGCAGTACGGCCGGCCGCAGCAGCACGGCCAGCCGCAGCAGTACGGCCAGGCGCAGCAGTACGGCCAGTACGGCGCCGCCCAGCAGAACCCGTACGGTGCGCACGACCCGTACGCGAAGCAGAACCCGTACGCGGCGCCGCAGTACGGCGCCGGTGATCCCTACCAGGCCAGCACCCACAACCCGTACGCCCCGCGGCCGACCAGCACGCTCGCGATCCTGTCGATCGTCTTCGCCTTCGGTGGCATCGTCCTCGGGCCGCTCCTGATCCTCACCAGCCCGGCCGGCGCGATCATGGGCCACGTCGCCCTCGGTCGCATCAAGCAGACGGGCGAGCAGGGGCGGGGTCTGGCGCTCGCCGGCATCATCGGCGGATGGGTGTTGACCGGCCTCTTCATCCTGCTCGTCATCGCGCTCATCGCGATCATCGCCGCCTCGCCCGGCTCGGTCGGGTCTGAGTGGGACAGCTCCGGCGGCGGTGTCGGCGCGCTCATCGGCTGACCCGGACCGATCCCGCCGCGACGCGCGACGAACGCGCCGCGGGACAGCGCCCGGCGCGCGACACCGCCCAGCGCGACCAGCGCGGGACACCGCCCGGCGCGCTGCTCAGCCGGCCACGTCGGTGAGCCGTTCGCACAGGACGGCGGTGTGTCGTCCCTCCAGTCGGGTGAGCAGGAGCGTCACGCGACCACGGCCCCGCAGACGCAACCGCTTGCGGAACTCGGCGGGGTCGACGTCGACCCCGCGCTTCTTGATCTCCACGGTCCCGATGTCGTCGGCGGCCAGCCGTGCGGCCAGGCGCTTGACGTCGAGCGGCATCGTGTCGAGCACGCGGAACCCCTGCGCGAACGGGGTGACGACGGCCTGGTCCGAGGTGACGTACGCGATGCCCTCGGAGAGCATCCGGCCGTCGATCGAGCGGGCGAGGTCCCCGATCAGCCGCGCGCGGATCACGGCGCCGTCGGGCTCGTAGAGGTAGTCCCCGAGCGGCCCGACCTCGACGTCCTCGGCGTCGGCTGGGCCGGTCAGCTCGGCGATGCCGTGCGGGCCGACGACGGTCGCGGCCCGGCGGATCCCGGGCCGGGCGAGGGGCCCGAACCACAGGGCGAGTTCGACGACCTCCCGGTCGACGGAGGTCCACTGCGCCTCGGCCGTGTCGGGGATCAGGTCGCGGTCGATGCCCGGGCCGAGCTTCACGCCGGTCGGGGTGGTCGTGGCCGCCGCGAACACGGTGTCGAGCGAGGGCGACCAGTCGTCCGGGTCGGCCAGGCGTCGGGTGTCGGAGTGCCCGCTGGTCCGCCGGGCCGGGTCCATCCAGACGCCGTCGACGGTGGACAGGTCGAACGCGGCGGCGTCCCCGAGGGTGACCCGGGCGTTCGGCCACGGCGCCAGGTTGTGCGTCGCGACGGCCGCCGTCACCTCGTCGCGGTCGACCGCCGTGACGTCGAGGTCGAGCGCCGCCATCGCGAGCGCGTCCCCGCCGATGCCGCAGCCGAGGTCGGCGACCCGCTGCAGTCCGGCGGCGGCGAAGCGCCCGGCGTGCTGCGCGGCGACCTGCAGCCGGGTGGCCTGCTCGAGGCCCGCTTCGGTGAAGAGCATCCGTGCCGCGAAGTCGCCGAACTTGCCGCGGGCCTTCTGCCGCAGCTTCGCCTGGGTCAGGACCGCCGCCACCAGGGCGGGGTCGTGGCCCTCGGCCCGCAACCGGGAGACCACCCGGACGATCTCGCCACCGTCGGAGACCGAGGGCGTACGGTCGAGCAGGTCCATCCCGGCCGGGGTCAGCAGCTGGGTGAGTTCGGCGGCGTCCATGCCCCGATCCTCCCAGGCGGCGGACACGGCCGTGGCGCACTGGCACTCGGATTGACCGAGTGCCAGTGACGTCCTACAGTTGGGGTTGGCACTCTCCCGCGGGAAGTGCCAACCCGGTTTTCGTCAGTACCGAACACGTACCGAGAAAGAAGAGGTCACCGTGGCCGTCAGCATCAAGCCGCTCGAAGATCGCATCGTCATCCGTCAGGTGGAGGCGGAGCAGACCACCGCGTCCGGTCTGGTCATCCCGGACACCGCGAAGGAGAAGCCCCAGGAGGGCGAGGTCGTCGCCGTGGGCCCGGGTCGCATCGACGACAACGGCAACCGCGTGCCGCTCGACGTCGCCGTCGGCGACAAGGTCATCTACTCGAAGTACGGCGGCACCGAGGTCAAGTACTCGGGCGAGGACCTGCTGGTCCTCTCCGCCCGCGACGTCCTCGCGGTCATCGAGCACTGACACCTGCTCCACGAACGCCCCGTCGGCCTGGCCGGCGGGGCGTTCGTCGTCTGCCGGGAGGCCCGCCACCAGCACCCGACGTCGGCTCGCCTTCCTAGGATGGTTCCGTGAGTGAACCGAGTTCCACGCGCCCGGCGCGCAGCGAGGCATCCGTCGGCGTCGTGCAGGCGCTCGTCGCCTACGGACTCTGGGGCCTGATGCCCCTGCTCTTCGCCGCGATGGCCCCCGCCGGTGCGTTCGAGATCGTGTCGTGGCGGATCGTCTTCGGCCTGGTGTTCTGCGCCGTCGCGATCCTCGCCACCCGCTCCTGGCTGCGGACCCGTGCCCTGCTCGTGCAGCCCCGGGTGATGGGGATCATGGGCATCGCCGCCGGACTCATCCTGGTGAACTGGACCGTGTACGTCGCCGCGACGACCACCGGCCACACCGTCGAAGCGGCCCTCGGGTACTTCATCAACCCGCTCGTCACCATCGCCCTGGGCATCGTGGTGCTCCGCGAGCGCCTGCGTCCGCTGCAGTGGATCGCGGTCGGCATCAGCGTCGTCGCGGTCGTCGTCATCGCGGTCGGCTACGGGCGGATGCCGTGGATCTCCCTGGCGCTCGCGTTCTCGTTCGGGCTCTACGGCCTGGTGAAGAAGCGCGTCGGCGGCACCGTCGACGCCCTGAGCGGGCTGACGATCGAGACCGTGTGGCTGCTGCCGATCGCCGTCGGGGCGCTCGTGGTGCTCGGGGTGACCGGGCTCGCCGGTGGCGTGACGTTCGCGAGTGCGGGCGGCGTGCACGTCCTGATCACGGTGCTGACCGGGCCGGCGACCGCGGTGCCGCTGCTGCTGTTCGCGTCCTCGGCCCGTCGGGTCAGCCTGTCGACCCTCGGGTTGACGCAGTACCTCGCCCCCGTGATGCAACTGCTCGTCGGGGTGCTCGTGCAGCACGAGGCGATGTCGCCCTCGCGGTGGGTCGGCTTCGGCGTGGTCTGGTTCGCGCTGGTGCTCCTCACGATCGACTCGTTCACCGCTGCGCGGCGGAGTGCCCGACGCGACCCCGTGCCGGAGCCGGCCTGAGCTGACGGGGGTGGGGCGGGCCTCCCGTCCGTCACCTGTCCGGCCGGTGCCGGGTGCACGCGAACGGCCCCCGGCAGCTGCTGCTGCCGGGGGCCGTCGTGGTGCTGGTGCGGTTACTTCGAGACCGAGCCCTGGATGGCGCTCTGGTAGACCGGCTTGTTGTCCTTGTCGAACTTGTAGATGCCGATGTAGGCGCTCGACGGGTCGTTCTTCTTGTCGAACGGGCCGATGCCGGACGGGCCGGTGTAGTGGATGTCCTTCACACTGTCCAGCAGGGCCTTGCAGTCCTTGAACGTCGAGCACTCGGTGCCACCGTCAGCGCCGGACACCGCAGCCATGTTGGCCTGGATGGTGCCGGAGTCGGTGCCCTTGCCCTTCACCGCGGCGAGGGCGGCGAGGGTCGTGGCGTCGTAGGACTCAGCCGCGTACGAGAAGTCCGCGAGGTCCTTGCCGGACGACTTCTTGTAGAACGCGACCAGACGCTGCTTCAGCTCGTCCTTCGGGCTGGCACCGGGGATGGTGCCCTGGGCGCCGTCGAGGGTGCCCTTGTCGAAGTCCTTCGAGTAGTCCGCGGTGTTGCCGTCGGACATGTAGATCTTCGCCTTGTTCCCCTGCGAGACGAGCTCGGGGATGATCGACTTCGTCTCGTCGAAGGCCAGGACGACGATCGCGTCGGGCTTCGTGGCGAGTGCCGCGGTCACCTCGGACGAGAACGTGGTCTGTCCGGGCGGGAACTCCTGGCCCTTGCCCTTGGCGCCGTAGACGACCTGGCCGCCGGCGGCCTCGACCGCCTCCTGGACGGAGTTGCGGAGACCGGTGCCGTAGGTGTCGTTGAAGACCAGGAACGCGACCTTGGCGTTGCCGTCACCCGTGATGAGCTGGCCGAGCGCCGAGCCCTGCACGGAGTCCGGCGGAGCGGTGCGGTAGTAGTGCGACGAGTAGCCGGACAGGTCGGTCGCCGTGTTGGCCGGCGAGATCTGCACCATGCAGTTGCTCGTGAGCTGGTCGATCACGTTGAGCGTGACGGACGAGGACTCGGCGCCGATGACGACCGGGACCTTGGCGTTGACGAGCTTCGTCGCGGCCGAGCTGGACACGGTCATGTCGTTGCTGTCGCCGGAGTCGGTGGCGGGGTCGATCGTGACGTCCTTGTCGAGCACGCCACCAGCGGAGTTGATGTCCTCGACCGCCAGGCCGACGCCGGACTCGGCGGGCGGGTTCAGGTAGGCGAGCGACCCGGTCAGCGGCAGGATCGTGCCGATCTTCAGGGGGTCGGTGCCGGGCGACGAGGGGGCCTGGCAGCTCGCGGCCGGGTCCTTCTTGGCACCGCCGGCCGAGGCCGACTCGGAGGAGCCGCCACCGGCGTTGCTCGAGGTGGAACAGGCGGCGAGGAGCACCGCTGCGGCTCCCGCCAGTGCCAGCGCCGTGGTGGCGCGGGTGGTTCTGATCATCCGTGGAACCCTTTCTCTGCGCGGAGGCCCCACCGCATCGGGTCGAGCGCGGCGTCTCCGCGTGGGATGTGGAGAAAACTAGGGTCGATGTGTTTCGCCCGTGTGACGGAAGTGCACACCTGGGTGTTTCGTTACAGACCCGTGACACTTCTGAACGGCCTCACCGGAACCCCTGATCAGGAGTCCGTCCGGACGGTCTCCACGGATCCGGAAGACTGTCGCGGAGGCCCGCGGTGCCCGAGACGCCCCCGTCTGTACCCGAGACGCCCCCGTCTGTACTGGGCGCCCGTATCGCGCCGAGACGCCGCCGACTTCCGCGGCGTCTCGGCAAGTCAGACGTGCGACGTGCAGACAGGGGTGTCTCGGCGCACCCGTCGGGCCTCTCATCTGCGCTGTGCCCAACCGCGTCCGATCGGCAGTCCGGCGGCGACGAGGAGCGCACCCAGGCTTGCCGGGTCCCCGGCCTCCGCCATGCCCCACCGCGCGAACCCCCGAACGCGGCTCGCGCGGCGGAGGGCGTCCTCGCGCCGCTTCTCGTGCCAGAGCACATCACGGTCGTCGTACTTCACCCGCCCGTCGAACTCACCGATGAC
The DNA here is from genome assembly GCF_034045095.1 of Curtobacterium sp. CFBP9011. Taxonomy (NCBI): domain Bacteria; kingdom Bacillati; phylum Actinomycetota; class Actinomycetes; order Micrococcales; family Microbacteriaceae; genus Curtobacterium; species Curtobacterium sp. CFBP9011. The sequence goes on from NZ_JAXCWN010000004.1 coordinate 319,044, forward strand.
ACCGGCATCCGGCCACCAGAAGTCGACGCGGAACACGCCGCGGTCGGTGTCGAACCGGTGCTGCAGGACGGGAGCAGGGGCTCCGAGGCGTTCGACCGTGACCCGGCTGATGGACTCGCCGGGCGACTCGGCGGCCGCATCGGCGAAGTCCAGCGCCGCAGACGCCTGGCGGACGCCTCGACGTCCGGCGCAGGCGGTGAGCGCATGCTCGAGGACGGACCGGTCGAGCGCTCCGACGTGGAGGACGTGGTCGAGCACGACGACGGCGTGTTCGAACGTCGACGTGCGCGCGACGTCGACGACGGTCCGGAGCATCGAGGTGATCCGGATCCCGCCGAGCAGGACCACGTCGCGCTCATCGATCGATCCGACGTGCCGGACGACCCCACGACCCGCGTGCGTCTTCGTCGTCCGCGGGTCGATGACGTGGAGGCGCCAGTCGGTCCTGCCGTGCTCGGGGAGTCCCCACAGTGCTGCGGCGGAGCGGTGTGACACGACCCCGTGCGCCTGCAGCCTGGCGGCACGAGCCCGGACCACGAGCTGCCGCCGCTCGAGCGGGCCGAGGGCCGCCCAGTCGCCACGCTCCACTGCGACTCCGTGGAACAACCGGACCGGGTCGTCCAGCGTGGACGGCAGCGCTGTGAGGATCGTTGATCGCATCTCCATGCAGCGACGGTGCTCCCGGCCGTGTGACCAGCGGGATCCGCGAGGCGGAGCTGTGGAGAGCCTCCCGGCAGTCTGCCGGTGTGCAGGACCAGCTGACACGCCCCCGTCAACGCGAGACGCCGCCACACGCACGAGACGCCGCCGGGATCGGCGGCGTCTCACGCACATGGCGGCGTCTCGGCGCCCGGCGCTCGGCACCCGGCGCCCGCCTGCTAGCCGCGGTAGTTCGGCGCCTCGACGACCATCTGGATGTCGTGCGGGTGCGACTCCTTCAGCCCGGCCGCGGTGATGCGGACGAACTTGCCCCGCGCCTTGAGCTCCGGGATCGTCCGACCGCCGACGTAGAACATCGACTGCCGCAGCCCGCCGACGAGCTGGTACACGACGTTGCCGACCGAGCCGCGGTAGGGGACCTGGCCCTCGATGCCCTCGGGGATGAGCTTCTCGTCGGAGGGTACGTCCGCCTGGAAGTAGCGGTCCTTCGAGTACGAGGTCTTCTTGCCGCGGGTCTGCAGCGCGCCGAGGGAACCCATCCCGCGGTACGCCTTGAACTGCTTGCCACCGACGAACACGAGCTCGCCCGGGGACTCGTCGGACCCGGCCAGCAGCGAGCCGAGCATGACGGTGTCCGCACCGGCGACCAGGGCCTTGGCGATGTCGCCCGAGTACTGCAGGCCACCGTCGGCGATGATCGGGACGCCGGCCTCCCGCGCGGCGAGCGACGCCTCGTACACGGCGGTCACCTGCGGCACGCCGACACCGGCGACGACGCGGGTGGTGCAGATCGAGCCCGGACCGACGCCGACCTTGACGGCGTCCACCCCCGCGTCGATGAGCGCCTGCGCACCGGAGCGGGTCGCGACGTTGCCGCCGATGACGTCGATCGCGTCGAAGGACCGGTCGGCCTTGAGCCGACGGACCATGTCGAGCACGCCTTCGCTCTCGCCGTTCGCGGTGTCGACCACGAGCACGTCGACCCCGGCGTCACGCAGTGCCTCGGCACGCTGCCAGGCGTCGCCGAAGAACCCGATCGCCGCGCCGACACGCAGGCGGCCCTCGTCGTCCTTCGTGGCGTCCGGGTACTTCTCGCTCTTGTCGAAGTCCTTGACGGTGATGAGCCCGCGGAGCTTGCCCGCCGGGTCGACCAGCGGCAGCTTCTCGATCTTGTGCTGGGCGAAGATCGCGATCGCCTCTTCGGGGTCGATGCCCTCCGGAGCGGTGATCAGCGGTGCCTTCGTCATGACGTCACGGACCAGCGTCGTGGCCATCTCGAACGGGGCGACGAACCGCATGTCCCGGTTCGTGATGATGCCGACGAGCGTGCCGTCGGACTCGACGACCGGCAGGCCGGAGACGCGGAACTGCCCACAGAGCGCGTCGACCTCGGCCACGGTGGCGTCCGGGGCGGTGGTCACCGGGTTGGTGATCATGCCCGACTCGGAGCGCTTGACCTTGTCGACGTAGGCCGCCTGGTCCGCGATCGAGAGGTTGCGGTGCAGGATCCCGATGCCGCCCTGCCGCGCCATGGCGATGGCCATGCGGGACTCGGTGACGGTGTCCATCGCCGCGGAGAGCAGCGGCACGTTGACCGAGATCCGCTTGGTGAGCCGGGACGCGGTGGACGCCTCGCTCGGGATGACGTCGGTGTGCCCCGGCAGGAGCATGACGTCGTCGTACGTGAGTCCGATGAATCCGAACGGATCCGGCTGGTCCATGGGTCCCCTTCGTGGGCGTGCGTGTGAAGTGGTCGAGACACCGGGAACGCTGCGGTGGGCTCCGGATAGGACATGGTAACGCGCGGGCTGCGCGCGCCATTCCGGGGCTCCGACCCCTCCGGAAGTCGCTGTACCGGCCGGACGGGAGGCTCGTCCCCGGAATGCAAATCGACGCGCCTGTGCAACATCACGGTTCCGGCACGATTTGTGCAGGGAACGTGCCGGAAACACGGGGGACACAAAAAATCCCTATGGTCCTCGACTATCCGAACGAGAGGCTCATCCGTGGGTTCCATCACTCCGCCGGGGTCAGTGCTCGCGCACCGATTCCGCCGCGGGGCACCAGGCCGCCGTCGCCTGGTCCTCGCCGCCGTGCTCTTCCTCGCCTTCCTCGCCACCTTCGCGGTCGACTGGGCTCTCGCTCCCGTCGCCGGTGCAGCGACCAGCAGCCCGACCTCCAGCAGCGCACCCGCGAGCACCGGGCCCTGCGTCGTCAGTACCTCGAACGGCTGCATCCAGGGCACCATCCTCGACTCCGACCGGAAGCCCACCGAGGGCGTCGCCGTGGCGGTCACCGGACCCGGCTCGTTCACCGGATCCTCGACCACGAACGCCGACGGCCGCTGGTCCGTCAGTATCCCCGCCGCCGGCGCCTACACGGTCAAGGTCGACCAGGACTCGCTGCCGAAGGGGCAGTACCTGACCGACGCGAAGGACGCCGCCCGCACGGTCCAGGGCAACGTCAACGCCAACGCCGGCACGATCTTCCAGCTCTCCGACCAGGAGGGTGCGACGACCTCCACCGCCGCCACGAGCGTCACGGCCGCCCGGTTCTGGCAGCAGTTCGCCTCCGGCATCCGCCTGGGCCTGCTCATCGCCCTCGCCTCGATCGGCCTCTCGTTGATCTACGGCACGACCGGGCTGTCGAGCTTCTCACACGGCGAGCAGGTCACCCTCGGCGGGCTCCTGGCCTACGTCTTCGCGAACCAGCTCGGATGGAACATCTGGCTCGCCGGGATCGTGACCGTGCTGCTCTGCGCCGCCTCCGGGTACCTGCAGGACGCCGGCATCTGGAAGCCGCTCCGGAAGCGCCGGATCAGCCTCACCCAGCTGATGATCGTGACGATCGGCCTCTCGATCGCCGCCCAGTACGCCTTCCAGTACTTCTTCGGCGCCGCGACCGTCCGCATCCAGCAGGGCAACCCGGAGACGGTGACCTTCGCCGGCATCACCCTCACCGTGCAGTCCTACGTCGCGATGGGCATCGCGCTCGTGGTCCTCATCGGCACCGGGCTCTTCCTGGCGAAGACCCGCTTCGGCCGCGCCACCCGAGCCGTGTCCGACAACCCGGCGCTGGCCGCGGCCTCGGGCATCGACGTCGACCGCGTGATCCGCTTCGTGTGGACGCTCGCCGCGGGTCTCGCCGGACTCTCCGGTGTGATGCTCGGCCTCGTGCTCAACGGCGTGAACTGGCAGACCGGTCTGCAGCTCCTGCTCCTGATGTTCGCCTCGGTCACGCTCGGTGGGCTCGGGACGGCCTACGGCGCCCTCGTCGGCTCGATGATCATCGGCATCGTCGTGGAGCTGACCAACCTGGTGCTGCCCGGCGACTTCAAGTACGCCACCGCACTCGTCATCCTCATCCTCATCCTGCTGTTCCGTCCGCAGGGCATCTTCGGCCGTGCCGAGCGGATCGGTTAAGGGAGCACCCGCATGGACTACATCCTCCAACTCCTCAGCTCCCTGACGCAGGAAGCACTCGCCCCGACGACCGCGGCGTTCGCCCTCGCCGCGATCGGCCTCAACGTCCACTTCGGCCTCACCGGCCTGGTCAACATGGGCCAGGCGGCGTTCCTGCTGCTCGGCGCCTACGGCTTCGCGATCTCGATCACGAACGGGCTGCCCTTCGGCATGGCCGTGCTCGTGGCCCTGGCCATCTCGATCGTGTTCGCGGTGATCCTCGGCATCCCGACCCTGCGGTTGCGGGGGGACTACCTGGCGATCGTCACGATCTCCGGCGCCGAGATCATCCGCATGGTCGGCCGCTCGAGTCTGCTGACGGACACCACCGGTGGCTCGAACGGCATCACCGGCTCCAGCTACCGCGACCCGTTCAACGCCCTGAGCTTCCTGCCCGACGGCACCACGACGATCCTCTGGTTCAGCTACTCGAACAACGGCGTCAACGGCTGGTGGATCCGCATCGTCGGCTGGGGCCTCGTCGCCCTGTTCACCCTCGTGCTGTTCCTGCTCATGCGCAGCCCCTGGGGTCGTGTCGTGAAGGCGATCCGCGAGGACGAGGACGCCGTCCGCTCCCTCGGCAAGAACGTCTACTCGTACAAGATGCAGGCGCTCGTCTTCGGTGGCGCGCTCGGTGCTCTGGGCGGCATCATCTACGTCCTGCCGAGTTCGGTACAACCGGACGCCATGGGCCGCTCGATGACGTTCTTCATCTGGACGGCGCTCATCCTCGGTGGTGCCGCGACCGTGTTCGGCCCGGTGCTCGGGTCGATCCTGTTCTTCGTCCTCCGGCTGTTCATCCGCACCATCGCGGGTGACTTCATCCCGAACTCGATCATGAACGCCCAGCAGGCCGAGCAGTTCTCCTACGTGCTCGTCGGCGTCGCGCTCATGCTCCTCATCGTCTTCCGCCCGCAGGGACTCCTCGGGAACAAGAAGGAGCTGACGTTCAGTGTCTGAACCGACCACCACCCCCGGCGTCCCCACCGCCCTCACCGCGGTGCAGCACGCTCCGGGCTCCCCGAAGCCCGACGCGATCCTGACGGTCGACAACATCACCCGGCGCTTCGGCGGCATGACCGCCGTCGACGTCGGCCACCTCGAGGTGCAGCGCGGCGCCATCACGGCCCTCATCGGCCCGAACGGTGCCGGCAAGACCACGTTCTTCAACCTGCTCACCGGCTTCGACAAGCCGTCGAGCGGCAAGGACGCGCGGTGGCAGTTCAACGGGAAGACGCTCGGCAACACCGGGGCGGCGAAGGTCGCCCGGGCCGGCATGGTCCGCACCTTCCAGCTGACCAAGGCGCTGTCCCGCCTGACCGTGATGCAGAACATGCTGCTCGGCGCGAAGGACCAGCCGGGGGAGAACTTCTTCGCCGCGCTGATCAGCCCGTTGTGGAGGAAGCGCGAGCAGGAGATCACGGCGAAGGCCGAGGACCTGCTCGACCGCTTCAAGCTGCTCGAGAAGAAGGACGACTACGCCGGGTCGCTCTCCGGCGGCCAGCGGAAGCTCCTCGAGATGGCCCGCGCACTGATGTCCGACCCGACGATGATCATGCTCGACGAGCCGATGGCCGGCGTGAACCCGGCGCTGACCCAGTCGCTGCTCGGGCACATCCAGTCCCTCCGCGACGACGGCATGACCGTGCTGTTCGTCGAGCACGACATGCACATGGTCCGGCACATCTCGGACTGGGTGGTCGTGATGGCCGAGGGCAAGGTCGTCGCCGAGGGCCCGGCCGCCACGGTGATGGACGACCAGGCCGTCATCGACGCCTACCTGGGCGCGCACCACGACACCGACCTGGGTGACGACTCGCTCCTCAACGAGGAGACCTACGAGGAACTCGCCGACGAGGTCGCAGAAGAGGACGCGGCGGACACCGCCGACGAAGGGAAGGCGACCCGATGACGGACGCGACGAACGGCACCGGCGCGGACCGGGCCTCCAGTCCGGAGCCGGCGGCGGTGGCCGCCACCCCCGGCACGCCGACCCCGCGTGCCGCGCCCGGTGGCGCGACCGCCGTGCAGGACCGCGAGCCGGTGATGCGGGCCGACAACGTGGTCGCCGGGTACCTGCCGGGCGTCAACATCCTCAACGGCTGCGACCTGGTCTGCTACCCGGGCGAGCTCATCGGCATCATCGGCCCGAACGGTGCCGGCAAGTCGACGCTCCTCAAGGCGCTGTTCGGTCTCGTCAACGTCCGCGAGGGCGCCGTGACGCTGCAGGGTGAGGACATCACGAACCTCAAGGCGAACAAGCTCGTGCAGGCCGGCGTCGGCTTCGTCCCGCAGACGAACAACGTCTTCCCCTCGCTCTCCATCGAGGAGAACCTGCAGATGGGGCTGTACCTGCGGCCGAAGAAGTTCAGCGAGCGGCTCGAGGTCATCTACGACCTGTTCCCCGTCCTCGGACAGCGCAAGGGCCAGCGTGCCGGGTCGCTCTCCGGCGGTGAGCGACAGTCGGTCGCGATGGCCCGTGCGCTGATGATGGACCCGAAGGTGTTGCTGCTCGACGAGCCGAGCGCCGGACTGTCGCCGGTGCGTCAGGACGAGACGTTCATCCGCACCCGCCGCATCAACAAGGCCGGCGTCTCCGTGATCATGGTCGAGCAGAACGCCCGCCGCTGCCTGCAGATCTGCGACCGCGGCTACGTCCTCGACCAGGGGCGGAACGCGTACTCGGGCACCGGGAAGGAGCTGGCCGACGACCCCAAGGTCATCGAGCTCTACCTCGGGACGCTCGCCAAGGACGTCGACGCCACCAAGTAGGGCGTCGACACCGCGGGTGCCGCTGTGGGGGCAGCACCCGCGACCGGTGGGGCCGTGCAGGCTGCGCATGCGCGCCGCACGGCCCCGCTCTCGTTCCCGGCGCGCCGCCGTCTCGCTGAGACGCCGCGGTCGCGCTGAGACGCCGCGGTCGCGCTGAGACGCCGCAGGATCCGGCGGCGTCTCGCGCGCTCGGCGGTGCCGCGCGCAGACGGGAGCGTCGTGGGGGACGTGCGCCGGGCCTCCTGTCCGTCCCGTCCCCGCCGTCTGGCCGGGAGGCCCGCCCCACCCCCGCCGGTCGGGTACCGTTCCAGCGTGCAACGCTTCGCGGACCGCGCGATGGACGCCCTGGTGTGGGTGGTGTTCGTCGTCCTCTTCATCGGTGCGGCCCTGCTCGTGAAGGTCGCGGCCGCGCTGCTCGTCGTGCTCGTGGTGCTGGCGCTGCTGCTGGGACTGACGCTCCGGGTGCTGCGCCGGACGCGGTCGACCCGTGGCCCGCGGACGCCGCGTGCCACTCGGCCGCCCCGTTCCGCTCGGCCACCCCGGCGCCGCGGCCCGCGCTGACCCGCTCCGCCGCACGCACGGACCGTCCGGCCGTGCCACCCGCACAGCCCGCCCGGTAGGGTTGCCGGGTGAGCGAAGTCGAGATCGGTGCAGGCAAGCGCGGACGTCGGGCGTACGCGTTCGACGACATCGCGGTGGTCCCCTCCAGGCGGACGCGTGACCCGCGCGACGTCAGCGTCCAGTGGTCGATCGACGCGTTCACCTTCGAGTCGCCGATCCTGTCGGCACCGATGGACTCCGTCGCCTCGCCCGCGACCGTCATCGAGATGGGCCGTCTCGGCGTCCTCGGGGTCCTGGACCTCGAAGGACTCTGGACCCGCTACGAGGACCCGGAGCCGTACCTGGCCGAGATCCGCACCCTGACCGACGGCAACGTCACGAAGCGCATGCAGGAGATCTACGCCGAGCCGGTCAAGGCCGAGCTGATCACCCGCCGCCTGGCCGAGATCCGCGCCGCCGGTGTGCCGGTCGCCGGCTCGCTCAGCCCGCAGCGCACCGCCGAGTTCTCGCAGACCGTCGTCGACGCCGGGGTCGACCTGTTCGTCATCCGCGGCACCACGGTCAGCGCCGAGCACGTGTCGCAGAACCAGGCGCCCCTCAACCTCAAGAAGTTCATCTACGAGCTCGACGTCCCCGTGATCGTCGGCGGTGCCTCCACCTACACGGCGGCGCTGCACCTCATGCGCACCGGTGCCGCGGGCGTGCTCGTCGGCTTCGGCGGCGGCGCGGCCTCGACGACCCGTGCGGCACTCGGCATCCACGCCCCGATGGCGACCGCCGTCGCGGACGTCGCCGGTGCCCGCCGCGACTACATGGACGAGTCCGGCGGCCGGTACGTGCACGTCATCGCGGACGGCGGCCTCGACACCGCCGGCGACGTCGTCAAGGCGATCGCGATGGGTGCCGACGCGGTCATGCTCGGCACCGCCCTGGCCCGTGCGCAGGAAGCGCCCGGCGGCGGCTTCCACTGGGGTGCCGAGGCGCACCACCCGGAGCTGCCCCGCGGCCGCCGGGTCGAGGTCGGCACCATCGGCTCGCTCGAGAGCATCCTGTTCGGTCCGACCCCGTCGTGGGACGGCCGCGCCAACCTCGTCGGTGCCCTGCGCCGCTCGATGGCGACCACCGGATACTCCGACGTCAAGGAGTTCCAGCGAGTAGAAGTGGTCGTGGCGCCGTACCACCGCTGACGGCGGTGCGCCCGCGGAGGTCCTGCGGGTGTCGCTCCGGTGCCGATCGGCGACGGAGGCGAGCATGACAACCACGGTCACAGGCCAGAAGGCACCCCGCGGAGCATCGACCACGGCGGGGTTCGACCCCGCCACGAAGCTCGGTCCCGATGAACGCGCCGCCGCGATCGAGACCCTGAAGTCCACCGAGCTCGACGTCCTGGTGGTCGGCGGCGGCATCGTCGGTGGTGGTGCCGCACTCGACGCCGTCACGCGTGGCCTGTCGGTCGGCATCGTGGAGGCCCGCGACTGGGGATCGGGCACGTCCAGTCGGTCGTCGAAGCTCGTCCACGGCGGCATCCGCTACCTCGAGCAGCTCAACTTCACGCTCGTCCGCGAGGCCCTCATCGAACGCGGTCTGCTGCTCCAGCGCATCGCCCCGCACCTGGTGAAGCCCGTGCGCTTCCTCTACCCGCTCAACCACCGGGTCTGGGAGCGGTTCTACATCGGCATCGGCATGGCGATGTACGACGTGTTCAGCTGGTCCGGTGGTCGCCCGCCCGGTGTGCCGCACCACCGCCACCTCACCCGCTCGCAGGTGCTCCGCTCGATGCCGTCGCTGAAGAAGGACGCGTTCGTCGGCGGGATGACCTACTACGACGCCCAGGTCGACGACGCGCGCTACGTCGCCTCGCTCGTCCGCACCGCCGCCTCGTACGGCGCGCACGCGGCCTCCCGGGTCCGGATCGAGGGCTTCATCAAGGTCGGCGAGCGGGTCGTCGGGGCACACGCGCACGACATCCAGACCGGTGAGCACTTCGACATCAAGGCGAAGCAGGTCGTCAACGCGACGGGTGTCTGGACCGACGACACCCAGGCGATGGTCGGCACGCGTGGGCAGTTCAAGGTCCGCGCGTCGAAGGGCGTGCACCTCGTCGTCCCGCGCGACCGCTTCCAGTCGAACTCGGGCATGATCCTCCGCACCGAGAAGAGCGTCCTGTTCGTGATCCCGTGGGGCCGGCACTGGTTGATCGGCACGACCGACACCGACTGGTACCTCGACAAGGCGCACCCGGCGGCGACCGCGGCGGACATCGACTACATCCTCGAGCACGTCAACAAGGTGCTCGCCGTGCCGCTGACCCGCGAGGACGTCGAGGGTGTCTACGCCGGACTCCGGCCGCTGCTGGCGGGGGAGTCCGAGGCGACCTCGAAGCTCAGCCGCGAGCACGTCGTCGCGCACACCGCACCCGGACTCGTCGTCGTCGCCGGCGGCAAGTGGACCACCTACCGCGTGATGGGCAAGGACGCCATCGACGAGGCGGTCGCGGCGATGGACGGCAAGATCCCGGAGTCGACGACGCAGGACATCCCGCTGCTCGGCGCCGAGGGCTACCCCGCCGCGTGGAACAAGCGCGGCCGGACGGCGAAGTCGTCGGGCGTGCACAAGGTCCGCATCGAGCACCTGCTCAACCGCTACGGCACCCTCGCCACCGAGGTCCTGCAGCTCGTCGAGGACGACCCCTCGCTGGCCGATGCGCTGCCCGGGGCCGACGACTACATCGGCGCCGAGGTCGTGTACGCGGCCTCGCACGAGGGCGCCCTGCACCTGGAGGACGTCCTGGCCCGCCGCACCCGCATCTCGATCGAGGCGTGGGACCGCGGCGAGTCGGCAGCGCCCGTCGCTGCCCGGCTGATGGCGGGCGTGCTCGGCTGGGACCAGGAGACGACCGAGAACGAGGTCGCGAACTACCTGAAGCGCGTCGCGGCCGAGCGGGAGTCGCAGATGCAGCCCGACGACGAGTCCGCGGACCGCGTCCGGCTCGAGGCGCCCGACATCGCGTTCGGGTTCGAGGAGGACGACGTGGTCGTCGGCGGTGGCCGCTCGAGCGGCGCCGAGGGCGCGACGGCGGACGACGAGCAGGTCGTCGGCGAGAAGACGACCGAGCCCAGCTGACCCACTGACGGACGGGAGGCGCGTGGCACCCCCGCCACGGGCCTCCCGTCCGTCACTCCCGCGGAACGCAACCCGGACGGCGGAACGCAATTCGATCGCGTGGCGTCATGCCGCCGGAGTTGCGTTTCGCGAGCCGTCCACCGGCCGGATGACCTGTGGAGAACGGAATGGCGCGGCCCTCCCGGTGGTTAGCATGGGAGTCCTGGGAAAGGGAGCCATCATGGTCGACGTCCATCGCGTCAAACTCCCCGGCGTCGGCGTGCTGCACAGCTTCTACACCGACGACGGTGGCAAGTGTGGTGTCATCACGCACCGGTCGGGTCACTCCGACCTCATCTCGTTCGCGGACGTCGCCGACGGGGCGGACAAGTCCGAGAAGGTCTCGCTCCGCCTCAGTGAAGACGAAGCGCACACCCTCGCCGAACTCCTCGGCGGCACCCGGATCACCGAGGGCCTCGACAAGCTCGACGAGATCCCCGGGCTCTCCATCGACTGGTTCAGCGTCGACTACGACGACGCCATCGCGGGCAAGCCCCTCGGTGACCTGCACGACTCCGGCTTCATCGGCCTGACCGTCGTCGCGGTCGTCCGTGGCGACAGCGCCAACCCGGCTCCCTCGTCGGACTTCGTCGTGTTCCCCGGGGACACGATCGTCGTCGCGGGTGCGCCGGAGAAGGTCGCGAAGGCGTTCTCCTTCTACCGCAGCGGTCAGTTGGCAGCGGCCGCTGCCGAGGCGCCGCCCCGGAGCTAGGGCATGCACCTGGGTGGTGAGCTGCTGACCATCGGCGGCCTGTTCCTCATCGCCTACGTCCTCGGGCGGCTCGGCAAGACCATCGGTCTGCCGGCGATCCCGGTCTACATGGTGGTCGGGCTCATCGCGAGCCCGCACACCCCGTGGATCGGCCTGAGCGTCGAGTCGCACACGATCGAGCTGATCGCGACGTTCGGCCTCATCCTGCTGCTGTTCAACCTCGGGTTGGAGTTCGACCAGGAAGAGTTCTACGGCAACGCCGGCAAGCTCCTGGTCTCTGGCGGCACCTACGTCGCCATCAACATGGGCGTCGGCTTCGCGTTCGGGTTCTCGCTCGGCTGGGGAACGCGCGAAGCCCTGATCATCGCGGGCATGACGGCGACGTCGTCGAGCGCGATCGTGACGAAGCTGCTCATCGAGCTCCGGCGCCTGGCCAACGACGAGACCCCGATGATCCTCGGCGTCACCGTGATCGAGGACGTCTTCATCGCGGTGTACCTGGCGATCGTCTCCGTGGTGCTCTCCGGCGACACGAACCTGTGGGCGGTGATCGGCAAACTCGGGCTGGCGTTCGGGTTCCTCATCGTCATGTTCAGCCTGGCGCGCTGGGGCGGCAAGCAGGTCTCGAAGATCTTCGCCACCCGCGACGACGAGCTCTTCACGATCCTGTTCTTCGGCCTCGCGGTGATGTTCGGCGGCATCGGCGACCTGCTCGGCGTGACCGACGCGATCGGTGCGTTCGTCATCGGTCTGCTCTGCGGTGCCACCCGCTACCGGGACCGCATCGAGCAGCTGGCCCTGCCGATGCGCGACGTCTTCGCGGCGTTCTTCTTCGTCAACTTCGGGCTCGGCCTCGACGTCTCGACCTTCGGCGAGGTCCTCTGGCCGGTCGCCGGCGCGATCGGCATGACGGTCGTGCTCAACGCCGTCGCCGGCCAGCTCGTGGCCCGGATGAACGGCTTCAGCGTCCAGCAGGGCATCAACACCGCCGTGATCCTGGTGAACCGTGGCGAGTTCGCGCTGATCCTCGCGACCCTGTCAGCGGCCGCCGGACTGGAGGCACGGATCACCGCGTTCGCGGGCCTCTACGTCCTGGTGATGGCCGTGTTGGGTCCGCTGCTCGCCGTGAACTCCGACCGCATCGGCACGCTCGTACTCCGGCCGGGTCGGGTGCGCAAGCTCCGCGGCCGGGAACTCGCCGCTGCACAGGCCGCCGCCGCACGCAAGGCCGAGCGGGACGCGAAGTTCGCCGAGGAGATCGCCCTCGTGGAGGCTGCGGGCAGGGAAGAGCGCGACAATGGTGCACCGGAGACGACGCCGTCGCGCGAGGACCCGGCCACCCCGGAACCCGTGAGCGCGAGCACGTCGTCGATCGAGGTCCCCGCCGAGCGTCCCGAGCGCCCGGCCCGCGTACGTGATCCGGAGTACTGATTCAGATGTGGGCCGTTGCCCGACGACCGAAGTGGATCGCCCTGCTGCTGCTGGCGATCCTGCTGGCAGGCGTGTTCGCCGCACTCGGCAAGTGGCAGCTCGAGCGCAGCATCGAGAACGGCAAGCCGCTGCCGGCCTCGACCGAGACGCGGAAGACCCTCGACGACGTCACCACGCCGGAGAAGCCGGTCGGGTCCACGCTGGCCGGGCAGAAGATCACGGTCTCGGGACGCTTCGTCGCCGGTGACACGACGGTCCTCACCGGCCGCAGCGGGGGTGGGAAGTACCAGACCGTCGGGCACCTGGTCGACGACGCGACGGGGGCGAGCCTCCCGGTCGTGATCGGCTGGTCCGACCAGCGTTCCGCCGCGGTCGCCGGTGGTGACCGCCTGGTCGACGACGCGTCGATGACCATCCGCGGTCGGTACTACCCGGCGGAGTCGCCGGACCAGGACACGTTCGAGCAGCACGAGTACTCGGCCGTCGCCCCGGCCCGGTTCGTCAACACCTGGAAGGCCTTCGACGACCGGATGTACGGCGGGTACGTCGTCGCCGACCGGACCACCGCAGACGCCGCCGACCTCGGCACCATCGCCGACCGGGCCCCCACGCGGGAGGTCCAGTTCGACTGGCTGAACCTGTTCTACGCGGTCGAGTGGGTCGTGTTCGCCGGGTTCGCCGTCTTCCTCTGGTACCGCTTCGTCAAGGACGCATGGGAGCGCGAACAGGACGAGGCGCGCGAGGCCGCCGAGGCAGCTGGCGCCGATCCTGTGGACGACGACGCCGAGCCTGTGGACGAGCCCGTGGTCCCGACGGACGACGCCCGGGCCGAGCCGGGTCGCCGGTAGGATCGACCACATGGCTCTGACCGTCCGGACCCGCGACATCCCCAAGATCCCGGGGGCCGTGCGGTTCTACCGCATCTCCGCGTACGTCACCGGCGTGCTCCTGCTCGCCCTGGTCGTCGAGGTCGTCATCAAGTACACCCCGATCCAGCGTGAGATGCAGCTCGGCGGTGGCGCGTTCTTCGTCCCGAACGGCACCGCGGGCGAAGCACCCGGCACGTTCAACCTGTCGATCGCGATCCTCATCGCGCACGGGTGGCTGTACGTCGTCTACCTGTTCGCGGACTTCCGCCTCTGGAGCATCATGCGCTGGCGGCCGTCGCGCTTCCTGCTCATCGCCCTCGGCGGCGTGATCCCGTTCATGTCCTTCGTGGTCGAGCACCGCATGCAGCAGACCGCACTGACCACCTACCACGAGCTGACCGCGCAGCAGTCGCGGGAGAAGGAGAGCGCTCGGTGAGCGAGACCGAACAGCGTCCCGTCCTCGTCGTCGACTTCGGCGCGCAGTACGCGCAGTTGATCGCACGACGCGTCCGCGAGGCCAACGTCTACAGCGAGATCGTCCCCCACTCGGTCACCGCAGCGGAGATCCGTGAGAAGAACCCGGCGGCGATCGTCCTGTCGGGAGGCCCGTCCTCCGTCTACGAGGACGGCGCACCGTCCCTGGACGGCGAGATCCTGGACCTCGGTGTCCCGGTGCTCGGCATCTGCTACGGCTTCCAGGCCATGGCGAAGTCCCTCGGCGGCGAGGTCGCCAACACCGGCCTCCGCGAGTACGGCGCCACCGCCGTCACGGTCAGCGGCACCGACAGTGTCCTGCTCGGCGGCCAGCCCGCAGCGCAGACCACGTGGATGTCGCACGGCGACGCGGTGTCGAAGGCTCCCGAGGGCTTCGAGGTCCTGGCGTCGAGCGAGTCGACCCCGGTCGCCGCCTTCGCCTCCGACGAGCGCAAGCTGTACGGCGTGCAGTGGCACCCCGAGGTCAAGCACTCCGCGTTCGGCCAGGCCGTGCTCGAGAACTTCCTGCACCGTGCCGCCGGACTGCCGGGTGACTGGAACTCGGCGAACGTGATCGACGAGCAGGTCGAGCGCATCCGCACCCAGATCGGGTCGTCGCGCGTGATCGCCGGGCTCTCCGGTGGAGTCGACTCCGCCGTCGCCGCAGCCCTCGTGCACAAGGCCGTCGGGGACCAGCTCACCTGCGTCTTCGTCGACCACGGGCTCCTCCGCGCCGACGAGCGCAAGCAGGTCGAAGAGGACTACGTCGCCTCGACCGGTGTGCGCCTGGTCACGGTCGACGCCCGGGAGCAGTTCCTGGACGCCCTCGCCGGTGTCAGCGACCCCGAGCAGAAGCGCAAGATCATCGGCCGCGAGTTCATCCGCACCTTCGAGGCCGCGGCGGAAGCGCTCGTCCTCGAAGCGCGCGCCTCGGACGGTGACGCCGAGGTGAAGTTCCTCGTGCAGGGCACCCTGTACCCGGACGTCGTCGAGTCGGGCGGCGGGTCGGGCACCGCGAACATCAAGTCGCACCACAACGTCGGCGGACTGCCCGACGACATGACGTTCGAACTCGTCGAGCCGCTGCGCACCCTGTTCAAGGACGAGGTCCGTGCGGTCGGTCGCGAGCTCGGGCTGCCCGAGGTCATCGTCGGACGCCAGCCGTTCCCCGGCCCGGGCCTCGGCATCCGCATCGTCGGTGAGGTCACCGCCGAGCGCCTCGAGATCCTGCGGGCCGCCGACGCCATCGCCCGCGCCGAGCTCACCGCGGCCGGCCTCGACGACGAGATCTGGCAGTGCCCGGTCGTCCTGCTCGCCGACGTCCGCTCGGTCGGGGTCCAGGGCGACGGCCGCACCTACGGGCACCCGATCGTGCTCCGTCCGGTCTCGTCCGAGGACGCCATGACCGCGGACTGGACGCGCCTGCCGTACGACGTGCTCGCGAAGATCTCGAACCGCATCACGAACGAGGTGCGCGACGTCAACCGGGTCGTGCTGGACGTCACGTCGAAGCCGCCGGGGACGATCGAGTGGGAGTGATCCTCCTCTGACGCCCGAGGGCCCGGTACGCGACTGCGTGCCGGGCCCTCGCTCGTCCTGCGGGGCCGGCCCGGGCCTCCCGCCCGTCGCCCGCGCGCCGAGGTCGCGCGTCCTGCCGGGTCCCGCGCGCCGAGGTCGCGCGTTCTGCCGGGTTCGGCGCGCCGAGGTCGCGCGTTCTGCCGCCGGGTCGGCTCGCTGACGGCAGTTCGTGCGACCCCGGCGAACCGGTTGCGGCATGTCGTGCGACCTGGCGGCGGAGCGGGCCAGTGTGCGGGAGATGCGGCTGGTGCGCCCGAGGTCGCACGATCTGTCGCTCGGGCATCCGCACGGCGGTTGCGCGACCTCGGCGAACCGACTGCGGCATGTTGCGCGACCTCGGCGGGCAGACGTGCCGGACGGGAGGCGCGGGTCGAGCCCGTCTGTCGCGCCCGGCCCCGTTCCGCCGACTGGTCACGAATCGTCGTTCTCGCCCGTGCTGAGCGACGATTCGTGACCGCTCGGCGGAGGTGAGCGGGGTGTCGTGACCGCTCGGGCCCGCGGGACGGCCGCGTCGAGCTGGGTCGAGCCCGTCTGCCGCGCCCGGCTGCCTTCCGCCGACTGGTCACGAATCGTCGTTCGGACCGGTGTTGAGCGACGGTTCGTGACCGCTCGGCGGAGGTGAGCGGTGTGTCGTGACCGGTCGGGCCGCACCGCTCGGCGCGCGCAGCACCCGGCGGGCACGCACGACGAAGGGCCCCGGCGGAAGCCGGGGCCCTTCGGGTGGGAACGCTAGTTGCGGGAGCTGCTCGCGAGGATCGCCAGGATGCGCAGGATCTCGAGGTAGAGCCAGACCAGCGTGACGATGAGCCCGAAGGCCGCCGTCCACGCGTAGACACGGGGAGCGCCACGCTCGACGCCGGTCTTGATCTGGTCGAAGTCGAGGATCAGCGAGTACGCCGCCATCAGCACCACGAAGATGCCGATCAGGACGCCGAGCGGGATGCCGAACAGCGTGACGCCGAGGAGGCCGAAGGCGCTCTGGGTCACACCGGTGAACATGAGCACGATGTTGACGAGCGAGAACGCCATGTAACCGACCATCGCGACCAGGAAGAACCGGGTCAGCTTCGGCGTCGCACGGACCTTGCCGGACGAGAACAGCAGCAGCGTGACGGCGAAGACACCGAGGGTGCCGAACACCGCCTGCGTGACGATGCCGTCCCACATCGTGTTGTACATGTTCGAGATGCCACCGACGAACAGGCCCTCGAAGAAGGCGTACGCCAGCACGAGTGCCGGCGACGGCTTCTTCTTGAAGGTGTTCACCAGGGCGAGGACGAACCCGACGATCGCGCCGACGATCCAGACGACCGGCGGCAGGTTCCAACCGGCGACCGAACCGACGATGAGCACGCCGAACGCCAGGAGCGTCTTGACGATCGTGTCCTCGTACGACATACGGCCGGTGTCGACCTTGTCGGCCGAGGGGCGGTCGTACATGTCACGGAGCTGGTCCGGCGACATGCCGGGCTGCTGCGGCGCCTGACCCCAGCCGGTCTGGCCGGACGGGGCCTGCGGGTAGCCGCCCTGCTGCGGGTACCCCTGCTGCGGGTACCCCTGCTGCGGGTAGGCGCCCTGCGGTGCGTTCGAGCCGGCGCCCCATGCGTTCCGGCCCGCGTCGTTGAAGGCGGGGGACTGGTCGAAACCGGGCTTGAAGGCCATGGTGTCCTCTGATTTCCTCTGGTGTGGAGTCGTGGATCCGGTACCCGGGTGGCATCGGATCGTGGGCTCGTGACGGAGTTCGGCGGTGCCGTTCCTTCGTGTCCTCACAGCCTACGGGCCGTCAGGGTCAGATGGCTGGGGATCCGCGGGAAGCGGAACCGGCGTCCGTGCTCCTGCGCGCGAGCCTATTGACGGTCGCTGTCGGTCCACCGTGGGAACTCCGCACGCTCGCTGAACGTCCGCGACGACGCCGGGGCGGGTGGACACCGTGTTCACCCGCGCTCCGTATCGTCGCCGACATGCAGCCGCTCGTCATCGCCCACCGTGGAGCCTCCGGGTACCGCCCCGAGCACTCCCGCAGTGCCTACGAACTCGCGATCGAGCTCGGCGCCGACGCCATCGAGCCGGACCTCGTGCCGACGAAGGACGGGGTCCTGGTCCTCCGACACGAGAACGAGGTCTCCGGCACGACCGACGTCGCCGACCGACCGGAGTTCCGCGACCGCCGCACCACGAAGACGATCGACGGGCACCGGCTCACCGGCTGGTTCACCGAGGACTTCACGTGGGACGAGGTGCGCACGCTGCGGACCCGTGAGCGCCTGCCGGAGCTGCGCCGCGCCTCTCGGCAGCACGACGGCGAGGACACGGTCCTGCGCCTGGAGGACCTGCTCGCGATCCTCGACGCCGCCCCGCGACCGGTGGGCCTGGTCGCCGAGGTGAAGCACGCCAGTGCGTTCGCGGCGGCGGGGTTCCCGATGGCGTCGCTGCTCGACGGCGTGCTCGGCACGGCCGGGTGGCGCGGCGACGACCGGTTGACCGTCGAGTCGTTCGAGAAGGGCGTCCTCCGCCAGGTCGCCGAACACGGGACCGGTGGTCGGCTGGTGTACCTCCAGGAGGCCCGTGGTGCGGCCGCCGACGAGGTCGCCGCCGACGGTTCCGCCGCCACGACCTACGCCGCCGAGCGGACGGACGCGGCGCTCGCGCGGCTCGCGGCCGAGTTCCACGGCATCAGCGTCGACCTGCCGACCCTGATGGCCGGCGTTGACACCCGCGCCGTCGACGACCCCGGTCCGGTGCGGAGTGACGTGGTCGACCGGGCGCACGCGGTCGGCCTGGCGGTCTACGCGTGGACGCTGCGGCCGGAGAACCGGTTCCTGCCGGCGGCGCTCCGTCGTGGCGGCGAGCTGGTGGCGCTCGGCGACTGGGAACGGTGGTTCACCTCGGTCCTCCGCACGGGCGTCGACGGGGTGTTCGCGGACCACGCGGACCTCGCGGTGCGGGCCCGATCGCTCGCCGCGGAACGGTCCGACCGGGCCTGATCGGACGTCGGGGGTCGCGCCTAGACTGTCTCGGACATGACGATCGTGCTCGACCCCTCCGACCCCACGCCCGGCCGCACCGACGGCACGGGTGCCGGTGACCGCGCCTACCAGGACCCGTTCACCGCGGGCCTGAACCCCCAGCAGAAGGAAGCCGTCGAGTACCGCGGCGAGTCCCTGCTCATCGTCGCCGGTGCCGGCTCGGGCAAGACGAGCGTGCTCACCCGCCGCATCGCGCTGCTCCTGGCGAACCGCGAAGCCTGGCCGTCGCAGATCCTGGCGATCACGTTCACGAACAAGGCCGCGGCCGAGATGCGCGAGCGGGTCCAGGCACTCGTCGGGCAGGCGGCCGAGGGCATGTGGATCTCGACGTTCCACTCGGCGTGCGTGCGGATCCTCCGGCGCGAAGCCGAACGGTTCGGGTTCCCGCAGTCGTTCACCATCTACGACTCGGCGGACTCGCGGGCGCTGCTGAAGCGGATCATCAAGGACCTCGAGGCGGACACCCTCGGGCTGACCGTCGGGGCGGCGGCGTCGAAGATCTCGAAGCTCAAGAACGAGCTGCAGGACATCGACACCTACGCGCGCAACATCAACGCGAGCGACCCGCAAGAGGTCATGTTCACCGAGGTGTTCCGTCGGTACACGAACGACCTGCGCCGGGCGAACGCGTTCGACTTCGACGACCTCATCGGGCAGACGGTCTTCCTGTTCCGGGCCTTCCCGGACGTCGCGGCGCTCTACCAGCGGCGGTTCCGGTACATCCTGGTCGACGAGTACCAGGACACGAACCACGCGCAGTACTCCCTGATCCGCGAGCTCACGCGGCCGGTGCCGGTCGAGCAGGTCGACAAGCTCGAGGACTCCGGGCAGCACGTCGCCCGGATGCGCGAGACCGACGGCACGATCGCCCCGGCATCCCTGACGGTGGTCGGAGACTCCGATCAGTCGATCTACGCCTTCCGTGGCGCGGACATCCGCAACATCGTCGAGTTCGAGCGGGACTTCCCGAACTCGAAGGTCATCCTGCTCGAGCAGAACTACCGCTCGACGCAGAACATCCTCGACGCCGCGAACGCCGTCATCGCGAACAACTTCGACCGGCAGGCGAAGAGCCTGTTCACCGACGTCGGCGCGGGCGAGAAGATCGTCGGCTTCACCGGGTACACCGGCCACGACGAAGCCCAGTTCGTCGCGGACGAGATCCAGCGTCTGCACGAGGACGGCATGGACTACCGCGACATGGCGGTGTTCTACCGGACGAACTCCCAGACCCGTGCGCTGGAAGAGATCTTCATCCGCGCCGCGATCCCGTACCGGGTGCTCGGCGGCACGAAGTTCTACGAGCGTGCCGAGATCAAGGACGCCATGGCGTACCTGATCACCGTCGCGAACCCGGCCGACCCGCTGTCGCTCCGGCGCATCCTGAACGTGCCGAAGCGCGGCATCGGCGCCGTGACCGAGACCAGCCTGCAGCGCTACGCCGACGACCACGAGGTCTCGCTGCGGGAAGCCCTGCGGCACGCGGACGAGCTCGGCTTCGGGCCCAAGGTCCGGACGGCGATCACCTCGTTCGCCGCGCTGCTCGACGACGTCTCCGCCAAGGCCGCCGACCAGCCCGTGGTCGACACGCTGACCCAGCTGCTGGACGGGTCGGGGCTACTCGAACAGCTCCGGAAGTCGCCGGACGCGCAGGACGCCGCCCGTGCGGACAACATCGACGAACTCGTGGCCGTGACGCGGGAGTTCCAGAAGAACAACCCCGAGGGCACGCTGTCCGACTTCCTGACCGAGGTCTCGCTGGTGGCCGCGGCCGACGAGCTCGACGACTCGTCCGGCACGGTGTCCCTGATGACCCTGCACACCGCGAAGGGCCTGGAGTACGACGCCGTGTTCCTGACCGGTGTCGAAGAGGACCTGCTGCCGCACCGGATGTCCGCGAACGAGCCGGGCGGGCCCTCGGAGGAGCGCCGCCTGTTCTACGTCGGGATCACCCGCGCCAAGAAGGTCCTGTTCCTGTCGCTCGCGATGACCCGGGCGCAGTTCGGTGACGTCAACGTGGCGATGCCGTCGCGCTTCCTGCAGGAGATCCCCGAGGGCCTCATCGAGTGGAAGCAGTCGCCCGGCATGGCGAACAGCCGCGGTGGCACGCAGCCCCGGGCGATCAACGCCCGACGTGACGGCGGCAGCGCCGGCGGGTTCGGCGGCGCAGGCGGCGGTGGCTACCGCGGCGGTGGCGGCTGGGGCGGCGGGTCCTACGACCGTGCTGCTGCGGCGGCGAAGACCCGTCCGAAGACCGAGTGGGCGAACCGTGTCTCGGGCCAGGTCCGCGACAACGGGGACATGGAACTCGTCGCCGGCGACCGGATCTCGCACGTCGACTTCGGGCAGGGGACCGTCTCGGCGGTGACCGGCCAGGGCGCGAAGCGGATCGCCGAGATCGCGTTCGACACCGCCGGGCGGAAGAAGCTCCTCATCAAGATCGCCCCGATCGAGAAGCTGTAGGGGTCCTCACCGGTCTCCACCGGACTGGCGGGTCCGGCTCGCCTGGCGTTCACCGGACGGCCCCGAGGTGTTCCCCGCCGGTGGCTACCGTCCGGGACTGTGCAGAACACTCCTCGTGACCCCGATCGCACCCCTGTTTCGCGCCGCGGCTTCCTCGTCGGCTCGGGCCTGGCCGGTGCCGCCGGCCTCGCCGCCGTCAACGGACTCGGCAGTGCGCCGGCCGTCGCGGAGCCCCTGACCGGTACCTCGCTGGCGGTACCCGGTGCGGCAGCGCACGCGGCGCAGTCGGTCGCATCCGCGGCGCACACCGGGCACACCGGGCGCTGGAAGCCGGACACCACGTCGCCCCGCTTCACCGTC
This sequence comes from Curtobacterium sp. CFBP9011, assembly GCF_034045095.1. Classification (NCBI taxonomy): domain Bacteria; kingdom Bacillati; phylum Actinomycetota; class Actinomycetes; order Micrococcales; family Microbacteriaceae; genus Curtobacterium; species Curtobacterium sp. CFBP9011. The sequence goes on from NZ_JAXCWN010000004.1 coordinate 340,573, forward strand.
GCGGTGATGCCGGACACGCAGTACATGTTCGACGGCGCCGCGGTGGACGAGGCACCGATGCGTGCGTCGCTCGAGTACGTGGTCCGCGAGCAGTCCCGGCACAACACGGTGTTCCTCGTGCACCTCGGCGACCTGACGCAGAACGGCGCGGCGTCCGAGATGCAGGCGGCCGGCTCGGTCTTCGACGTGCTCGACCGGGCGGGGGCGCCGTACAGCGTGCTCGCCGGCAACCACGACATCGACTCGTCGACGGACGACCAGCGTGGCCGGACGCCGTACCTGGACGTGTTCGGCCCGCAGCGGTTCCGACGCTCGTCGAGCTGGATCGGGTCGAGCCCGGACGGGTACAACAGCGCGCACCGGTTCACGGCGGGCGGCCGCGAGTGGGTCGTGCTGGCGCTCGACTGGCACACGAGTGCCGGCGGCCTCGCCTGGGCCAGCTCGGTGCTCGCCGCCCGACCGCACGCGCCGGTGATCCTCACCACCCACACGCTCGTCGACTCGGACCCGACCGGAGGTGCCGCGTTCGACGCCTACGGGCAGCAGCTCTGGGACGCCTTCATCGCGCAGCACGACCAGGTGTTCCTCACCCTCAACGGGCACTACTGGGGCCCGGGGCGCACCACGAAGCAGAACGCCGCCGGGCACGACGTCGCACTGCACCTGACGAACTACCAGAACCGCTACTACGGCGGCGCGGCCATGATCCGGCTGTACCACGTCGACCTCGAGCGGAACGTCATCGACGTCGAGACGCTCTCGCCGTTCCTCCTCGGCGGCGGACTCGACGACACGAACGAGCTGGCCGCGCAGGAGCTCCGACTCAGCGGCGACGTCGACCGGTTCACCATGGCCGTGGACTTCGACGCACGGTTCGCGGGGTTCGCGCCGGTCGCACCACGGGCCTCCCGTCCGGCGGCACGCATGCTCGTGCCGGGGACGCTCGCGTACTGGCGGTTCGACGGCAACGCCGACGGCACGACGCTGGCGTCGTCCAGCCGGGTGCGCGACCAGAGCGGCCACGGGAACGACCTGGTGGTCGCCGCGCGGCGCGGCGCGGTCGCCGGAGCGCTGCGCTGGTCGACGGCACACCACCCCGACCAACCGGGCGCCGGCAGCCTGGTGCTGCAGGGCGGCAAGCCCGGCGGTCAGCACCTGCAGACCGTCGACGCCGCACCGCTCAACGCCGAACACTTCGCCCACGGGTACACGGTGGAGGCGTTCTTCTCACTGCCGACCACGTTCGACCCGAGCGCGAACGGGTTCAGCGCGCTGCTGTCCCAGTACTCGAGCGCGGGGCAGGTCGGCAAGGCCCGCTCGAGCGACGGCGACCCGGACGAACCCGCCGTGACGCTCAGCCTGTCCGGCGACCGCGAGCTGCAGTGGTGCGTCTACCCGGCGAGCCAGGACGGGTCGCTCACGAACTGGGGACACGAGCTGCCCCTCGGGCAGTGGTGGCACGTCGCCGTGGTGAACGACCGGACCCACACCGTGCTGTACGTCGACGGGTGCCCCGTGGTGCGGAACCCGTCGACGCGGAACTGGGGGCTGAGCACCGTCGGCAAGCCCTGGCTGCTCGGCGGGTACCGCTACGGCGGCGTGCTCGACCAGGTGTTCGTCGGCTCGATCGGGGACGTCCGGATCGTCGGTCGGGCGCTGGAGCCGCGGGAGTTCATGATCGCCTGAGGCGGCAGCGGCAGCGGCAGCGGCAGCGGCAGCGCCTGGCGCCGGCGTCAGCGGACCATGCGGACCGCGACGAGGGCGTTGTCGCCGAGGTGCTCGGTCTTGGTCGCTCCGTCACGGCGGAAGCCGTTGCGCGCGTAGAACGCCTTTGCACGGGGGTTGTCGTCCGCGACCCAGAGGTACGCCGGCACGTCGCCGAGCACCGCGTCGAGGAGCATCTGACCGGCCCCGGACCCGTAGGCGGCGGCCAGGACGTAGATGCCCTCGAGCTCACGGCTGCGGACGGGGTGCTCGTCGCGACCGGGACCCGCGGTCGCCCACCCCACGACGGTGCCGTCCTGCTCCGCGACCGGGACCGTGACGTCGGGGTCGGCCAGGACGCGCCGCCACCGGGTGGTCCGTGCGACGGGGTCGAGCGAGGCGAGGAACGCGGCGGGCAGCAGGTGGGCGTAGGCCTCACGCCACGCCTGCACGTGCACGTCGGCGATCCCCGGGGCGTCCTGGTCGACGGCGGTGCGGACGGTGGTGCGTGGTGCGGCCGGCATGGTCCGACGCTACCGCCGCGCGCTGTCGAGGGCTGCTCGTGTCCGCCACGCCCGACCCCCTCGGACGGGTGACAAGGAGCAGAGGTAAGGTTAGCCTCACCTAACGTGACACCTCTCGACATGATCAGTCCCGACTCTGCCCAGCACTACCGGGAGGCCGTCGGTGCGACAGTCGACCGGCTCGCTGCCCGGATCGCCGCCGCCGACCTGCCGACCACGAGCACCCCGGCCGCCGAGCTGCACCGCCGCGTGGGCGCCGTCGACCTCGACGCCCCAGCCATCGGTACCGACCGCGCCCTCGCCGAACTCGACGAGCTCTTCGTGCAGGAAGCGGTGTGGTTCCACACCCCCGGCTACCTCGCCCACCTGAACTGCCCGGTCGCCCTGCCCGCGGTCGCCGCCGAGGCCGTCTTGGCCGCCGTCAACCCCTCGGTCGACACCTGGGACCAGTCCCGCATCGGCACCGACATCGAGCGGCACGTGGTCGACTGGCTCGCCCGGCGGATCGGCTTCGCGGCCGGGGACGGCGTCTTCACCTCGGGCGGGTCCCAGTCGAACCTGCAGGCACTGCTGCTGGCCCGCGAAGCAGCGACGGACCCGACGGGCATCGAGGCGACCGGCACCTCGGCCACCCTCGACACCCTCGCCCTCTTCGCCACCGCCGAGACCCACTTCAGCGTCAAGAAGTCCGCCCGCCTGCTCGGCCTGCCCGACGCCGCCGTGGTCGACGTCCGCACCGACCCCGCCGGTCGGATGCTCCCCGCAGCACTGGCGCAGGCGATCGCCGACGCGCGTGCCGCCGGCCGCACCCCGATGGCCGTCGTCGCGACCGCCGGCACGACCGATCGCGGCGTCATCGACCCGCTCGCCCCGATCGCCGACGTCTGCGACCTCGAGGGCGTCTGGCTGCACGTCGACGCCGCCTACGGATGCGGGCTGCTCGTCTCGCCGACCCGGCGGCACCTGCTCGACGGCATCGAGCGCGCCCGGAGCGTCACGGCGGACCTGCACAAGTCCTTCTTCCAGCCGGTGTCGTCGAGCGTGCTCGTCGTGCGGGACCCGGCGGACCTGCGCCGCGCCTCCTGGCATGCCGACTACCTGAACCCGGAGGACGCGGCCGAACCGAACCAGGTCGACAAGTCGCTGCAGACCACCCGGCGGTTCGACGCCCTGAAACTCTGGGCGACGCTGCGGGCCTCCGGCGCCGACGCGATCGGCACCGCGTTCGACGCGGTCATCGACCTGGCCGCAGTGACCCACGCGCTGGTACAGGCGCACCCGGACCTGGAGCTCGTCGCCCCGACGCAGCTGAGCACGGTGCTGTTCCGGTGGCAGCCAGCCGGCGTGACGGACGACGAGGCCGACGCGATGGTGGCGCCGCTCCGGGCCGCGTTGCTGGCGGAGGGACGGGTGCTCATCGCCAAGACCGTGATCGCGGGACGGCCGTGCAACAAGCTCACGCTGCTCAACCCGGCGACCACCCTCGAGCAGGTGCAGGCGTCGCTCGACCACGTCGTCGCGACCGCCGAGGGCCTCCGCCGTGCGACGACCCCCACCACGACGACCGGAGCGAACCGATGAGCACCAGCGTCAGCCCGACCCCGACCCCGACCGCCCCCGACCACGTGCACGACGTCGTCGGGATCGGCATCGGCCCGTTCAACCTGGGCCTCGCGTGCCTCACCGACCCGCTCGACGACGTGGACGCGGTGTTCCTCGACGCCGCCGACGGCTTCGCCTGGCACCACGGCATGATGCTCGACGGCGCGACGATCCAGGTGCCGTTCCTCGCCGACCTCGTGACGATGGCGGACCCGACCTCACCGTTCTCGTTCCTGGCGTGGCTCAAGGAGACCGGCCGCCTCTACCCCTTCTACATCCGCGAGGACTTCCACCCCCTGCGCTCCGAGTACGACGCCTACTGCCGGTGGGCCGCGGACCGACTCGACACCTTGCGCTGGGGTCGCCGGGTGACCGCGGTGGAGCACGACCCCGCGACGGACCTGTTCACGGTGTCCGCCGAGACCGCCACCGGCACCGAGGTCCGTCGGGCGCGCCACGTCGTCGTCGGCGTCGGCACCGAGCCGTCGGTGCCCCCGGCTCTCCGCGACCTGGCCGGTCCGGTGGTGCACTCCGCCGACTACCTGCCGAACCGCGACGCGCTCCGGCGTGCCGCGTCGATCGCCGTGATCGGCAGCGGACAGTCGGCGGCCGAGGTGTACCTGGACCTCCTCGAGGGGCTGCGCGACGGCGGGTACCGGATCGACTGGGTCACCCGGTCGCCGCGGTTCTTCACGATGGAGGACACCAAGCTCACGCTCGAGATGACGAGCCCCGAGTACACGGACCACTTCCACGCCCTGCCCGAGTCCGTCCGCGACCGCCTGGGTCGCGAGCAGCGGAGCCTGTACAAGGGGATCAGCACGGACCTGGTCAGCGAGGTCTACGACACCCTCTACCGGATCAGCGCCCGCGGCCCGGTGCCGACGACCCTCCGCACCGAGACGAGCGTGACCGACGCGGTCTGGGACGCCGATCGTGGCACGTACCGCCTGACGCTCCGGCACGAGCAGCTCGGCGAGACGTACGAGCACGAGGTCGACCGGGTCGTCCTGGCCACCGGGTACACCCCGCGTCCGCCGCGCTTCCTCGACCCGGTCGAGCACCTGGTGCAGCGCGACTCCCGAGGCCGGCTCGCCGTCGCCCGCGACCACCACGTCGACACCCTCGGCGGCCGCATCTGGGTGCAGAACGCCGAGGAGCACACGCACGGCCTGACCGCGCCGGACCTCGGCATGGGCGCGTGGCGGAACGCCTCGATCATCCGGTCCGTCACGGGGCGCGAGGTCTACGGCCTGGAGGCCCGGATCGCCTTCCAGGAGTTCGGTCTGCCCGCCTCGGTGCGGGCCGGGCACGAGGCGGCGTCCGCATGAGCGCGGACGCGACCCCGGGCCTCCTGTCCGTCGAACCTGTGGACCCGGACCGGGACGCCGCCCTGGTGCGGTCCTGGCTGGCGCACCCGGCGTCGTCGTGGTGGGGCATGCAGCAGGCCGACGTGGCGGCGGTGCGCCGGTACCTCCAGGCGGTCGGCGCGGACCCGGCGCAGGACGGCTGGCTCGTCGTCCGCGACGGACACCCGTGCGCGTACGCCGAGACGTACGACCCGGCGCTCGTGCTGCTCACCGACGTCTGGCCGGCACGGTCCGGCGACGTCGGCATGCACCTGCTCGTCGCACCGCCGCCCGCGGACGGCCGGGTGCACGGCCTCACCAGCGCGGTGATGCGGACCGTCGTCGAGCACTGCCGGGACGCCCTCGGTGCCCGTCGGGTCGTCGTCGAACCCGACGTCCGGAACACGGCCGTGCAGGCGAAGAACGCCGAGGTGGGGTTCCGGGTGCTGCGGGAGGTCGACGTCGACGGCAAGCGGGCGCTGCTCTCGGTCCTGGACACCGAGCGGATCGGGCAGCCGGACGACGACGGTCCCGCCGCGCACCTGCGACCCGAGCACCTGGCGGTCGCCGAACGGCACCTCGTCGCCAAGGCCATCGCCGAGTTCACCCACGAACGGCTCGTCACGCCGCTGCCGGACGGGGACTGCTGGCTGCTCGACACCGGTGCCTCGCAGTACCGGTTCCGCGCCCGACGGCACGCGCTCGAGCACTGGTCGATCGACGAGGCCTCGCTCACCCGGACCACCGGACCGGACGGGCCGCCGGTCCCGCTCGACGCGCAGGACCTGGTCCTGGAGCTCCGGGACGTCCTCGGGATCCCGGACGCCCTGGTCGGCACCTACCTGGAGGAGATCGCGTCCACCCTCGCCAGCGCCGCCGCGAAGCACCGCCGCGGGGGTCCGTCCGCCGCACAGCTCGCCCGCGGACGGACCGACGGGGACGTCGTCGCGGGCTTCCAGGACGTCGAGGCCGCGATGACCGAGGGACACCCCGCGTTCGTCGCCGCGAACGGCCGCATCGGGTTCGGCCTGGACGAGTACCGCGCCTACGCCCCGGAGTCCGGCGGACGCTTCCGCTACCGGTGGCTCGCCGCCCGTCGCGAGCACACGCACCTGGCGCTCGCCGTGGACCGCACCGAGGCCGAGCACTGGGCGGCCGAGCTCGACCCGGAGACCGTCGAACGCTTCCGGCAGACGCTGCGCCGGCGCGGCCTCGACCCGGACGAGTACGTCTGGCTGCCCGTGCACCCGTGGCAGTGGCAGCACCGGATCGCGGTGACCTTCGCCCCGGACCTCGGACGGCAGGACCTGGTGGACCTCGGCGAGGGGCCGGACACGTACCAGCCGCAGCAGTCGATCCGGACGACGTTCAATCGGTCCCGGCCGGAGCGCTCGTACGTGAAGACGGCGTTGGCGGTGCAGAACATGGGGTTCCTCCGCGGGATGTCGCCGGCGTACATGCGCTCGACCCCGGCCGTGAACGACTGGGTCGCCGAGCTCGTCGCCGACGACCCCACCCTGCGCGCGGCCGGTTTCCGGGTGCTCCGGGAGCACGCGGCCATCGGGTACACCGGCGACGCGTACCACCGGGTCGACGTCGGCTCACCGCAGCGGAAGATGCTCGCCGCGCTCTGGCGGGAGAGCCCGGTACCGCGGACCGAGCCGGGGGAGCGCCTGCTCACGATGGCGGCGCTGCTGCACCGGGACGCCGACGGGCGTGCGGTGGCGTCGGAGCTCGTCCGTGCCTCCGGCCTCGAGCCCGCCGAGTGGGTCCGCCGCTACCTCGACGCGTACCTGCGGCCGGTGGTCCACTGCCTGACCGTGCACGACCTGGCGTTCATGCCGCACGGCGAGAACCTGGTGCTCGTCGTCCGCGACGCGGTGGTGACGGGCGCGTTCATGAAGGACATCGGGGAGGAGGTCGCGGTCCTCGGCGTGCACGACGACCGCCCGGTGCCCGAGTCGATCGGGCGGATCGTGCACCCGGTGGACGACGACGAGGCGGCGCTCGCCGTCCACACCGACGTGTTCGACGGCGTGCTGCGGTTCCTCGCCGCGGTGCTCGACGACGACGGGGTGCTGCCGGAGTCGGCGTTCTGGGAGCTCGTCGGTGCGTGCATCGACCGGCACGCGGCGGAGCACCCGGAGCGTCGTCGGCCGCTGGACCTCCGCGTGCCGTCGTTCGCGCACTCGTGCCTGAACCGGCTGCAGCTACGGAACACCCTGACGATGGTCGACCTGGCGGACCAGTCGTCGTCGTTGATCCGGGCGGGGCAGATGCCGAACCCGATCGGGCGCGGCTGACGCGGCCAGGCCGGTGACCCCGCCCGGCCGGACGGGGTCACCGCCGCGCGGCTACGGCTGCAGCCGCGTCGCCGTCCAGGTGCCGTCGGTGTGCACGTACTGCAGGCGGCGGTGCATCCGGTCACGGCTGCCGTGCCAGAACTCGACCGTGTCGGGCTCCAGGCGCCACGCGTCCCAGAGCGGCGGCCGGGGCACGTCGTCGTCGGACTCGGCGAGCAGCTCGTTGGCGTCGTCGATGAGGTCCTGCAGCGTCCGCGGTTCGAGCACGGCGGACTGGTCGGCGATCGCGGTGGCGGCGCGGGACTTCGGCGAGCGGTCGGCGAACAGGGCGTCGGACTCCTCGTCGGAGAGCTGCACGACCCGGCCCTCGAACCGGAGCTGCTGCATCGTCTCGCGCCAGTAGACCTGCAGTGCGGCGTGCGGGTTCTCGGCGAGCTGGCGGCCCTTCGGGCTCTCGGCCGAGGTGCCGAACACCAGCCCGCGGTCCTCGATCCGCTTGACGTCGACGGTCCGGGCGCTGACCCGGCCGTCGGCGCCGGCGGTCGCGAGGGTCATCGACATCGGCTCGGACACCTCGTGGTCACCGGCCTGGTCGAGCCAGAGCCGCGCGAGGTCGAGCGGCGAGGCCGGAGGAGCGTCGAACTCGGGCAGGTGCAGGGACTCGTCCCCGGACAGCGAAGCAGACATGCCCCCACTCAACCGCGCTCAGCCCGTCCACGTCCAGGCTGCCGGGGGACGGCCCGCCCGCCCGGTGCCGGTGCGCGTCACCGGTGCCACCGCGGGGTCGAGCCTGGTCAGGGCCGGGTTCGTGCGGAGCGCCCGGTTCAGGTTGCCCGCGTCCGGCGTCACACCGGTCAGGGCGACGACGAGCCGCGCCGCGTCCGGTGTGGTGAACCGCTCGCCGAGCAGCGCCCGGGTCAGCGGTGTGTCCGACCAGACCCGGGTCCGGGCGTGGTCGAGCGCCGCGGCGATGATCCGGTCGTGGTCGAACGGCAGCCCGAGCGGCAGGTCCGTCGCGTCGTGCCAGCGCACGGCGTCGTCGACGGCGGTCGACCCGGCGGTCACGGCCAGGAACGCGATGCTGATCGCGGCGCTCCGCGGGTCGCGCTCGGGGCCGTCGAACGCCCCGACCTGGGCGAGGTGGCGGACCGCCGCCGCGTCCACCCCGGTCTTGGTCCGCAGGGCGCGTCGCGCACCGTCGGCGAGGAGTTCCGGACCGTCCAGGAGCACGCCGGGCAGGGCCTCCCGTCCGACGAACGGTTCGTACCGCCGGCGGGCGGTGGCGACCCGGAGACCGCCCGGCCCCGCTGCGTCACCCGCACCGGCGTCGTCGAACGCGACCAGCACCACGTCCACGGCGATCAGCGGCTGGTCGCGGACCGCCGCCGGGGCGGCCCCGGTCACGCGGTCGCCGCCACCGGGTCGGTGTCGGTGCCGGCGGCAGCCGCGCGGCGGGCGGCGCGGTCGGCCCGTTCGCGACGGAGGGTCTCGCGGACGTCGGCGAATGACTGGAGGACCGTGAACCGCCCGTCGACCCAGACCGGCTGGAGCAGGCTGGTCGCCTCGTCCTCCGGCGTGGCCTGGTCGGTCTGCCGGATCTCGCCGGTCGCGTCGCGGTGCAGGGCGATGCGGCCCTTCGCGCTCTTCTTGCCGCTGCCGGTCTTCGGGTCCTTCTGGATGTCGACCGGCTCGCCGTCGACCAGTGCCCACGTGGCCTTGACCGCGCTGCCGAGGTTGTCGCGGGTCATGAACTGGTACGTGTACGACCCGATGCCGAGCACCACGTTGTCGCTGGCGTAGCCCTTCGCGGCCAGGCGCTCGTAGATGCGGCGGGCTCGGTCGAGGGTGATGCTGTCGCCGTAGATCACGCCGATGTGCTGGTCGAGGACCTTGTAGCCGAGCTCGTTGACGGTGTGGCCGAACAGCTCGTCGAGGAGTTCCACGACGCCCTTCTGCTCGTCGCTGCGGTCGGCGGCGGAGAGCTCGGCCTCGTCGACGCCGTGCACGGTGCCGGTGACGATGTCGACCGGGTCGCCGGAGTCGGGGCGGATGACGAGCTTGCCGTCGCGCGCCATGATGCGGTCCTCGAGCTGCGGCAGCACCTCGGTGAGCACCTTGAACAGGTCGAAGCCGTCGCTGACCGCCGACACGACGCCGGTCGGGTACACGTCGAGGATCTGTCGGAAGGTCTCGAGCTCGCCGTCGGCACCGCGGACGCACATCACGCTGTGCTCGGTGGCCGGGACGCTCGCCGCCACCCAGCCGTTGTCGCCGGGGTAGTAGCGGGCGATGTGGTCGAGCGACGGCATCGAGTCGGTGCCGAGGAACGAGAGCAGGTGTCCGGCGCCGGACGCGGCCGCGGACTCGATGCTGGTCTGCCCGCGGAACGAGAAGTCGTGGGCGGCGAAGTCGATGCTCGCCGGGTCCGCGCCGGTGCGTTCGGCCCACTCCTCCATGAGGTCGCGGTACTCGAGCGCCTTCGTGGCGACGGTGGAGGGGTGCCAGATCGATGCCGACAGGGCGGTCTCGATGTAGTTCGGCAGCCAGGAGAACGCGTCGACGGTGTTCTCGACGGTCAGGGTCGCGACACCGATCGGAGCGAGGGTGCCCTCGGGCAGGGCGCGGATCTCGAGGGGAAGGTAGCCGAGGCGGTGCAGGGCGCGGACGTGGTCGCTGCCGATGGTGTTCGGGCCGAAGTAGCCCTCGAGCGCCTGCTCGAACAGGTCGCAGACCAGGTCCTCGTCGGCGGCGAAGAACGGCGCCCACGCCTCGACCAGGTACCGCTGCACGAAGGCCTGCAGCCCGAAGACGACCGCGTGCGTCGACTCCGGCATGTGCGCGTTCGACCGGTTCGTCCAGTTGATGAGGATCCGCGTGGTGCCCTCGGGGTAGAGCTGCCGGTGCGAGTGCTTGTAGCCGTCGACGGCCAGGAGCGGGGCGATCGGGCTGGCGGTGGTGATCCGCGGCTCGAGGCCGGTGGTGGTCGGGGTCGTGACCGCGGCGGTCGTCGTGTCCGTGGTGCTCGTCGTGTTCGTCATCGGATCTCCTCGGTGAGGTACGGGGTCAGGGGGACGGTGCGCAGGCCCTCGATGGCGTTCTGCGCGGGGTACGAGTCGGTGGTGACGATCTCGCCGAAGTGGTCGGCGAGCTGGGCGGCCCGGCCGGAGAAGACGCCGTGCGAGACCCAGAGGCCCAGGCGCTCCTTCGGCAGTCCGGTGCTGCCCGCGAGCCCCATGAAGGTGCCGCCGCCGTCGCAGATGTCGTCGACGACGAGGAACCGGCCGGTGTCGGGCAGCGGCTCGCAGGTGAAGCCGTCGAGCTTGCCGGTGTCCGGGTTGCGGTGCTTCTCGGCGCGGTACACCGGCAGCCCGCAGGCGTCGGCGGCCGCGGTGGCCCGGGCGACCGCGCCGGCGTCCGGGGCGATGATGCCCTGGTAGGCCTGCTCGGTGCCGGGAGCGCCGACGACCTCGTCGCGGACGATGCGGGCGCTCGCCACCACGGTCAGGTCCGCGATCAGGTCGACGATGACCGGCGAGTGCGGGTCGAACGCGATCACCTGGTCGATGTGGAAGCCGTTGAGGATGTCCGCGTAGACCTTCGCGCCGAACGGCAGACCGCGGTCCTGGCGGGCGCCGGGCAGGTACGGGACGAGGGCGACGGAGCGGGAGCCGCGCTGTCGGACGGCGTCGGCCCACATGCCGAGCATGACGAGGTCGTCGCCGCTCGTGCCGCGGAGCGTCGCGACCTCGACGAGGTCCGCCGCCGGGATCTGGGTGGCGGCAGCGTCCGCCGACTCGTCGGGACCGGCCGCGACCTTGACGTGTGCCTCACCCGCGGGGAACCGCATGGTGGTGAACGTCGGGGTGGTCGGCTGGCCGGAGCGGGTCCGGGTGCTGAGTTCGACTGCCATGACCCGACCGTAGCACTGTTCTTGTCGCTGTGACAAGAATCTGGTCAGATCGGGTTCAGGCCGCGGCGTACCGACGGGCGGTCCGGTGCATGGCCCGGAGGAGCAGCGGCCCCGGCAGACGAAGCAGCGCCCCGGGCAGGACGGCACGGAGCAGCCGGAGCCCCGACACGGTCCGGCGGAAGCGACGGACCTCCCGCGGGCCCCACGGGAAGCCGTACTGCGTCCGGACCGGTGCCGGCAGCATCCCGACCGTGACGACGCGGACGACCGGCATCACGGCGCGGACCCAGGCCGGTGCGTGCCGCGGGTGCAACAGGTCGCGCACCACACCGCGGGCGTCGTCGGTGACCCGGAGCTGCGCGAGCGTCGACGCCCAGTACCGCTCGAAGGCCGCCATCGAGTCCGGCCACCGCTCCGCCGGCACCCGCAGCGCGGTCGCGATCGGTGCGTACGCCCGGAGGACGTCCTCGGCCCGCTCGTCGTCGACCGGGCTGCCGAGCAGGCGGTGCGTCCGGAGCGCGGAGTCGACGAGCGTGGCCGCGACCCAGAGCTGCCGGTCCGGGTCGTCGGCGCCGGTCACCGGTCGGTGCGCGTGCGTCACGAACGACGCCGCGACGGCAGCGTCCTCGGGCGTCCCGACCACGACGGCGTAGACGTACATCAGGGTGTGCGCCAGGCGCTGCTGCGGTCGGCGCGCGAAGTCCGAGTGGCGCCGCACCCCGGCGGCCACCACCGGGTCCGCGATCTGCAGCAGGATCGCGCGGCCGCCGGCCGCGACGGGCGTGCTGTCGGCGAGGAACCGGCCGAGCGCCGGGTCGCGGTCGCCGTGGTGGTGACCCGGGGACGGACGGGAGGCCCGGCGCACGTCGCGCGCCGAGCCTCCCGTCCGTCGGTCGGTCACGGTCGGTGCTCCGATCGGCCGGTGTCGTCGGATCGGCTCTGCTTCGTCCGATCCGCTCAGAGCGGCTTCGTGCCCAGGTCGCCACCGAGGTCGGGACGGTCGTCGCCGTGCTCCCACATGTCCGGCGACCCCTCGTTCGGTGCGCCACCGGTGGGGCCGTCGTCGGTGCCGTCGCCGAGCTGCGGCTCGACGGTCTCGCCGGCGACGGCGTCGTTCGTCACGGTCTCGAGTGCCTCTTCGGCGTCGTCGGCCTCGAAGCCGCCGACGTACTCGCGGTCGACGTCGTCGGCGCGGCCCTGGTCGTCGGAGTCGCTGACGCCGTCGCTGAACGCGTCGCCTGGGGTGGTTCCGGGGTCGGACATGGTCGCTCCTGTCGGTCGTCGTGGTGGTGCGTGGTGGGCGGTCCCGCGGTGTGCGGCGTGGACCTTCCCACCGCTCCTTGGTACCCGGGTGCCGGTGGGAGTGCGCGCGGAGCCCGGGGGACGTGGCGGGTGGTGGCGGGCCGTGGAGCGCACTGCCGAGGGCCGGCGCTGCCGATCGTGGCCGGTTCGCGCGCCGTTCACCCGGTGGTCACCGACGGGTCACCCTCCCGGTGTCTACTGCACGTGCTCGGGGGAGTGGAGCGCGGTCGCCGACGGGTGGTCGAGCGACCGCGCCTTCCCCCGCCACACCCGCCAGACCCGCCAGACCCACCAGACCCGCCGGAGTCGCGCACGGACGCGCTCGCGGAGTCGGTTCAGACCCGCTCGAGCAGGTGCCGTTCGGTGACGTCCTGCAGGGCGAGCGTGCGGTAGCCGGCGGACTCGAAGAACACCGTCAGCCGGTCGTCCTCGGTGCTCATCACGGTGCCGCGACCCCACTCGGCGTGCTCGACCGGCGCGTCCGGCGGCCACTCGGTGTCGTGCGACCCGTCGGCGCCGTGGGCATCCGCGTCGGTGGCGGTGCCGGCGGAGCAGGTGTCGCAGTTGCCGCACGGCTCGGGCAGTTCGTCGCCGAAGTAGCCGAGCAGGAACTGCCGACGACAGCCGGTCGTCTCGGCGAAGCGCCGCATCATCTCGATGCGGGACTCCTCGACGCGCTCCCGTTCCTTCGCGTGCCGCTTGGCGAGCTCGGCCGCGGCGACGGCGTCGGCCGGGCCGTCCGGCGCGCGACGCAGGCCGCCGCGGTCGTCGATCAGCGCGCCGGCGTCCACCAGCGTGTTCACCACGCGACCCGCGGTGCGGGCGGCGAGCCCGGCCCGCTCGGCGACCTCGGAGCGGGCGACCGTGCCGTCGGCGGGCACCGCGTCGAACACCGCGCGGAGTGACGCCGGACGGGGCGACCCGGACGCGAAGAACCGGCGGAGCCCGAGGTCCTCGGACCGGTAGTGCAGGGTGGCGAGTCCGACGTCGCCGTCCCGACCGGCCCGGCCGACCTCCTGGTAGTAGGCGTCGACGGACTCGGGCACGTCGGCGTGCACGACGAAGCGGACGTCGGGCTTGTCGATGCCCATGCCGAACGCACTCGTGGCGACGACGACGTCCAGTTCGCCGTCCAGGAACTCGTGGTGCACGTGCTCCCGGTCCCGCACCCGGAGACCCGCGTGGTACGCCTTCGCACGACGGCCGCTCTCGACGAGTTCGTCGGCGTAGACGAGGGTCTCGGCCCGGGTGGCGACGTAGACGATGCCCGCGCCCTCGAGCCCCACGACCTGCTCGACGACCGCCTCGCGCTTCGCCACCTCGTCGGTGTGGCGCTGCACCTCCAAGCGCAGGTTCGGCCGGTCGAACCCGGTGGCCACGACGAGCGGGTCGCGCATGCCGAGCCGTTCGACGATCTCGGTGCGGACCGGGGTCGAACCGGTCGCGGTCATCGCCAGGACCGGCGGGCGGCCGAGGCGTTCGACGACCTCCCCGAGGACCAGGTAGTCCGGGCGGAAGTCGTGGCCCCAGCTGGAGACGCAGTGCGCCTCGTCGACCGTGACCAGGGCGACGCCGGCTTCGCGCAGCCGGTCCACGACCTCGTCCTTGGCGAGCTGCTCCGGCGCGAGGAAGACGTAGCGGGCCTCACCGGACGCGACGGCCTGCCACGCGTCGTCGAGCTCCCGGTGCGCCCGGGTGGCGTTGATGGTCACGGCACGCGGTGCGTCCGGGTGGTCCTCGATGCCGACGACCTGGTCCTCCTGCAGGGCCACGAGCGGCGAGACCACGACGACGGGGCCGTCGAGGGCGAGGGCGGCGACCTGGTAGATCGCGGACTTGCCCGAGCCGGTCGGCATCAGGGCGATGGCGTCGCGTCCGGCGAGGACCGCGTCGACCACGGTCTGCTGCGCGTCGCGGAGTTCCCAACCGAAGACGTCGGCGGCACGGGTACGGAGTTCGTTCTGCACCTGATCGACCGTGCCCGCGCTGCGCTGGCGGGCCGTTCGGGGACTGCGCACCGCGGACGAGCGACCTGTACCCCGGTCGTCCCGGCGGTCGTCCCGGCGGTTCTCCACAGGTTGCCGGCGGCGGAACCGTCCGTCCACCTGCCGGCGCTAGGCTCGGACGCGGCCGTTGTCTCGACATCGAGCGACCCTCGATGGAGAGTGCTGCGACCCGATGACCGATGCCGATCGCACGAACCGTGCGGGAAGAAGAACAGCGTGGATCTTTTCGAGTACCAGGCCAGGGACCTCTTCGAGTCCTACGGCGTCCCTGTGCTGCAGGGCATCATCGCCGACACCCCAGAGCAGGCGAAGGCCGCAGCCGAGCAGATCGGCGGCGTGGTCGTCGTCAAGGCGCAGGTGAAGGTCGGCGGCCGCGGCAAGGCGGGCGGCGTCAAGGTCGCGAAGACCCCGGACGAGGCGTTCGCGCACGCGCAGGCGATCCTCGGCCTCGACATCAAGGGCCACACCGTCCAGCGTGTGATGGTCGCCCAGGGCGCCGACATCGCCGAGGAGTTCTACTTCTCGGTGCTGCTCGACCGGGCCAACCGCTCGTACCTGTCGCTCGTCAGTGTCGAGGGCGGCATGGAGATCGAGCAGCTCGCGGTCGAGAAGCCCGAGGCACTCGCCCGGGTCGAGGTCAACCCGCTGACCGGCATCAACCAGGAGGCGGGCGAGGCCATCGCGCGCCAGGCCGGGTTCCCGGACGAACTCGTCGAGCAGGTCGCCGGCGTCTTCGTGAAGCTGTACGACGTCTTCGCGGGCGAGGACGCCACCCTGGTCGAGGTGAACCCCCTCGTCCGCACGGCCGACGGCCAGATCCTGGCGCTCGACGGCAAGGTCACGCTCGACGAGAACGCCGACTTCCGCCACGAGGGGCACGGGGCACTCGAGGACACCGCGAGCGAGGACCCGCTCGAGGCCAAGGCGAAGGCGCACGGCCTGAACTACGTCAAGCTCGACGGCCAGGTCGGCGTCATCGGCAACGGTGCCGGGCTCGTCATGTCGACGCTCGACGTCGTCGCCTACGCCGGTGAGCGCCACGGCGGCGTGAAGCCCGCCAACTTCCTCGACATCGGCGGCGGCGCCTCGGCAGAGGTCATGGCCAACGGCCTCGACGTCATCCTCGGCGACCCGCAGGTGAAGAGCGTCTTCGTGAACGTCTTCGGCGGCATCACCGCCTGCGACGCCGTCGCGAACGGCATCGTCGCCGCACTGGGCATCCTCGGCGACGCGGCCACCAAGCCGCTCGTCGTCCGCCTGGACGGCAACAACGTGGAAGAGGGCCGACGGATCCTGGCGGAGGCAGCACACCCGCTGGTCACCGTCGCCGCGACCATGGACGACGCGGCCGAGAAGGCCGCCGAACTCGCCGCCGCAGCGGCCTGAAGGGACTGACCATGTCGATCTTCCTCAACAAGGACTCCAAGGTCATCGTCCAGGGCATCACGGGCGGTGAGGGCACGAAGCACACCGCCCTCATGCTCAAGGCCGGCACGCAGGTCGTCGGCGGTGTCAACGCCCGCAAGGCCGGCACCACCGTCACGCACGGCGACGTCGAGCTGCCGGTCTTCGGCTCGGTGCGTGAAGCCATCGACACCACCGGTGCCGACGTCTCGATCGTCTTCGTCCCGCCGGCGTTCGCGAAGGACGCCGTGATGGAGGCCATCGACGCCGAGATCCCCCTCGTCGTCGTCATCACCGAGGGCATCCCGGTGCAGGACTCCGCCGAGTTCTGGGCACACGCCAAGGCCCTCGGCGCGAAGACCCGGATCATCGGCCCGAACTGCCCGGGCATCATCACCCCGGGGGAGTCGCTCGTCGGCATCACCCCGGCGACGATCACCGGCAAGGGCCCGATCGGTCTCGTGTCGAAGTCCGGCACGCTGACCTACCAGATGATGTACGAGCTGCGTGACCTGGGCTTCTCGACCGCCATCGGCATCGGCGGCGACCCGGTCATCGGGACGACGCACATCGACGCGCTCGCCGCGTTCGAGGCGGACCCCGAGACCGAGGCCATCGTCATGATCGGTGAGATCGGTGGCGACGCCGAAGAGCGTGCCGCCGACTACATCAAGGCGCACGTCACGAAGCCGGTCGTCGGCTACGTCGCGGGCTTCACCGCGCCGGAGGGCAAGACGATGGGCCACGCCGGCGCGATCGTCTCCGGTTCCGCCGGCACGGCCGAGGCGAAGAAGCAGGCGCTCGAGGCCGCGGGCGTCAAGGTCGGCAAGACCCCGTCCGAGACCGCGGCGCTGCTGCGCGAGGTCGTCGCGGCGAAGTAGTCGCAATCCCCCACGGACAGGAGGCGCGGTGCCGGCTGGCACCGCGCCTCCCGTCGTTCCGTCGGCGGGTCTCCGTCGGCCGCGCCGTGCACAACACCGGTGTTCGTCGATCGCGCCGCGTCCGGACGCGATGTGACCGACGAACACCGGTGTTCCGCCGGAGCCGCGCGGCACCGGCCGGCGCGGAGGTGGCGGCCGTATCCTCGCTGCGATGAACCGCCTGGGAACCGCTCTGCTCGCCGTGATCGAAGCGATCGTGACGGTCGGCGTCGGCGTGGGCATCGCACTCGTCCCGCTCACGCTGCTGTGGGCGTTCGAGTACGGGCTGCAGGTCGACTGGAACGTGTTCTGGACCGCTGCCGGCAACGTCTGGCTGATCGGGCACGGCGTCGACGTGTCGTTCAGCCTCGGCGCCGCCGCCGCGAAGGCGACCGGGTTGTCCGGAGCCTCCGCACCGATCGGGGTGAGCCTCGCCGCCCTCGGGCTCGCCGTCGTCACCGCCTGGCTCGGGGCCCGGGCCGGACGCCGGTTCGCCGAGACCGAGCACCGGGTGACCGGGATCCTGGTAGGCACCGCCGCCGTCGCCGTCCTCGGACTGCTGGTCGCGCTGAGCTCCACCACCGCGGCCAGCCATCCCACCACCTGGCAGGCCGTCGTCTCCCCGGCGCTCTGGTTCGGGATCCCAGCCGTCGTCTCCGCCGAGGTCTGTCGCCGCCGCCGGGGCCTGGCCGCGGACCCGGTCACCGCCCGGGTCGTCGCCCTGGTCGACCGGATCCCCGGCGTGTGGCGTGTCGTCGTCGGGTTCGGCCTGCGCGCCGGCACGGTCGCGACCGCGTGCGTCGTCGCGGTCGCCGCGGTGCTCGTCGGCCTGGTGCTGCTGGTGTCCTTCGCCGAGGTCATCACCCTCTACGAGCGCTCGCATGCCGGGCTGGTCGGCGGCTTCACCCTGACCGTCGGGCAGCTCGCGTTCATCCCCGACTTCGTCGCCTGGGCCACCGCCTGGCTGGTCGGGCCGGGCTTCGCCATCGGCGCCGGTTCGGCCGTGTCGCCGATCGGCACGGCCCTCGGCCCGGTGCCGGCGATCCCCGTCCTCGGGGCACTGCCCACCTCCGGGCACACGTTCGGTCTGGTCTGGATCCTGGTCCCCGTCGTCGCGGGCTTCGCGGTGGGCGGGCTGATGCGGCCGCGTCTGGTGCGGTTGCTCGGCGCGGCGGACTCCGCGCTGTACCGGGCCCTCGGGGGCGTCGCCACCGGACTCGTCGCTGGCATCGTCATCGGCGGGATCGCCTGGCTGTCGTCGGGGTCCGTCGGACCGGGGCGTCTCGCCGAGGTCGGGCCGCACGCCTGGTCGGTCGGGGCCTTCGCAGCGCTCGAGATCGGCCTGCCCGCCGTCGTCGCCCTCGCGATCGGCAGCGACCTCGTGCGTCTGCCCGAGCGGTCGTGGATCGGGGAGCGGTGGCACGAGACCGAGGACGACCTCGCCGCCGCGGACGCGACCACGGAGGGCGGCTCGCTCATCGCCGCGCTCGAGTCCGCCGGAGCCGGGCGGACCACGGAGGTCCACCGCTTCTCGGTCGACGAGCAGCACGACGCCGTGACGACGGCGCACGCGGGGACGGACCACGATCGGGGTGTGTCGGGGGCCCCGGAGCGCGCCGCGACCGCGCGAGCCGCCGAGACTGACGGATCCGCCGTGACCGCCCGGGCCGCCGAGACTGCCGCATCCGCCGAGACTGCCCGGGCTGGTGAGCCGCCGGCGATCCCGCCGGCGTCCGACGCCGTGCAGCCCGCCGTGCAGCCCGCCGTGACCGACGTCGACCTGCCGGACTGGGCCCGGACCGACGCCGTCGCGGCCGAGCGACTGCCGGACCGGTCGGCAGCTCAGGCGGACCAGGACACCCGCACGCCGGGTGCTCACGGTCTGGGCGCGAGGGCCGGCGACGCCGTCGGCAGCGTCCGGGCACGGCTCCGCGCAGCGGCGTCCGGTGCGCGGGACCGCGCGGGTGACCTCCGCGACCGTGCTGGCGGGCTCCGTGGCCGGGCGGATGACCTGCGTCACCGTGCCGGTGGGGCCGGTGGGGCCGGTGGGGCCGGTGGGGCCGGTGGGGCCGGTGGGGCCGGTGGGGCCGGTGGCACCGACGGTGCCGGCACCGTCGGCCGCTCGGCGGACCGCTCGTCCGTCGAGGCCGCAGCGGGTCCTGCGGAGCGGCGGGAGACGCCTCCCGTCCCACGGACCGACGAGCAGCCGGCGTTCCCCTGGAGCACCGAGGAGTTCGTCGCCGGGCGCGACGACGTCGACCCGGAGCCGCCCGCACGACCCGCGCGACGAGCAACCCCCTGGGACACGACGGACCAGATCCCGGAGGACGAGCTGCCCTGGTGGCGGAAGCCGAAGGGTGACGACCCCGCCTGAGGTCGGCGGCAAACATCACATACCGGATGTTGTCAGCGCTGTTCTGGAAGATCGCCTCGGCTCGATCCGAGTCGTTCCCCTCGTAGAACAGGACATCCTCATGAACCGATCCCGACTCCTGGTCGCCGGCGCCACCGCACTCGTCGGCGCCGGCCTGGTGCTCGCACCCGTCGCCGCGCAGGCCGCTCCCGTCACCACCGCCTCGTCCTCCACGCCCGGGCAGCCCGGCCAGCCCGGCCAGCCCGGGGCAGAGACGACCTCGCCGGTCACCAACGTGACGGTCCGCCACTTCCCGGAGTACGTCATCCTCGACGTCGACGTCGACCGGGTCACCGACCTGGAGGTGCTCCGCAACGGCGAGGCCTTCGACGCGCCCAGCACCTCGGACTGGCAGTCGCCGAGCCGACCCGGGCACTTCGTGGTGAAGGGGGTCGGCCTCGACGAGGAGGACCTCGGCATCTCGACGGCTGGCGGCGCTCCGGTCTACCCGGTGCACGTCGACTTCGGTCAGGCAGCCGTGCCGCAGTCGTTCGATCGTCTGACCGAACGCCAGATCGAGCGGCTCGCCTTCGCCGTGGAGTCCGGCCACTTCGACCACGTCATCGAGTTCGGGGCACTGCCGGGGGCCACGGTGTCGGTCACGACGAACGGTGTCACCACGTCGGCCGTCGCCGACCGCTACGGCATCGCGAAGGTCGAAGTGCACTTCCGTCCCGGCTTCAACGAGCAGTCCTCTGTCCAGACGATCAACGGCAAGACCTCCGTCCCGTTCACCGGTGACTGGCAGTTCTGAGCAGGCGCCCGGGCAGCGACGGACCGCACTCGGTCCGGCGCTGCCCGGCTCAGGCCGCCCCCGTCCGCTCGGCTCGCTGCCGCAGAAAGCACCGACGTCCTAGTGAACATCACATACCGGATGTTGTCAGCGCTGTTCTGGAGGATCGCCTCGGCTCGCTCCGAGTCGTTCCCCTCGCAGAACAGGACATCCCATGAACCGATCCCGACTCCTGGTCGCCGGCGCCACCGCGCTCGTCGGCGCCGGCCTGGTGCTCGCACCCGTCGCCGCGCAGGCCGCTCCCGTCACCACCGCCTCGTCCTCCACGCCCGGCCAACCCGGGGCGGAGACGACCTCGCCGGTCACCAACGTGACGGTGGTGCCCAACCCGCGGTCCGTCCTGATCGTGGTGGACGTGGACCGGGTCACGAACCTGAAGCTCGTGCAGGACGGCCAGGTCGTGGACGCCGTGATCTCGTCCGACTGGTCCTCGCCGAGCCGTCCCGGGCGGTTCCTGGTGAAGGGGACCGGCCTCGACGCGGAGGACTTCGGCATCACGACGACCGGCGGCGCCCCGGTCGTCCCGGTGCACGTCGACTTCGGCCAGGCAGCCGTGCCGCAGGCCATCGAGCAGACGACCGAACGACAGATCGACCGCATCGTCCGTGACGTCCGCGCCGGTCGCTTCGACCACGTGCTCGAGTACGAGGCCCTGCCGGGTGCGACGGTCTCCGTCACGACCAACGGCGTGACGACGACCGCCGTCGCCGACCGGTACGGCAGGGCAGACGTGCCGGTGCGGTTCCGCCCGGGAGTCAACCCGCAGTCTGCGGTCCAGACGTTCAACGGCAAGACGTCGTTCCCCGACACGGGCAACTGGCAGTTCTGAGCAGACGCCCGGGCAGCGCCGGACCGCTCCAGGTCCGGCGCTGCCCGTCCTCGAGGAACGCAGCGCAGCACCCCGCCCCGCTAGGCTTGTCCCCGTGCTCGAACTGGTCGTCCTGATCTCCGGTACCGGGTCGAACCTCCGAGCCCTGCTCGAGGCGACCCGCGATGCCGAGTACCCCGCCCGCGTCGTCGCGATCGGGGCGGACCGCGACGCCGAGGGCCTGCAGCTCGGCGAGGAGTACTCGATCCCGACCTTCACGGTCCCCTTCACCCGGTACGCCACCCGCGCCGAGTGGGGTGCGGCGCTCGCCGAGCAGATCCGCCCGTGGACGCCGGACCTCCTGGTCCTCTCCGGGCTGATGCGCCTGTTGCCGCCCGCCGTCGTCGCCGAGTTCGGCCCGTCGGTGATCAACACCCACCCCGCGTACCTGCCGGAGTTCCCCGGAGCGCACGGCGTCCGGGACGCCCTGGCCGCCGGCGTCACCGAGACCGGCGCGAGCGTCATCGCGGTCGACGACGGCGTCGACAGCGGTCCGATCCTGGCGCAGGAGCGGATCCCGGTCCTGCCCGGCGACACCGAGTCGACCCTGCACGACCGCATCAAGCCCGTCGAACGCCGGCTGCTCATCCAGACCGTCCTCGACATCGCCAACGGACACATCGACCTGAAGGGCACCACCCCCGCATGAGCGTGCACGCCGCCGACCCCAGCCTGTACCGCGACCGGGACGTCGTGCCCGTGCGCCGAGCCCTCGTCTCGGTGAGCGACAAGTCGGGGCTGCTCGAGCTCGCCGGCGCCCTCGCCGACAGTGGTGTCGAACTCGTCTCGACGGGTTCCACCGCGCAGACCATCCGCGACGCCGGGTACGCCGTCACGGACGTCGCGAGCGTCACTGGCTTCCCGGAGTCGCTCGACGGGCGCGTGAAGACCCTGCACCCGGCCGTGCACGCGGGCCTCCTCGCCGACCTGCGGCTCGCGTCGCACGAGCAGCAGCTCGCCGACCTCGGCATCGCCCCGTTCGAGCTCGTCGTGGTGAACCTGTACCCGTTCGTCGAGACGGTCGCGTCGGGCGCGGACACCGCGACCGTGGTCGAGAACGTCGACATCGGCGGCCCGGCGATGGTCCGTGCGTCGGCGAAGAACCACCCGAACGTCGCGATCGTGGTGTCGCCGTCGTCCTACGCCGAGGTCGTCGAGGCCGTCCGCGCGGGCGGCACGACGCTCGAGCTCCGCAAGCGTCTCGCCGCGCAGGCCTTCGGCCACACCGCCGCGTACGACACCGCGGTGGCCAGCTACTTCGCGTCCGAGGTCGTCGGCGCGACGGCCCCGTCCGACTCGTCCGCTCCGTCCGCAGGCGCCGGCCAGGAGGCCCCCAGCGCGTTCCCGACGCACCTCTCGTTCTCCGCCGACCACGCCACGACGCTCCGCTACGGCGAGAACGCCCACCAGTCCGCCGCGCTCTACACGAGCACGGACGGCACCGGGATCGCCCAGGCGACGCAGCTGCACGGCAAGGAGATGTCGTACAACAACTACGTCGACGCCGACGCCGCCGTCCGTGCCGCGTACGACTTCACCGAGCCGGCCGTCGCGATCATCAAGCACGCCAACCCCTGCGGCATCGCGGTCGCGGCTGCCGACGCCGGCGACCCGATCGCCTCGGCGCACGCCGCCGCCCACGCGTGCGACCCGCTCTCCGCGTTCGGCGGGGTCATCGCGGCGAACCGCACGGTCACCCGCGGCATGGCCGAGACGGTCGCCGACATCTTCACCGAGGTCGTCGTCGCCCCCGCCTTCGACCCGGAGGCGCTCGAGGTCCTGTCCCGCAAGAAGAACATCCGCCTGCTGACGCTGCCGAGCGACTTCGCCCTGGCCGAGCAGGAGGTCAAGCAGATCTCCGGCGGGTTCCTGGTGCAGGACGCCGACCGCTTCACCACGTTCGACCAGTCGAGCTGGACGCTGGTCTCCGGCGAGCCCGCCGACGAGCAGACCCTGGCGGACCTGGCGTTCGCGTGGAAGGCCAGCCGTGCGGTGAAGTCGAACGCGATCCTGCTGGCGAACCAGGGCGCGAGCGTCGGGGTCGGCATGGGGCAGGTCAACCGGGTCGACTCGTGCCACCTCGCCGTGAACCGGGCCGGGGACCGCGCTGCCGGTTCGGTCGCGGCGTCGGATGCGTTCTTCCCGTTCGCCGACGGCCTGCAGGTGCTGCTCGACGCGGGTGTCCGTGCGGTCGCACAGCCCGGTGGCAGTGTCCGCGACGACGAGGTCATCCAGGCGGCGACGGCGGCCGGTGTGACGATGTACTTCACGGGCGAGCGCCACTTCTTCCACTGAGTCCCGTCCGACCCGGTGGCGACCGGCACCGAACCTGCACGTGTTCCTGGTTGCGTCCTGGGAGTCCGTGCCGATAGTCTGCAAGGCTCCGCGACCTCATCGCTGACGACTTCTCAGGTCGGCAGCACCGCGGGCACGACGGTGACGACGACGAGACTGGAGTGACGATGGACACGACGACCGGCACCACCGCAACGGCTGCCCGGACACGATCGACGTCCACCGGCACGGCCGCTCCCGGCGTCCCGACACCGCCGTCCGCCTAGGCGCACGACCGGCCCCACCCGCCCCACGGGCGACGCCGCACCAGCGGCGTCGACGCAACCCGAGGGTCTCCGCGTCCCCCGCGGCGGACCCCGAGCGGGCACCGGGCCGACCAGACCACGCAACGCACCCCGGGCCTCCCGTCCGGTCAGCCGCAACCTGACCGCACCGGTGCCCGTACGAAGCACGAGGACGCACACGCATGTCCCAGGTACCCCACCGGGAACCGGCGCCGACACCGGCGCGCCCATCCACCGCCCGCGCCATCGCGCGCATCTGGCCCTACGTCAAGCCGTACCGATGGCGGCTGTTCGGCGGGATGCTGGCGGCGCTCGGCGCCTCCGTCGTCGCGCTCGTCATCCCCTACGTGCTGCAGGCACTCGTCGACGGACCGCTCGCGTCCGGTGACGGCAGCCGCATCTGGCCCGCCGGCCTCGGCGTGCTGGCGCTCGGCATCCTCGAGGCGTTCTTCATCGCCTCCCGCCGGAAGATGGTCATGCGACCGTCGACCCGCATCGAGGCGAGCATGCGCAACGCGCTGTACGCCAAGCTGCAGGACCTGCCCGTCGCGTTCCACGACCGCTGGGAGTCCGGGCAGCTGCTGTCCCGCTCGGTGTCCGACCTGTCGCTGATCCGCCGTTGGTTGGCCTTCGGCATCGTGCTGCTGGTCGTCAACGTCGTCACGATCGTCATCGGCTTCGGTGTGCTCTTCACCTTCGGGTGGCAGCTCGGGCTGATCTTCCTGGTCGCCTCGATCCCGGTCTGGGTGAACAGCGTCCTGTTCGAGCGGAAGTACTCCATCGTCGCGCGCCGCAGCCAGGACCAGGTCGGCGACCTCGCCACCAGCGTCGAGCAGTCGGTGCACGGCATCCGCGTGCTCAAGGCGTTCGGCCGTGGTCGGTACAAGCTCGACGAGTTCGCCGAGCAGGCCGAACAGCTGCGCGGCACCGAGATCGAGAAGGCGAAGGCGATCGCGGCGATCTGGTTCTGGCTGCTGCTCGTGCCGGACGTGGCGTTCGCGCTCTGTCTGCTCGCCGGCATCTGGCTCGCCAGCCAGGGGGAGCTGAGCGTCGGCCAGCTGTTCGCGTTCTTCGCGACGGCGACGGTCCTGCGCTTCCCGATCGAGTCGATCGGGTTCTTCCTGTCGATGACCTTCGACACCCGCACCGCCGTCGACCGGTTCTTCGAGGTCATGGACTCCGAGAACACGATCACCGACCCGGCATCGCCGAAGACGATCACCGAACCGCGTGGTGCGCTGTCGTTCAACGCGACGCACTTCCGCTACCAGGACTCCCCACCACAGTTCCCCGACCTGGTGAACGGCGTCGAGCTGCAGCTCCGACCGGGTGAGACGATGGCGCTGGTCGGGCTCACCGGTTCCGGCAAGACGACGCTGCTCTCGCTCGTCCCGCGGCTGTACGACGTGACCGGGGGATCGGTGACGATCGACGGCGTCGACGTCCGCGACCTCACCCGCGCCGAACTCCGTCGGCACGTCGGCGTCGCGTTCGAGGACGCCACGCTGTTCTCGTCCAGCGTCCGCGACAACGTCCTGCTCGGTCGGCCGGACCTGTCCGGTGCCGAGGCCGACCGGGTGATGCGTGAGGCGCTCGACATCGCCCAGGCGGCCTTCGTCGACGACCTGCCCGACGGCGTGGACACCCGCGTCGGCGAAGAGGGGCTGTCCCTCTCCGGCGGCCAGCGGCAGCGTCTGGCACTCGCCCGGGCGATCGCCGCGCGGCCGAGCGTGCTCGTCCTCGACGACCCGCTGTCCGCGCTCGACGTCGACACCGAGGCACGCGTCGAGGCCGGGCTCCGCCGGGTCCTCGCCGAGACGACCTCGCTCATCGTCGCCCACCGTCCGTCCACCGTGACCCTCGCCGACCGCGTGGCACTCATGGAGAACGGACGCGTCACCGCCGTCGGCACCCACTCGGAGCTGATGGCCACCAACGAGCACTACCGCTTCGTCATCTCGTCGCTCGACGACGACGACGCCGAGGACCGAGAGGAGGCGATGGCATGAGCAACGAGACCGACCACGACCGGCCCGTGACCGTCGACCAGGAGCCTGGGCCCACGCGGCCCGGTACCGACGCGTCGCGGAGCTTGCGGAGCGACGTGGCGGCCGAGGCCGTGGGGGGAGGAGCGGTGCCGATCGCGCAGGTCGGCACGGGCACGCAGGCGGCCGAGGCAGCAGCCCCGGTCACCGCGTCCATCACCGTGCACGGCACGCGCGGCGAGGAGCGCGAGGACTTCACGAAGGCCGAGAGCCGTCGCCTCCGCGGCCGGTCGCTGTCGCTGCTCAGCTCGCTCGCGGCACCGCTCAAGGCACGGCTGTGGGGCATCGCCGTCGTCGTGGTGCTCTCCACCGGTGGACAGGTCGCCGGCCCGACCCTCATCGCGTGGGGCATCGACAACGCCCTGCCCGCCGTGCTCGACCGTGACGACTGGATGCCGGCGTTCCTGGTCGTCGGGCTGTACATCACGATCGCGATCGTCGGCGCGGTCCTCACCGCCTGGTACACGGTGCTGGCGGCGCGGATCAGCCAGGCGATCCTGTTCGACCTCCGCAAGCGGGTGTTCCTGCACACGCAGCGGCTGTCGCTGGAGTTCCACGAGACGTACACGTCCGGGCGGATCATCTCGCGCCAGACCAGTGATCTGGACTCCATCCGCGAGCTGCTCGACTCCGGCCTGAACCAGCTCATCCAGGGCGTGCTGTACATGGTGTTCACCGCGGTGGCGCTGGTGTTCCTCGACCCGACCTCGGGCCTGGTGCTCGCGATCGCCCTGGTGCCGCTGTGGTTCCTGACCCGGTGGTTCCAGCAGCGCTCGCAGCAGCTGTTCCGCTCCACCCGCACCACGAGTGCCCGCGTGATCGTGCACTTCGTCGAGACGATGACCGGCATCCGCGCGGTGCAGGCCTTCCGCAAGGAGTCCCGCAACGAGACCGAGTACGGCGAGCAGGTCGAGCTGAACCGCCAGGCCAACGCCCGGGTGTTCAACCTGTTCGGGATCTTCGACCCGGGCCTGGTGCTCATCGGCAACGCCACCCTGGCGGCCGTCGTCATCGTCGGCGGCTTCCGGGTCGTCGGCGGCTCGCTGGAGATCGGCGCGCTGCTCGCGGTCGCGCTGTACGCCAAGCGGTTCTTCGACCCGGCGCAGGAACTCGCGATGTTCTACAACAGCTACCAGTCGGCCTCGGCGGCGATGGAGAAGATCTCCGGCGTCCTCGAGGAGCGGCCGAGCGTGCCGGACCCCGCGAAGCCGACGAAGCTGCCGGACGCCCGCGGCCGGATCGACTTCGACCACGTGGAGTTCGCGTACACGGCCGACCGGGTGGTGCTGCCGGAGTTCGACCTGCACATCCCGTCCGGTCAGACGATCGCGCTCGTCGGGTCCACGGGTGCCGGCAAGTCGACGCTCGCGAAGCTGATGGCCCGGTTCTACGACCCGACCGCCGGCACCGTGACGCTCGACGGCGTCGACCTGCGGGACCTCGACCCGAAGGACATGCGCCGCGCCATCGTCATGGTGACGCAGGAGGCGTACCTGTTCTCCGGCTCGGTCGCGGACAACATCGAGCTCGGCCGGCCCGGTGCCTCGCGCGCGGACATCGAGTCGGCGGCGAAGGCCGTCGGCGCGCACGAGTTCATCATGGCGCTGCCGGACGGGTACGACACCGACGTGAACAAGCGGGGTGGCCGCGTGTCGGCCGGGCAGCGCCAGCTGCTGTCGTTCGCCCGGGCGTTCCTCGCCGACCCGAAGGTGCTCATCCTCGACGAGGCCACGGCGTCCCTCGACATCCCGTCGGAGCGTCTGGTGCAGGAGGGTCTCGAGACCCTGCTCGCCGACCGCACCGCCGTGATCATCGCGCACCGGCTGTCCACCGTCGCGATCGCCCACCGGGTGCTCGTGATGGAGTACGGCCGGATCGTGGAGGACGGCACGCCCGCCGACCTCATCGCCGGCACCGGACGGTTCGCCCAGCTGCACGCCGCCTGGCGGGACTCGCTGGTCTAGTCGTCCTGCTCGTCCCGTCCGCACATCGCGCCCCGTCCCGACGGGGCGCGATGTGCGTTCCGGGGTGCGATGCTTGGGGGATGAGCCACAGCGACGGACAGCCCGACGACGTGCAGCCGGGCGGTGTCGCCCTGCGCGACCCCTTCGTCGGGGCACCCTTCACGGAGGCCGTCCGACGGTTCTGGCGGAAGTACACCGTGTTCACCGGCCGGGCCTCGCGCTCCGAGTTCTGGTGGTGGTGGCTGACGTCGTTCGCCATCGGCCTGGTGCTGCAGCTCGTGCCGCAGGCGTTCACCCCGGACGCCCCGCTGCTCGAGAACCCGGTCGGCTCGTACCTGTTCGTGCTCTGGGCCGTCGTCACCCTGGTCGGCGGGCTCGCCCTCGGTGCGCGCCGACTGCACGACGCGAACCGGTCCGGGTTCTGGCAGTTCCTGCACGTGCTGCCGGGCATCGGGTCGCTCGTGCTGTTCGTCGTGTTCCTGCTGCCGTCGAACCCGAAGGGCACACGGTTCGACCTGCAGCCCGGCGCCGCGGCGGCGACGACGCGCAAGCGCTAGCCGTCCACGGTCGGCGACCAGCGCGCCCGGGGCATGTCGAGCCTCCAGGACGCACCGTCCCGCGACCACCGCAGCGGCGTGCCCTCGACGCGGTACTGCTCGAGCGCGCGCGCCTCGTGGTGCACGGGTGGCAGCCCGCCGGCTCGGACGACGCGCCACCACGGCAGGTCGGCGCCCTCGTGCGCCATCACCTTGCCGACCGCGCGGGACGCACGCGACCCGAGCACCGCGGCCACGTCGCCGTACGTCATGACGTGCGCCGGCGGGATCGCCCGGACGACCGCGGCGACCTCGGCCCCGAAGTCGACCGGTTCCGGCACTACAGCGTCAGGGCTGCGAAGTGGTCGCCGTACTGCGTCTCGCCGACGACCGTGAAGCCGACCGCCTCGAAGAAGGCCTCGGGGCTGCCGGTGCCCGGTTCGTAGACGACGGTGAGGCGCTCGAAGCCGCGCTTCCGGGCCTCTTCCGCCAGGCCGTGCACGGCGAAGCGACCGACGCCGCGACCCTGCGCGTTCGCGGCCACGTTGACACGCCAGATGCAGCTGCGGAGTTCTTCCTGCGCGTTCTCGGCGTCGAAGCTGCCGATGATGAGGCCCACGACCTCGTCCCCGTCGAGGACGACGCGGGGCCAGGAGGCGCTCGGCTTGACGTCCGACTCGGCCTGCGCGTACGAGGTGGGCTGGACGAACTGCTCCTGCCCCGGCTTCAGCGTCAGCGAGTTGGCCGCGGCGGCGGTCGCTGCGGAGAGTTCTTCGAGGCGGAGGTCCGTCATGTCGGTCAGGCTAACGGTGCAGGCCGGGGAGAAGCCAGCGGCGGGCTGAGTCGGTGCACACACCGTGACCGTCGCACGGCGCATGTCACCGGCGGTATGGTCGCCAGATGGCGGAGCATCGGCGCGGGGCGAACCTGCCGTCGCTGGGTGGGTTCAACCGCACGGTCCTGCTCGACGCCGTCCGCCGGTCCCGCGACGGGCTCAGCCGCGTCGAGCTCGCCGGCCGGACCGGCCTCAGCCCACAGACCGTGTCGAACGTCACCCGGTTCCTCATCGACGCCGGCATGATCGTCGAGTCCGGCACGGTCGTGTCCGGTCGCGGCAAGCCGCGCACGATCCTCCGACTGGAGGCGCGCAGCCGGTTCGCGATCGGGGTGCACGTCGACCCCGCGGTCGTCACCTACGTGCTGCTCGACCTGGCGGGCACGGTCGTCGCCGAGGCCACCACCTCCACCCCGAACGCCGAGGACCCGGACCAGGTCGTCCGGACGATGGCCGCCGCGGTCGACGGGTTGGTCCGCCGCTCCGGCGTCGCCCCGGACAGCGTGCTCGGCGTGGGCATCGCGTCGCCGGGGCCGATCGACGCGGCCGCCGGCGTCGTGCTCGACCCGCCGTTCCTGCCACGGTGGCGGGACGTCCCGCTCCGCGACGCCCTGGGCGACGCGACCGGCTACCCGGTGCTCCTCGAGAAGGACGTCACCGCGGCGGCCGTCGGCGAGGTGTTCCTCGAGCGGGGTGCGGCGGCCCGGGACTTCGCGTTCGTGTACTTCGGCACCGGGTTCGGCGTCGGGCTCGTCATCGACCACGAACCCGTCCGCGGCTCGGGCGCCAACGCCGGTGACGCGGGGCACATCATGGTCGACCAGGGGTCGCTCGCCGGCACCGCCGACGGGGACGGGACGCGCGGCGAGGTCGGCGCGACGGTGATGCCCGACCGGCTGGTGCGGATCGCGCTCGAGCGGGGGATCGCGCTGGGCGACGGCCTGCCGGGGGACGGCCCGTCCGGGGACGGCCTGTCCGGTGACGAGCCGGCTGCTCCGGACGACGGCGGCATCGCGGTGGACCTGGCGGCGGTCGACCGGGCATGGGACGCCCTCGGAGCAGCCATCGCGGCGGGCGACCCGGCGGCACAGGCCCTCGCGGCGGAGATCGGCACGGTGATGGGGCGGGCCGTCGTCGTCATCGTGAACCTGCTCGACCTGGACCGGGTGGTGTTCGGCGGACCGTTCTGGTCCCGGATCAGTGCCACGGCCCTCCCGGCTGCGACGGCGGCGATCTCCGGTTCGCCGATCCTCGTGCCGAAGCACCCGGTCACCGTCGTCGAGAGCCGGCGGGGGACCGACGTGGCCGCGGTCGGGGCGGCCTGCCTGGTGCTCGACGCGGCCCTGTCGCCGCGGGCGAGCACGATGCTCATCGCGCACTGAGCGCTGCGCGGGGCCTTTGCTCGTGGCCGCTTTCGCGCGCAGCGACACGGCTCGCGTGCCGCCGCCCGCGGACTGTCGCCCAGCGCGAAACGGGCGGGTGCCGGCTCCCGTCGCCGACCCCGTCCGTTCACCCGGACGTCACCGGGTGGTTCCGTGGATGCTGAACAGTCGTGCAGGTTCCCCGACACCGAAGGACCTCCATGCGCTCTCCCGCCCTGCGTCTCGGCGCCTCGATCGCGACCGGCCTGGCCCTCGCGGCCGGGGTCCTCGCGGTCACCCCGGCCTCCGCAGCCCCGGCGCCGCCCGCCACCCCGGGTGCCCCCGCGGCCGCCGCACCGGTCGCCCCCGTGGCCGCCAACGGCATCGTCATCAACGAGGTCGAGTCGAACGGCGACGACACCGACTGGGTGGAGCTCCGCAACACCGCGTCCGTCGCCGCCGACGTCAGCGGGTGGTCGATGCTCGATGACAGCGACGAGCACACCCGGTACGTCCTGCCGGCCGGCAGCGTCGTCGCACCCGGCGGGTACCTCGTGGTCGACGAGGAGTCCGCCACCGCGGACGGCTTCGACTTCGGCCTGGGCAACCCCGACGAGGTCCGCTTCTTCGACACCACGGGCGCCCCGGTCCTGTCGTACGCGTACACGACCCACGCCGACGTGACGTACGGCCGCTGCCCGGACGGCACCGGCCCGCTCGTCGACACGACCAGCTCGACGAAGGGTGCGGCGAACGACTGCTCCTCGCCGATCCGCATCAACGAGGTCGAGTCGAAGGACGGCACTCCGGGTGACTGGGTCGAGCTGACCAACACCGGTACGACGGCGGTCGACCTCGGCGGGTACGTGTTCCAGGACGACGACGACTCGCACGCGTACGCGATCCCGGCCGGCACGACCATCGCCCCGGGTGGTTTCGCCGTCCTCGACGAGGCCGACTTCGGCTTCGGGCTCGGCGGCGCGGACTCCGCACGCCTCTCGACCCCGGCCGGTGTCCTGGTCGACTCGACGAGCTGGACGGAGCACGCCGACGTGACGTACGGCCGCAACCCGGACGGCACCGGCGACTTCGCCCAGACGTCCGCGGCGACGAAGGGCACCGCGAACGCCTTCGCCGGTGTCGTCACCGCCGAGCCCTGGCCCGGCGGCCCCGACGAGCGGGTGCTCGACGACGCGGACACCTTCTCGGGTGACCTCAGCGGCCTCGACTGGCAGCCGTCCCGCACGGCCGTCGGCGGTGGCGTGCTGTGGGGTGTGCAGAACGGCGACGGACTGCTCTACCGCATGGTCTCCGACGGCTCGGCTGGTTGGACGCCGTCGAACGCGGCCGGCACCACGCTGCACTACGCCGACGGTTCCGGCACCCCGGACGCCGAGGGTGTCACCGTCACCGCGGACGACCCCGGCGCGGTCTACGTGTCGACCGAGCGGGACAACGACCGGTCCTCGACCAGCCGTCCCGCGGTCCTGCGCTTCGCCACCGACGACGGCTCCGAGCGCACCCTGAACGCCACCGACGAGTGGGACCTGACCGGCGACTTCCCGGGGCTCGGTGCGAACGCCGGACTCGAGGGCGTCACCTGGGTGCCGGACTCCTGGCTCACCGCGCAGGGCTTCGTCGACGAGAGCACCGGCGCGGCCTACTCCCCGACGCGGTACTCCGGGCACGGCGACGGGCTCTTCTTCGTCGGGGTCGAGGGCACCGCGAGCGTGTACGCCTACGCCCTGATGGACGACGGCTCGTCGAAGCAGATCGCGACGATCGCCACCCCGTTCGCCGTCGTCGCCGAGGTCCAGTTCGACCCGACGCTCGACGCGCTCTGGGTGGTCTGCGACGACGCCTGCGCCGGCCGCAGCGCGCTGTTCGACGTCCAGGACGGCGCGTTCACCGCGGCGACCGTGTACGACGCACCCTCCGGTGCGGCGCGGGACCTGGCGAACGAGGGCTTCGCGATCTCGGACGTCTGCACCGACGGCGAGCGGGCGACGTACTACGCCGACGACAACGACACCGACGGCTTCTCGCTCCGCACCGGGACGTTCCCGTGCACCGAGGAGACCGTCCCCGCGCCCGGCGGCGACGGTGGCGCGACCCCGGCACCGGTCCCCGGCGGCGGCGAGTCCACCCCGACGCCGACCGCCCCGGTCCCGGCCCCGACCACGCCGGCTCCGGTGCCGACCACGCCTGGTTCGACCACACCCGGCGCTCCGGACCAGTCGTCCCTGACGTCGGCGAACCGCGGTGGCATCAGTGCACCGGCCTCGGCACGAGCGGGCGAGACGATCACGGTCACGATGGGCCGCGAGCACGCCGGTGAACGCGTCGCCGTGTTCCTGTACTCGGCGCCGGTCCTGCTCGGCACCCCCGTCGTCGCCGCCGACGGTTCGGTCCAGGTCACGATCCCCGCCGACACCACAGCTGGCGCGCACCGGATCGCGGTCGTCGGAGCGGACGGCGCCCTGATCGGGTGGGCGCCGATCACCATCACCGCCGCGGGCGCCGGGCAGCTGGCGTTCACCGGCGCCGAACTCGCGTCGGGCAGCGCCGCGGCGCTCCTGCTCCTCGCGCTCGGCGCCGGCCTGCTGGTCGCCCGCCGTCGCGCGCGGACCGCCGAGTAGCCGCACCACCGGTAGCCGCACCACCCACTGACGGGAGGCGCCTCACCAGCCGGTGGGGCGCCTCCCGTCCGTCGTCCGCGCGGCCTCCGCGCGCCGAGCCTCACCCTGGCGGACACATCGCGGCCTCCTGGCCCCGAGTCCTGTCCGCAGAGCCGAGGCCCGGCGCGGCGCGCGCGCCCCCGCCGGGCCCTGGCCGCCGCCGGGCCCTGGCCGCCGCCGGGCGCTG
>NZ_JAXCWN010000005.1:0-293550 GCF_034045095.1 Curtobacterium sp. CFBP9011
CCCCCGGGCGCCCTGCGCCCGCGTCAGGCCGCGCCGGCCGCCCGCCGCGCCTGCGCCACCGCGGCCCGCACCCCGCCCGACCAGGCCGGCCCGTGCCCCGGCAGGACGTGCCGCGCCTCGGTGTCGACGAGCAGGTCGAGCGACGCCACCGCGGTCGCCATGTCGGCCGTCGCCGCGGGTGCCACGACCCGCGGCCCGATCCCGCCGGTGTACGGGTCGAAGGTGACCAGCGCGTCGCCGGCGATCACGGCGTCGCGGTCGGCGAAGTGCAGCGCCACGTGCCCGTCGGTGTGCCCGGGCGTCTCGATGATCCACGGGTTGCCGGGGACGGCGGCGCGGGACTCCAGGGGCTCGACCTCTTCGATGCCGTCGACGGTCACCGCACCCGCCAGCAGCATCCGCCCGAGGGTCCGCAGACCGCCGGGGTGCGCCAGGACGAACCCGAACCGGTTCTGCTGCGGCCGGTACGAGTACGGGTGCGCCGCCAGCTCCCGGTCGCCCGGGTGCACGAACACGGGCGTGCCCCACTCGCGGTGCATGCGCGCAGCGGTGCCGACGTGGTCGAAGTGCCCGTGCGTGAGGAGCAGCGCCTCGACCCGGTCGGGGGAGTAGCCGAGGTCGTGGACGGCGAGCAGCAGGTGCGGCCAGACGGCCGGCAGCCCGGCGTCGACGACGAGCAGTCGGTCCCCGGTCTCGACCAGGTAGGTGTTGGTGTGTGCGAGCTCGAGGCGGTGGATGCCCTCGGCGACGTCCCGGAACAGCATGCGTCGGACGCTAGGCCGGGCCCGCTGGACGGGCATCCGGGGTGCTGGCTCGGTGCGTCAGGGACGCGGCTGTCCGGCGGCGTCCGCGATCGCGGCCTGGAGGCGCGTCAACACCGGCACCGCCGCCACCAGCACCGCACGGTCGGCCTCCGGCAGCCCGGCCAGGGCGCTGAGCAGCAGCCGCTCGGCCGCCGCGTCGTACACGCGGAGGCGCTCGCGGGCCAGGTCGGTCAGCCCGACCTCGGTGCTGCGACCGTCACCACGGGCGAGCCGGCGTTCGACCAGGCCGTCCCGCTGCATCGCGGCGACGAGGTTGCTCACCGTGGAGCGGGCGAGGCCGAGTGCGCGGCCGAGGGCGGTCGGGCTGGCCCAGCCGTCCTCGTCGAGTCGGCGGAGGACCTCGATCTGCGCGTCGGGGACGGCGGGCAGGTCGCCCTCTGACCGGGAGGCGTTGAGGAGCGTCCGGCGGAACGGCCCGACCAGGGCGCTGAGCCGTCGGGCGGCGTCGCGGAGTCCGCGGTCTGCGGACCTGTCCGCAGGGTCACTTGCCGGGGTGCGCACACCCTCAGGGTAGTCGCAGCAGAAGCGATTGCAACAAACGTAGTTGTGGAGCAGGATCGACACATGGACATCACCACGAGCGTCGAACACCCCGAACCCCAGCAGGACCTCTCCGGCATCGTCGGACACCGGTTCATCTACACGTACGCCAACGGCTGGCAGTACGAGATGTACGTCAAGAACGCCACGACGATCGACTACCGCATCCACACCGGCATGGTGGGCGGCCGCTGGGTCAAGGACCAGACGGTCGACCTGGTCGTCCTGACCGCCGGCGTCTACAAGGTGTCCTGGAACGAGCCGACCGGCACCAGCGTCGTCGTGAACGTCGTCCCCGGTGAGCGGGTGCTGCACGGCACGATCTTCTTCCCGCACTGGGTGGAGCTCGACGGCAGCAAGACCGTGCTGTTCCAGAACGACCACCTCGACCTGATGCGCGAGCACCGCGACGCCGGCCCCACGTACCCGATCTACGTCGTACCGGAGTTCGCCCACATCACGCTGTTCGAACACGTGGGCGAGGACGACGAGACGATCGTCGACACGGCTCCCGCGGACCTCCCGGCCGGGTTCGCCGACCGGACCAACTGACGTGACGACCACGACGGGCCCCGCGCCGATCGCCCTCGACCACCACGGTGCCTCCCTGCGCGGGTGGCAGTGGAACGCGGTCGACGGCGGGACGGACGCGCCCCTCGTGCTGTTCGTGCACGGCTTCGGCAGCAACGCGACCGGCTCGCAGCAGCTGTTCGTGCAGGCCGCCCGGGCGCTCGCCGCCCGCGGCGCGGGAGTCCGCTCGTACGACCGGCTCGGCCACGGGTTCAGCGACGGGGACTTCGCCGACATCACGATCGGCGACGAGGTCGACCAGGTCGTCGCGATGGTCCGAGCCCTGTCGACCGACGGCGGATCGCGTCCGGTGCACGTGGTCGCCCACAGCCTGGGCGGGGTCGAGTCCGTCCTCGCCGCGGCCCGGGCGCCGGACCTCGTGGCCTCGTTGACGCTCGTCGTGGTGGACGACATCGTCGGCAAGGACGAGATCCAGGGGCAGCCGCTCGCCCCGGCCCGCGAGCGCGGCTGGTTCGACTTCGGGGGCATGGCCCTCGGCACGGCGTTCCTCGACGAGGTCCGCGCCGGCCTCGACGTCTGGGGCCCCGCCTCGGACTACCCGGGCCCCGCCGTCGTCGTGCACGGCACCGGCGACACGATCGTCCCGGTCGAGTACGGCCGCCGGTACGCCGGACTGCTGCCGGGGGCGACGTACGTCGAGGTCGACGGCGCCGACCACGGCTGGTCCTCGGTGCCGTGGCGCACCGGACTCGTCGACCGCCTGCTCCGGACCGTCGGGCTGGCCTGACGCCGGGGGTCTGACACCGGGGCCCGATGCCCGGCACCCGGCGCCGGCTGTCCCGCAACTGCCCGGCACGCCGGTTGCGTCCGCGGGACAGTCGGGCCCCGCACCGGCGCGCACGCGGGACGGTCGGGCCCCGCACCCGTGCGTCCGCGGGACAGCCGGGCCCCGCACCCGCGCGCCCGCGGCGGCACACACCGCCGAGCGTGTACTCAGGGACCATGCCCAACGACTCCATGCCCGAGCTCGAGCTCCGGAACGTGCGGACCCGGGAGCGCATCGTCGACACGGTCGCGCGCATCCGGCAGAAGTCCGACGTGCCCGCCCGCACCCGGCTCGCCCTCGCGAAGACCCGTCAGCGCTGGCACCGCGACCCCACGCCCCTCGTGGCCGTCGCGATGACCGCCGCCGCGGGACTCGCCGCGATCGTCGTCGGCACCCGGATCCGCAACCACCCCGCCGGTCGGTTGGATGCCCTCCGCGAGCCGGCACCCGTCCCGGTGTTCAAGCCGGTGAAGGTCGGCAAGGACGGCAAGTCGACCGGCGTCCCCGTGTTCGCGCGGAAGGACCCGACCGGCAACCCGGTGTTCCAGGAGCGCCAGGCCGCCGCGAAGCGTCGCAAGAAGGACGCCGCGCGGGCGAAGAAGTCGATCAAGCAGATGACGAAGGCGATGAAGGGCTGACCATGGCGAAGGCATCGCAGAAGCCGTCCCCGGACGACCCCCGGAAGCCGGACAGCCCGACGGACCTCACGAAGCCGTCGTTCACGTACACGCTCAAGAAGACCCTGCGGGAGTTCACGAGCGACCAGTGTACCGACCTGGCTGCGAGCCTGACGTACTACACGGTCCTCGCGCTCTTCCCCGGACTGCTGGCGATCGTGTCGATCCTCGGACTCGTCTCGAACCCGAGCGACACGATCAACACGCTGCTCCAGGTCATCCGGAACGCCGGCGGTGGCGACGTCGCGAAGCTGCTGCAGGAGCCGATCAACGGCCTGGTCCGCTCGCCCGCCGCCCCGGTGACGTTCATCGTCGGTCTGCTCGGTGCGCTGTGGTCGGCGTCCGGCTACGTCGGCGCCTTCGGCCGGGCGATGAACCGCATCTACAACGTCCGCGAGGGGCGCCCGATCTGGAAGCTCCGCCCGACGATGCTCGGCGTCACCGTGACCACGGTGGTCCTGCTCGTCGTCGGCCTGCTCGCCCTGGTCTCCGGCCCCCTGGCTCGCAGCTTCGGTGACCTCATCGGCCTCGGCGACGCGGCCGCTCTCGTGCTGTCGATCGTGCAGTGGCCGATCCTGCTCGTCATCATGATCGTCATCGTCGCGGTGCTCTACTACTGGTCGCCGAACGTCCGGCAGTCGAAGTTCAAGTGGGTCAGCGGCGGCGCGATCGTCGCGATCGTCATCTGGATCCTCGCCAGTGTCGGCTTCGGCTTCTACGTCGGCAACTTCTCGAACTACAACGCCACGTACGGCTCGCTCGGTGGCGTGATCATCTTCCTGCTGTGGATCTGGATCACGAACAACGCGCTGCTGTTCGGCGCCGAGTTCGACGCCGAGCTCGAGCGCGGCCGCGAACTGCAGGCCGGCATCCACGCCGAAGAGGACATCCAGCTCCCCGAGCGCGACACCCGCCAGATCGAGAAGCAGGACGAGAAGCGCGCCGAGGACGTCCTGCAGGGCATCCGCATCCGCGAGAGCGCCGGCCGCACCAAGGACGACGACTGATCGACGGCGGCCGCGCGACGCGCGCACGCTCCACCCGGACGGGAGGCGCGGTACCGGTTCCGTAGGCTGGCCTGCGTGACCGACACCGCGCCTCCCGTCTCCGTCCCCACCCCCGACAACGACCGCCCGGTCGCCCTCGTCACCGGCGCGACCCGGGGGATCGGCCGGGCGATCGCCGAGGACCTGGGCCGGACGCACCACGTGCTGGTCGGCGGACGCGATGCCGAGGCGGTCGCCACGGTCGTCGCCGCGCTGCCGAGTGCGGAGCCGTTCGTCGGCGACCTCGGCGCCGGCGACATGCCCGCCGTGCCGAGCTGGGTCGACGTCCTCGTGCACTCCGCGGGCGTCGAGCAGGGCACCCGCGTCGCGGACACCCCGCGCGACACGTGGGAGGCCGTCTTCGCCACCAACGTGTTCGCCGTCGCGGAACTCACCCGGGTCGCGCTGCCGGGGCTCCGTGCCGCGCGGGGGATCGTCGTGACGATCAACAGCGGGTCCGGGTTCACCGCCGGAGCCGGGGGCGGCGTGTACGCGGCGTCGAAGTTCGCGCTCCGGGCGTTCACCGACGCGCTGCGCGAAGAGGAGCGGGCGAACGGCGTCCGGGTCTCGAGCGTGCACCCGGGCCGGACCGACTCGGACATGCAGCGGGCCCTCACCGAGAAGCTCGGCGAGGACTACGACACCGACTACTACCTCGCGCCGTCCGACGTCGCCGACGCGGTCCGTACCGTCGTCGACCTGCCGGAGCGTGGCACGGTCGAGATGCTCTCGATCCGTCCGTCCCGCCGGCGCTGACGGCGGGCGCGCGGAGGCGCGGTGCCGAGGCTCGGCCCCGCGGACGTCCTGCGCCGTCGCGGAGCCGAGCCGTGTCCGCCCAGCCGAGCCTCAGGTGAGCTCGATCCGGACGTCGAGGCCGATCCGGTCCAGGAACCCCTCGTCGTGACTGACCACCACGAGGGCACCCCGGTACGCCCGGAGCGCTGCCACGAGCTGGTCGACGCTCGTCAGGTCGAGGTCGTTCGTCGGCTCGTCGAGCACCAGCAGCTGCGGCGGCGGGTCCGCGAGCACCAGCCCCGCCAACGCCACGCGGAACCGCTCCCCGCCGGACAACGTCCCGACGGCCCGGTCGACCACGTCCCCGCGGACCAGGAACCGGGCGAGTCGGTTCCGCAGCGCTGCCGGTGCCACGTCGGGCGCGGCACGCCGGACGTTCTCGAGCACCGAGGCATCGTCGTCGAGGGTGTCCTTCCGCTGCGGCAGGTAGCCGACCCGATCGGTGTGCGCCTCGGCGGACGTCCCGGGCAGCGGGTGCTGGCGCGCATCCGGCAGCCCGACGAGCTGGTCGAGGAGCGTCGACTTCCCGACCCCGTTGTCCCCGGCGACGGCGACCCGCTCCGGCCCCTGGACGACGGTCGCCCGGCCGCCGACCGTGATCGTCGCGATGCGCCGGGCGGCCGGAACGCCCGGGTCCGGCAGGTCCACGCTGATCTCGTCGTCGGACCGCAGCCGGCGGCCGGCCTGCTGCGCCCTCGTCAGCGCAGCCGCCTCGGCCGACGCCGAACCGGAGCGCAGCCGTCCGGCCGTGGCCTCGGCTCGCTTCCGCCGCTCGTTCGCCAGGATCTTCGGCACGGACGACGCTGAGGCCGCCCCGGCCTTCGCCCGGCGCGCGATGGTCGTCTCGGCGTCGATCCGCTGCCGCTGCTCGGCGCGGTGCCGCTGCTCGGCGACCCGGACCTCGCGGGCGACGGCGGCCTGCTGCACGGCGAGGTGCTCCTCGAACGCCGAGTAGGTCCCACCGAACACGGTCGCGTCGCCGTCGCGGAGCTCGACGACCTCGTCGACGTGCTCGACCAGTTCGCGGTCGTGGCTCACCACGACGAGGGTGCCGCGCCAGGAGTCCACGAGGTCGAGCAGTGCTGCCCGGGCGCGACGGTCGAGGTTGTTGGTCGGCTCGTCGAGGAACGCGATCGGCCGGCCGCGGAGCCGGATGCCCGCGACGGCGACGAGCACCGCCTGACCTCCGGAGAGGGTCTGCACCGGCCGGTCGAGGTCCTCGGTGCCGAGTTCGGCCCCGGGCCCGAGGTCGAGCGACGCCAGCGCCGCCCCGGCCCGCTCCTCCACGTCCCAGGCGTCGCCGACGGCCTCGAACTGCGCGGGGGTCGCGTCCCCGGCGAGGACCGCGCGGAGCGCCCGGACCTGGGAGCCGACCCCGAGCAGGTCCGCGACCGTGTCCGGGGTGGTGGGGCGTGCCTCCCGGCCGGCAGGTGGGGACGCGACGGACGGGAGGCGCGGCACGGCCGCCTGGACCCGCTGCGGCAGGTGGTCCACCGGTCCCGTCGTCGTGACGGTGCCGCTCGTCGGCGCGAGTCCGCCGGTGACGAGGCGGACGAGGGTCGACTTGCCGGCGCCGTTCCGGCCGACGAGCGCGGTCCGGCCGCGGCCGAACGCGGTGCTGAGGTGGTCGAGCGCGACGGTGCCGTCGGGCCAGGCGAAGGAGACGTCGTGCAGGACGACGGTGGGGGTGACGGGCATGCGGATGCCTTCCGGTGGTCGTGCGGGCGCACGACACCGTCAGCCGCGAGGGCGGCGGTCCCACCGGGCGGCGGGCGAGGTCACGGTGTCAGCGCAGGGACAGCGGCTGCTGTGGCGCAGTGCCGGTGGTCTCGCGCAATGCCGGATCCGTTCCCGTCGGGAGGCCCCGTGGCCGCCACCCGTGCCGCCGGTCGGTCGTCCCGCACCGGGGCCCCGCGGTGACGACGGGGTACGACCCACCGTACGACCGCGCAGTCGTGCCGCGCAAGGACCACGATGACCGATCAACTGCTATGGTGAAGATCACATTTCACATAGGAGAACCACGATGTCACAGCGTGCACTGATCACGGGGATCACCGGACAGGACGGCATGTACCTCGCTCGTCTGCTCGTGTCCAAGGGCTACGAGGTGTTCGGTCTCGTCCGCGGACAGAACAACCCGAAGGTCCCGTTCGTCCGAGCGTGGGTGCCGGAAGCCACCCTCATCACCGGCGACCTCCAGGACCAGTCCTCCCTGCTCCGAGCACTCGACCGGTCGCAGCCGGACGAGGTCTACAACCTCGGCGCGATCTCGTTCGTGGCCTACTCGTGGGAGAACGCACACCTCACCAGCCAGGTCACCGGTATGGGCGTGCTGAACCTGCTCGAAGCGATCCGCCTCCATGCGGGAGCCGACCCGTCGCGGGTGCGCTTCTACCAGGCGTCCAGCTCCGAGATGTTCGGCCGGGTGCAGGAGGTCCCACAGCGCGAAGACACACTCCTCTGGCCGCGCTCGCCGTACGGCGTCGCGAAGGCGTTCGGGCACCACATGACGGTCAACTACCGCGAGTCGTACGGCATGCACGCGTCGAGCGGGATCCTCTTCAACCACGAGTCGCCCCTCCGCGGCCCGGAGTTCGTCACCCGGAAGATCTCGACCAGTGTCGCCCGGATCGCGCTCGGCCTGCAGGACGGCCTCACGCTCGGCAACCTCGACGCGAAGCGCGACTGGGGGTTCGCCGGCGACTCCGTGGACGCCATGTGGCGGATGCTCCAGCAGGACACTCCCGACGACTACGTCGTCTCCACGAACGAGACGCACTCGGTCCGCGAGTTCCTGCAGGTGGCCTTCGCGCACATCGGCATCACGGACTGGGAGCAGCACGTCCGGCAGGACCCGGAGTT
The DNA here is from genome assembly GCF_034045095.1 of Curtobacterium sp. CFBP9011. NCBI lineage: Bacteria > Bacillati > Actinomycetota > Actinomycetes > Micrococcales > Microbacteriaceae > Curtobacterium > Curtobacterium sp. CFBP9011. The sequence continues at coordinate 8,105 of NZ_JAXCWN010000005.1, forward strand.
CTTCCGCCCCGCAGAGGTCGACCTCCTCATCGGTGACTCGAGCAAGGCCCGGGACGTCCTCGGATGGCAGCCCGAGGTCCAGTTCGCCGACCTCGTCCGGATGATGGTCGACAGCGACCTCGAGCAGCAGCGAACGGCCGCATGACCGCGGCACGGACGGCACTGGTCACCGGGGTCGCGGGGCAGACCGGGAGCTTCCTCGCGGAGGTCCTGCAGGCCAGCGGATGGCGGGTGCACGGCATCCAGCCCGCTGGTTCGGGGGCCGCGCCCGCCGGTGTCACGGTCCACCACGTCGATCTCCGCTGCCATGGCGGCATCGCGACCGTCCTCCGCCAGGTACAGCCCGACGCCGTGGTCAACCTCGCGGCACTGAGTTCGGTCGCACGGTCGTGGAAGGAACCGGTCCGCACGCAGCAGGTCAACAGTGTCGCCGTCGCGAACCTCCTCGACGTCGTGCAGGAACTCCGCCGGGTGGACCCCGCCATCCGCTTCGTTCAGGCGTCCTCCGCCGAAGTGTTCGGCCGTTCTGTCGACACGCCGCAGACCGAGAGGTCACCCCTCGCCCCGGTCAACCCCTACGGCGTCGCGAAGGCGAGTGCACACCTGCTCACCCAGGCGTACCGCCTGACCGGCATGCACGCTTCGAACGCGATCCTCTACAACCACGAGTCCGAGCGCCGACCCGACCACTTCGTCAGCCGGAAGATCACCAGCTCAGCAGCGAGGATCGCAGCCGGGGTGCAGGACGAACTCGTGCTCGGAGACCTCGACGTCCAACGGGACTGGGGGTGTGCCCGGGACTACGCCGCGGCGATCGCTCTGATGCTGCAGGCTGACGAGGGGGACGACTACGTCGTCGCGACGGGGGAGACCCACAGCGTCCGAGAGTTCGTCGAGGTCGCCTTCGCCGCGGTCGGCATCTCCGACTGGCAGCGGTACGTCCGGTCCGACGCCGAGTTCCGTCGTCCGAACGAGACGCACCGGATGGTCGGTGACCCGGGCAAGATCCGCCGGGTGTTGCAGTGGGAGCCCACGGTGCGCTTCGACGAGATGGTGGTCGACATGGTGCGGCACGATCAACGGCTCCTCGGCTGAGGGCGCTCGCCGAGCGGTCGCACGGCCCGGGACTCCGGAGGTGGCAGTCGGGTACACCGCGCCGGACCTCCGTGCAGGCGTGCCGGGCAAGATGTCCGACATGGCTGACGACGAGAAGCAGACCCGGGACGACTTCGGCGACGCGGTGAACATGACCGCCTCGCAGCTGGAGGACTGGCTGGACTCCGACGAGTCGAAGGAGGTCGGCCAGAAGTCGTCCGGCGCGTCCGAGTCGACCGGGCACGAGTCCGGGCGGCACATCGTGCGGATCCTGCGGAAGAAGCAGGGCGAGTACACCGACGACGACTACTCGCACATGCGGAAGGTCGTCGGGTACGTGGCGCGGCACTCGTCGCAGCGACCCTCCGGCGACGTCGAGGACACCCGGTGGCGGTACTCGCTGATGAACTGGGGACACGACCCGCTGAAGTGAGCAGTCTGCTCAAGTAGCGTGGCGGGCATGCCGGACAACCTGCTCCCGAACCCCTCGACCAACCCCGAGACGCTGCTGGCCGCAGAGCCCGAGGTGGACGCGGCCCTGGCGGCGGACGCACCCGTCGCCTCCGTGGTGGTGTCGTATCCGGCGTCGAGCCTGGCGTGGGCGCTGCTTGCCGACGAGGCGTGGGGGCGCGGTGCGACCGTCGAGTCCTACGCGTACGCCCGCGTCGGGTACCACCGCGGCCTCGATGCCCTGCGCAAGGCCGGGTGGCGCGGTGTCGGGCCGGTGCCGTGGTCGCACGAGCCGAACCGGGGCGTGCTGCGCTCCCTGTTCGCCCTGCGTCGGGCGGCCGAGGCGATCGAGGAGCCGGGCGAGGCCGAGCGGCTGACGCAGTTCCTCGACGGCGCGGACCCGTCGGCCGCCGAGGCCATCGCGCGCGGCTGACGCGCGGCGCCGCTGCGGCGCCACCGCGGCGCGGCCCTCGCCCGGCGCGATTCGCAAGCGCACAACGGAAGCCCGTCCGAACCGGGGGATCCCCCGGTTCGGACGGGCTTCGGTTGTGCGGCGGCAGCCGGCGCCAGCGGCGGCGGCGGCCGGCCGGCCCGGCCGCCCGCGCACGCCGCTACGCCAGCAGCACGCTCCAGCTCCGCGCACTGGGCCACAGCTGGTGCTCCGGCAGGACGTCGAGCCCGCACGCCCGGCTGCCGAGCCCGTGCTGCGCGTCGTCGAGGTACAGGTACAGCGCGTCCGGCTCGGGCAGCTCGTGCGGGTGCCCGGCACGCCCGACCTGCTGCGCGGTCCACGGCGTCAGGGTGAACCCGGCGCGGTGCCCCGAGCCCGGCGCCGGCACGGTCGTGACCGTGAAGGGCCCCACCGTCAGCGACCGCAGCGAGGGACGGTGCCCGGTCTCCTGCGGCATCGAGTAGCGCGTGGTCATCGCCGAGACCGGAGCCTCGAACCGTCCGACGCGGGCCGCGTGCGACGAGTCCGCGTACGACTCGTCCGGCCCGGTCCCGAACCACGAGGCCGTCTCGGACAGCAGCGCGGCGGGCAGGTCGATCCGGACGCCGACCCGCGGCCAGGTGACGTCCCAGCCGCAGAACGGCACGGCGTCGGTCCGCAGCAGCAGTCCGGCGTCGGTCAGGGTCCACCGGTGGGTGACCTCGACCCCGGCCCCGCTGTTCGCCGCCCCGACCCGGACCCGCTGCACGAGTCCGTCGTCGGTCCGGTCCACGGACACCAGCCGGTGGGTCAGCCGGTCGAGACCACGGGCCTCCCACTTCGACGCCGACGAGGCCGCCGTCGGGTCGCCGACACCGAGTGTCAGCTCCGGATCGGCGGTCTCGTACCCGCCCTGCGAGGCGCCACGGTCGTTGTCCGTCGGCGCCCGCCACAGCTCGAGACGGGGCCCGGCCACCGCGTGGCCCTTGAGCGTCGCCAGGTCACCGCGTGCCGTGAACGTCGCGTCACCGAGATGGTCGCCCTGCCACCCCACTCGGGAGGCCCGCACCACCTCCGCCGCCCGGCTCGCCACGAGCGTCTGGGTGCGTGCGACCACGTGCCCGGTGTCCGCCCAGGCGGTGGGCCCGGCGAGCTCCGCGACGACGTCGAGCCACAGCTCGTCGCCCGGCGCCAGGGCGTCCGCATCCGCCCGCGCTGCCGCGAGCACCTCGTCGGGCACCGGCACCGTGGCGGACTGCCGCGCGGCGACGATCCCGGGCGCGAACCGTCCGGACGCCTCGACGACGCCGTTCCGGCTGAGGGTCCAGCAGAACCGCAGTCCCGCGGTCGAGGCCGAGTGGTACCGGTTCTCGACCAGGACGGTCCCGCCGCCGGCGATGCTCGACCCGCCGAGCGGCGAGACGGACAGACGCACCGGGGCGACGACGGCGGCGAACTCGGCGAGCCCGGGCGTCGGGGTGTCGTCCGGCAGCACCAGGCCGTCCATCACGAAGTTGCCGTCGTGGACGACCTCGTGGAAGTCGCCGCCGTACGCGTGGTACGGGGTGCCGTCGGGCGTGTGGGCCAGGAGTCCGTGGTCGCGCCACTCCCACACGAAGCCGCCGTGCAGCCGCGGGTACCGGTCGACCAGGGCCTCGTACTCGGCGATCTGCCCGGGGCCGTTGCCCATCGCGTGCACGTACTCGCAGTGCAGGAACGGCTTCGACCGCTGCCGTGCTGCCTCGGCGGGACCGCAGCCGAGCAGGGGAGTGGCCGGACCGCCGCCGATCGACTCGGTCTCCTGCAGCGTCGGGTACATCCGCGAGTACACGTCGGTGTACTCGCCCGTGTAGTCGCCCTCGTAGTGCACCGGGCGCTCAGGGTCGCGGGCGTGCACCCACTGGGACATCGCCGCGAGGTTCCGGCCGGTGCCGGACTCGTTGCCGAGCGACCACATCACGATCGACGGGTGGTTCTTGTCGCGCTCGACGGTGCGGGCGATGCGGTCGAGGTACGCGTCCTCCCATGCGGGGTCGTCGGAGGGGTTGCCCTGCCAGCCCTGGAACTCGAAGCCGTGCGTCTCGAGGTCGCACTCCAGGATCACCCAGAAGCCGAGTTCGTCGGCCAGGTCGAGCACGCGCGGGTGCGGCGGGTAGTGCGAGGTGCGGATCGCGTTGACGTTCGACCGCTTCATGAGCGCCATGTCGGCGCGGGCGTGGGCCTCGTCGAACACCCGGCCGCGCACGGGGTGCGTCTCGTGCCGGTTGACGCCGTGGAACACGACGCGCTCGCCGTTGACCAGGAACCGGTCGCCGACGATCTGCACGGTCCGGAACCCCAGGCGGAGCGACACCGTCTCCCCGGCAGCACCGCCGCCGGCAGCGCCGCTGCCCGACGTCAGCGTCGCGTCGTACAGCCGCGGCAGCTCCGCGCTCCACGGCTCGACGCCCTCGACCGCGATCGGGGCGACGTCCTCCGCGGAGTCCCAGACCACGGACACGCCGAGCTCCGGGACCGCGAAGCGCACCGGGAACACCGCGTCGAGCGTCGGCACCGAGATCGTGCCCGTCCCGGTCGACGGCCGGCCCGACGCAGCGGTGCCGGCGGAGGCCGCGTCGCCGAGCGTCGCGGTCCACCCGGCGCGGACGAACACGTCGTCGATCGGGGCGGCCGGGCGGGCGAGCAGGGTGACGTCCCGGAAGATCCCGGGCAGCCACCACTGGTCCTGGTCCTCCAGGTACGAGGCCGCCGACCACTGGTGCACGCGGACCCGCAGCTCGTTCGACCCCGGCCGGAGCAGCGACGTCACGTCGAACTCGGTGGCGAGCCGGGACCCGGTCGACCACCCGACGAGCTCCCCGTTCACCCACACCCGGTAGTGGGACTCCACCCCGTCGAAGCGGAGCAGCACCCGTGCGGCCCCGTCGAACGAGTCCGGCAGCGTGAAGGTCCGACGGTGGTCGCCGGTCGGGTTCTCGTCCGGCGGGTGCGGCGGGTCGACCGGGAAGGGGTACTGCACGTTGGTGTAGCTCGGCGCACCGTGACCGTGCAGGACCCAGTGCGACGGCACCGGGAGCGACCCCCACCCGTCCGGGTCCTCGAACCCGGGGGCGTCCGCCACCGGGGACCACCGGAAGTCCCAGTCGCCGTTGAGCGACAGTGACGGAGCGTCGGTGTGCAACCAGGCACGTGGTGCCCGGCGCGATGCCGATCCCGGTGTGGTCGAGTGCAGGTCGTCGAGTGCGGCAGAGGTCAACCCTTGACCGATCCTTCCGTGAGGCCCCCGCGCCAGAAGCGCTGCAGGACGATGATGGCGATGACGAGCGGGATGACCGAGACGAGCACCCCACCCGTGGTGAGCTGGTAGAACTCGGGCAACCGGTCCACCTGGGCTCGCCAGTTGTTCAGTCCCAGTGTGATCGGGTACAGCTTCTGGTCTGCCAGCATGATGAGCGGCAGGAAGAAGTTGTTCCAGATCCCGACGAGCTGGAACAGGAACACGGTGACGAGCGCGGGTGTCAGCTGGCGCAGCGCGATGGTGTGGAAGATCCGCAGTTCACTCGCCCCGTCGAGCCGTGCGGACTCCATCAGCGCCGTGTCGATCGACGCCGAGGCGTAGACCCGGCACAGGAACAGCCCGAACGGCGAGACCAGGCTCGGGATGAGCACGCTCCAGTACGTGTCGGTCAGGCCCATCGTCGAGAACAGCAGGAACAGCGGCAGTGCGGTCGCCGTGCCGGGGACGAGGACGCCGCCGAGGATCGTGCCGAACACGAGCTGCCGGCCGCGGAACTCGTACTTCGCCAGGGCGTACCCGCCGGCCGCGGCGAAGTAGGTCGCCAGGACCGCGCCGACGCCGGAGTACAGGACGCTGTTCGCGATCCAGCGGACGAAGATGCCGCCGTCGTAGGTGAACACCGCCTGGATGTTGCTGAACAGGGCGAAGTCACCGCCGAACCAGAACCCGTTCGTGGCGAACAGGGCGCCGGTCGTCTTCGTCGCGGCGATCACGACCCAGTACAGCGGCACCAGGAAGTACAGCGCGACGACGACCAGGATCCCGGTCACCACGATCTGGGACCGCGGCGAGCGGTCGAGTTTCCTCCGTTGGTGGGCGGAGATGGACGTGGTGTCGACGGGCTCGCCCGCCTGACGGGTCACGGGTGCCTGGATCGTCTCGCCGCTCATCGTTCAGTCCCTTCCGTGGTCGCGACACGACCGGACGGGAGGCCCGGGTCGGCTTGGTTGGTGATCGCCTGGCGGGCGGGGACACGCGTCTCGAGCGCGCGCCGAGCCTCCAGGCCGCCCTTGCGGGCCCGCTTGCGCTGGTCGCGCTCGTCCTTCGGCCGCCGGTTCGTCAGCGCCAGGAACGTGAACGACAGGATGAACGCGGCCAACGCGATGATCACGGCCTGCGCGCTCGCGACGCCGTACTCGTTGAAGGCGAACGCGTTCGTGTACGCGGCGTAGTTCGGCGTGTACTCGGTGTCGATGGCGGGGGCGACCGTCGACAGGATCTGCGGCTCGGCGAAGAGCTGCAGTGTGCCGATGATCGAGAACACCGTCGTCAGCACCAGGGCCGGCGCGATGAGCGGGATCTGGATCCGCCACGCGACCTGGAACGGGCCGGCGCCGTCCATCTTCGCGGCCTCGTAGACCTCGCCGGGGATCGACTTCAGCTGCGCGACGATGATCAGCATGTTGTAGCCGGTGTAGGTCCACGTGACGATGTTCGCGATCGACCAGAGCACGCTGTTCGCGCCGAGGAAGTCCGGCTGCAGCCCCATCGACTGCAGCAGTGACACGATCGGGGACAGCCCGGGGACGTACAGGAACGACCAGAGGATCGTCGCGATGACGCCGGGGACGCCGTACGGCATGAAGTAGATGGCCCGGAAGAAGCCCGGCCAGCGGGCGCTCGCCGACTCGAGCAGCAGCGCCAGGATCGTGCAGGCGATGATCATCACAGGCACCTGGACGATGCCGAACAGCAGCATCCGGCCGATCGAGGCGACGAAGCCGTTGTCGTTCAGCGCCGTGACGTAGTTGTCGAAGCCGGCGAACCGGCCGGTGACGCCGTCCTCGCCGAACAGGCCCTTCCGGTCGACGGTGGTGAAGCTCTGGAACAGCGCGCTGATGATCGGGATGACGAACGTCAGCGCGAAGAGCGCCAGGAACGGTGCGAGCAGCATCCACGGGGCACGCTTCTGCGCGCGGGTGGCCTTGGTGCTCGTGCGGAAGGCGGGGGGTGTCTGCTGCGTGGTCATCGTGCCGTCCTGACGCTGAGGCCCTTTTCCCGGAACGACTGCACGATCTCGGTCTGGGCGAGTTCGACGGCGTCGGAGAGTTTCAGCTTGCCGGTGATCTTGCGGCGGAACTGGTCCTGCAGCGACGTGAAGGCCGACTGCGTCACCGGCGACCACGACCAGTCGATGTTCTGCTCCTTCGCGGCGGGGGCGAAGACCTCTTCGTTGTAGTTCTGGCCGGAGAACCACTCCGACGGCTGCTCGCGCTGGGCGCCGATGTAGTCCTTCGCGGGGGACCAGCCGATGCCGCAGTACTTGATCATCGCGTCCACCCCTTCCTTCGAGGTGGTCATCCAGGTGATGAACTCGAGCGCTTCCGCGGGGTGCTTCGCGTTCGCCAGGACCGCGGCGCTGGACCCGCCGATCGCACTCGAACCGAACCCGGACGCGTCCCACTTCTGCATCGGTGCGACCTTCCACTTGCCCTTGCCGCCCTGGATCGACTCGATCAGCGCGTCACCCCAGCTGGCACTCGTCACCGCGGCGATCCGACCGCTGGCGCAGGCCGCGTACCAGCCGGGGGAGTACGCACCGGCGCTGGTGTCGACCAGGTCGTCGTCGATGCAGCCGTCGAAGAAGTCGGCGACCCGCATCGTGGCGTCGTCGGTCATGTCGACGACCCACTCGTCCCCGTCGACCTGGAACCAGCGGGCGCCGGCCTGCTGGGCGTAGGCGGCGAAGGGCGAGGCGTCGGCGACCGGGAACACCTCGAGGAAGTTCCGCTTGCCGGTCTTCCGGACCTTGTCGGCCAGCACCTTCCACTCGTCCCACGTGGTCGGGGGTTCGCCGCCGGCCTGCTCCAGGATCGCGGTCTGGTAGTAGAAGCCCATCGGGCCGGTGTCCTGCGGGATGCCGTAGACGCCGTCGACGAACTCGACCTGGGCCCAGGCGGCCTCGTCGTACTCCGACTGGAAGTCCTTCGCGCCGTACCGGGCCAGGTCGACCAGGCCGTTCGCGAGCATGAACTCGGGGATCTGCCGGAGCTCGACCTGGCCGATGTCGGGGCCGCCGCCGGCCGCGAGCGCGGAGTACATCTTCTGGTACCCGCCGGCGGTGCCGCCGGGGATCCAGTTCGCGGTGACCTGGATGTGCGGGTGCGAGGCGTTCCACACGTCGCACACCTTCTGCAGGTCCTTGAGCCAGGCCCAGTAGGTGATCTGGACCGTTTCCCCACGTGCGGCGGCCGGCACCAGCGCCGACCGGTTCACGTTGGTCGAGCCCGGCACCGCGCACCCGGCGAGCAGACCTGCTGCCGCCGTGCCGATGCCGAATCCCAGCAGGGATCGTCTGGACAGTGGTGTTGGTGATGGCGTCATTGCCGTGCACCTCCGGTTCGTCGTCGGATCGGGGTTGCACGACACCCAACCACAGAACCGAACGACGGTGGGGATTCGTGCCGGATTCGTGACCCGGCCGGAGGGCGCGGCACCTGCGAACGGGGTCAGGGACCCTCGCGGACCGTGGGATGCCCACGAGAGGAGCAACGATGATCGAACGCGGGAACACCACCCACAACCCGGAGCTCGACGACCAGCTCGCGCACGAGGCGCAGAGCATCGTCCAGGGACACGGCAGCAACGCCCACGTCGAGGAGTTCCGGCAGTCCGAGCCCGTGCCCGACGACACCGACGACGCCGAGACCGTGCGGGCCTCCGGGTACGCCGGCGACCTCGAGGGTGCGCTCGTCGACGACACGACCGACGTCGACGCGGCGGACGACCCGGCCGGCGTGGCTGCCGAGACGCCGGACGGCAGCGGCGACGGTGCCGACGCCACCGTGTACTCGACCACCACCGCCGGTGCCGACGACGGGGCGGACGACGTCACCGCGTCGAACGCCGCCGCTCCCGACGCCACCCCGGAGACGCCGGACCTCAGCACCACCACGACGACGGGAGGCGACGATGCCGACCACGAAGCATGAGACCACCGAGGACGGCCGCGCACTCGGGGCCCGGCTCGCCGGCGGCGGGACGTGGACCTGGGCCTACGTCGACGCCTCCGGGGACCGCGAGGACCCGCAGCACCTCGCGGCCCTGCAGCGCCGGAAGGCCGAGGACACCCTCCGGGCCGCCGGCGCCGACGCTGCCGTCATCGACACCGTGACGGCCGAACTCGAGGAGACCCCGGGCGTCCCCGCGCCGGTCAACCGGTACGTGCTCGTCCACGACGGCGAGCTCGTCATGAGCGAGGTGCTCCCGGGCCACATGCACGGGCCGGAGTCCGTCGGCCACGGTGCCGTCCCGGACCTCGTGCCGCTGCTGGCACACCGGCCGCTCGACGTCCCGTTCCTGGTCGTCGAGGTCGGGCGCGGCGGTGGCGGGTACCGGGCCTACCGGCTCGGGCACGCCGACCACCCGGACCAGCGCGAAGAGCAGCAGGTGCAGGGCCGGACCGACACCCTCCACAAGTTCCAGGGTGGCGGCTGGGCGCACCTGCGCTGGCAGCACCACACCGAGGAGCTCTGGCGGCAGAACGAGTCCGAGGTCGCCGCGGCCGTGCAGGACGCCGTCGACCGCCTGTCGCCCCGGCTCGTCATCGTCGCCGGGGACATCCGCGCCCGTCAGCTGCTCATCGCCGAGCTGTCGAAGACGAAGGCCACCGCACCGCTCCTGTCCGAGGTGCCGATCGACCCGCGCGCCGCGGACGCCTCGGAGGACGGCGTCCGCGAGCACGTCGACATCGCCCTGGCTCGCGTCGTCGCCCAGCGCCGGCACGATGTCGAGGACCTGCTCCGCACCCACGAGGGCCGCGGGGACGGCGAGGTCGCGGCCGGCCTCGGCCCCGTGGTCGAGGCCCTGCAGCAGGCGCAGCCCGCGGTCGTGGTCCTCGATCCCGCCGGGTTCGCCGACCGCACCGTCCTGGCGCTCGACGCGGCACCCTGGATCGCGACCGCCCCGGAGCAGGCGCTCGGCGCGACGGTGCTCGGCGCCGTCCCGGCGGCGGTCGGTCTGGTGCGGGCCGCGCTCCTCACCGACGCGGAGGTCGTGTACGCCAACACCGCCGCCCTGCCCGGTGGCGCTCCGGCCGCGGCGCTGCTCCGCTGGCGGACCGGACCGGCGGTCCCCGGCACCTGAACGTGCGCGCGTCAGAGCATGCTCCGCGTCACCCTGCCCGATGCCGACTCACGCGGCGGCCAGCACGCGGATGCTGTACGAGGCGGGTGAGCGGAGCCTCGGCGCAGCGGTGGACCAGCGGAGCCGCCAGCGCAGCCACGACCGTCGATCCGGCCACGACCACCGCCCATGGGAGATCCACCGCCCCGAGCCGTGCGAGCGTCTCCGGAACGATCTGCGCGACGATCGGATGGGTGAGGTACAGAGAGTACGAGGCTGTACCCGAGACGACGATCCAACGCGGGACGCGCGCGCCCAACACCCCTTCCGACCCGACGGCGATGCCGAGGATGCCGACGAGCGCGGCGAACACGAGTCCGTGCATCACCGGTTCTGCGCGGGCCAGCAGTCCGGAGAGGACTGCCAGGGCGAAGACCGCCGCCACCGCGATGACCATCGAGGCGCGAGAACGACGTCGGGCGGCACGGGCGATGGCCATGCCGGCCAGGAAGTACAGGACCACGGGGTCGGCGTAGAACCACCATTCCGATGCGCTGTCCGGTAGCGAGCCGGACGGCGACGCGGACCCGTTCTCAGCACGCGCGACCGATGCGATGGCGAGGGCGGTGAGGACCGGCGCGGCGAGGACCACCGGGTCGACGCGGGCCGCCATGGCAACCGCGACGAGGAGGTAGAACATCATCTCGAACATGAGTGTCCAGCCGACGGTCCACAGCGGCTCGATGTGTCCGAGCTCGTTGAAGCTCGGGAGGAGCAGGTACGAACGGACGACGGCCACCGGATCGACAGCCGCTGTGATGACGACGTCAGCAGCCACGAGGATGGTCGCGAGCTTGAAGGTCGTCATGATCCAGTACATCGGGATCACCCGTGCGACACGGCGCCGGATGAAACGTCGCCAGTCCTGGTCTGGGTCCTCGTCGTGGATCCTCGTCATGATGAAGCCGCTGATGGCGAAGAACAGACCGACACCCATCGCGCCCAGGAAGTCCAACGTCGGAGCGGGGGACCCGAGACGCTCGCGCGCGTAGAAGGCTGAATGCCCGACCACCACTCCGAGTGCGGCGACGAAGCGGAGACCCTGGATCGTTTGGTACCGAGGCAGACTCATACTTTGAATCTAGCATGTCAGTCGTGGGAGCGGTCTGCCCGGGGGACGAGCGGCAGCGCCAGCACCGGCAGTGCCGCGACGAGCAGGAACGACCCGGCGAACCCGACCAGCCCGACCAGTGCTCCGATGCCCGGGCCGACGGCGCTCGCCGCGATGAACTGCCCGGTGTTCTGCGCGCCCAGGGCCCGGCCGGACCACGAGGGACCGGCGGCCTCGGCGACCGACGTGTACGCCAGACCGTTGTCGGCGACCGTGACGCTCGTCGCCACGACGAGCACCACCGCGGCCGCGGGCAGGTGCGCGACGTCGACCAGGGCCAGCACCGCCATCACCACGGTGGCCGACACGGCGACCACCCGCAGCGGCCCGACCCGGGAGCCGACGTGGTCGCTCCACGAGCCCACCAGGATCCGGCCGATCGCGCCGACGAACTGGGCGGCCCCGACCAGCAGCCCGGCGGCGGACGTCGACCAGCCGAGGGTGACGAGCCAGACCAGTCCGTACGTCGACAGGGTGAACTGCGGCACCACGAGCAGGATCGAGACCGCGTGGATCCGCCAGAGGAAGCCGGACGCGCGGTAGGGGTTCGGGGTCCCGCCGGTCGTGCTGGTCACGTTGGTCGGGTTCGACGTGCCGGCGGTGGGGGAGCGCTTCCGCGTCGGTCGCGGCGGGTCGGCGATCCCGAACGCACACGCCACCGCGAGCACCGCACACAGCAGCACCGGCAGCACCAGCGCGCTGCGGATGCCCGACGCCTCGGCGAGCTGCGGGACCGTGACGGCCGCCAGGGTCACCCCGAGCGGCTGCGACATCTGACGGATCCCCATCGCCAGGCCGCGCCGCTCCTTGGGGAACCAGCCGACGACCACCCGGCCGCTCGCCGCGTTCGTCGAGGCGCTGGTCATGCCCGCCGCCAGGAACGCGACCCCGAGCAGCACGGTGTCGTCGCCGGCCAGCCACGCGCCGGCGACCGCGAGGGTGGTGAGCACCAGTCCGCCCGCGATCACGACCCGCTCGCCGATCCGGTCCGTCACGGCGCCCCAGGCGATGAGCGTCAGGACCATGCCCGCCGTCGGGGCCGAGGCGAGCAGTCCGGCCTGCGCGAGCGACAGGCCGTTCGCGTGCAGGTACGGGATGAGCAGGGCCGGCGCCGTCACGACGAGGGTCCCGGCGGTCTGCGCCAGGACACCCAGCGCGAGCACCACCCAGGCGCGTGCAGGTGTCCGGACCACGCGCTCCCCGTCTCGACTCGGCTGGTGTACCGGAACGGTATACCAACACGCGTCGGACGGCACTACGCTGGATGCCCGTGACCGAACCGACCGACGCAGCACCCGTGTCGCAGACGGCCCAGCTCTACGACAACCTCCGCGCCGCGATCCTGACGCTCGACATCGCGCCCGGGGAACGCATCTCGGAGCGCGGGCTCGAAGCGCGTTTCCACGCCTCGCGCACCCCCGTCCGTGCGGCCCTGTCGCGCTTGGAACGCGAGGGGCTCATCCTGCACGAGGGGCGTTCGTGGACGGTCACCCCGATCGACCTCGACGAGATCGCCTCGCTCGCCGAACTCCGCGGCGTCCTCGAACCCGCCGCCGCCCGGCTCGCCGTGGCCCGTGCGCAGCCGGAGGCGCTCGCCGAGGTCCGTGGGCACCTCGATGCCCTCCGTCCGACGCCGGACCAGCAGGCCGGCATCACGATGGGGTCGACGTTCCACCTGGATCTGGCAGCCCTCGGCGGCAACCGGTTCGTCACCGACGCGGTGGCCGACGCCCTGACCCGACTCGAGCGCACGCGGTGGATCGAGGTCCGCACGCCCGAGGCCCGCGACGCCGCGTGGCAGGAGCACAGCGACATCCTCGACGCTGTCCAGCAGGGCGACGCCGACCGCGCGGCGGAACTGGTCGCCGCCCACGTCGCGGGCACCAACGACCGGCTGCTGGGCTTCATCGCCCAGGAGCGGCGTCGGCTCCGCGGCGCGGGCATGGCGATCGTCGGCGCGCCGGAGCGGCTGGCCGCCGGCGCCTGACGGGCTGGCCGCCGGCGCCTGACGGGCTGGCCGCCGGCGCCTGACCGGCTGCTGGCGTGCGCTCGCTACTCGACGAGCGGACGCTCCTCCGTCCCGTCGAGCTGGGCGGTCACCCACGACAGGTGCGAGTCGTGGTCGTGGTCGAGGAGTGCGTCGCGCACCTCGGCCTCGTCGGTGGAGAGCCGGTACGCGTCCCTGCGTCCGGACGGAGTCGACTGTGACATCTGATCGTCCTTCCCACTGCTGGTGTGCAGGACCTGCCGACAGGGCAGGCCCTGCTGATCCGGCTGACCGATCGCCCGGCCAGTCCCGGTTGGTCGGGCCAGTGTCGTCCTGCGCGCCCCGGCGCGCAAGACCCCGCCGTGGACCTGTGCAGAACCGACGCTGCCTAGGATGGTCGGCGTCGCCGGGCAGGCCGCCCGCGGCTCGGACCGCGATGGGAGGCACGGCGTGACCACGCAGGGCACCGCACCTCCCACGGTCTACGACGTCGCCTCGGCCGCGGGCGTCTCGATCGCGACCGTCTCGCGCGTCCTCCGCACCCCTGACGCCGTCCGCGAGGGCACACGAGACCGCGTGCAGGCCGCGATCCGCTCCCTCGGCTACGTCCCGTCCGGCAACGCCCGCGCCCTGGCCGGACGACGGACCGGCGTGGTGGGGCTGCTGCTGCCGGGGTTCGACGTCGTGCCGGACGAACGGCCGGACGTCGTCACCGACGGGGGCGTCCGCATCGTCGACGACCGTCGGCACGTGACCCAGCCGACGTCCTCGAACCTGTACTTCGACGAGGTCCTGCGGGGCGCCGAGACCGAGGCCTGGCAGCGCGGCCTGGCGCTCATGGTCGCGGCCGGTCGTGGTCCGTCGCGGGACGTCATCGTGAACGACGTCGCCGGCCGGGTCGACGGGTTGGCGGTCCTGGCGCAGACCGTGCCGGACGAGCTGCTCGAACACGTCGCCCGCCGGATCCCGGTGGTGGTGCTCGCCGACGACCGGCGCTCGCGCGGCTTCGACTCGATCAGCGTCGACAACGCCGCGGGCATGCGGACCCTCGCCGCCCACGTCATCGGTCGGCTCGGCATCCGGTCGATCGCCTACGTCGCCGGGCCCGTCGACTCCCCGGACGACCAGGAGCGCACCGCCGGGTTCAAGCGTGCGCTCGAGGACCACGGCCTGGCGTCGGCCGCGGTCCGGACCGTGCACGGCGACTTCGGTCGGATCCGGGCCCGCGAGCTCGCCCGCACCCTGTTGGACGAGCGGGTGCCGCGGGCGATCGTCTGCTCGAACGACCAGTCGGCGCTCGGCGTGCTCGACGCGGTCCTGGCGCGCGGGCTCCGGGTGCCGGACGACGTCGTGGTGACGGGGTTCGACGGCATCGACGCCGGGCGGTACTCGGTGCCGCGGCTGACGACGGTGCACCAGCCGATGGGGGACCTCGGCCGCGCAGCCGTCCGGGCGATCGTCGACCGACTGGACCGCCGTGACGGTCCGCCGCGGGCCGTCCGGCTGCCCGTCGAGGTGCTCCTGCGCGAGAGCTGCCCGCCGTCGATCTGACGCACCACGCGCCGGAACCGATGACTTGCGCCCAGCGATGTAAGCGCATACATTGCTCCTCGTACCCACTCGACACGGAGGTCGACCGAGCAATGACGCTTCCCCCACAGCGCACCCCGCGGCGCACTCCGCGGCGCACTCCGCGGCGCACCCCGCGGCACGCCCGGCGCACGCGCCTCGCCGTTGCCCTCGCCGGCATCGCGGTCGTGGCCCTCGCGGCGTCCGGCTGCAGCATCCAGGTCCGGTCCCAACCGGACCCGAGCATCGGCAAGGACACGATGCTCATCAACGCGGACCACGGCAACCCGCTGTTCGACCGCAACTTCAACCCGTACATCACGAACGCCCGCACGGCCTCGAAGTGGATGTACGAGCCCCTCATCGAGGTGAACCCCCTCGACGGCAAGCGGAACCCGTGGCTCGCCAGCTCGTGGGAGCAGCCGGACGCCAAGACGATCGACATGACGATCCGCAGCGGCGTCGAGTGGTCGAACGGTGACCCGTTCACGGCGAAGGACGTCGTCTTCACGTTCGACCTGCTGAAGAAGTTCCCCGCGATGGACGTCAAGGGTGCCTGGCAGCACATCGACACCATCGAGCAGCAGGGCGACCACGTCGTCTTCCACCTGAAGTCCGACGACGTCCCGAGCCTGACGATCATCGGCCAGACCTACATCCTCGGCGAGCAGCACTGGGGGAAGGTCAAGGACCCGACGACGTGGCGGGACCCGAACCCGGTGGGTACCGGCCCGTTCGTCCTCGGCAACTACACCGACCAGCAGTACTCGATGGACAAGAACCGTCGGTACTGGCAGGCGGGCAAGATCGCGATCAAGCACCTCATCCTGCCGGCGACGAACACGCAGCTCGACACCGTCACGCGCGGCTACGACTGGTCGTACTCGTTCATCTCCGACGTCAAGGGCACCTGGGGCGCCGCGTCCCGCACCAACACGTGGTGGTTCCCGCCGGGGGGCGTGATCGGTCTCATCCCGAACCTGACGAAGGCGCCGTACGACGACGTCAACGTCCGCCGGGGCATCTCGCTCGCCCTCGACCGCGACGACATCGCCGAGACCGCCACCGAGGGCAACCTCAGCGCCGCGGCCCAGACCGGCCTGATCCTGCCGAACCAGGAGCGGTACGCCAACCCGGACATCCCCGACAAGGGCATGGTCACGCAGGACGTCGCCGCCGCGAAGGCGTCGTTCGCGAAGTCCGGGTGGGTCGAGCAGGGCGGCAAGATCGTCAAGGACGGCAAGCAGCTCGCCATCACGATCACCACGGCGAACGGGTACGCGGACTGGCTCCGAGCCGCGCAGGAGGTCCGCCGCGACCTCACCGCCATCGGCGTCTCCGTCACCATCAAGGCGCCGCAGCCCGCCGGGTACCAGCAGGCGATCAACAACGGCGACTTCGACATGGCGATGGGCGGCATGGGCAACGGCGACGTGTACCAGGCGTTCAACTCGCTGATGTCGACCGAGTTCTACCAGCCCGTCGGCAAGCCCACGGTGAACAACTACGAGCGGTACCGGGACCCGGCCACCCAGCGCCTGCTCGACGAGTACAAGGCGACGACCGACACCGCCCGCCAGCAGCAGATCCTCGACCAGCTGCAGACCATCGTGTACGACCAGCTGCCGGTGATCGGCATGTACCACGGCGGACTCTGGGGCCTGTTCAACACCGGCAAGTTCGTCGGGTGGCCGAGCGCGAAGGACCCCTACATGGCCCCGCAGAACTACGACTCGGCGCCGCTGCTGATCTTCACGAAGCTGCGACTGCGTGACAGCGCCGCCGGCCGGGAGATCCTGAAGGAACAGGACGACGCCAAGTGAAGTACATCCTGCAGAAACTCGTCCTCTTCGTCCTGACCCTCTGGGCCGCGGTCACGCTGAACTTCGTGCTCCCGCGCCTCATGCCGGGCAGCCCGAGCGACGCGGCCCTGGCGAAGCTCAGCCAGAACGGTCCGGTGACCGACGCCACGAAGAAGGCCATCGAGGCGCAGCTCGGCGTCCCGACCGGCAACCTGTGGGACCAGTACGTCAGCTACCTGCACCAGGTCATCACGCTCGACTTCGGGACGAGCTACACGTTCTACCCGCAGCCGGTCGGCGACCTCGTCGGCAAGGCCCTGCCGTACACGCTGATCCTGGTCGGCGTCGTGACGATCCTGGCGTTCGTCCTCGGCACCCTGATCGGTGTCGGCGCCGCCTGGAAGCGCGGCACCTGGCTCGACTCGCTCCCCACCCTGTCCGGCTCGTTCATGTCGACGTTCCCGTACTTCTGGACGGCGCTGCTCCTGCTGTTCTTCCTCGGCTACGTCCTGCACTGGTTCCCGACCACCGGCGCGTACTCGGCGACGACCACCCCGGGCTTCTCCGGAGCCTTCGTGGGTGATGCCCTGCAACACGCGGTCCTGCCGGCGGTCACGATCCTGGTGACGAGCCTCGGCGGCTGGATCATCGGCATGCGCAACGCGATGATCAACACGCTCGGCGACGACTACGTCACCTTCGCCGAGGCGAACGGCCTGCGCGGTCGCACCGTGGCCATCCGCTACGCCGCCCGCAACGCGATCCTGCCGAACCTGACCGGCTTCGGCCTGGCCCTCGGCGGTGTGGTCGGTGGCTCGGTGCTCGTCGAGCAGGTGTTCGGGTACCCGGGCATCGGCTACCTGCTGTTCAACGCCGTCATCGGGCAGGACTACCCGCTCATGCAGGCGCTCTTCCTGATGATCACCGTGTCGGTGCTCATCGCCAACTTCATCGTGGACGTGCTGTACGGCGTCCTGGACCCGAGGACGCGCCGATGACCACGATCGCAGTACGCACGCAAGAACCCGAACAGCAGGCCCCGTCCAAGCTCCGGTCCGCCGCCCGCCAGTTCGGCGTCGTCTGGTCCAACACCAAGGCCCGGATCGGCATCGTCATCCTGGCCGTGTTCGTCCTCGTGGCGATCCTGGCACCGCTCCTCGCCCCGTACGGCGCCAGCCAGAACGGTTTCGCCCGGTCCGCCGACGCGACGCCCGACCACTGGATGGGCACCACCGCCGCCGGCGAGGACGTCCTGTCCCAGCTCATCTACGGCGCCCGCATCTCGGTGATGGTCGGCGCGGTCGCGGGCATCCTGTCCACGCTCGTCGCCGTCGCGATCGGCCTCAGCTGGGGCTACGTCCGCGGCTGGATCGCCGAGGTCATCGGCTTCGTCGTGAACCTGTTCCTGGTGATCCCGGGCCTGCCGCTCATGATCGTCATCGCGGCCTACCTGCAGAACGGCGGGATCGCGGTCATCATCGCGGTGATCGTCGTCACCGGCTGGGCCTGGGGCGCGCGCGTCCTGCGCAGTCAGACGCAGTCCCTCCGCGGTCGTGACTTCGTCACCGCCGCCCAGTTCTCCGGCGAGGGCGCGACCCGCATCGTGTTCCGCGAGATCCTGCCGAACATGACGAGCCTGATCGTCGGCAGCTTCTTCGGTGCCGCGACGAGCGCGATCCTGGCGGAGGCCGGCCTCGAGTTCCTCGGCCTCGGCGACTCCTCGATCGTCAGCTGGGGCACGATCCTCTACTGGGCGCAGAACTCCAACGCGCTGCTCACCGGCCAGTGGATCCTGCTGTTCGCACCGGGTCTCTGCATCGCCCTCCTGGCGATGAGCCTGACCCTCATCAACTTCGGCGTCGACGCCGTGTCCAACCCGCGGCTGCGCGAGGGCGCGCGCCCGAAGCGCAAGGAGGCGACCGCATGAGCGGCTCACGTTCCGCACCCCAGGACGGACTGGAGGCGCGTACCGGCGCCGCCACGGTCCTCCCGTCCGACGGTCCCACCGGATCCGCCACCGACGTCCTGCTCGACGTCCGCGACCTGTCGGTCGTCTACGAGTCGTCCGGCCAGACCGCCGTCCAGGCGGTCGACCACGTGTCGTTCTCGCTGCGGAAGGGCGAGTTCGTCGGCCTGGTCGGCGAGTCCGGGTCCGGCAAGTCGACGCTCGGCTACGCGCTGACCCGGCTGCAGAAGCCGCCGGCGCGGACCAACGGCGGCAGCATCGTCTTCAACGGCCACGACATCCGCGACCTCGGCGACGAGGAGCTCCGGCAGCAGCGCCAGGGCGGCTTCGCGATGGTGCTGCAGTCCGGCATGAACGCGCTGAACCCGGTGCGGACGATCCGCAACCACTTCATCGACGTCTTCAAGGCGCACGGCCACGTGCCGCGCGAGCGCTGGGACAGCCGGATGAAGGAGCTCGTCGGCAAGGTGAAGCTGCCCGACTCGATGCTGGCGCGGTTCCCCGGCGAACTGTCCGGCGGCATGCGGCAGCGCGTGTCGATCGCCCTCGCACTGTCCCTCGAACCGCAGCTCATGGTGTTCGACGAGCCGACCACGGCGCTCGACGTCCTGGTGCAGCACGCGGTGATGGACACGATCATCGAGCTGCAGCGTGCCGAGGGCTTCACGGCCGTGCTCATCAGCCACGACCTCGGCATCGTGCTCGAGGCCACCGAGCGCGTCCTCGTGATGCACGAGGGCCGGATCGTCGAGGACGGCGGATCGCGCGAGATCCTGCGCGACCCGCAGGACGAGTACACGCAGATGCTGCTCTCGCACTACGCCGACCCGCGCGCTGCGGTCGTGAGCCTGCCGGGCTTCCCGGACCGCTCGCTCCGAGCCGAGGCCGGCGAGAAGCGGCAGGAGGCGACCACGTCCCACGCCACGGTCGGGTCGCGGGAGCGCAGTGCCGCCCGGAACCCGATCGTCGTCGACCACCTCGTCAAGACGTACCCGGCGCCCCGTCGTGGCGAGCAGCCGGTGCAGGCCGTGCGCGACGTGTCGTTCACCCTCGAGCCGGGGCAGTCCCTCGCGCTCGTCGGTCAGTCGGGCTCGGGCAAGTCGACCATCGCGAAGCTGCTCACCGGCGTCGAGAAGCCGACGGGCGGCACCGTCCGGTTCGGTGACCTCGACGTCGCGAAGCTCGGGCGGCGGGGCATGCGCGACCTGCGCTCCGAGGTGCAGATGGTCTTCCAGGACCCGTACTCGGCGCTCAACCCGCTGCACACGGTGGAGTACACGCTCACCCGTCCGGTCGTGAACTACACCGGGCTCCGCGGTCGCGATGCCCGACGCCGTGTGCTCGAGCTCCTCGAGACCGTGGGCCTGACGCCCGTCGAGCAGTTCGCGCAGAAGCTCCCGCACCAGCTCTCCGGTGGGCAGCGGCAGCGCGTCGTGATCGCCCGGGCGCTCGCGAGCGACCCGCAGGTGATCATCGCCGACGAGCCGGTCTCGATGCTCGACGTGACGCTCCGTGCCGGGGTGCTCGCGCTCCTCGAGGACCTGCGCGAGCAGTGGGGCGTCTCGCTCCTATACATCACGCACGACCTGTTGAGCGCCCGGCTCATCACCGACGACATCATGGTGCTCCACGACGGCGCGGTGGTCGAGCGCGGTCGCACGGCCGAGGTGCTGCAGAACCCCCGGGACGACTACACGGTCGCGCTGCTGGACGCCGTGCCGAACCCCCGCGCGGTGGAGCTCGAGGGCGTCGCGAAGCGGCGTGCGACCCCAGCGCCGAGCGAGCCTGCGAGCTCGGTGGATGATGCAGTATGACGAACCTGCACGCGTTCCCCACCGTCCCGCCGTTCGGCCACCTGCCCACACCCGAGGGCGTCGACGTCGTCGGCATCGACCTGCCCGTCGGCCGACTCACCGCCTACCGCGTGGTCCCGACGGGGGAGTCGAAGGGCACGGTCCTCGTCGTCCCCGGGTACACCGGCTCGAAGGAGGACTGGCGCACGTTCATGCCGCTCCTCCGCGACGCCGGCTGGACCGCGGTGGCGATCAGCCGCCGCGGTCAGGCCGACTCGGCAGCGCCGACCTCGCCGTCGGACTTCACGCTCGACGAGGAAGCCGCCGACGTGGTCCGGGTCGCCCGACTGCTCGACGACGGCGCGCCCGTCCACCTCATCGGGCACTCGCTCGGCGGCGTGATCGTCCGCGCCGCCGCGATCCAGGACCCGAGCGCCTTCCGCGACGTCGTGCAGTTCTGCTCCGGGCCGTACGGCTGGCCCTACCGCAAGGTCGCCGAGCTGACGATCCTGCACGACACCGGCGGCAACCTCCGCCAGCTCTTCGACTCGACGAACCCGCTCTGGGCCTACCGTCCGGACGAGGAGCTGCCCGACGACGTCCGGATGGTCCGCGACCGCTTCGACGCCACGAGCCCCCTGAGCGTCGTCGCCGGCGGGCACATCCTCGAGGACCACACCGACAGCTCCGCCGAACTCCGCGACACCAGGCTCCCCGTCCTCGTCACGCACGGGGAGTGGGACACCGCCTGGCCGATCCCGTGGCAACGGACCATGGCCGAGGACACCGGCGCCGAGTACGTCGTCATCCCGGAGAGCTGGCACGGCCCCCAGGTCGAGAACCCCACCGGAACCGTCGAGGTCTTCGACACGTTCCTGAGCAAGCACTGACTCGTCCGCCCACTGAAAGGCACCATCATCACTTCGCTGCACTTCCCCGACGGCTTCCTCTGGGGCGCCGCCACGGCCGCCCACCAGATCGAGGGCAACAACGTCAACAGCAACTGGTGGGTGCACGAGCACGAGCCGGACACCACGATCGTCGAACCCTCCGGTGACGCGGCCGACAGCTACCACCGCTACCGCGAGGACATCCGCATCGCGGCCGACCTCGGGCTGAACTCCTACCGGTTCAGCATCGAGTGGTCCCGCATCGAGCCCGAGCGCGGAGCCGTCAGCCGCGCGGAGGTCGACCACTACCGCCGCATGGTCGAGGCCTGCCACGAGTTCGGCATCGAACCGATCGTCACCCTCATGCACTTCACCGTGCCGCGCTGGTTCGAACGCGACGGCTTCTGGCGGGCACCCGACGCCGCCGACCTGTTCGCCCGCTACACCGAGGCCGCGCTCCCCGTCGTCCAGGACGGCGTCCGGTACGTGTGCACGATCAACGAGCCGAACATCGCGGCGATGCTCGCCGGTGGTGAGGACGCCGCGAACCTCGTCGCCTACGGGCTGCCGAACCCGGACCTCGGCGTCGCCGACGCGCTGCTGGCCAGCCACAAGCGGTCGCGCGAGGTCCTGGGACAGGTGTCGGGCCTCCAGACCGGGTGGACCATCGCGACCCAGGCGTTCAAGCCGACCGACCAGCCCGAGTCCGCCGAGATGCTCCGCGAGTACGGGTACCCGCGCGACGACTGGTACCTGGAGCAGTCCGCCGGCGACGACTTCGTCGGTGTCCAGGCCTACACGCGCACGTTCATCGGCACCGACGGCCCGCTGCCCGTCGCGGACGACGTCGAGACGACGCTGACCGGCTGGGAGTTCTACCCGGAGGCCGCCGCCGACGGCATCCGCAGCGCG
The DNA here is from genome assembly GCF_034045095.1 of Curtobacterium sp. CFBP9011. Taxonomy (NCBI): domain Bacteria; kingdom Bacillati; phylum Actinomycetota; class Actinomycetes; order Micrococcales; family Microbacteriaceae; genus Curtobacterium; species Curtobacterium sp. CFBP9011. Next base: position 30,532 of record NZ_JAXCWN010000005.1, read on the forward strand.
TGGGAGCTGTCCGGCCGCGTGCCGGTCATGGTCACCGAGAACGGCATCGCCACCGCCGACGACACCCGCCGGATCGCCTACACGCAGGGCGCGCTCGAGGGCATCCACCGCTGCATCGAGGACGGCATCGACGTCCTCGGCTACCAGCACTGGTCACTCCTCGACAACTACGAGTGGGCCTCCGGCTTCCGGCCGACGTTCGGGCTCGTCGCCTGGGACCGCGAGACGTTCGAGCGCACACCGAAGCCGTCGGCACACTGGTACGGGCAGGTCGCGCGGGCGAACGCGCTCTGAGTCGCGGCGGGGGCCGGCCGGGAGGCACGCCCCACCACCGACACCCCGGTCACGTCGTCGACGTGGCCGGGGTGTCGTGTTCCGGTGACTCGTCGTGTTCCGGTGACTCGTCGGGATCCCGTGCCTCGTCGGGATCCCGTGCCTCGTCGGTACCTCGTGCCTCGTCCTGGACCGGTCCTCGTCGCTGCCGCGGCGCGTCCGGGTCCGCGTGCTCGGTCAGGAGGGTCGCGACACGGGCGGACCCGCGCTCGCGAGCGAGGTCCAGCGCCGTCCGGCCCTCGGAGTCCGGCAGGTCCACCCGGGCACCGCGGGTCAGGAGCAACTCGGCGGTCGCCGGCCGGTCGAACCACGCGGCGGCGTGCAGCGGTGCGAAGCCCCAGCGGGTGTCGACCTCGTCCAGTCCGGCCGGCTCGCCGACGAAGCCGTCGAGTGCCATCGCCAGGCCGCCGACGTCCCCGTGTGCGGCGGCCCGCACCGCGGCGGAGGCCCACTCGGCCCAGCCGTCCGCCAGCGGGCCGTGCCAGCCGTGAGCGGACCGCTCCTCCAGGTCGGTCCAGGTGGTCTCGTCGACACTGTGGACCTCGACGGCGACGTCCTGGAAGACGATCGCGAGCTCGCCGGTGGGGGAGACCAGCAGGCGGAGTTCCCAGCCATCCGGCCCGACGTGCGCGAGTTCGCCGCGGAGGACGTGCACGTCACCGGCGAGCAGATCGAGCGGCCCGGCGTCCGACGGGTCGAGTGTCACGCCACGGAAGCGCAGCGTGACGCGGGCGTGGTTCCACCGCCGCCAGAGCCCCTCCGGGGTGTCGAGCACCTCGTCGTTCCGGACGACGACCACGACGCTGAGGGTCTGGTCGTCCGCCTCCCACGACTCGAAGCGGGCCTCGTCCCACTGCACGGAGGCGAGTGCCGCGACCGTCGGTGGGGCGTCGAGGACGAGTCGACCGAGGTGTTCGCGGTGGCCGTCGACGTCCTCGAGGGACACGTACCCGACGCTCGGCCAGTTCACGTGACTCCAGCGCATGAGCTGACGATACCGGGCGGCACGACGCCCGAGTTCGGAGTCTGCCCGCTCGCGTGTGATCTCACTCGCCATGCATTTGGAAATTGCACGACATCTCGCGCTCCGTCTTTACCTTCGGCGAATGCTCCTCGAGAACGGTCGTCCCGGTGACGTCAGTGTGTTGATCGTGCTGTTCCACAGCGATCCATCGCTGTTGCGGCGCTGCGTGCAGTCGATCGAAGTGGCTGCTCGACGAGCCGGCGTCCAGGCGCATCTCGTGTTCGTCGACAACGGCGGTGGGCTACCGGATCTCGGGTCTCGGAACCTGCCGATGACGCTTCTCGGCGAGGGCGAGAACATCGGATTCGGCCGTGCGGTCAACGGTGCGCTGCGGAACGTCCAGACGTCTGAGGTCCTGCTCCTGAACCCTGACGCGGCCCTCGGCGACGACGCGCTCTTGGCCTTCCGCGCAGGGCTGCACGCAGCAGCGGATTCGATCCTCACCGGGACTCTGATGACGTCGGGGCACGTCGATCAGGATGCGACGATCGACTGGGACTTCAGCGTGGGTCGCGTCGTGAAACGCTGGCGGTTCCGGTGCCGGAGGTCCGCCAGTGTCGCCGGGACCGCCGGGACCGCCGCCGGCGTCGAGTCCGAGAAACTGACCGGTGCCGCGTTGTACGCCGCGACGAACGTCCTGCGCGAGCTCGGTCCGTTCGACGAGCAGTTCTTCCTCTACGGCGAGGACGCCGATCTCTCCCGACGCGCACGACGCGCCGGTCATCCGCTCCGGAGGCTCCCGGAAGCCCGGGTCCAGCACGACAAGAGCGCCAGTGCGAGCCGGTTCGGCGCCATGGTCGAGTTCGCCCGCGCGGACGCGGCCATCCGACTGGCGGCAGTGCACCGTGCTCGGTGTGTCAGCCTCGTGCAACGAGCCGAGCTCACCGTGGTCACCGTCCTCGGAGTCGTCCTCGAGCGCGATCGATCACGACGATCGGCGCGGCTTGCGCGTCTCCGAGCGGTCCGTCGGTGGGGCGTTCGGCAGCGTGCTGCGGCGTTGGTGGCGGACGACTTCGATGGTCCGTCTCACAATGCGTGACCTCCACCCAGACGTGGGAGAGCGCGGCGGTCCCCGATCGTGCTGCCTCGGTGTCGCCCGTGCACCAGGTGTCTCGATCCCGACGTGTCCTCGTCCTCGACTCGACGGCCCGCCAGGTCGAAACAGGTCGCGATCAGGATCCAGAGCAGAGGAGTCGACAGGTCAGGCGTCGCCACGGCCTTCGCGACGAGCATGCCGAGGACCCCGGCTGCAGCCGGGACGGCAGCTCGGCGAACCGACGCAGCACGGACCACGGCGACGATCGAGGCAGCGAAGAGGGCCAACCCGAGGACGCCGGTCGTGGACGACAGTGTGACGAGGAACGAGGACGATCGGTTGCTGCCGAGCCCCGCACCGAGACCTCGTGTCCGCGCGACGACGTCGAGGCCGATCCCGTCGGCCGCTGAGCGGGCGTTGAACGACTGGCTTCCCAGCTTGTCGGTCACGAGCCGGCCCACGGGTTCGACCAGATCCGGACCGAACCACACCGTGACGAAGCTGATCGCCAGAACCATCAGGACGACGGCGGGAGTGTGTCGTCCGTGGGAGGCGACGAATCGTCTGGCGATGAGGGCAGACATCCCGACGGTGACGACCACGCCTCCGGCAACAGCGGTTCCCGAACCCGACGCCAGGAGGTTCACCATGGCGAGGAGTGTGAGCACCGCACTCGAGACGCGTTTCCGACGAGTCGGGGCCTGCAGGGTGGACACCGCTGCGAACGTCAGGACGGCGAGGGAGAACGTCGCGAGTTCACTCGGTTCGGCGAACACTCCGCGGAGGCGTGTGTCGCGGTCTGAGCTGTAGTCCACAGCGAGGGTGTCGAAGATCGGCGCGGTGCGGTCGAGCCCGCGGGACCGCAGGACGCCCCGCGCCGCGCTCAGGACGGTGCCGGTCCACGCGGCCGTCGAAAGTGCCAGTGAGGCGGTTCCGGAGCGCCAGAGGAACCGTCCCGCGAGCACGGCGGAGACCAGGTACACCGCCTGTGCCGCGTGGCTGACCGTGAAGTGCAGCGCTGATGGAGCGTGTGTTTGCTCGTCGACGCCCTTCCGAGGCTCGAGTACGGGCAGCCCGGAGAAGGCCCACGGCCCGACGACCGTGAGGACGAGGCTCCAACAGACGAACGCGACGAGCAACGAGCAACCGACGTCACGCAGGGGCGGAAGCGCCGCACCGCGACTGATCGCGAAGCTGGCAGCGGTGACGAGCGCCACCGTCGTGAACAGCGGGACGGACACCGCGCCGACCGTGAACCCGGCGGATGCGGGGACGCCGGCGGCGAAGCCCAGCGCCGCGGCATGGAAGCGAGGGCGTCGCAAGGCGATCGCGGCGGCGCTGCACATCAGCGCGAGGAGACCGAGTGACGTCATGATCACCTTCCAGTTGATATGCTATACACTGTACACAACAATCCGGAACACCAGATGGAGACCCCATGACCGTCACGCAGTTCTTCGCCGTGGTGCGCCGCCGACGATGGTGGATCATTGCGTTGCTCCTGATCGGATCGGTGGCGGGCAGCGCGGTGACCGCGTTCCAGACGCCGCAGTACCAGGCCGAGTCGTCGGTGTTCGTCTCGGTCGGTGGCGGTACCGTGTCCGACCTCAACCAAGGCGGCGCGTTCTCTGAAGCCCGAGTCGCTTCGTACGTACAACTCGCGCTCTCGTCCGACGTGATCGAGTCCGCCGGGCGCCGCGCGCATGCAGCAGGCGACGCCGATCAACTCCGGCGGCAGGTCTCGGTCGTCGCAGTGAGCGACACCGTGATCGTCTCCATCGCTGCGACCGACCCATCGGCTCGGACGGCGGCGGCTCTCGCCGACGCCGTCGCCGACGAGTTGGTCGACGCCGTCGCCGACCTCGAGCGCCCTGACGACCGAGGTCAGCCACTGGTCGAACTCAGTGTCTTCCAGCATGCTGATGTGCCGACCGAACCCGTCTCGCCCCGCTTCTTCGTCAACCTCGCTCTCGGCATCATCGCCGGACTCGCCATCGGCGTGAGTGTGGCGCTCGTCATCGAGATGACCGACACGAGACTGCGTTCCTTGGAGGCCCTCCGACGTACCGCCGGGCGCAGCGTGCTCGCGGAGATCCCCGTGGACCCGGACGCCGACGAGCAGCCGCTCATCGACGTCGACAACCGTTACTCGGAGAAGGCGGAGGCGTTCCGTCAGCTCCGAACCCACCTCACGTTCACGAACATCGACGGAGGGAGCCAGGCGATCGTCGTCACGAGCTCATTGCCCGGGGAGGGCAAGTCGACGACGGCTGTGAACCTGTCGCTCATGCTCGCGGAGAGTGGCCACCGTGTGATCCTCGTCGATGCGGACCTCCGGCGGCCTTCCACCGGGGTCTACCTCGGTCTCGAGAGCGCTGTCGGTCTTTCGACCGTGCTGACGCACCAGGTCGAGTTGTCCGACGCCGTGCAGGTCTACGGCGCGACCGAGCTCAACGTCCTGGCATCCGGCCGTGTCCCACCGAACCCGAGCGAACTCCTCGAGTCTCGGACGATGGAGGTCCTGGTGGCGGACCTGCGGTCTCGCTACGACTACGTCATCATCGACGCCCCTCCCGTCCTCCCGGTCACCGATCCAGCCGTCCTCGCCGCCCGCGTGTCAGATGTGCTCTTCGTCGCCGCGGTGGACGGGCGTGTGACTGTCCACAACGTACAGAGCGCACTTGCCCGGCTCGATGGGGTCGGCGCCAGGGTCGTGGGACTGGTCGCCAACCGTGTCCGACCGCAGCGAGGGTCTCGCGTCTACTACGGATACGCGCCGGTGAGTGAGAGTCCGCGCCGTCTGCGGAAGCGGAACCGTCGGGGTGTCGGGGGCTCCCTGGGAGCAGAGACATGACGAGCGACGCGCTCCGTGTCCTGCTGGTGTGTGAAGGGAACGTCTGTCGCTCGCCCTGGGCGGAGATCGTCTTCCGTCGGCTCTGGGAGGAGTCGCCCACTCGTCGGCCCTTGGTCGTCTCGAGCGCTGGGACCCGTGCCGTTCGCGGTCAGCGCGCCCACCCGCTCCTGTTCGACCTCGTCACGGACGTCCGCGGGCACCGGGATCTGGAGCGGCATCGCGCGCGCCGGGCTGACCGGGCAGTCGTCACGGACCAGGACCTGATCCTCGTCATGGAGCAGCGACATCGAACCGAGATCCTCGATCTCGTCCCCGCTGCCCTCCATCGGGTGTTCACGCTCGTCGAGGCTGCCCAGCTGATCCGAGACGCTCCAGCCTCCCCGACAGACCGATCGCGCGCCCCGCATGAGGCGCTGGCGATCCGTCGACGTCCCCGCGAACGACACCGCGAGGCCGACGACATCGCAGACCCGGTGAACGGGTCCGAGGACGACTTCCAGGAGATGGGTCGGCACGCCGAGGACCTGCTCGGCAGCGTCGTGCCGTTCATCGCGGCTGTGTGCGGTACCGACGACGACGAAGAGGATGGAAGATGACCAGTCGAGGATTGATCGTGCATGAGTGGATCGAACGTGTCGGGGGTGCTGAGCGCGTGCTCGACGAGTTCGCGGGGCTCTTCCCCGCCGCTGAGATCCTGACGCTGTGGAACGACCACCCGGACCGGTACCGAAGCGGCCGGGTGCACGAGACCGTTCTCGCTCGGCTCCCGCACGCCGGGCGGAAGGTGGTGAGCCTGCCCTTGATGCCCGCGGTGTGGCGGACCAGCGGCCGGCAGCTCGGAGCGCACGACTGGGCACTCGTCAGCTCACACCTGTTCGCGCACCACGTCCGGGTGCCGGGAGTCGATCCGGACCGTCACTTCGTCTACGCGTACACGCCGGCACGGTACCTCTGGGAGCCGGACCTCGACTCGCGGGGCAGTGCGCTCCCGATGCGTGCTGCGGCGACCGCCCTCCGTCGTCTCGACCGTCGTGTCGGGAGTCGCCATCAGCGCCTGGCGGTCCCCAGCGCCTTCGTCCGGGACCGAGTCGCACGGACCTGGGGCATCGACGCAGAGGTCATCCACCCGCCTGTCGACCTCGACAGGGTGCGGTCTGCAGTGGCACGGCCCGACCTCCTCGAACCCGAGGAGCAGAGGATCCTGGCCGACCTGCCTGGTGACTACGTGCTCGGTGCGTCCCGCTTCGTCCCCTACAAGCGACTGGACCTGGCGATCCGAGCAGGAGCCGCAAGCGGTCGGCCTGTCGTCATCGCCGGGTGCGGACCGGAAGAGTCGCGGTTACGGACAGCGGCGGAGCTCTCTGGTGCTGATGTCCGCTTCGTCATCGCACCGTCCGACCGCCTGTTCGCCTGCATCCTCGCGCGGGCCGCGGTGTTCGTGTTCCCCGCGGTCGAGGACTTCGGCATCGTCCCGGTCGAGGCGCTCGCTGTCGGCACCCCGGTCGTCGTCGCCGACGAGGGTGGTACCCGAGAGACCGTGTCCGATCAGAGCGGCGTCCGCCTGACCGATCACTCGTCGTCCACGCTCCGAGATGCGGTCGAAGCGGCTGCGCGGCTCTCGCCCGACGACTGCCGACGGAACGCCGACCACTTCGCGAGTCCTCGGTTCCGGAGCGAGATGACGAACTGGATGCAGCTGTGAAGCCGGCCGATCGTCAACCGTCGAACCGTACGGTCGTCGCGTTCCTGACCCATTCCGCGGCGCTCTCGGGGAGCGAGTTGTTCCTGCTGCGCGTCACGAGTGCGATGGCCTCGATCCGCCCGGTGGTCATCCTCGCCGAGCACGGACCACTCGAAGTCGAACTCGCGTCTGCTGGCGTCGAGTGTCACGTGGTGCCGCTCGCGAAGGTCGCGCGAACGCACCGTGACACACATCAGGCGGTGACCCTCGCGACCCTGGCGAAGGTCAGCGCAGTCGGTTCTGTCGCCGTGCGCATCGCGAGACTCTGTCGTTCTCGAGGTGTCGAACTCGTGACCACCCACTCCGCCAAGGCACACGTCTACGGCGCTCTGGCGGCGTGTCTGGCCAGTGTCCCGAGCGTGATGCACCTCCACGGTGTCATCGGTGCCGGTTCTGGGGCGCGCGCCAACGCAGCTGTGCTCAGACTGACTGCTCGTCTCCTCGCGACGGCGATCATCGCCAATTCGCGGCACACGGCTGCCTCGATCGGTCGCAACCGTAAGCCGCTCACGGTGATCGGTTGTCCCGTCGGATCGCTGGGGGCTGCCCGTGATGAGTCTCCTGTTCCCGTCGTCTCAGTGATCGGACGCTTGTCGCCCTTCAAGGGACAGGACATCGTCATCCGCGCCTTCGCCACGGCTGCCCACCGAGGGCTACCGACGGGGGTGCGCTTACGCATCGTCGGCGACGCGCTCTTCGAGCGGGACGCAGATTTCGCTCGCACGCTCCCTCTCCTCGCGGCCGAACTCGGTGTCGCGGATCGGATCGACTTCATCGGGCACAGTCAGGACGTGGCCGGAGAGCTCGCGCGATCGTCGGTGGTCGTGCACGGAAGCCGGGCGCCTGAAGGCTTCGGGCAGGTCGTCGTCGAAGCGATGGCTGCAGGTCGTGCCGTCATCGCCACCGCTGCTGGCGGCCCATCCGAGGTGATCCGTCACGGCGTGGACGGCCTCCTCGTGCCACCAGCCGACGTCGAGGCACTCGCCGGGGCGCTGCGCTTCCTGCTCGTCGACCCTGCTCGTCGAGCAGAGCTGGGAGCTGCTGCGCGGGCTTCTGCTCAGCGCTTCTCGACAGCGGTGATCGTTCCTCAGCTGGAGCGAACGCTCCTGCGATGGACCGCCTGAGCCAGTTCGCTGCCCTTCCGAGCGTCAAGGATGGCTCGGGTCCACCGCAGATGCGCTGGACCCGAGCCTTCGTCGTGCCCGCAGCCGTCGGGTTGTCGAAGGGACTGCTGCGGCTGTCGGTGGGACGTCGACGCTCAACGCTCGGATCCGCGACGGCGCGACAGCAGACGCGCGTTGCGACGTAGGCGGGGAGAGCAGCACGACCCGACGCCGGCGGTCACGAGCGCTGATGCGGCGGCCCAGCCAAGGGCCCATCCGCTCGGAGCGGTGTAGTTCGCGATCGCCGCTGCTGTTGCTCCAGTGAGGAGCGCGGTCAGCGCAGGAGCCCCCACGGCACCCACGAGATCTGTCACACGGATCGGCGTCCGATGGGCGACCCAGAGAAAGCCGGGCACAGCCGTCGCGACGGTCACGATCGACGTCGCCAACACCATGGTCTGCAGGCCGACGACGGGACCGAGTGCGAAGCAGAGGACGAGCAACGGGCGGTTGACCAGGACGTCCCATCTGGTCTGCCGTGCGGCCACGCCCGACGCGAGCGCGAGGACGGAGGTTCCCCCCGCGATCACCAGCCCGAACGCAGCAGGGAGCATCGCCAGGAACAGCGGGACCGTGCCGGACCACTGAGGCCCGAACGCGAACTCGACGATCGGCGCTGCGAGCGCGACGCACGTGGCGAAGGCCGGCCAGAGCGTCGCGCTCGCGAGGTTGAGGACAGCGACGAAGGCTGTACGGAAGCGCTCAGGCTGGTCCTGGAGCCGACCGAGTACCGGAACGGCGATCCGCCGGAGCGGACCGTTGACCTGTTCGAGCGGTAGCGTCACGAGCTGGGCAGCCTGTACGTAGAACCCTGCGGCTGCCTGACCGAACAAGACTGCCACGAACACACGATCGAGACTCCGGACAGCCCATTCGAGCACCTGCGTGAGTGAAGCGTTCGCGGCGAAGACGAGCTGCTTGCGCATCTGTCGGAGCGGCTCACGCGGTCCGGGCCGCCACGGCGAGAGCAGTCTGATGGACAGGCAGAGGACCGCGGCGTACCCGGCTGCCTGGACGAGGAGCGCCGAAGCACCTCCGCCCGTTGCCGCGACGGCGATCGCCAGGGTCGCGGAGACGAGCGCTGCACTGATCTCTGCGAGGCCGACAGCGCCGAGTCGGAGGTTTCGGACGAGGACCGCAGTGGGAACGGCGCTGTACCCGGCCATCACGTAGACGGCGGCCATGGCGAACGGACCCCACCTGCCTCCTGCAAGCGTGAGAGCTGCGGGTGACGCCCCGACGATCACCCAGGCTGCGCCCAGTGAGAGACCCACAACGACAGCGATGCGGTGCAGCATGCTCGCAGCAGACGGAGTCAGGGCCGAGTCATGGGCGATGAGCCAGGTGATACCGCCAGATCGAAGCACTTCGGCGGCGGTCACCGCGACCAGCAGCGCAGCCGCTGCCCCGTACTCATCGGGACCGATCAGCCGGGCGACCACGATCATCGCCGTCAGTTGGACGGCGAAACGCGCCCATGACGTCGCCGCAGAACGGAGACCACCCGCAGCGGCCGTCGGCCCGCTGGGGTGCGCGTCCGCCCAGTCCACACCAGTAGTGCGCCGGGGCGACGTCATGAGCGCGTCTTCTCCACGGTGGGCGTCAGTGCTGGACGGCGTTCGAGGAGCCCTGGTCGTCGACCTCTGGCTTCGACTTCGTGGTGACTCGGTTCCCGTCTCCGGTGATCGTGACGCTGCCGATCGACGGAGCGTCGATGCCGTTGATGGCACCGTTCACGGTCAGTTCCTCGGTCACACCGAGGTGGATCACCGCGTTGCTCGTGTTGATCGTGACCCGGGCGCAGTCCGGGACAGTGACGTCCTTGTTGTTCACGTCTTCGACGATCGCCGAGCCGTCCTCACAGCGGACCTCGGTCTTCTCGAGAGCCGGAAGCGTGGGCTTCGCTGTCGGGTTGGCGGTACGGATGTCCGTCGGACGTGGTGACGCCGAAGCGGTCGGCGACGTCTTGTCGCCGTCGGGGGCAGAGTCCGCGGAGCAGCCGGAGACTGTTGCGGTTGCTAGAGCGAGGATGAAGACGGTGGTGATGTGACTGGCACGCATGGTGGTTCCCTTCCTGGATACTTCAGCATAGCATGTGAAATACAAAAGGGCACCCGAAGAGGGTGCCCTTTCGTCTCCTCCGGGCTTCGCTTACCCGGTGATGGTGATGCCGATGTTGGTGTAGCTGTACTTGCCACCCTTGGTCAGCTGGCGCGCCCAGAACTGGTACGGGCCGGCCGGCAGGTCGAGTGCAGTGGTGAGCTCCCAGTTGCCGTCGGTTGCGGTCGTGCTGCCGAAGACGCTGTCAGAGGTGAAGTCCGTACCGGTGACCGTGACCAGGGAGTCGGCCAGTGCCGTGCCGCGGAAGGTGATCGGGCCGGTACCGGTGATCGTGCCCCCGGTGGGGCTGGTGAAGGCGAGATCACCTTCCTGGCCGTAGTCGAGGTTCACGGTGGTCGGCTCGGAGACCTGTTCACCGAGCTGCTGGGTGATGCTGAACTCCTGGTCGCCGTAGCCGACCCGCGTCGGATCGATGCCGATGTTGTAGAGCCCGGACGGCTCCGTGATCGTGGTCCGGCCGATCTCGTCACCGTCGGTGTCATGGGCGATCACGGTCGCACCGGGCGTCCCGATCCCGGCGATCCCGGCCCACTGCGCATCGTCCTCGGGGAAGTACCCCTCCGCGGTCGGCTTCGCCGTCACGGGCGGAGCGACGTGGACGTTCACGGGGGCGTACTCGATCTTGCCGCCCTTGGTGCGCTGGTTGACCCAGAACTGGTACCCACCGTCGGGGAGGGTGATGTCGGAGTTCGTGATCTCCCAGGTGCCGTCCTCGACCGAGGCCGTGCCGACCTCGGTGAAGTCGACACCGCGGACCTGGACGACACCACCCTGGTTGCCGGTGCCGGTGAAGCGCAGCGGCGAGCCCGGGATGGAAGTGCCCTCGGACGGGGTGGTGAAGGCCGGGGCGTTCTGGCCGTAGTCCAGACGGACCGTGGTCGCGGCGGAGACCTGCTCACCCGTCTGCTGGGTGATGGAGAACTCCTGGTCGCCGTAGCCGACCTTCGTCGGATCGATGCCGATGTTGTAGAGCCCGGACGGCTCCGTGATCGTGGTGCGGCCGATCTCGTCATCGTTCGCGTCGCGGGCGATCACCGTCGCACCGGGGGTTCCGATGCCCGCGATGCCCGCCCACTCCGAGACGTTGCTCGGGAAGTAGCCCTCGGCAGTCGGCGCGGCGGCGGTCGGGGACGTCACCGTGACGTTGAGCTGGGCGTACTCGATCTTGCCGCCCTTGGTGCGCTGGTTGACCCAGAGCTGGTACCCGCCGTTGGGCAGGGTGATGTCGGAGTTCGTGATCTCCCAGGTGCCGTCCTCGACCGAGGCCGTGCCGACCTCGGTGAGGTCGACACCGCGGACCTGGACGACACCACCCTCGTTGCCGGTGCCGGTGAAGCGCAGCGGCGAGTTCGGGATGGAACTGCCTTCGGACGGGGTGGTGAAGGCCGGGGCGTTCTGGCCGTAGTCCAGGTGCACCGTCGCGGCAGGGGACACCGAGCTGCCCGTGCTCTGGGTGACGAGGAACTCCTGGTCGCCGTAGCCGACCTTCGACGGATCGATGCCGATGTTGTAGAGCCCGGACGGCTCCGTGATCGTGGTGCGGCCGACCTCGTCACCGTCGGTGTTGTGGGCGATCACGGTCGACCCCATCGCCCCGATGCCTGCGATCCCGGCCCATTCCGAGACGGCCTCCGGGAAGTACCCCTCAGCGGTCGGGGCATCGAGCTGCGACTTGCCCGGGTTGACGGTCACCTCGGCGGTGGTGACGTTGTTGCCCTTCGAGACGCCAGCGACGACGAGCTGGTACTCGCGGTCCTCGAGGTCGTTCAGCACGATGCGGTAGCCGTTGGTCGCGGTCGCCTGGCCGAGGACGACCCGGGGGTTGCCCTTCTCGTAGACGCGGATGAGCGAGTTCGTCTGGGCAGTGCCCGAGACGACGAGCGGCTGCCCGGCGTCGAGCTCCGCGCCGTTCTCCGGGCTCGAGACGGCGACACCGGCGCCGTAGGGGATCGTGACGTCCTGCGGGGTCGCGTCCTCGTCGCGGATCTCCTGCGTCGCGGTGAGTTCGTAGTCACCCGCGGCGTTCGGGGCGTTGACGGGGACCTCGAAGGAGCCGTCCTCACCGGTCATGGTCGTCGCGACCTGCTTGGTGCCGCTCTTGACCTTGATGGTGGTGTTCTTGCTGGCCGACCCGGTGAGCTTGGCGACCGCTTCGACGTTCGCGTCGGAGAGCTCCGGCTGGACCGACAGCGGCGTGACCGGCAGGTCCACGTCGACGTCGCTCTCGGCGATGAGCTCAGCGCCGTTGTAGGCCTTGAGGTGCACCGACGTGTTGCCCAGCGCGAGGGCGCTGAGGGCCTGCGACCACTTGCCGTCCTTCGCGGCGGCGTTGTAGGTCTTCTTCTTGCTGTCCTTGTCGAGGTAGGAGACCTCGACGTCGGTTGCCTCGTCCGGCGCCACGCCGTCGAGCAGAGCCGTCCCGGCCTCGAGATCGACGTCCTGCACGTCGGCACTCAGGCCGACGAGAGTAGCGGGCAGATCGACGAACGGGTTGACCACGGGAGTCGGGACCGAGCTGACGTTGAAGCGCAAGCTCGATGGGTTGCCGAAGGTTCTGGTCAGGTTGCCCGGAAGCCACGTCTCCCCCAGGGGGGCGTAGTACGACGTGTTACCTGCCGACTTGAGCGTGCCGCTGTCCACGGTCCATTCCTGGGGTTTCCAGCTGAACGTCGTGCACGCCTTGGTGTCGACCAGCCAGCGCCTCTGGGTCGTGTCCGAGGTCTGCGAGCTCGTCAAGCACTGCGTCCCGACTCGGAGTTGCCAGTAGTCCACGCCGTCGACCTCGCGCGAGAACGTGGCCTTGATCGGAACAGCGTTGCGCTTCGCTTCTTCGATCGTCGTGGCGAGGCGGACCTCGGCCGGACTGCGGTCCGACAGGTATGCGTAGCCTTCCGTCTGCTCGGCGATCAGCTGGAAGGTGGCGCCCTCTTCGCCGAATCCGTTCTCGTGCGTCGACGACGCCTTGGTCTCGGTCGCGGCGCCGGCCGGCATGATGCCGAACCCGAGTCCGCTGATGACGGTCGTCGCGGCCAGGACGCCAGCGCCCAGCTTCCCGACGGTCTTCTTCTTGGCCATCTGTGTGGTGTCTCTCTGTTCGTGACGGGACATCCCGGACCCCACGGCTGCGGAGTGTCGGGAGCGGATCAGGCCGCGACTCCGCGGCAGAGAACGAATATATCACATCTGAATACGGAATAGCACTAGGGTCCTCCTGACCACGTTCCCTGAGGAAGAGGACATCGATGCACCGTCCACCCCTGATCCGCACCGCGGCGCTCGCCGCGGTCGGCCTGACGATCGCTGCGCTGCTGACACCGGCGGCAGCGACAGCAGCGCCGACAGACCCGACGGCTCCGGCCGCGCCCGCAACACAGGCACCCGCCCCCCAGAGCCGCACCGTCGCCAACCAGCCCACCGGCGTCAGCCTCACCGCGATCGACTCCCGGACGTACCGCGTCACCGGCACGCCGCACTGCGGCCTGTTCGAGTCGCCGTGCCAGATCCACGTCGGCAACGTCGGCGGCGACTACCACTGGGACGGCGGGACCTCGACCGCGGTGTTCGCCAACTGGCGCTACGGCGAAGCGAAGACCCCGGAGTTCTGGACCTACGGCTGCACGCTGTTCGGCTGCAAGGACTCCGCGCACGTCCGGGGCAACCCGGTCGTCCGTCCGTTCCCGGACCAGAAGCTCACGGCGAGCGTCGTGCGGCAGGACGACGCGCAGCGGACCGTGACGGTCAGCGGCAACGCGACCGGCGGCGCCGAGGTCCGCCGGAACGACAACCGGATCGCGACGGCGACGTCGGCCGACCCGGGGGTCTGGAGCGCGACGGTCTCCGGGCTCTCGGTCGGCTGGAACACCCTCGTGTTCGAGCAGTACGTCCGCGGCACCTACAAGGGCCAGGCGCTCGTCTCGGTCCAGATCGCTGCGCCGACCCAGCCGGAACGCATCGTGGGGGACAGCGGCAGCGCCACCCTCGAGCGGGCTGCGACGACCCCGGTGTCGGCGTCCTTCACCCCACGCTCGGCCTTCTCGACGCCGTCCGGGTCGATCGAGTTCCACGCCCCGGCGGGCACCACCTTCGCGACGGGCCAGGACCGACAGCGCGGGCAGCGGTTGTCGGGCGGCTCGTGGTCGGACTTCAGCGGGGACACCCTGGTGAGCGGTGTCCGGTCCGCGGACGGTCGGACCTACCGGTACTCCCTGGCGAACCGTGACTGGGGTGTCGCGAACGGCCAGCGGTTCCGCTTCACCATGGGTGTCGAGACACCACTGGGCATCACCCAGACCTCGAGCTCGATGACGGCTCGCCTGGTCGGGTCGATCGCCGCCGGGTCGTTCGACACCACGGCGACGGTCCGGACGACGGTGAACGACAAGGCCCTCACCGCGCGGGTGACGGACGTCGACCAGTCCGCGCGCAGTGCCACGCTCGAGGGCACCACGCCGGCCCGGACGACCGACCTCGAGATCACCTGGACACGCAACGGTCAGCAGACCACCCGGCGCATCCAGCCGACGAGCCCGGGAGCCTGGACGGCCGCGCTCGACGGGCTCGAGTACGGCGCGAACACGGTCCGGGTCGAGGCGTTCGCCAACACCACGTCGATCGGCTCGACGGACGTGCAGGTGGAGGTCCCGCGTCCGGACTTCAGCGCCACCGCCCGGTTCGATGACGACGTGGACGTCCCGGTCGTGGTCGGCGGCTCCGGTGCCACCGGGTCGACCGTCGAGTTGTCCGACGGGCAGACCAGCGTCGCCGTCGTCCCGGTGCGTGACGGACGCTGGGAGGTCTCGCTCCCCGCTCCGGACCGCGGTGGTGTGCGGACGCTCCGCGCCGAACAGCGCCAGGGCGGCCAGGTGACCGACCGGGCCGACGTGTCGATCGACTACGGCGCCGCCGTACGGATCACCTCGCCCGGGGACGGCTTCATGGTCTCGCCGGTCTTCCCGGAGGTCCTGGTGACCGGTCGCGCAGCCGACGGGGCGATCGTCACCCTGACCGACCGGAACGCGCCGGGCGTCGTCCTCGGTCGGGCGGTGGCCCGTGATGACGGCACGTGGGCGGTCAGGACGCCCGCCCTCGACGACCAGGACCACCTGCTGGTGGCTACGGCTCGTTCCCGTGGCGCGAACACCACGACGACGACGCTCTCCATCGTCGGTACTCCCTGACCGGAGGCCGTCACCAGGGTGCGCCGACCGGCTCCCGCGGGACCGGTCGGCGCACCCTGCTGGGAGTTCTCGGAGCGCTCGCTGAGGGGCGAGGAGTTGGATGGACGGCATGACCACCGTTCCGAACATCACGCTCAACGACGGACGCACGATCCCCCAGCTCGGCTTCGGCGTCTACCAGATCGATCCCGCCGAGACGAAGGCCGCGACCCTGGCCGCGCTCGAGGTCGGGTACCGCCACATCGACACCGCCGAGATGTACGGCAACGAGAAGGAGGTCGGCGAGGCGATCGCGGAGTCCGGCATCGACCGTTCCGAGATCTTCGTCACGTCGAAGCTCAACAACGGCTTCCACGCCCCCGAACTCGCTGCCGAGAACGGCAAGAAGTCGGCCGACCTGCTCGGCGGCTACACCGACCTGTTCCTCATCCACTGGCCTCTGCCGACCGTCTCGGACTTCGTCCCGACGTGGAAGGCCCTCGAGGAGCTCTACCACGCCGGCACCAGCCGCAGCATCGGTGTGAGCAACTTCCAGGCCCACCACCTCAACCGCCTCGCCGCGGAGACGACCGTCACCCCGGCCGTCAACCAGATCGAGGTGCACCCGTACCTCGCGCAGGAGGAGCTCCGCGCCTACGGCCGCGAGCACGGCATCGCCACCGAGGCCTGGTCCCCGATCGCACAGGGTCTCGTCCTCGACGACGAGACCATCGTCCGCATCGCGGGCGCCACGGGCAAGACCCCGGCGCAGGTCGTCCTCCGCTGGCACATCCAGCGCGGCGACATCGTCTTCCCGAAGTCGGTCACCCGTTCGCGCGTCGAGGAGAACTTCGCGATCTTCGACTTCGAGCTCTCCGATGAGGACATGACGGACATCACGGTGCTCGACAAGGGTCACCGCACCGGCCCGGACCCCGACACGTTCGACTACGTCCCGGCGTAGTCCGATCCGACACGACGAAGCCCCTGCACCGATCGGTGCGGGGGCTTCGTCGTGTCGAGCGGGGTCAGCCGGTGGCGACCGAGGCGGTCACCGTGAACTTCGCGGTGCGCACGACCTGTCGGGTCGGGCCGACCAGGCGTTCGAGGACCGGGCGGTACCGCAGGTGCGAGTTCCAGACGCACCACAGTTCGCCGCCGGCCTGGAGGATCGTGGCCGCGTTCCGGAACATCGCCTCGGCTGCGTCGGTGCTCACCGTGGTGCCCTCGTGGAATGGTGGGTTGCACAGCACGAGCTGGGCGCTGCCGGCGTCGATCTCGTCCCCGGCGTCGCTGCGGAGGACCCGGACCCGGTCGGCGACGCCGTTCGCCTCGGCGGTCGCGGTGGTCGAGGCGACCGCGGTCGAGGTGACGTCCGTCGCGATGACCCGGACGGCCGGCCGGCGACGTGCGAGCTCGACCGCGATGACGCCGTTGCCGCTGCCGAGGTCCACTGCGGTCCGGGCCGTGGGCACCGCGTCGTCCATCGCCTCGAGCAGCACCCGCGTCCCGAGGTCGAGTGATGCCCCGGCGAACACCCCACCGTGCGCAGCGATCGTCATGCCGAGTTCGTCGAGGTGCACGCGCCGGGGCCACGGAGCGGTGACGGCAGCGCGGGCAGCAGCGGCGGCGAGGGGGTCCTGCGCGACGAGCAGTCGGCTCTTGCCCCGACCGCGCGAGGCCGTGACGTCGCCGAAGTACCGACTGAGGACGTCGTTCTGCGACAGGGTCATGTGCTTGTTGACGCCGCCGCAGAGCAGCACCACGTCGGGGGCGGCCCACCGCGCGACGGCCCGGGCGACCTCGTCCAGCCGGTCGTTCGACTTCGGCAGGCGGAGCAGCACGAGTCGGACGTTCCGGAAGGCGTCCTCGAGGCTCCGGGGATGGGTGAAACCACGGCGTCCGAACGTGCCGGCGGCGGCGCCGAGAGCCCGCTCGCTCGTCAGGGAGTCCTGCACGACACGGATGCCGTCGGCTCCGTGCAGGGACAGCAGCCCGAGCGTCAGGACGCCGTACCGGTCGTCGACGACCGCGACCTCGCCGGGTTGCCGGAGTGCGTCGCCGTGCACGTGCGGCGCCTCGTCGAGCAGGAACCGGTCCGTGCCGTCGATGGTCATCAGGTCCGGCCCACGATCGGCGGGGGAACGGCGGAAGTGGTCCGCGAAGTCGAATGACGGCACGGTCCGAGGGTAACCGGGCCGGACTGGCATCCGGACCACACAACGGGAAGCAGTGGTATGTCACACGCGACACAGACCGTTCTGGACCCTACGCTCGTGAGTTCCCGGACCGTCCGGGCCTGGTCGAGCAGCGAGAGTGCCGATGTTCCCACCGCGACACGACACCAGGCCGCTGCTGCGCGACCTCGCCCGTGAGCGCCTCCGCGCCGAGATCATGAGCGGGGCGGTCGTCCCCGGGCAGCGGCTCGACGACCAGGAGCTCGCCGCGCGCCTCGGGTGTTCGCGGACGCCGGTGCGCGAGGCCTTGGCCGACCTGGCACACCTCGGGCTCGTCGAGCTCCGGCCGAACCGCTACACCAGGGTGGCGGTCCCCGCGCAGGAGGACGTCGTCCCGGCACTCCAGGCCCTCGGGCTGCTCTTCGGCGGTGTGGTCCGGGTCACGGTGCCGCGACTGGGTGACCGGAGTCGCAGTGCGGTCTTCCGGCGACTCGGCGTGCTGCTCGACTGCCTCGAGGCGCCGTCGTGGCAGCCGGCTGCGGACGCGGCGACGCCGATCTACCGCACGTTCATCGACGAGTGCCGGAACCCGATGGTGACGGCGGCGCTCCGCGGCTCCCTCGACGGGCTGGTGTTCCGGCTCCGGCACCGCGACCTGCGATCGGCTCTGCCCTGGCCGGACATCCGGAACAGCCTCATCGCCCTGCGCGTGGCGATCGACGTCCGCGACGGTCGACTCGCTGAGCGTGCGACCTGGTCAGCGCACCTGCTGCCGGACCCCGCCGGTCCGGATCCGGACCGGGACGACGTCGGGTGCGATCGTGTGTGAGACGTGTCTGCGCGTGACCGGCGGGTGCTCAGCGCTGCGGACGGTAGAGCACGACCGCGTTGTTGCGCTGCGGGCGGGCACCGGCGCGGAGGGAGACGGCGGCGCCGGTCGCGGTCGCCGCGAACACACGGGCACCCGGCCGGCTGATGAGCTGGTCGGCGAGGGCGCGCTCGAGGTCGCGGACGCGAGCCCGCAACAGGGTGTTCTCGTTCTCGAGCTCGAGCACCCGGCGGATCCCCTCGAGGGACACCCCCTCCGAGCCCAGTCGCGCGATCTCCCGCAGCTGGGTGATGTCGCGCATCGAGTACCGCCGAGAGCCGCCGCGGGTCCGACCGGGGATGACGAGCCCGAGCCGGTCGTACTGCCGGAGGGTCTGCGGGTGCATCTCCGCGAGCTCCGCCGCGACCGCGATCGCGAAGACGGGGGAGTGTTCGTCCAGGTCGGCCATCGGGCGCTCCTTCCGTCGGGTGTCGCATGT
This sequence comes from Curtobacterium sp. CFBP9011, assembly GCF_034045095.1. NCBI lineage: Bacteria > Bacillati > Actinomycetota > Actinomycetes > Micrococcales > Microbacteriaceae > Curtobacterium > Curtobacterium sp. CFBP9011. The sequence continues at coordinate 49,444 of NZ_JAXCWN010000005.1, forward strand.
GTCGGTGTCGATGTGGGGCCGGCCGGGAGGCTCGGTGCCGGTTCCTGACGGAGCCGCACCGTGCCTCCCGGCCGGGTCGGACGCGACGCTAGCCGCGTGCCTTGGCGAGGAGGTCCTCGCGGGGGTCCTCGTCGGGCAGGGCGGCCGCGAGAGCGTCGAGCGCCTCGCGTGCCTTGTCCGACAGGTGGGACGGGACCGCGACCTGGACGGTGGCGAGCAGGTCGCCGGTGCCGTTCTTGGTCGTGACCCCGCGCCCCTTGACGCGCAGGACGCGCCCGGACGGCGTGCCCGGGGCGACCCGTAGCTTGACGGTCGGACCGCCGAGCGTCGGGACCTCGATCGTGGCGCCGAGCGCGGCCTCGACGAACGTCACGGGGACGTCGATCCGCAGGTTCAGGCCGTCGCGCTCGAACACCGGGTGCTTCCGGACGGTGACGGCGACCACGAGGTCACCGGCTTCACCGCCGTCGGGGCTCGGTTCGCCACGCCCGCGCAGCCGGATCTTCTGGCCGTCGGCCACCCCCGCGGGGATGCGGACGTTCACCTGCCGGCCGTTCCCCTGCGCGAGCTTGACGGTGTCGCCGGCGATCGCGGTGGCGAAGTCCAGGGTCGTCGTCGCGGTGACGTCGCGCCCCTTCGTCGGGCCGCCGAAGCCGCGGAAGCCGCCGGTGTTCTGGCCGAAGCCACCGCCGCCGAACATGCCGCCGAGGATGTCCTCGAAGCCGCCGGCACCGCCGCCGCCCTGACCGAAGCGGACGCGCTGTCCGCCACCGCCCTGGCCGCCGCCGAACATGCCGCCGAACACGTCCTCGAAGCCGCCCTGACCGCCCGGACCACCCGCGGTGAAGCGGGCGCCGGAGCCCATGGCGCGGACCTGGTCGTACTCTGCGCGCTGCTCCTTGTCGGAGAGCACCGAGTACGCCTCGCTCAGTTCCTTGAACTTCGCCTCGGCGGCTGCGTCACCCGGGTTGGAGTCCGGGTGGTACTGCCGCGCGAGCTTCCGGTACGTCTTCTTGAGCTCAGCTTCGGATGCGTCCTTCGACACGCCGAGCACGGCGTAGAAGTCCTTGTCGAACCAGTCCTGACTGGCCACGGCTCACCTCCCTTCTTCCGTCGCCGGCACTCAGGCCGGGACCGCCACCGCGACCTTGGCGGCACGGATGACGCGGTCGCCGAGCTTGTAGCCCGGCTCCACGACGTCCGCCACGGTCTGGCTGGTGGCGCCCGGCGTGGGCAGCTGGACGATGGCCTCGTGCACGTTCGGGTCGAAGGACTCGCCCTTCTCGCCGATCTGCACGAGCTTGAACCGGTCGAACCCGCCGCGGATCTTCTGCGCGATGACGTGCATCGGGCCGTCGGTCAGGTCACCGTGCGCCTCGGCACGGTTCAGGTCGTCGAGGGCGGGGAGCAGTGCCCGCACGACCTCGGCGATGACGACCTCGCGGTTGGCGTCCCGGTCACGCTCGACGCGCTTCCGGAAGTTCACGAGCTCGGCCTGCGCACGGAGCATGTCCGTCCGCATCTCGGCGACCAGGTCGCGGTCGGACGGCGAGAGCCGGTCCTCGGCGATGCCGGAGGCGGCATCGGCGAGGAGTGCCTCGTCCTCTGGGCTGAGGTCGTCGGCCGGGCCACCGGCCGCGGGGCCGTCGACCGGGACCTCGACGTCGGGACCCTCGGCCTCGATGAGGTCCTCGGGCTCGGTCGCGTTGGTGGCGTCGCCCTCGACCTGCGGGTCCTGGGCGTCGTCGACGTTGCCGTTGTCGTTGTTCGGGTCAGCCATCGGTTACTTCTTGTCCTTGTCGTCCTCGTCGTCCACGACCTCGGCGTCGACGATGTCCTCGTCGTCACCGGCGGCCTGGCCTTCGGCACCCGCTTCCGGACCGGCGGCAGCGGCCGACTGGTCCTGCGCGTAGATGGCCTGGCCGATCTTGCCCTGGGACTCGTTGAGCTTGTCGAAGGCGGTCTTCACCGCGTCGTCGTCGTCACCCGCGAGGGCCGACTTCAGCGCGTCGACGTCGGCCTGCACCTCGGACTTGACGTCCGCGGGGAGCTTCTCGTCGTTCTCCTTGATGAGCTTCTCGATCGAGTAGGCGAGCTGCTCGGCCTGGTTGCGACGCTCGCTGGCTTCGCGACGGGCCTTGTCCTCGGCCGCGTGCTCCTCGGCTTCGCGGACCATGCGCTCGATGTCCTCCTTCGGCAGCGACGAGCCGCCGGAGATGACCATCGACTGCTCCTTGCCGGTGCCCTTGTCCTTCGCGGACACGTGCACGATGCCGTTGGCGTCGATGTCGAACGTGACCTCGATCTGCGGGATGCCCGCGGGCGCCGGGGCGATGCCGGTGAGCTCGAAGGTGCCGAGCGGCTTGTTGTCGCGGGTGAACTCGCGCTCGCCCTGGAAGACCTGGATCGCGACCGACGGCTGGTTCGAGTCGGCGGTGGTGAAGGTCTCGCTGCGCTTGGTCGGGATCGCGGTGTTGCGGTCGATGAGCTTCGTCATCAGGCCGCCCTTGGTCTCGATGCCGAGCGAGAGCGGGGTGACGTCGATGAGCAGGACGTCCTTGCGCTCGCCCTTGAGGACACCGGCCTGCAGCGCGGCACCGACGGCGACGACCTCGTCCGGGTTGACGCCCTGGTTCGGCGACTTGCCACCGGTCAGCGACTTGACGACCTCGGCCACGGCGGGCATACGGGTCGAGCCACCGACGAGGACGACGTGCGCGATGTCGTTGACCGACACGCCCGCTTCCTTGATGACGTCGTTGAAGGGCTTCTTGGTGCGGTCGAGCAGGTCGGAGGTCATCTGCTCGAACTGTGCGCGCGAGATGGTCTCGTCGAGGTTCAGCGGGCCCTCGCTGGTGAGCGTGAGGTAAGGCAGCTGGATGTTGGCGCTGAGCTGGCTCGACAGCTCCTTCTTCGCCTGCTCGGCGGCTTCCTTGAGGCGCTGCTTCGCGATCTTGTCCGTGGAGAGGTCGACGCCGTGGTCGGCCTTGAACTTCTTGACCAGGTGGTCGACGATGCGCTGGTCCCAGTCGTCGCCGCCGAGGCGGTTGTCGCCGGAGGTGGCACGGACCTGGATGGTCGAGAAGTCGTCGTCCTTGCCCACCTCGAGCAGGGAGACGTCGAACGTGCCGCCACCGAGGTCGAAGACCAGGATGAGCTCGTCTTCCTTGCCCTTGTCGAGGCCGTAGGCCAGCGCGGCCGCGGTCGGCTCGTTGATGATGCGGAGGACGTTGAGGCCGGCGATCTCACCGGCGTCCTTCGTGGCCTGGCGCTCGGCGTCGTTGAAGTACGCCGGGACGGTGATGACCGCGTCGGTGACGTCTTCACCGAGGTACTGCTCGGCGTCGCGCTTGAGCTTGCCGAGGGTGCGAGCCGAGATCTCCTGCGGCGTGTACTTCTTGCCGTCGATGTCGGTCGTCCAGTCGGTGCCGATGTGGCGCTTGACCGAGGCGATGGTGCGGTCGACGTTCGTGACGGCCTGGCGCTTGGCGGTCTCGCCGACCAGGACCTCGCCGTCCTTCGTGAAGGCGACGATCGACGGCGTGGTGCGGAGGCCCTCGGCGTTCGCGATGACGGTGGGCTCACCGCCCTCGAGCACGCTGACGACCGAGTTGGTGGTTCCGAGATCGATTCCTACTGCGCGTCCCATGGGACTCCCTTTCGGTAGTGGAGCAAAGTCTGCTCGGACTTGCGTCCGATGGACTCAACTCTACTCCGGACTGGCTGGGCGTCAAGGTGGACGGCTGGGAAGTTGCGCCGAGTCGACTCAAGTCCTGCTCGGTGGTCGATCGACCCCGGATCAGTCGAGTGCCGCCGTGATGTACGCCGACAGCGCCTCGCCGTACGCGATCGCCGGGTCCGCCGCGGCGAAGGACCGCTCGGCGCCGTCGATCCGGGCGGTGACCGTGTGCAGGACCCCTCCCGCTGGCGAGGTCGTCCGGGTCAGTCCGACGAACGCGGGCCCCAGCAGTTCGCGGAGCTGGTCCTCGCGCGGCAGCCAGAGCGACTCCTCCGCCGTCACCGAGTCGAGCGCCCACTCGGTCGTCCCGTTGAAGCCCAGGATCGTGCCGGTCGGGTGGTCGTGGCGTTCGACGGTCATCTCGGACACCGTGTAGACGTCCTCGTCGATGCCCGGCTTGTCGATCACGAAGCGGTCGCCGGTGTCCGGGTGCCAGCGGAGGCCGGCGTCACGCAGGGAGCGGGCGAGTTCAACGCTGATCATGCGCTCCAGCCTGGCACTCGCGGGTCCGTCCCGGCCGGGAGGCCCGTGGCACGTCCGCGCACACCTCGCGTCCCGTGGACCGCGCGTCCGCACCTCGGACCGGGATGCCGGGCAGCCGTACTAGCATCACCGAGCATCCCCACGTGCGGCCGCCCGCCGGTCCGCGTGCGCGACGTGACGACGCCCGGGCGACCGGTGCCGTGCCTCCCGGCCGTGGCCGACGAGGCGGCGGCGAGTCGGACGACGTCCCGGACCGCGCTCGACGCGGACCGATCCGCCAGCAGAGAAGGACCCGCATGACCCTCGAACGCGAGGAACTCCGCGACGACTGGACCGTTTCGGCGGCCGAGGAGAGCGCGCGTGACGACCTGCCGCAGGCGGTGCGTGGCCGGGTCCTCCCGGCGACCGTGCCCGGTCAGGTACACACCGACCTCGAGCGCGAGGGGCTGCTGCCGGACCCGACGTTCGACCGCAACGAGCCGTCGACCGCGTGGGTCGGACAGACCGACTGGGTCTACCGACGGACCGTCGACGTCGACCCACGCGGGTTCGAACGCGTCGACCTGGTCTGCGACGGCCTCGACACCGTCGCCACCCTGACGCTCGACGGCGTGCAGGTCGGGACCACCAAGAACATGCACCGTCGCTACCGCTTCGACCTGCTCGACATGACCGACGGGACGAACGCGAACACCGACCGCGAGCTCGAGGTCCTGTTCGAGTCGCCGTACCGCGAGGCCGAACGGGTCGCCGCCCGCGCCGGCACGATGCCCGGCCCGTACGACGAGCCGTTCCCGTACGTGCGGAAGCAGGCCTCGAACTTCGGCTGGGACTGGGGCCTGACGGCGGTCACGAGCGGGCCGTGGCGTCCGGTCGCGATCGAGCGGTGGTCGACGGCTCGGCTGCGGGACGTCCGGCCGTTGGTCGACGTCGAGGCGGGGGAGGGTGTGCTCGACGCCCACATCGCGTTCGAGCGCTCCGGCATGAACGACCTGGACCAGGACGGCGAGGACGACGACCTGGTGCTCGTCGTCACGGTCTCGGGTCACGGTACGAAGCAGCGTTCCCGGGTGAACGTGACGCCGAAGGAGGACGAGGCCGTCGTGACGGTCCGGATCCCCGAGGCCGAACTGTGGTGGCCGCGCGGGTACGGCCCGCAGCCGCTGTACGACGTCGAGGTGCACCTGCAGACGGTCGACGGCGACGTCCTCGACCGCACGTCCTTCCGCACCGGCTTCCGCTCGGTGCACGTGGACACGGCCGAGGACTCGGTCGGTCGGCCGTTCGCGATCCGGGTGAACAGCACCCTGATCGACGTCCGCGGGGTGAACTGGATCCCGGACGACGTCATCGTCTCGCGCGTGACGAAGGAGCGGTACGCCGAGCGGCTCGACGCGGCCGTGGCGCTCAACACGAACCTGGTGCGGGTTTGGGGCGGCGGCGTCTACGAGTCGCACGACTTCTACCAGCGCTGCGACGAACTCGGGCTGCTGGTGTGGCAGGACTTCCTGTTCGCCTGCGCTGCGTACCCGGAGATCGAGCCGATCCGCAGCGAGGTCATCGCCGAGGCGCGGGACAACGTCGGCCGACTGGCCCGACACCCCTCCCTCGTGGTCTGGAACGGCAACAACGAGAACATCTGGCTGCACGACGCCGACGGGTGGGGCGATGAGCTCGGGGACCGCGGTTGGGGCCTCGACTACTACCTCGACCTGCTGCCGACGATCGTGGACGCGGTCGACCCGTCCCGCTTCTACACCGTGGCGTCGCCGTGGTCGGGGTCGGAGGCGCTCGCCGCGAACGACGTGGACCACGAGACGCACCACTCGTGGGACGTCTGGAACCGGGTGTCGGACGAGCACTACCGCGACTCGGTGCCGCGCTTCGTCTCCGAGTTCGGCTGGCAGGCGCCGCCCGCGTGGCGGACGCTCCGCGAGGCCGTCACGGACGACCCGATGACGCCGACCTCGCCCGGGGTCGTGCACCACCAGAAGGCCGACGACGGCATGGGCAAGCTCGCCCGTGGTCTCGAGCCCCGGTTCGGCGAGGGCTGGGACGGCGACCTCGACCGGTGGCACTGGCTCACGCAGCTGCAGCAGGCGCGCGCCATCGCGACCGGGATCGAGCACTGGCGGACGCACTGGCCGCGCACCACCGGCGTCGTCGTGTGGCAGCTCAACGACCTGTGGCCGGTGTCGTCGTGGTCGGCGATCGACTCGGCCGGTCGTCGGAAGCCGCTCGCGCACGAGCTCCGTCGCCTGTACGACGACGTCCTGGTGGCGATCCGGCCGGTCTCGACCGTGGTCACCACGGTCACGCCGCTCGCCCCGGGCGCGGAGCGCGAGGACCCGACGGGAGGCGCGCACCCGCCGACCGCGCAGCTGCCGGTCCCGCAGTCGTCGGACCTCGACACCCCTGCCTCCCCGGTCGAGGTCGCCGTCCGGTCGGCCCGGAACGGCATCGACTCGGTGGTCCGGGTCCGACGGATCGACCTCGCCGGGCAGATCCTGGCCGAGGAGTACCTGCCCGTGGTGCTCGACGGCCCCGGGGTCGCCGTGGTCCGGCTGCCGGCCTCCGTCGGTGTCGTCGCGGACCCGCGGGGTGAGCTGATCGTGGCGGACATGGACTGGCGCCGTGCGGTGTGGACGCCGGCTCCCGACCAGGACATGCGCTGGCAGCCGGCGCACTACCGCGTGACGGTGTCGGACGAGCCGGACCGCTCCGGCGTCCGGATGGTCGTCGAGGCGGAGTCGCTCGTGCGCGACCTGCTCCTGCAGCCGGACCGGGTCTCGCCGACCGGCACGGTCGACCGTGGCTTCATGACGCTGTTGCCCGGTGAACGGGTCGAGTACCGCGTCGCCGGTGTGACCGAGGCGGACGCGGCGGCACTCACCGCAGCGCCGGTGCTCTGGACGCTCGACCGGGTCCTCGCCGACTGACGTTGCCTCTGGCATGTGATATCTGAAAGAGGTATGCTGGCTCCTCGAGCGTCGGTCGTCCGTCGTTCGCGGCGGCTGGATGACGGGTCGCCCCAGATCAGGAGGCCCGATGTCCCAGACCCTTCCCCGGTCGACGCGGTCCCGTGCGGTCGCCGCCGCCGCACCCGCACCAGCGCCCGCACCGGAGCGTCTCGTCTCGGTCCGCTGGGTCATGGCCCTGACGGACCTGGTGGCACTCGTGGTCGCCTTCGCCGCCGCGCACGTCGTGCGGTTCCCGGATGGCTCGCTGGTGCGTGCCCCCGTCGGTGTCGACTGGCTCGCCGGGCTGGCGACCATCGTGTTCTGGGCGGTCCTGCTCGTGACGATGCGGACGCGCGACCCTCGTGTCGTCGGGGTCGGCGGGGACGAGTACCGGCGGCTGCTCTTCGCGTCGCTGACGGCCGGCGGCACGCTGGCCGTGACCGCGTTCCTGCTCGACCTGCAGATCAGCCGCGGGTACGTGGCCGTCGCGTTCCTGCTCGCGTCCCTGCTGCTCGCCGTCAGCAGGAAGGCCTGGCGGACCGCGCTCGTCCGCCGTCGAGCCGAGGGGCGCCACCTGGTCGACGTCCTGCTCGTGGGCGACCTGGGCGACGTCGAGTACGTCGGGGACCGCATCGAGTCGACGCCCGCGGCCGGGTACCGCGTGCGGGGTGTGCTCGCAGACGGGTGTCCGGGCGGGCGCTTGGCCCTCAACGGGACGAACCGGGTGCCGGTGCTCGGCGGTGTCGACGACGTCCTCGACGTCGCGCGGCGGTCCGGCGTCGGGGCGGTCGTCTTCGCCGGCGCGGTCGCCGGCGGACACGAGCGTCTGCGGCGGCTGGGCTGGGAACTGGAGCGCGACGGCGTCGAGCTCGTCGTGTCCTCGCCGCTCGTCGACGTCGCGGCCGCGCGGGTGCACCACCGAGCCGTCGACGGTCTCCCGCTGATGCACGTCGAGACGCCGGACTACACACGACGCCCGAGCAAACGGGTCTTCGACGTCGTCGGCGCGCTGTGCGGGCTGGTGCTGCTGGCCCCGGTGGCGGTCGTGGTGGCGGTCGCGATCCGTCTGGACGACGGCGGGCCGGTGTTCTTCCGCCAGCAGCGCGTCGGGCGCGGTGGCTCGGAGTTCTCCATCCTCAAGTTCCGGACCATGTCCGTCGACGCCGAGGACCGGAAGGCGCAGCTGCTCGCGGCCAACGAGGGCGCCGGGCCGCTCTTCAAGCTGCAGGTCGATCCCCGGGTGACGCGCGTGGGGTCGTTCCTCCGTCGGACGTCGCTCGACGAGCTCCCGCAGCTCTGGAACGTCCTGACCGGGTCGATGAGCCTGGTGGGCCCGCGACCGGCGCTCCCGGACGAGGTCGCCGCCTACGCGGACCACGCCGAGCGCCGTCTGCTCGTGACCCCGGGGATCACCGGGCTCTGGCAGGTGAGCGGACGGTCGGACCTGGACTGGGCCGAGGGGGTCCGGCTCGACCTGCACTACGTCGAGAACTGGTCCTTCCTGCACGACCTCGTCATCCTGGCCCGGACGGTGCCGTCGGTCCTCCGGTCGCGTGGCGCCTACTGAGGGAGTGCGCGGGGGCAGCCTTGCGCAGGCGGGTGCACCCTGAACGAACGGTGTCCGTTGCGCCGCCCGCCTGTGATTCTCCGGCCCCGGCGGTTAGCATGGGGGGACCGCGGGACACCGCCGCACCGGTCGACGATGACCGGACCACGCGATCAGTCCCAGTACCGAAGGAGACATCATGTTCCAAGGCCTCACCGGACTCCACCTGGTGATCATCCTGGGCATCGTGCTGCTGTTGTTCGGTGCGACCAAGCTGCCGGCACTCGCGAAGGGCCTCGGCCAGTCGATCAACATCTTCAAGAAGGAGATGGACACCGACGACCGCAAGAAGCCGGCGACGCCGGACGTCACCGACGCGACGTCCTACGGTGCGACCGCGCAGCAGGCCGCTCCGGTCCAGCAGCCGGTCGTGAACCCCGGCCCCTCGGTGCAGACGAACACGGTGCAGCCCAACAACGACTCCCGAGCCCAGTAGCGCCTCCAGACCGCCGATCCCATCGGCATCCCGGCCCCGGGACCGACAGCCCCCGTGCTCCTGCTTCGTCGCAGACCGCACGGGGGCTGTCGTCGTCCTGCCCGCCGCTACCACGGGCTGGCCGGGCGGCGCATGATGGCACCATGACGTCTGCCCCCGCCGCCGACCGGCCGGGAGGCACGGCACCCCTCCACGACGACCGTCGACTCGTGCTGGTGGTCGCGATCCTGTCTTCGTTCGTGGTCGGCCTGGACTCGAGCGTCGTCAACGTCGCCCTGCCCGCGATCCGCACGGAGCTCGGCGGCGGGCTGGTCGTGCAGCAGTGGACGGTCGACGCGTACCTCGTCACGCTCGGGTCGCTGATCCTCGTCGCCGGCTCGCTGTCGGACCTGTTCGGCCGCGTCCGGATCATCACGGCCGGGCTCGTCGTGTTCGGCATCGCCTCGGTGGTGTGTGCGGTCGCCCCGACCGGCGAGGTGCTCATCGTCGCCCGGGCGTTCCAGGGCGTGGGCGGGGCGCTCGTCACCCCGAGTGCGCTGGCCCTCATCGTCGCGGCGTTCCGCGGGGCCGTGCAGGCGAAGGCGATCGGGACGTGGACGGCCTGGTCGAGCGCGGCGTCGATCCTCGGCCCGGTCGTGGGTGGGGTCATCGTGGACGGCATCGGCTGGCGGTGGATCTTCGTCGTCACGGCGGTGCCGATCGCGGTGACGATCCCGCTGGTCCGGCGGATCTCGGGTGACGTCGTCGCGGGGGACCGTCCCCGGGTGGACGTGGTGGGTGCGGTCCTCGCGGTGGTCGGGGTCGGCGGGGTGGTGCTCGGGCTCATCGAACAGGAACGCCTGGGGTGGGGCGCGCCGGTCGTGGTCGCCGCGCTGGTCGTCGGCGCGCTGGCCCTGGTCGCCTTCGTGCCGTGGGAGCTCCGGGTGACGCGGACCGCCGGGTCGCCGCTCGTGCCGCTCGCGCTCTTCCGTGCCCGGAACTTCGCGGTCGGCAACCTCGCCACGCTGTCGATCTACGGCGCCCTCGGCATGGTCTTCTTCGTCGTCACGCTGTTCCTGCAGGAGGTCTGGGCGTTCCCGGCGTGGGTGGCCGGGCTCGCGACCCTGCCGCCGACCGTGGTGCTCCTGCTGCTCTCGACGACCGTCGGGGGACTGGCCGGGCGGTTCGGTCCGCGGTGGTTCATGGCGGCGGGCCCCGCGGTGGCTGCGGCCGGCGCGCTCCTCATGCTCACGGTCGGCGAGGACCCGAGCGGCTACTGGACGGGTGTGCTGCCCGGGCTGGTGCTCGTCGGACTCGGGATCACCCTCATGGTCTCCCCGCTGACGAGTGCCGTGCTCGGCTCGGTGCCGCAGCAGGAGGCCGGGGTCGGGTCCGCCGTGAACAACGCGGTCGCCCGGATCGCCGGCCTGGTGACCGTGGCGCTCGCGGGGGTCGTCCTCGGCGGCGAGGTGAGTGTCGGCGGCATCCACCGGGCGATGGTCGTGATGGCGGTCCTGCTCCTGGCCGGTGCCGTGGTGAGTGCCATCGGCATCGTGAACGTACGATCACCGGAAGCGGAAGAAACCAGCCCGTTGTAAAGTTGAGCCAGATGGACTCAAGGCGAGTCCGGCGACTTCGTGACCACACGACCGACGCAACGGAAAGGACAACGCATGGCGAACCTCCAGGGCGCCCCTGACTCGCAGGAGAAGCAGAAGACCGCCCTCGAGCAGTACGGCGTCGACCTCACCGCGGTCGCCCGCAGCGGCAAGCTCGACCCGGTGATCGGTCGCGACGCCGAGATCCGACGGGTGTCACAGGTGCTCACCCGTCGCACCAAGAACAACCCCGTGCTCATCGGCGAGCCCGGTGTCGGCAAGACCGCCGTCGTCGAGGGGCTCGCGCAGCGCATCGTCGCCGGCGACGTGGCGGACTCCCTCAAGGACAAGCGGCTCGTCTCGCTCGACATGTCCGCCCTCATCGCCGGTGCGAAGTACCGCGGCGAGTTCGAGGAGCGGCTCAAGGCCGTCCTCAAGGAGATCGACGACTCCGACGGCCAGGTCATCACCTTCATCGACGAGCTGCACACCCTGATGGGCGCCGGCGGTGGCGAAGGGTCCGTCGCCGCGTCGAACATGCTCAAGCCGATGCTCGCCCGCGGTGAACTCCGGCTGATCGGGGCGACCACGCTCGACGAGTACCGCGAGTACATCGAGAAGGACGCCGCCCTCGAACGACGGTTCCAGCAGGTCTACGTCGGGGAGCCGAGCGTCGAGGACACCATCGCGATCCTCCGCGGACTCAAGGAACGCTACGAGGCGCACCACAAGGTGACGATCAACGACTCCGCCCTGGTCGCGGCGTCGGCCCTGTCCGACCGCTACATCTCCGGCCGCCAGCTGCCCGACAAGGCGATCGACCTCATCGACGAGGCCGCCAGCCGCCTGCGCATGGAGATCGACTCCAGCCCGGTCGAGATCGACGAGCTGAAGCGCAGCGTCGACCGGCTGCGCGTCGAGGAGTTCGCGCTGAAGCAGGAGAAGGACGACGCGTCGAAGGCCCGGCTGTCGACCCTCCGCGCCGAACTGCAGACCCGCGAGGAGCGGCTCCGCGAACTCGAGACCCGCTGGCAGGCCGAGCGCGCGTCCCTGAACCGGATCGGTGAGCTCAAGCAGCAGCTGGACGAGCTCAACATGCGCTCGCAGCGTGCCCAGCGTGAAGCCGACTACGAGACCGTGTCCCGCCTGGAGTACGGCGAGAAGCCCCGCATCGAGGCCGAACTCGCCGCCGCCGAGCAGGCCGGGTCGGCCGACCGCATGGTGAACGACAGCGTCACCGACGAGGACATCGCCGCCGTGATCGCGCAGTGGACCGGCATCCCCGTCGGCCGGCTGCTGCAGGGCGAGACCGAGAAGCTCCTGCACCTCGAGAGCGAACTCGGCCGCCGGATCATCGGGCAGCGCACCGCCGTCGCCGCCGTCTCGGAAGCCGTCCGACGCACCCGCGCCGGCATCTCCGACCCGGACCGGCCGACCGGCTCGTTCCTGTTCCTCGGACCCACCGGCGTCGGCAAGACCGAGTTGGCGAAGGCGCTCGCCGAGTTCCTGTTCGACGACGAGAAGGCCCTCGTCCGCATCGACATGAGCGAGTACGGCGAGAAGCACTCCGTCGCGCGGTTGATCGGCGCCCCGCCGGGCTACGTCGGGTACGAGGCCGGCGGGCAGCTGACCGAGTCCGTCCGCCGTCGGCCGTACTCGGTGATCCTGCTCGACGAGATCGAGAAGGCCCACCCGGAGGTGTTCGACGTCCTGCTGCAGGTCCTGGACGACGGGCGGCTGACGGACGGTCAGGGTCGGACGGTCGACTTCCGGAACACGATCCTGGTCCTCACCTCGAACCTCGGCTCCCAGTTCCTCACCGACCCGGCCCTGACGCCCGAGCAGCGCGAGAGCGGTGTCCGCGAGCTCGTCCAGCAGGCGTTCCGGCCGGAGTTCCTCAACCGACTCGACGACATGGTCGTGTTCCAGGCGCTCAGCCCGGAGGACCTCGGCCAGATCGTGTCCCTGTACGTCGACCGTCTGGCGCGGCGGCTGTCCGGGCGCCGGCTCGACCTCGCGGTCACGCCCGACGCCCGTGCCTGGCTCGCCGAGCGCGGGTACGACCCGGCGTACGGGGCCAGGCCGCTCCGCCGGCTCATGCAGCGGCAGATCGACGACCAGCTCGCCCGGGCCATCCTGGCCGGGGACGTGCGGGACGGCGACACGGTGCGCGTCGACGTCGCGGGTGACGGGCAGGCGCTGACGGTCGAGCCGTTCGCGCTGGCCGAAGGCGAGCTCGTCGAGGAGTAGGCGCGGTCGGGCGTCGGACGGGAGGCCCGTGGCCGGTTCCTGGGGGCCGGCCACGGGCCTCCCGGCTAGCGTCGGCGACATGCCCGAGATCAAGGCCCTGCGCCGCGTGACCGAAGCCATCGAGCACGCGAGCGTGCTCGATGCAGCCGTCGACTTCGACCGGAAGGTCGTCACCGCGTTCGCCCGCCCGCGGGCCGTGCGGCAGCTCCTGCACGGGGTGCCGTTCGGGCACCCGATCCACCCGCTGATGGTGCAGGTGCCGCTCGGTGCCTGGATCTCGGCCGCCGTCCTGGACCTGATCGGCGGGAAGGGCAACCGGAAGGCCGCCACGACCCTGATCGGCGTCGGTGTCGCCTCGGCCGGCAGTGCGAGCGTCGCCGGGTACGTCGACTGGTCGGAGCTGGACCGCGAACAGCTCCGGACCGGGTGGGTGCACCAGGCCGTGAACTGGGTCGGCATCAGCCTGTACGGACTGTCCTGGCTGCAGCGGAAGCGCGGCGACCACGCGTCGGGGAAGCTCCTGGCCTTCGCCGGACTCGGCGTCGTGAGCGTCGGCGGCTACCTCGGCGGGCACCTGGCCTACCGGCAGCGCGCCGGGGTCAGCGATGCCGGCGAGGTGCCGTTCGACAAGTGATCGCCCGCGCCTGACCCTCTCAGCCGATCCACCGGTACATCACATGCAATGGGAGCATGCGTGTACTCGTGGTGGACGATGAACCCGCCCTCGCCGACCTCGTGGTCCGGGGGCTCCAGCGGCAGGAGATGGCCGTCGACGTCGCGTACCGGGGCGACTCGGCCGACGAACTGCTGAGCGTCAACGACTACGACGTCGTGGTGCTCGACCGGGACCTGCCCGGACTGCACGGGGACGAGGTCGCCCGGCGGATCGCGGCCCGGGGGTCCCTGACCCGCATCCTGCTGCTGACCGCGGCGACCTCGTTGACCGACCGGGTGAACGGACTCGAACTCGGCGCGGACGACTACCTGACGAAGCCCTTCGAGTACCCCGAGCTGGTCGCCCGGGTGCGGGCACTCGGCCGGCGGGCGGTCGCCGCGGTCGCTCCGGTCCTCGGGCATGACGGTCTGGTCGTGGACACGAACCGGCGGATGGCGACCCGGGACGGCAAGCCGCTCGACCTGACCGCGAAGGAACTCGGGGTCCTCGAGGTGCTGCTCCGCGCGGACGGCCGGGTGGTCTCCGCCGAGGAGCTGCTCGAGAAGGTCTGGGACATGAACGTCGACCCGTTCACGACCGCGGTCCGGGTGACGATGTCCAAGCTCCGTCGGAAGCTCGGCGCACCCGACCCGATCCGGACGGTGCCCGGGCAGGGGTACGCCCTGTGAGTCGTGTCTGGAGCCTCCGGACCCGGACGGCCCTGGCCTTCGCGGTGACGTCGATGGCGTTGACGGCGGCGGCGATCGTCTTCGTGACGCTGGGGTCGCAACACGCGATCGCGGAGGTCGTGGTGGCGGATGCGAGCGGCGGCGTCGCGATCTCACCGGATGCCTCGGGTGGCCCCCGTCGGGCGACCGGGCCAGCACCCGACGGTGCCGCCGCACCCGGTGGGATCGCGATCGTCTCCCGCGTCGCCGCACTGCAGTGGCAGTGGTCGGCACTGGGCATCGCCGGCGCCGGGGTCGTCGCCGGGCTCACCGGGTGGCTGCTCAGCCGTCGGATGCTCGCACCGCTCGACCGGATCGCGGGAACGGCCGAACGGATCTCGGCGTCGACACTGCACGAACGGATCGACCTGCGCGGTCCGGACGACGAGCTCCGTCGGCTGTCGCGGACCATCGACGGACTGCTCGACCGGCTCGAGACGGCCTTCGCCAGCCAACGACGCTTCGTGGCGCAGGCGTCGCACGAACTGCGCACCCCGATCGCCGTCCAGCGTGCGGCGATCCAGATCGGGCTGCACGACGACGCCGACGCGGTGGACGTGGCCCGGGCGCGGGCGGAACTGCTCGAGCAGAACCGGCGGACCGAGCACCTGGTCGAGTCGTTGCTCGTCCTGGCCGAGGCGGAGCGCGGGCTCGACGGACGGACGGCGGACGTCGACCTCGGCGTCCTGGCCGGTGCGGTCGTCGACGAGGCCCAGGCGGCGGCGCGCGAGGCGGGCGTCCGGCTGTGCTGCACGGTCCTCGGTGTCGGTGCGGTCCGGTGCGAGCCCGTGCTCACTCGGCAACTCGTCCACAATCTGGTGGACAACGCGATCGAGTACAACGTCCCGGGCGGTCACGTCGACGTCGAGGTCGACCGCACGGTGCTCCGGATCCGCAACACCGGGCCGGAGCTCGACGTCGCGCTCGTCCCGACCCTGACCGAGCCGTTCCGACGCGCGAGCGCTGCTGCCGGTGGACGGCGGCACAGCGGGCTCGGCCTGTCCATCGTCGAGGCCGTCGCGCAGGCCCACGGCTGGCGGGTGTCCTTGGCGGCTCGACCGGGCGGCGGACTCGTCGCCGAGGTGGACGTTTCGCCGATGTGACCTGGGCGGTACGCCCGGCGAAACACGGTGTCCGGTGTCCTGGATGCATGCACACCACGACACGCACACGAACCAGCGCGAGGACCCGGCTGCTCCTCGCGACCGTCTCCGGAGCCGTGCTCCTGGCCGGACTGACCGCCTGCTCGGGCGGGACGCCGCCGAAGGGTGACGGGGCAACCGCAGCGGACGGTCCGGGCATCGGCGCGCAGTGGGGCTCCTGCATGCGCGCCGCGGGCTTCGACGTGCAGGACCCCAGCGACGACCAGGTCCGGTCGGGCACCGCCCTGGCCCCACAGTCCGGTGACCGCGAGGCCTTCGCGACGGCGGCGTCGACGTGCTCCGCCGACCTCGGCGTCGAGCAGGTGGACTCCGCCGAGAAGGACAGGTGGACACGGGAGTACGCCCGCGTCGCGTCCTGCATCCGCGACGAGTACCCCGACTACCCGGAGCAACAGCCCGGCGGTCTGTCGTTCAACCCGGAGGACTACCCGCGGGCGCTGGAGGACGGGTTCCAGGAGCGCGCCGATGCGTGCCTGGCGGAGTTCTCGCCCGACACGAAGTCCCAGCCGGTCGGCTGACCGACGCCCGCCACGACCATCACGACCACGAGGAACACATCATGACCAGACGACCCACCCTGATCGCCGTCACCGCGGCGGTGCTGCTCCTGCCGGGGCTGCTGACCGCTTGCTCGTCCGGGTCCGGCTCCGACGACTCCACGACGACCGGCGCAGCGCCGACCCCGGTCAGCGAGCGTGCCGGCGAGGTCGGCTCGTGCATGCGGGACAAGGGGTACGACTTCGACGACTCTGCGCTGACCGGCGGCGACTTCACGCTCGCTGCCCCGGAGGGTGTCGATCCCCAGCAGTACGCCCAGGACCTCGGTACGTGCAGCGGCAACCCGGACACCGGCGGTGTCGACGTCGGCGACGTGCCGCCGGGGCCCGAGGACCTGGCGTTCGCGAAGTGCATCCGGGACAGCGGCTTCGACGACTACCCGGACGGCGCAGCGGCGCGGCGTGACTACCACCCGCGTGACGAGTCCGCCTTCTCCCAGGTCGAGACCACGTGCGTCACGACGGCCTACGGCGACCAGTCGGAGCCCCAGAAGGCGGGTCCGCGGTGAACGGGCCGGAAGCACGTCGCCGCACCACCCGGATCACGGTCACGGCCGCGTGCCTGGTCGCCGTCCTCGGCGCCGGAGCCGCGACCTGGGCGCTCCTCGACCCGCCGACCTCGAGCCAGGCGGCCGAGACGGACACGAGCACGGACGCGGGAACGTCGACCGGTACGGTCACGAAGGGCGACCTCGTGGCGTCGAAGACCATCGCCGGCACGCTCGGGTACGGGGCCCCGGTCGCCCTGCCCGGCGCGGCCTCCGGCACCCTCACCTGGTTGCCGAAACCCGGGCAGGTCATCCACCGTGACGACCCGCTGTACGCCGTCGACGAGCGACCGGTCCGGGCGATGCACGGCAGCACTCCGCTCTGGCGCCCACTCGCCGTGGGGACGACGGGCGCCGACGTCCAGCAGCTCAACGAGAACCTGGCCGCGCTCGGCTACGACGTGGCGCAGGACGGCGTCTTCGGGCGCCGGACGCTGGCCGCCGTCCGGCAGTGGCAGCGGGACCGAGGGCTCCCCGTCACCGGTCGGATCACGGCGGACCAGATCGCCTTCGTCGACGGGGACGTCCGGGTGGCCGCGGTCACCGGGCAGCTCGGGCAGCCGGCCGAGGGGGAGACCGAGGTGCTGCAGACGACGAGCACGAAGCGCGTCGTCACCGCCACCGTGCCGCAGCGCGACGCCGAACAGGTCGCCGTCGGCACCGCGGTCCAGGTCGTCGTGAACGGCGCCGGGGGCCCGATGCCGGGCGAGGTCGTCGACGCCGTGCCGACCGAGTCCGACGACGGCGCCCAGGACGTGGCCGTCACGGTGGCGTTCGACGCCGGGGACCGGAAGCTGCCGTCCGCGGCCTCGGCCCAGGTGACCGCTCGGAGCGAGACCGCGCACGACGTGCTCTCGGTGCCGGTGTCCGCGCTCGTGGTCGACGGGGGCGACACCGGGTCCGCCCCGCAGTACGCGGTCGACGTGCTCCGGCCCTCCGGCGAGCCCCACCGGGTGCGCGTCGAGGTCGGCCTGGTCGCCGACGGCCGCGCCCAGGTCACCGGCGACGTCCACGCGGGCGACGAGGTCGTGGTGCCCTCGTGAGCGTCGCAGCCGTCCTCACCCCGGACGCCCCGGACGCCCCGGACGCCCGGGTGCAGTCGGTGGACGACGTGGTGCTGTCCCTCCACGACGTGTCCCGGAGCTACGGGGACGTCCAGGCGCTCCGCGGGGTCTCGCTCGAGGTCCGTCGCGGAGAACTCGTCGCCGTCGTCGGGCCCTCCGGCTCGGGGAAGTCCACGATGCTGAACATCGTCGGCACCCTCGACCGTCCGAGTTCCGGCACGATCGCGATCACCGGGCGGGACGTCGGCACGATGCGCGACGACGACCTCTCCGCCCTGCGCGCCGAGCACATCGGTTTCGTGTTCCAGCACTTCCACCTGCAGGCGGGAGCCACCGCGTGGGAGAACGTCGCGGACGGCCTGCTCTACTCGGGTGCCCCGCGTCGGGAACGGCACGACCGAGCCGTCACCGCCCTGAGCCGGGTCGGGCTGGGGCACCGGGTCGACCACCGCCCCGGGCAGCTCTCCGGCGGTGAGAAGCAGCGCGTCGCCATCGCCCGTGCCCTGGTCGGTGAGCCGACCGTGCTGCTGGCCGACGAGCCGACCGGCGCGCTCGACACCGCGTCCGGTGCGGCGATCGTCGCCCTGCTCCGCGAACTCAACGCCACCGGGACGACCGTGCTCGTCATCACGCACGACCTGGACCTCGCCGCCTCCCTGCCGCGGCGGGTCCGGATGCGCGACGGGCAGCTCGAGAGCGACAGCGCGGACCGTGCCAGCGTCCGCGGCGGCGGCGGCGGCGCACCGACCGGAGTCGGCCGGTGAGCGCCCGGCGCACCCTCGGCCCGGGTGACCTGCTCCGGCTCGGCGTCTTCGGCCTCCGCACCCGGCCGACCCGTGTGGTCCTGTCGGCCCTCGGCATCGCGATCGGCATCGCTGCGATGATCGCGGTCGTCGGCATCTCGTCCTCGAGCAAGGCCGCCCTGGACCGCGTGCTCGACACCCTGGGCACCAACGTCCTGACGGCGACCCAGGCGCAGGGCTTCACCGAGGTCCCACCCCTGCCGGAGACGGCGGTCGCCTCGGTCCTCCGGCAGGACCCGGTGCTCGACGCGGCCGGGGTCGGCGCGGTCACCGACGGCCGGGTCTACCGCAACCCGTTCATCCCCGCCGCGGAGTCGAAGGGCATCGGCATGCTCGCCGCCTGGGGAGACGTGCCCGAGGTGCTCGGCGGGTCGGTCGCCTCCGGCCGCTGGCTCGACCTGACTGCCGATGCACCTGCCCAGGTCGTGCTCGGGTCCGCGGCGGCCCGGAACCTCGGCATCGACCGGGTCGACGCGAGCACCCGGGTGTGGACGGGGGACCGGTGGGTGCAGGTGGTCGGGGTGCTCGAGCCGTTCGGCCTGGCCGCCGACCTGGACAACCAGGTGTTCGTCCCTCGTGGGCTCGCGGCAGCGCTCGGCTTCGACGGGCACCCGACCGCCGTCTACACCCGGGTCGACCCGGACGACGTGGCACACGCCCGCGAGGTCCTGGCCGCCGCGATCAGCCCCGGCACACCCCAGGACGTCGGCGTCACGCGTCCGTCGGACGCCCTGGCCGCCAAGAACGCCACGGACGACTCGTTCACCGGTCTGCTCGTCGGGATCGGCGGGGTCGCCCTGCTCGTCGGCGGCATCGGCGTCGCGAACACGATGGTCATCACGGTGCTGGAACGCCGGGCCGAGGTCGGTGTCCGACGGGCGCTCGGCGCGCGCCGGGCTGACGTCCGCAACCAGTTCCTGGTCGAGTCGCTGCTGCTGTCCTTCCTGGGTGGGGTCGCCGGGGTCGTGATCGGCCTCGGTGTGACCGTCGCGTTCGCGCTCAGCCAGGGCTGGCCGGTGGCGACTCCGCTCTGGGCGGTCGCGGGTGGCCTCGGCGCGACCGTCGTGATCGGTGGGGTCTCCGGCCTCTACCCGGCCAGCCGGGCGGCGAAGATCCCCCCGACCAGCGCGCTGGCCGCGGTGTGAGACCCGCGGACGGGAGGCCCGCAGCCGGTCCGGCGGACCGGTGGCGGGCCTCCCGTCCGTCCGGTGCGCGCCAGCGCGCACCTGCGCTCGTGTTGGTTCAAGTGCGGAACAGTTGCGTTCATGTTGGGTTCGGACGTACAGTTCTCGAAACCCACGCGAACGAAGGAGTTCGGGCATGTACGCAACCGAGCGGCACGAGGCCATCGCCGCCGCCCTGCAGTCCGCCGGGCGCGTCTCCGTCGCCGACCTGGCCGACCACTTCGACGTCACGACCGAGACCATCCGTCGCGACCTCGGCGCCCTCGAGACCGCCGGCCTGCTGCGCCGGGTGCACGGCGGAGCGGTCCCCGCCGAGCGCTCCAGCCTGGTCGAGCTCACCGTCGCCGAGCGCGAGGGCCAGCACGGCTCCGAGAAGACCGCGATCGCCCGGGCCGCCATGCGCCTGGTGCCGCCGACCTTCACCGGCTCGATCGCCATCGACGCCGGCACCACCAGCGGCGCGGTCGCCACCGAGCTCGCCCGCTGGGAGCCGGCCACCGCGGGTGCCACGATCACCGTCATCACGAACTCGGTGCCGATCGCGGCCACCCTGCAGCACAGCGAGCACGTCGAACTGCACCTGCTCGGCGGCCGGGTCCGCGGGGTCACGAGCGCCGCCGTCGGCACCGCGACCGTCGACCAGATCGGCGCCCTCCGCCCCGACGTCGCCTTCATCGGCACGAACGGCCTGTCCGCCGGCTTCGGGCTGAGCACCCCGGACGAGTACGAAGCCGCCGTCAAGGCCGCGTACGTCCTGGCCGCGCGTCGCAGCGTGGTCCTCGCCGACGCCGCGAAGCACGGGGTCGAGGCACTGATGCGCTTCGCCCGCCTCGACGAGATCGACACCCTCGTGACCGACCAGGTGCCGCCGGCCGACCTCGGCGGAGCACTCGCCGACGCCGACGTCGAGGTGATCGTCGCATGAGCACCCCGACCACCCCGCAGCCCGGGCGCCCGATCGGCGGCCGCATCGTCACCGTCACCCCGAACCCGTCGCTCGACCGCACGATCGAGCTCGCCGGCGAGCTGCAGCGCGGCGCGGTCCAGCGCGCCACGCGGTCCACGGCCGAGCCCGGCGGCAAGGGCGTCAACGTCTCCCGGGTCGTCGTCGCCAGCGGCGGGGACACCGTCGCGGTCCTGCCCGGCGACGAGCTCGACCCCGTCCTCGTCGGCCTCGCGACCCGGGGCATCCCGACCGCCGCGCTGCCGATCGGTGCGGCGCTCCGCTCGAACGTCACCGTGACCGAGCCGACCGGTACCACCACGAAGCTCAACGAGCCGGGCCCCTCGCTCGCCGGGCGCCTCGACGACCTCGCCGACCTGGTCGCCACGACCGCCGGGCCGACCGCGACCGATCCCGCCGCCCGGTGGGTCGTCCTCGCGGGGTCCCTGCCGCCGGGTCTGCCGGACGACGCCCTGGCGGTCCTGGTCCGGGCCGTCCGACAGCGCCACGGCGACGACGTCCGGATCGCCGTCGACTCGTCCGGCGTCCCCTTCACCGCGCTGCTGCAGTCCGGCGAACGGATCGATCTGGTCAAGCCGAACGCCGAGGAGCTCGCCGAGGTCGTCGGCGGCGACCCCGAGCAGTACGAGCAGGACCCGGAGCGCGCCGCCGCCGCAGCCGCACGGCTGCGGGAGCGTGGCGTCGACACGGTCCTCCTGACCCTGGGCAGCGCCGGGGCCGTCCTGGTCGACGGTACCGGGTCGTGGACCGCAGCCGCACCGCGGATCACGGCCCGCTCGACCGTCGGCGCGGGGGACTCCTCACTCGCCGGGTACCTGCTCGCCGAGGTCGCCGGCGCCACCCCCGAGCGCCGACTGGCCCAGGCCGTCGCCACCGGAGCCGCCGCCGCCGGACTGCCCGGCAGCGACGTCCCGGCCCTCGACGCCACCGACCCGGACGCGATCGTCGTCCACCGCCTCGGTCCACCGGCCAGCCCGGTCGGGCCACCGCCGACACCGCCCGGTGCATCCGCACCGACGCCGGTCGGCGAGACCGTCCCCGTCCCGCACGGCGCCTGACCACCCGGTCCGTCGTCCCTCCCGATCGTCCCGGTGCCACCCGTCCCGGTCCGACCGTTCCGTCCCCACCAGCACAGCCCCCGGCGCCCCGCGCCAATTGCGAAGGAGCAACCCATGTCCGCAGCGCACAGCACCGGCACCAGCGCCGGCAACGGCGCCGACCTGATCGGCGTCGACCTCGTCGGCCTCGACGAGGACCTCGGTGCCACCTCGGCCGACGTCATCCGCGTCCTTGCCGACCGCATCGCCGCGACCGGACGAGCCGCCTCCGGTGACACCCTCGCCGCCGACGCGATCAAGCGCGAGGCGAGCGTCGGCACCGGCGTCCCGGGCGGCATCGCCATCCCGCACGCACGGTCCACGTCGGTCACCACGCCGACGCTCGCGTTCACACGCCTGGCCCGGAAGGTGCCGTTCGGCGCCCCGGACGGCGACGCCGACGTCGTGTTCATGATCGCGGTGCCGGACGGGGCCGACAAGGACCACCTCACCGTCCTCTCCACCCTCGCCCGTGCGCTGATCCGCGACGACTTCACCGCAGCCCTCCGCGCCGCGGCGAGCCCGCAGGAGATCGTCGACCTGGTCGACCGCGAGGTCAGCGGCGAGGTCGCCGCAGCCGGCGTCGGGACCGGGGGACGAGCCTCCAGCCCGTCGACCACGGCCGCTGCCGGTTCCGACACCCACGTCGTGGACAGCGACACCTCTGCCGCCGGCGGCCGCCGCAAGGTCATCGTCGGCGTCACGGCCTGCCCGACCGGCATCGCGCACACCTACATGGCAGCCGACGCCCTCGTCGCCGCCGCCCAGCGCGCCGGTGCCGAGATGCACGTCGAGACGCAGGGGTCCTCCCAGGTGGAGCCCCTCGACCCGGCACTCATCGCCCGCGCCGACGCCGTCGTGTTCGCGGTCGACGTGGACGTCCGCGACCGCAGCCGCTTCGCCGGCAAGCCCCTCGTCTCCGGACCCGTCAAGCGTGGCGTGGACGAGCCCGACGCGATGATCGCCGAGGCCCTCCGCGCCGCCGACGACCCGAAGGCCGCGCGGGTCTCCGGCTCCGCCGCCGAGGCCGGCACCAGCACCGCCAAGGACGAGCACTTCGGGCAGTCCCTCAAGCGCTGGCTGCTGACCGGCGTCTCCTACATGATCCCGTTCGTCGCGGGCGGCGGGCTGCTCATCGCGCTCGGCTTCCTGCTGTCGGGCTACGGCATCGCGCTCACGCACGGCAGCGACGGCGTCAACAACGCCGTCTGGGCGCTGCAGCACTACACCCTGGTCGACCTGCCGCCGCAGGGACTCGGCTACTACCTGGGCGCCGCCGCGTTCCAGATCGGCTCCGTGTCGCTCGGGTTCCTCGTCGCCGCCCTCGCCGGGTACATCGCCTACGCGATCGCCGACCGTCCGGGCATCGCGCCGGGCTTCGTCGCCGGGTCGATCGCCGTGTTCATGAACGCCGGGTTCCTCGGTGGCCTGGTCGGCGGCCTCATCGCCGGTGCCGCCGCCTACTGGATCGGACGCATCCCGACCTGGCGCTGGCTGCGCGGTCTGATGCCGGTCGTGATCATCCCGCTGTTCGCGTCGATCATCGCCTCCGGCCTGATGCTGCTCGTCCTCGGTGGCCCGATCGCCTGGGTCATGACCGAGCTCACCGCCTGGCTCAACTCGCTGTCCGGCGCCTCGGCCGTCCTGCTCGGCATCATCCTCGGCCTGATGATGGCGTTCGACCTCGGTGGTCCGGTCAACAAGGTGGCGTACGCGTTCGCCGTCGCCGGCCTGGGTGCCGGCAGCGCCACCAACGTCGTGCCGTTCGAGATCATGGCCGCGGTGATGGCCGCCGGCATGGTCCCGCCGCTCGCCCTGGCCCTCGCCTCGACCGTCCTGTACCGCAACGGCTTCACGAAGCCCGAGCGCGAGAACGGCAAGGCCGCGTGGCTGCTCGGCGCCTCGTTCATCTCGGAGGGTGCGATCCCGTTCGCCGCCGCCGACCCGCTGCGGGTCATCCCGGCGTCGATGGTCGGCGCCGCGGTGACGGGAGCGATCTCGATGGCCGCCGGGGTCACCTCGCGGGCACCGCACGGTGGGATCTTCGTCTTCTTCGCGATCGGCGGCATCGGGATGTTCATCCTGGCGATCGTCGTCGGGACGATCGTCTCCGCCCTGGTCCTCGTGGCGCTGAAGAAGTGGGTGCGTCGGGCTCCGGCCGCGACGGACGCGGGCGCCGCGCAGGCGGCCTCGGCCGGCGAGACGGTCGGGCAGCGCGCGCCGGTCGCGGTGTAGCCGCACCACGTGACGGACGGGAGGCCCGGTGCCAGCTGGCACCGGGCCTCCCGTCCGTCGTGGGTCGGGTGCGGCGGGACGGGCGTCGGGACACGCCCGGGGGCTGGCGCCGAGGGGTCACGAAGTGTCGTTCTGGAGGCTCCGGACCGACAGTTCGTGTGCCCTCGGCGGAGGTGAGCGGGGTGTCGTGACCGGTCGGGGCGGGACCCGGCGCGACTACCCGGCGATGTTGGCCGTCACCGCGTCGATGTAGGCGGCGCGCTCCTCGCGGGAACTCGGGCGACCCGGAACACCCGGCCGCTCCTCCCACGGCAGCGGCCCGGACTCGTGGCGGTACTCGATGCCGAGCGCGTCGAGGCGCGCCAGGTGCTCGGTCAGGCGGTCCCGGAAGTCCGCGACGTCGCGCGGGCCGGCGACGTCCGCCGACCAGAGCGCCTCGGACAGGGCGACCACGCGCGGGAACAGCTGGTAGTCGAGCCGTCGGACGGTGTCCACGTGCTCGGTCCACATGTTCGCCTGCCCGCCGACCACGTGCGCCCGCTCGGACTCGGTCAGGGACTCGGGCACCGGGTCGAACGCGTAGACGTCGTCGACGGTGAGCACGATCGACACCGGGATCGGCTCGTTCGGCAAGTCGCTCTGCCGGTAGTCCAGGTACACCTGGTCGTCCGGGGTCGAGATGACGTCGTGTCCCCGACGGGCCGCGGTGACCGCACCGCGCATGCCACGCCAGGACACCACGGTCGCGGACGGTGAGAGGGTGCCGCCCTCCAGGATCTCGTCCCACCCGAACGCCCGGCGTCCGTGCGACTCGATGTGGGCGGCGAGCTGGCCGACGATCCAGGCCTGCAGCTGCTCCTCGTCCTCGAGCCCGAGCTGCCGGATCCGCTCCTGCGTGCGCGGGTCGTCCTCCCACTGGTCCTTCGGGCACTCGTCGCCGCCGAGACCGATGTACGCCGAGGGGAACAGCGCGATGACCTCGTCGAGCACGTCCTTGAAGAACTGCACCGTGCTGTCGTCGGCGTTGAGGACGTCGTGCGCCACACCCCACTCCGTCCAGACCTCGACCCGACGCTCCGGGTGCACGCCGAGCTCCGGGTAGGCGGCGAGGGCGGCGCGGACGTGTCCGGGCGTCTCGATCTCCGGCACGACGGTCACGAAGCGGTCCTGGGCGTAGGCGACGATCTCGCGGATGTCGTCCTGCGTGTAGAAGCCACCGTGCGGGCGGCCGTCGTACCCGGCGACCTGCAGCACCCCGTCGGCGTCGGGGACGTGGGCGCCGACCTGGGACTCGCGGCGCCAGGCGCCGACCTCGGTCAGGCGGGGGTACTTCGTGATCTCGATGCGCCAGCCCTGGTCCTCGGTGAGGTGGAAGTGCAGGCGGTTGATCCGGTGCGCGGCCAGTTGGTCGACGACCCGCAGGACCTCGGCCTTGGTGCGGAAGTGCCGGGCGACGTCGAGCATCACCCCGCGCCAGGCGAACGCGGGGGCGTCCTCGACGACCGTCGTCGGCAGCGTCCACGCCGCCGTGCGCACCTGCCCGCGGCGGTACACGTCGGCGGGCAGCAGCTGCAGCAGGGCCTGGACGCCGTAGAACACCCCGGCCGGGCCGCCGCCCTCGACGGAGACCCCGTCCGGCGTGACGGTCAGGCGGAAGGACTCCTCGCGGCTGTCACCCGGCCCGGCGGGCAGGTCCTCCGGCATCGTGGCGATCGTCAGCGCGATCACGGGGGCGTCGGCGTCGTCCGCGCCGAACAGCGGCAACCGCGTGGAGGCTCGGAGCACCTGCTGCAGGTACTGTGCGGTCGACTCGGTGGCGGGCTCGGCGCGGACGCGTGTGCGCTCGTCGATGGTGAAGGTGCCGGACGAGTCGTTCCGGGATCGCGGTCGGGGGATCAGCATGTCGGTTCCACCATTCCTCAACGGTCTTTCGTAATGTGGAGATTATGGCGACGCACTCGAGCATGTCAACGATCGGCAGCTCCCCGGCCCTGCTCCGCAGGATGAACTCCCGCGCGGTCCTGGCCGAGCTGTTCCGGGCCGGACCCGACGTCGGGGACCCGGGGCGGGCCTCCCGGACGGTCACCGAACTCGTCGCCGCCGTCGGGCTGACGCGCCCCACGGTCGAGGCCGCGCTGACCGACCTGGTCGCGGAGGGCTGGGTCGAGGAACTCAAGGCCGTCGCCACCCCGAACCGCGCCGGACGCCGCGCCCGCCGGTTCCGCATCGACGCGCGATCCGGACTGGTGCTCGGCATCGACCTCGGCCTGCACGCCGTGGTCGGCGTCCTCGCCGACCTGCACGGTGACCCGGTCGCCCGCACCGAGCAGTTCGCCCCCACCCTGGCCCCGGTCGAGCAGGCCGTTGACGCCGTCCGCGAGGTCGTTGACCGCCTGGTCGGCACCCTGCCGCCCGGACGACTGCTCGCCGTCACCGTCTGCGTCCCCGCGATCATCGACCGCGCCGGCCGCATCGTGCACTCCGTCGCCGCGCCCGAGTGGCAGAGCGGCGGCATCACCGACCGCATCGCCGCGCTGGTCCCCGATGCGGTCACCGTCTTCGAGAACGACGCGAAGGCGGCCGCCCGCGCCGAGGCCGCCTGGGGGCGCCTGCACGGCGTCCGCGACGGCCTGCTCCTGGTGATGGGGCGACAGATCGGCGCGGCCCTGGTGGTCGGCGGCACGGTCGCGCAGGGCGCCCACGGCGCCGCCGGTGAGGTCGGTGGGATCGCCGCGACCGGGTGGCCGGCTGCGGCACGCGCCCTGGAGGCCCGGACCGGCTCCGGCGCGGACCTCCCGTCCGCCGCCGGTGACGGCCGTGCCGCCGTGCGGGCGCTCGCCGCGGACGTCGCCCCCGGGGTCGCGCAACTCGTCGCCGCGGTGGACCCCGAGGTCGTGGTCGTCGGCGGCGAGGTGCTGCCCGACGGCGAGGAGTTCTGCACCGCCCTGGCCCGTGAACTCGAGCGGACGCCGGGTCTGGGGCTGCCGGGCGCCGCCGGGGTGTCGGTCGTGCCGTCGGGCCTGGGGCGGGACGCGGTGTCGCGCGGAGCGGTGGCGCGGTCCCTGGCGACGGCTCGGGCGGAGCGGCTCGGGCTCGGGGCGGAGCTGCGCACCGGCGTCGTCTGACGGTTGCGGGCGGGCGTGGGGCGCGTCCCGCAGCGCGCTCGCACACCGGAGTCTGTCAGCCCGCTCAGGCAGGGTGGGCGGATGACGACTGCCGTGCCCTCGACCGTCGCCCACACCGGCGCCCTGACCGCATCCTCCGGCTCCGGCTCTGGCTCCGGGGGCGGACCGGACCCCGACATCGGTGGGCTGACCGGCCTGGTGCTGCAGGTCATCGACGCGATGGGGGAGTGGGGCGTCGCCCTGATGCTCTTCATCGAGACGGTGTTCCCGCCGATCCCGTCCGAGGTGATCCTGCCCCTCGCCGGGTTCCTCGGAGGTGCCGGCCGGATGGACCTGACGCTGGTGCTGGTGCTGGCGACCGCCGGTTCGTACCTCGGGGCGCTGGTGCTCTACTGGCTCGGCGCGGTGATCGGCTTCGACCGGACCGTCCGCTGGTTCGGCAAGCTGCCGCTGGTCGACGAGGACGACTTCCGGAAGGCCGCGTCCTGGTTCCACCGGCACGGTAAGAGCGCGGTGTTCTTCGGCCGCCTGGTGCCCGTGGTCCGCAGCCTGATCTCGCTGCCCGCCGGCGCCGACCGGATGCACCTCGGCACGTTCACGCTCTTCACGGTGCTCGGCAGCGGGCTGTGGAACTCGGTCCTGGTGCTCGGCGGTGCGGCCCTCGGCACCCAGTACGAACGCATCGAGGCCTACACGGAGTGGATCGACCGCGCGGTCTACGCGGCGGTCGTCGTCATCGTCGTGGCGTTCGTCGTCCGCCGGGTCCGACGCGGCCGGGCCGCAGCCCGGTCGACCGCGTCGGAGTAGCGCCGCGGCCGGACCGGCTCCTGGGCGTTACGCCTTCGTGAGCGCCGACTCCTTGTGGGCCGCCTGCTTGCCGGACTTCTCCGACTCGATGATCCAGTACGGGTCGTCGTCGGTCGGCGTGAAGTGCTGCCCGTCGAACTCGAAGTCCGCAGTCTTCTTCTCGACGAGCTTGCCCGTCGTCTTCCCCTGGGACGTGTTCCAGTGGACTTCGTCGCCCTTGCGCATCTCGGCCTCCTGCCTCGTCCGGACCGGCTGTCCGGAGCCCGGACGGTACCCGGGCGCCCCCAGCAGTCGCCGACACCATCCCTGATGCGCAGTTGTGACGCGAAGACGGGTCACATTCGCGTAACCCCGCCTCGGATCGGCAGGCCCGCGCGTACCGTGGCAGAGGAGTCAGACCGCGATCACCGACGCGGTCCCCGAACTCCCAGAGGATCGAACGACACCATGAGCATGGCCATCGGCAGCGCACGAGCGGACACCGTCCTGGCAGGACGCTACCGCCTCGTCAAGCTGATCGGCACGGGCGGCATGGGCTCCGTGTACGAGGCTCGCGACGAGCACACCTACCGCGCGGTCGCCGTGAAGATGTTCGCGACCCCCGAGCGGATGACCACTGCCGACCGGGTCCGCCAGGAGCGCGAGATCCGCCTGCTCAGCATGCTCTCGCACCCCGGTCTCATCCCGCTCTACGACGCCGGCACGCACGACTTCGAGGACGGCCCGCACCGCTACATCGTGATGGAGCTCATCGCCGACGCGACCCTGCTGCGTCGCCTCGCCGAGGGGCCGCTGCACAACTACGAGGTCGCCGACCTCGGCGCACAGCTCGCCGACGCCCTGGCCTACGTGCACTCCCGCGGGATCGTGCACCGCGACGTCAAGCCCGCGAACATCCTGCTGAGCGACGAGGGCGCCTCCGGGTTCGTCCGGACCGTCAAGCTCACCGACTTCGGGGTCGCGCACTTCGTCGACGGCTCCCGGCTCACCAACGACGGCACGATCATCGGCACCGCCGCCTACCTGTCCCCGGAGCAGGTCGCCGGCGAACCGATCAGCTACGCCACCGACGTCTACTCGCTCGGCCTGGTGCTGCTCGAGGCGTTGACCGGCGACCAGGAGTACTCCGGCACCGTCATCGAGGCGGCCCTCGCCCGGCTCCGCCGCGACCCGCAGGTCCCCGACTCCGTGGCGTCCGAGTGGCGGGAGCTGCTCACCCTGATGACGTCCCGCGACCCGGAACGCCGGCCCACGGCCGTCGCCGTCGCACGGGCACTCCGTGGCGGATCGACGCAGGTCACCGGACCGGTGCCGCTGGGGCCCGAACGGGAGGTCCGCCGCAGGGAACACCGCATGCACCGGGCCGCTCACCGGCACGCCCGGCGCGGGACGTTCGACGTGGTGCGGCGTTGGCGCCGACGGAACGTCCTGGCCGCGTCGGCCACGGCGCTCGCCGTCGCCGCGGCATGCGTCGGCTGCTACGTCGTCGGCGCGCTGCACTGACCCAGACCGGACCGGACCGGTCCGGACCGGACCGGACCGGACCGAGCATGGTCGGGCTCGTCGGCTGCGATCGATCAGGCAGGATGGGTGCATGAGCGACCAGCGATGGATCAAGATCTGCGGCCTCTCCACCCCGGAGACGGTCGACGCCGCCGTCGAGGCCGGTGCAGACGCCGTCGGGTTCGTCTTCGCCGCCGGCAGCCCCCGCACCGTCACGGCCGACACCGCGAAGGAGCTCGTCGAGCGCCTGCCGGAGGGCATCGACGCCGTCGGGGTGTTCCGGGACCAGCCGATCGACGAGGTCGTGGGCATCGCCTCCGCCGTCGGGCTCACCACCGTCCAGCTGCACGGCCGCGAGTCCGCCGCCGACTTCGCCCGTGCCCGCGACGCCGGCTTCTTCACGATCCGCGCCCTGGCCGCCGCCGACTACCTGGCCGAGACCGCGAACCGGCGCGCCGCGTTCGACCACGACCTGCTGCTGCTCGACGCGGCCGTCCCCGGCAGCGGACACCTCGTCGACCCGGCGACCCTGACCGGCACCGTCGACGAGGCCTGGATCCTGGCCGGCGGCCTCACCCCGGAGAACGTCGCCGGGCTCGTGCAGCGCCTCGACCCGGACGGCGTCGACGTCTCGAGCGGCGTCGAGTCGGAACGCGGCGTCAAGGACGTCCGCGCGATCCGGGCGTTCGTCGAGGCGGTCCGCAGCATCCCCTGAGGCGGGCGGTCTCTGAGACGCGGGTCGGGCCTCCTGGCCGTGTCCGTACTCGTCAGGCCGTGCGGAGCGCTCGTCAGGCCTTGCGGAGCGTCGGGATGAGCTCACGGAGGAACGCGTCGGTGTCCTCCCAGCCCTCGACCGCGTGCGTGGGCACGCCCAGGGCCTTGACCGGGTAGTCGTTGCCCTCCGGGTCCAGGCGGTCGCCGACGAACAGCATGTCCGACAGGGCGATGCCGGTCAGCTCGGCGAGGCGCTGCATGCCGTACGCCTTGTCGATGCCCTTGCGCGTGATGTCGATGCTCGTGGAGCCGCCGGAGCGGACCTCGAGGTCGGGCAGCTCGGCCTGCACCAGGCGACGCAGGTCGTCCTTCTTCGCACCGGTCGGGTCCCAGCGCTTCTTGACGTCCACCGGAGCCGACTGGCCGAGGGCCGAGAACGTGATCTGCGAACCGCGGTCCTCGAGGATCGCGCCCCAGGTCTCGGACTCCCAGTAGCCGGCGGCCTTCGCCTGCGCCTCGACCGCGGCGAGGGCGCGGGCCTTCTCGTCCTCGGTGAGGTCCTCGGCGTACTGCAGGGTCCAGTCCAGTTCCCACGCGTAGTACCGGGTGCCGCACGTCGGCATGAGGTGCAGGTCGTCGAGGCGCAGCCCCGGACGCTTCCGGAGCGGCGTGACGAGCTGCTGCTCGAACTGCTGGAAGTTCCCGCCGCTGATGACGGCGACGGGTATGACCTCGAGCAGGGCCGCGAAGGTCTCGAGCATCTGCGGATCGAGCGGGGACTTCGAGGGGGCGAGCGTGTCGTCGAGATCGAAGGCGACGAGGCGAGGTGCAGGCATGCCCTCGATCATGCCAGGCGGCTACTCCTTGACGAGCACGACCTCGTCGAGGGGGATGCGGGTACGCGGGGCGACCTCACGCTCGGCAGCCTTCTCGTCGAGGACCGACGGGTCGGCGACGGTGCCCACCGCGGTGACGGTGAACGGCACGAAGCGCTCGGGCAGGTCGAACGCGGCGGACAGGCCCGCGGCGTCGATGCCGGCCATCTGGTGCACGTGCAGGCCCTCAGCGTGCGCCTGGACGGTCAGCGCAGCGAGCGACTGGCCCAGGTCGTACTCGGCGAAGCGCAGCGGCTCGCCGTCCTCGTTCGTGGTCTCGAGGATCCCGACGACCAGCGCGCTGGCGCGGAACGCCCACGCGGCGTTGAAGCCGAGCAGGTTCTCGGTGACCTTACGGAACGCGTCCGTGCCACGGCGGGCGGCGACGAAGCGGCGGGGCTGCAGGTTCATCGCGGACGGCGCCCAGCGGGCGGCCTCGAGGACGGCGTCGAGCTGCGCGTCCGTCATCGTCGCGGTCTCGTCGTAGGAGCGCGGGCTCCACCGTTCCTCGAGCAGGGGCACGAGGGGCTGGCTGGAGTCCGTGGAGCGGGAGAGCGTCGTCTGCGTGGTCATGGTTGCCGGAACAACCGCCTGCGCGCGGCTATTTCCCCCCGGGCCTGCGAAGATGGGCAGGATGAGTGGCGTCCTGATCGGCTTCGCGATCATCGGCGCCGTCATCGTCACGGGCTACGGCGTCGGTCGCGCCGGACTCCTCGGACCCCACGCGCAGTTCGTGCTGAGCCGGCTGGCGTTCTTCGTCCTCATGCCGTGCCTGCTGTTCCACACGATCGCCACGGCCGACGTCCGGACGCTGTTCTCCCCGATGCTCGCCGTCTCCGCGATCACCGCACTGTCCGTCGCCGCCGGCACCGCCCTGGTGTTCGGACTCGTGCTCCGGCGTCCGCTCACCACCACGACCGTCGGAGCGCTCGCCGCCTCGTACTCGAACGCGAACAACATCGGACTGCCCGTCGCCGTCTACGTGCTCGGGCAGGCGACCGCGGTGGTGCCGGTGATCATGCTGCAGCTCGTCGTGATGGCGCCGATCGCCCTGACCGTCCTCGACGTGGCCACGGCCTCCGGTGGCGGGTGGCGACGCCGCGTGCTCGGGCCGGTGTCGAACCCGCTCATCATCGCGTCGCTGCTCGGCCTGCTCTGCTCGGTCACCGGGGTGCAGCTGCCCGACCCGGTCCTCGAACCCTTCGCCCTGGTGGGCGGCGCCGCGGTCCCCGTCGTGCTGCTCTCGTTCGGGATGAACCTGCACGGCGCCGCACCGCTGCGGGACGCGGCCACCCGGGTCGACGTGCTGCTGGCGAGCGGGGTGAAGCTCCTGGTGATGCCGACCGTCGCGTTCCTGCTCGCCCGGTACGCGTTCGGGTTGGACGCCGAGCACGTGTTCGTCCTGACCGTCCTGGGTGGGCTGCCGGCGGCGCAGAACGTCTTCAACTACGCCCAGCGGTACGGCGCCGCGGTGCCGGTCGCTCGGGACGTGGTGCTGCTCACGACCGTCGGGTCGGTGCCGGTCCTGGTCGGGATCGCGGCGCTGCTGCACCCGTAGGCGGGAGGCGCGTGGCGGGGCCGGGGCGCGCCTCCCGTCCGCCTGACGCGCCGTCGGGTCGCCGCCGAGTGGTCTCGAAGTGTCGGTCCCGGCCGGCCGGAGCGACAGATCGTGACCGCTCGGCGGAGGTGAGCGGGGTGTCGGGGCGCCGGAAGCGGCGCCGACCGGTCGGAGTCGACCGGGCGGAGTCGAGACGGCCGGTCGACGCGACGGGAGGCGCGCACCCGGCTGGTGCGCGCCTCCCGTCGCTCGTCGGTGCAGGCCGGCGCACCGCGGTCGCGTCGCGGTCAGCGGCCGCGCTCGGCACCCTCGATGCTGACGGCGGCGCCGTAGTCGAGGTCCACGGACCGGTCCGGGCCGACTGCGATGCCGTCGAGGAGCTGTTCGACGGTCACGGTGTGCACGCCCCCGGCGTTCGGGGCCGGCACGTCGACCGTGAACGCGCCGCCCGCTGCCTCGTCGCCCGCGATGACCGGGGTCCCGACCGGGGCACCGTCACGGAGGAGCTGGACGGTGGCGCCGGGGACGGCCGTGCCGGTGACCTGCGCGGGCCGGGTCACGTCCTCGTCGAAGCGGCCGGCCACCTCGGCGAGGTCCGTCGCGTCGAGCTGGACGGTGCGCTCCTCCTGGCCGACGATCGAGCTGCCGACGAGCTGTTCGATGACGAGCGTCTGCTCCACACCGACCGGCAGGTTGCGCAGCGTGGTCGTCCACGTCGAGTCGTCACCCGCGGCACGGGTGGCGACGGACTCGATCGGTGCGCCGTTGATCGTCACGGTCGCTCCGGGGATCTTCGTGCCGGACAGGGTGATGCTCCGGTCGGCGACGTCCGCCACGGGGTCCTCGACGGACCACGAGTCGGAGTAGTCGTCCTCGGCGGCGAGCTGGGCCGCGTCGTCCGACGAACCCACCACGACTCGACCGTCGTCGCCGAGTGCGAGGTACCAGTCGCGGTTCGACCGCGACTGCAGGACGGTTCCGCCGGTCCGCTCGACGGCGGTGAACTGCTGGACCCGGTCGCTGGTGCGGCAGGTCGAGAGGATGACCCGTCCGTCCGACGCCGCGCTGCTGGCCGGCTGGACGCAGCGGTTGCCGTTCACGACGACCTGCGCGGTCGTGCCGGTCTTCGGGACCGCCCACGAGAGCGTCTTGGCGGTGGCCTCGTCAGTCGGCTTCGAGTCCCACGTGATCTCCTGCAGGAGGCCCTCGCCGGAGCGGACCGGCTCGAGCGCGACCGCTTCGCCGGCCGTGGCGCTCGCGAACAGGGCGCGGCCACCGCGGAGGTCCTTGTCCTCGATGATCGGCCAGGCCAGCGTGGGGTCGGTCGGCCCGACCGGGGCCGCGCCCGCCTGCTGCGGCGTCACGACGATCTCGTCGTTGCCGACCGCGATGGTCACCGTGGCGATGGAGAACTCGCCGGCGAACGAGACCCCGAAGAGGCCGTCCGGACGTGCCGTCGTGCGGTACTCCTTGTCGTACACGTCGACGACGCGGATCTGTGCACCCGGGTAGGTGGTTCCGATCACGGTCTGGCGGCGGTTGCCCGCGCTGCCCTTCTGCCAGATCTTCAGGTCCTCCGGTTCGGCGAGTGCCTTGCGGACCGTGGCGTGCGCGGGGCTGGTCTGGCGGTCGTCGTCCGTCACCACGAAGGCGTCGATGTCCCACCGCCCGTCCTCGACGGTGAACTCCACGTCCGTGGTGCCGGCCGTGACGGCGGTCGTGGCGACCACCTCGTCGTCGTCCGCCTTCCACGGGTCGTTGCGGTCGACGACGGTGAGGGTGCCGGCGGCGCTGGACTCGACCGTGGCGGTCACGTCGTTGCGGTCGACGTCGAAGCGGGGCCGGTCGCCGGAGGTGCTCTCGGGCGCTGCACCGTCGACGGCGGTGATGGTGGTGGTGCTGCCCGGGATGACCGGGAGCTGGGGGATGGTGGCGCTGGTCTGCGCGCCGGTGGTGTTCGCGGTGGCGGTCTCCGGCGCCGTGGCGGTCCCGGCGCACAGGGCGGCGGTCAGCACGGCGGTGCCGAGGAGGAACGGGCGGTACTTCACGGAAGGCCTTTCGAGGTGAGGGGGGCTGTCGGCCGTGGGCTCAGGACGCGGTGGGAGCGTCGACGGTGACACCGGCGCCGTAGTCGATCGTCACCGTGGTCGGCGTCCCGACCGCGGCGCCGTCGAGGACCTGCACGACTGCGAACTCGTGCGGACCGGCTGCGTTCGGAGCCGGCACGTCGAGCACGAAGGACCCGGCGGCGTCACCGTCGGCCGCGGCTGTCGTCGTGGCACCCTCGACCGGGACCCCGCCGTCGAGCAGCTGGATCGTCGCCCCGGGTTCGGCGTCGCCGGTGATCTGGGCCGGGAGGGTGACGTCGTCGCGGAACGCGCTGGTCACGCCCGAGAGGTCTCCGGCGTCGATGCGGACGGTCTGCTCGCTCTGGGCGACGACGACGCCGTCGATGAGCTGCTGGACCTCGAACGTGCGGGCCTGGCCGATCGGCAGGTCGTGCAGCGTCGTGCTCCAGGAACCGCCCGCGGCGATCGCACGCGCGTCCTTCGCCGACCGGGCGCCGGTGCCGTTCTCGACGGGGGTGCCGTCGACCGTGACGACGGCACCGGGGATCGCGGTGCCGGACAGCCGGACGGAGCGGTCCGCGACGGACGGTGCGGGCTCGTCGACCGACCACGAGGACTCGTACTGGTCGACGTAGGCGAGCACCGCCGCGTCGGCCTCGTCACCGAGGACGATCATGCCGTCGGCGCCGAGGGTCAGGTAGCGGGACTCGTCCGATGCCAGGCGCAGCAGCGTGTCGCCGTCGCGCAGGACCGCGGTGAAGGTCTGGCTCGGGTCGCCGTCCTCGTCACGGATGCAGGCCGCGGAACGGAGCGAACCGTCGTCTCCGGCGGTGACGCAGGTGTTGCCTTCGAGGATGATCGGTCCGGACACGTCGACGTTCGGGATCGACCACCCCACGGCGTTGTTGCCCGCGATGTCCTCCGGGCCGAGACGCCACTGCAGCCCCGCGCTGGACGCAGTGGTGAGGTACGCGCTCTCACGCCCTTCCTCGCCGCCGACGAAGAGACCGAACAGGGAGCGGAGGTCCCCGAGGTCCACGATCGGCCAGACCAGGGACGGGTCACCCTCGCCCGGCTCGACCTGTTCGAACGGGACGACCTGGGCGCCGTTGGTGAGCTGGTTGTGCTCGACGACGACCTCGGTGCGCGCGGTCGACCCGAAGTAGCTGATGCCGAAACGACCGTCCTCCCGCGAGCGCGTGGAGTACCGCTCGCCGTCGTCGGTCACGATCTCGACGCGCTCGTTCGCGTAGGTCGAGCCGGTGACCGTGATCCGCTGGTCCGAGCTGCCCGCCACGTCCGAGTACGTCCCGGCGAGGTCCTGGACGTCCTGACCCCCGACGGCGAGCGTGAACTGCTCGGGTCGGGTGCGCTGCCCGTCCGCCGTGACGACGTACATCGAGTAGTCCCAGTTGCTGTCCGGCACCGCGAACGAGACGTCGCTCGTGCCGGCCTCGACCGGGGTCTCGAGGACGACGGCGTCGTCGGTCGGGTCGTACGGGTCACCGTGTTCGACGACCGTCAGGGTGCCGTCGTGGCTGGAACGCAGCGAGAGGTCGATCGGGACGTCGTTGTCGATGTCGTCGTCGTCGTCCGGGACGACCCAGAGCGGCAGGTCCTGCCCGTACTCGGTCTCCCACTCGCCGTTGACGGTGAGGAGCAGGGTCGAGGAGCCGGGGAGGTCCGGGTACTCGGGGATGATCTCGCGCTGCGCTCGGGAGTCGTGCGCCGCGGTGGTCGTCGTCGCCTTCGTCGCGGTGGCGTCGGCGGGGGCGGCGTCGGCGGTGCCGGCCAGCACGAGTCCGGAGGCGATGGTCGCGACGAGGGCGGTGGCGCCCGCGAGGGTGGGTCGGTTGTGCACTGTGGTCCTTCCCGAACAGCTGGGGTGCTGGTCGTCAGGATCACTACTCTCTCATGTCAAATGTAAAATACATCGACGGAGAGGGAATCGACGCCGATCAGAAGATCATCGGGCGGTCGTCGTCGAGCGCCGTCTCGAGGTCCAGGTCGACCGACACCGGCACGTGGTCGCTCGGGGCGTCGCCCTTGCGCTCGTCACGGTGGATCGTGGCCCCCACGGTGACGTCTGCGAACGCCTGCGAACCCATCACGAAGTCGATGCGCATGCCCTCGTTGCGGGGGAAGCGCAGCTGCTTGTAGTCCCAGTACGTGTACCCGGTCGGCACGAGGGAGCGGACGACGTCCTGCAGCCCGCGCTCCTCGAACGCCCGGAACGCCGCGCGCTCGGGCTCGCTGACGTGCGTGGAGCCCTCGAAGACCCGGACGTCCCAGACGTCGTCGTCGAAGGGAGCCACGTTCCAGTCGCCCATCAGTGCGAGGGGCAGGTCGGGCTCGGCCTGCAACCACTCCGTCGTCCGGTCGGCCAACTGCGCCAGCCAGTCGAGCTTGTACGTGTAGTGCGGGTCACCGAGCTCGCGGCCGTTCGGGACGTAGAGGCTCCACAGCCGGACGCCCTCGACCGTGACGCCGATGGCTCGGGCCTCGACCGGCAGGTCCGGACCTTCCTGCCCCTTGAGGAAGCCGGGCTGGCCGGGGAAGTCCCGGGTGACGTCCGCCATCGGCAGGCGGCTGGCGAACGCGACGCCGTTCCACTGGTTCAGGCCGTGCGCCTCCACGGTGTAGCCGGCGGCCTCGAACGCCTCGACCGGGAACTGCTCGGGCTTGCACTTGATCTCCTGCATGCCGAGGACGTCGACGTCCTCACGCACCAACCAGTCGACGACCCGGCCGACTCGGGTGCGGACGGAGTTGACGTTCCAGGTCGCGACGCGCATGGGATCGAACCTACCGGGAGCGGCCGACCGCCCGCCCCGACAGCAGCGGGGTACCCACCCGGGAGGCCCGCCCCCTGTCCGCGGGCGCGCTCCGGTGGCAGGGTGTTCCCTGGACGCACATCCGACCAGCACCACAGGAGGCACTCATGGCAACGACGGCGAACTCCGACCGCGTGGACGGCACCACCACCGGCAGCACCACGACCCAGGTGACCGCGAAGGGCCGCACGGTCATCGACGACGCGGTCGTCGCCAAGGTCGCCGGCATCGCCGCCCGCGACGTCCCCGGCGTGGTGGCCCTCGGCGGCAACACCGCGCGGGCCTTCGGCGCGATCCGCGACGCCATCGGCTCGAGCGACCTCGGGCAGGGCGTCCGCGTCGAGGTCGGCGAGACCCAGGCCGCGGTCGACCTGACGCTCGTCGTCGCCTACCCGATGCCGATGCAGGAGGTCGCCTCCGCCGTCCGGCAGGCCGTGACCGACGCCGTCACCGACCTCGTCGGGCTGCAGGTGACCGAGGTCAACATCGCGATCATCGACGTCGACATCCCCGCACTCGACGCTCCCGCCGCCGCGCCCGAGACGCGCGTCCGGTGAACACCACCGTCGTCGGCATGGCCGTCGGGGCGGTCCTGGCGGTCGTCGCCCTGACGCTCGGGTTCTGGGCGTTCGTCGTGGTGGCGGTCGCGATCGCACTCGGTGGGCTGATCGGGCGGATCGTCAGCGGTGACGTCGACGTCCGCCGTCTCCTCGACGTCCTCCGCGGGCGTCGGAGTTCCTCGTGAGCGCACCCGCGCTGCCCGGCACCGACCGGATCGCGGCCCCCGCCCTCGTCCACACCGCGCAGGCCGTCGCCGCCGAGGCGCTCCGGGCACCCCTCCGGGAGGTCCGTGCCCGGGTCGTCGACGACGGTCGCGGTGCACTGGCGGTCGAGGTCACCAGCCCGCTGACCCTGCCCGCGCTCGGCTCGCACGCGGTCCCCGACGAGCCCGTCCTCGCGACGGCGCACCGAGCCCGTGCCGCGATCGCCGAGCGGTTCCGGACGATCACCGGACGGAAGGTCGAGCGTGTCTCGGTGACGTTCTCGTCCGCCGTGCTGGACGTGCCGCGGAGGGTCCGGTGAGCCCGGCAGTCACGCGTCCGGCGGACTCACTTCCGGCGAGCACGAGTGACGGGAGCAGTGCCGCGCCCGGGTCGGAGCCGGTCACGAAGGCCCCACCGGCAGACGCCGATCGCTTCCTGCGCCGCATCGTCCGTCGCGAGACCTCGGCGCCCCGGACCCCCACCGTCGTCGTCGCGATGGTCCTGCTCCTGGTGGTCGCCGCGGCCGTGGGGACCGCCGCGGTCGTGGCGCTGCTGGACGAGCGCATCGCCGGCGTCGACCCCCGTGCCGTCGTGGACGCCGCAGTCCGTGTCCCGGACGGTCTGCTCGACGCGGTGGTCGTCGCCATCGGGGCCGTGGTCGCCCTGCTCGGCCTCTGGTTCCTGCTGCACGGCGTCCTGCCCGCGCGTCGACCCCGGCACGCGATCCGCTCCGCGCGACTCGGCGTGGTCGTCGACGACGAGGTCCTGGCCTCCGCCGCGGCCCGCGCCGCACGCTCGGCCACCCGCCTGGCACCGGACGCGGCCGTCGGCTCGGTCGGCCGACGGACCCTCGACGTCGTCCTGCTGCCGGCCTCCGGCGTGGACGTCGCCGTGGTCGCCGCCACCGAGGCCGTCGAGCGCGAACTGGTTGCCGTCGACGCCGTCCCGCCGCTCACTGCCCGGGTGCGCGTCCGCTCGACCGGTCGGATCGACGGATGAACGGCACGAACCGCACGCTCGGCCGCGTCGTCCTGGTGCTGGTCGGGCTGGTGTTCCTGGCGCTCGGCGCCGCCGCCGTGCTGGTGCAGACGCTGCCCGCCGCGGCGGACGTCTGGCGCACGGCAGCGGACCGGACGCTCGGCGGCCTCCGCACCGGCGCGGCCGACACCTCGGCGTGGTGGTGGGCGCTCGGCGGGGCCGTCGTCCTGGGCATCCTCGCGCTCCTCGTCCTCGGCTCGATCGGGGGTGGCCGGACCGGCACCGTGCTCGAGGACGACGGGCCCGACGGCGGGCTGCCCGGGCAGGTCCGGATCGAGGCGGCAGCCGTCGAGCACGCCCTCTCGGCGGCGATCACGCCGCTGCCGCAGGTCGCGTCCCTGGCGGTCGACGTCCGCCGCGTCCGCCGCCGCACCGCCGTCCGGATCGTTGTCCGCACCCGCCGCGGGGCACCACCCCGGGAGGTCGTCGACCGGGTCGAGGACGTCGTCCGCGACCTCGACGCACTGCTCGGGCAGCGACTACCGGTGCTGCTCCGGATCGTCCGCGGCGGATCGTCGCGGCCCGACCGGGTGCGCTGAGCCGTGGCGCCGACCGACGACCTCGCCGGCCGCGGCGGGCAACCGGATGCGCCGGTGACCGTGCCGGACGCCGTCGCCGAGCTCGCCGAGGGCCGGACCCTCGTGCCGGTGTGGGTGAACACCGCGGGTGGGAAGACCTTCCGGATCGGACCGGCCCCCGACCGAGCCGACTTGTACGTGAAGTGGGTCCCGCCGCACTACGCGCCGTGGGTCGCCGCGGAGGTCGCGCGCCTGCAGTGGGCCGGCCGCTGGCTGACCGTGCCGGAGGTCGTCGAGCACGGAGCGGACGGGTCCGGCGCCTGGATGGTCACCCGGCCCGTCGTCGGCTGGAGCGCGGTCGACCCGCGGTGGCACGACGACCCGCGCACGGCGGTCATCGCGGTCGGCGAGGGGCTGCGGGCGCTGCACGAGACCCTGCCCGTGGCCGCCTGTCCGTTCGTCTGGTCGACCGACGAACGGGTCGACCGTGCACGGGCAGCGGGGCGGGACGTCGACGCGATGGGGTCGACGCCGGAGACCGACCAGCTGGTCGTCTGCCACGGGGACGCCTGCACGCCGAACACGCTGGTCGGCGACGACGGCCGGTGGGTCGGGCACGTGGACCTGGGCGACCTCGGGGTCGCGGACCGGTGGGCGGACCTGGCGGTGGCGTCGATGAGTCTCGGCTGGAACCACGGACCCGGCTGGGACGACCTGTTCCACGAGGCGTACGGGGTGCCGCAGGACCGTGACCGGACCGCCTGGTACCGGATGCTGTGGGAGCTGGACGTCGACGACGTGGACGACCCGCGAGGTGCGGCAGGAGCCTCCCGGCCCTGACCGGACGACGGGCTGGGCCGGGCCGGGCCGCGACGCCGGGCCGCGACGACGGGCCGGGCCGCGACGACGGACCGGGCCGCGACGACGGACCGGGCCGCACAGCCGACGCGGTCTAGAAGCCGACCCCGCGCGCGGCCATGAACCCGACCGGGTTCACCGTGCCGCCGCCGACGTGCGTCTCGAAGTGCAGGTGGCACCCGGTCGAGTTGCCGGTCGACCCGACGAGTGCGACGAGCGCCCCCGCCCCGACCTGCTGCCCGGGGGAGACCCGGAACCCGCCGTCGACGATGTGGCCGTACGCGGTCTTGACGCCGCCGCCGTGGTCGATGCGGACGTAGTTGCCGTACCCGCCGTAGCGGCCGACGTACTCGACCGTGCCGGCGGACGCGGCGACGATCGGCGTGGAGCAACCGCTGCCCAGGTCGAGGCCGTCGTGCATGGCGACCGCGCCGGTGTAGGGGTTCACACGGACCCCGTAGCCGCTGGTGATCCAGCCGCCGGCGGGACGGACCCAGCCCGACCCGGAGCCCGAGCCGACGGGGGCGCCACCGCCACCACCGGCGGACGAACCGCCGCCGCCGGCGCCCCCGCCGCCGCCCTGGTTCGCGGCGGCCGCCGCGGCCGCAGCCTGCTGGGCACGGAGCTGACGGGCGATCTCGGCCTCGAGCGCCTTGCGCTTGCGCTCTTCCTCCGCCTTGCGGATCCGCTCGCCCTTCTCGTACTGCGCCTCGGTCGTGGCGCGACCCGAGGTCAGCGAGGTGAGCTGCGCTTCGAGCCGGGACTTGTTGCCCTCTTGCTCGTCGGTGGCGGCCTGCGCCCGGTCGGAGGCGGCCTGCGCCTCGCCCATCCGGTCCTGCGCGGCCTGGGCCAGGTCCGCGAGCTTGAGTGCGGCCCGGTCGGCCTGGGCGGTGAGGGATCGGGCGACGGAGGCGTCGGTGGTGGCTGCGGTCTCGACGCGTTCGGCCTGCTCCGACAGCTTGCTCAGAGCCCCGAGGTCGTAGAGCAGGTCACGGGAGTCCTCGCCGCCGGTGATCACGCTGGTGGTGACGTCGGCGCCGCCGGAGCGGGCCATCTGCGCGGCGAACCGGCCGGCCTGCGCAGCGCTGGCCTCGGCGACCTCGGCGTGCTCCTCGGCGTCGTCGCGGAGCGCCTGCTCCTTCTCGGCGGCGCGGAGGGCGGCGCGCTGGGCCTCCTGGAACGCCTCGCCCAGCCGTTCGGCCTCGGCCCTGGCGGCGTCGGCCTCTGCTGCCAAGTCCGCGATGATGCCGCGGATCTCGACGATCTGCGACTGCTTCGCGGACTCCTTGCCGCGGGCCGCGACCACGTCGTCCCACGACGGGTACGAGGCCGCCTGGGCGACCGGCGCGTCGAGCACGAGCGAGCCGACCAGGCCGGCGATCGCGAGCGCGGTGGCGAGCAGGCGTCGACGGCCCGCCGAGGCGGAGCGGGGACGGGGAGCGGGGACCACGGAGCGAGACATCGGAACGGAGCCTATACATCCACACAGGTGGAACCCTGCGGCGACGCTCCGCTGTGGAGGACTCGGGCACGCAGATCGGCCTGTGGAGGACGAGTACCCCGCTGCAGAGCCCGCGGGCGGCCGGGCTCAGAACCCCCGGTCGCGCAGGATCTGCTCCGCCGACCCGACGACCCGCTGCCGCAGCACTTCCGCGCCCCGGGTGCCCGCGTAGTCGTAGACGTCGTACCCGGTGCAGTGCGTGATCGTCGCCGGGCGACCGAGCGAGTCCTCGACCGGCGTGGTCCAGACGTCCCCGGACCCGATCACGACGTAGTCCGGTCGCGCGTCCCGGTACGCGCCGAGGTCGACGAGCCACGGGTAGGTGTCGAACGAGTCGCGGACCTGCAGCAGCCGGACGTCCTGCTCGGCGTAGGCGGCGAGCGGACGCACGGTCCAGAACTGGCCGACGCCGACCGGGTCCCGCCCGTCGCTCCGCTGCGCGTCGACCCAGCGGTCCAGGCAGGTCACCGGGGCGTACCGCGCCACGGCGACGGTCCGGACGGTGCCCGGTGTCACGGCGACGCCGAGGACGAGCACCGCTGCCGCCGCGACCGCCAGCGCGGTCCGCAGGCCGCGCACCGGTCGGTGCACCCGGGTCCGGCGGACCGCGGTGCGGGTGAGCTCGCACACCGCGACGACGGCGAGCAGCGGCATCGCGACGACCGGCTCGAGGTAGCGCGGCGTCTCCGACCCGGCGACGACCACCCCGACGGACACCGCCACGATCGTCACGAGGGGCAGCGCGGTCGCCACGAGCACCGTCCGGGAGGTCCGTGCACGCCAGGCCCAGACCGTG
Organism: Curtobacterium sp. CFBP9011; assembly: GCF_034045095.1. Lineage (NCBI taxonomy): Bacteria > Bacillati > Actinomycetota > Actinomycetes > Micrococcales > Microbacteriaceae > Curtobacterium > Curtobacterium sp. CFBP9011. The sequence goes on from NZ_JAXCWN010000005.1 coordinate 92,453, forward strand.
CCGCCCGCGCTGAGCAGCACCCCGAGCAGCATCAGGAGCAGTCCGGCGTCCCCGGCCGCCGAGGCCGCCCGGTCGTCGGTGAGCGATGCGAAGAAGGCCGCGGTCGCCCCGGCCTGCTCCGGGTGGACGTAGGTCGAGGGGTCGAGCGAGACGAAGGGCCGCAGCGGGATCCGCAGGAGGTACCCGACGACCGCACCGAGCGTCAGCGTCGCCGCCACCCAGACTGCCGGTCGCCAGGGCACGCGGCGGGCGAGTGCGAGCAGCGCCAGCGTGACGACGACCGGTGCCGCCGACCACGGCACGTAGAGCGGGTTGGAGGCCGTGCTCAGCGCCGCCACGAGGCCGAGCGTCACGAGGACGGGGACCGAGGCTCGCCCGGTGCGGACCGCCCGGAGCACCAGGACGGCGGTCCCGAGCATCGCGAGCACCGCGCCGTAGTAGTAGGTCGTGGTGAGGAGGAGCGAGGCCAGCTCGAGCGAGGTCGCGGTCGCCGACGACTCCGTCAGCACGAGCATGGTGAGCAGGACCACGGCGATCACCGACACGGCGACGCGTGCTGGTCGCGCGGCCGACGGCATGAGTTCGTTCGCAGCCGCCCGCACGAGCGCGTACACGGCGAGCAGCACGAGCACCCCGTTCAGCGCCAGCGCCTGCTGCGGTGTCGTGGTCACCGCCGCGGTCGCCAGGTACACCGGCAGCTCGGGGAAGAAGAACAGCGCCGGGGACATCGCCCACTCGAACGGCTGCCCGAGTGCGATCGAGCGTGCGACCAGCGGCAGGAGCACCGAGTCGCCGTCGTACCAGAGCAGCGTGACCCGCGCCGTGGCGAGCACGTGCCGCAGCGCCACCACCGCGAGCACCAGGGCGAGCACCGCTCCGACGGCCTCGTGCGCGACCGCCCGGGCGAGGGCGGATCGCGGGCGGCGGTCGCCGGCCTCGATCGGTCGGACGCCGTCCCGCGGACGGGCGAGGGGCATGACCGGAGCGTACCGGCGTCGGCATCGGAGCAGCCGGACAGTGCGCCCTGGGGGAGTGCACAGCACGGCCGGGTGGGCGCGGAACGGCGGTCGCCGCTACCCTTGACCCTCGTGACCCACGCGCGCGAGCAGTTGATCGAGCACATCAAGGCCGATGCGGTCTTCCACGGCGACTTCACGCTGACCAGCGGGAAGCAGGCGTCGTACTACATCGACCTCCGCAAGGTGAGCCTCGACCACCGCGTCGCGCCGCTGATCGGCCAGGTGATGACCGACCTCATCGCGAGCATCCCGGACGTCGACGCCGTCGGTGGTCTGACGATGGGCGCCGACCCGATCGCGAGCGCCGTGCTGCACCAGTCGGCAGCGCGCGGTGGTTCGTACGACGCCTTCGTCGTCCGCAAGGAGCCCAAGGACCACGGCCGCGGCCGCCAGGTCGAGGGCCCGGACGTCCGCGGCAAGCGCGTCATCGTGCTCGAGGACACCTCGACCACCGGCGGCTCGCCCCTCAAGGCCGCCGAAGCACTCGAGCGTGAGGGCGCCGTCATCGTCGCCGTCGCCGTCGTCGTCGACCGGGACACCGGCGCCAAGGAGAAGATCGAGGCAGCCGGCTACCCCTACCTCGCGGCGATCGGGCTGGCCGACCTGGGGCTGTCCGCGTGACCGAGGAGCGTCCGGAGGGGCGCGACGAGTCCGACCGGTCGGTCGCGCCCGAAGACGGGGGCGACGGACAGGAGGCTCGGCGCGGTCCCGATCCGGACGCTCCGTTCCACGGTCTCCGCAGTGCGGCCGACATCTTCGGTGCGCCGATCACGGAAGAGGAGTGGCCGTCCCGCCGCGAGCGTCGGGAGGCCGAACGGGCCGCCCGGCAGGCGGGGCAGCCCGAACCCGAGCCGTTCACCGCCCCGGCCTCCGTGCCCGCGTCAGCCCCGCAGGCCGACCACGAGCAGGCGGACCACGAGCCGCACGCCGACGAGCGCGATGAACCCGCTACCGAGGTCGACCCTGCGGCGACCCAGGCGATCTCGATGCCCGAGCAACTCGCGCTGCCCGGTGGCGTCGCCGGCCGGGTACCGCCGCCCGCCGCCGTGCCGCCGGTGTCGAACGCGCCGGACCCCCGTGCCATCACGCTGCCGACCGCGCGCTCGGACCGCGACCTCCGTGCCGCCGAGGCCCGGGCGATCGAGGACGAGCGCCGCCGCACCGACCCGGACGGCGTCGGGCGTGACGACGTCGACTGGCTCGGCCGGGCCCGTCCGTCCGCGACACCGCTGCCGCCCGAGTCCGTGCAGTCCGCGCCGGTGCCCCCGCCGTTCCGCGGCGGTCCGGACGCGCAGCCGCTCGGGGTGCAGGACGCGCTGCCGCCGACGTCCGAGCCGCCGACCTTCACGGAGCTCCTCCGCCTGGGCGACGACGTCGACGCCGCTCCCCAGGCTGACCGTCCCTTCGACTGGTCCCTGCTGGACGACCAGACCGGCGAGGTCCCGACGACCCTGACCCGCGACGCCTTCGACACGAACCTGGTCGCGGCGGAGTCCTGGGCGACTGGCACCGGCCTGGGCGCCGAACCCGTCGAGGAGTCGGCGAGTGCGCCCGCTGCACCCGCCGTGCCCGCTGCCGCGGCGCCGGCCGCCCCCGTTCCGCCGGCCGCCGCCACCCCGGCGGTGGTGCCGGCGAGCGGCACCGTGCCGGACTCCGACCGTGCCGACGAGCGGACCACCCCCTCGGGGTCGAGCTGGTCCCTCAGCGACGACGCGGCCCGTACCGGCGAGGTCTTCCCCGGCGACGTGGACGTCATGGTCCCTCGTGACACGACGGTCGACGCGCCGGACGCCGACACCCGCGCCGCCGACGCCGACGCCGCCGCCGACGCCGACGACGACCTGGCCGACGACCGCGGTTCCGCCCCGACGGCTGCGTTCTCGCCGCGGTCCGCCGCCGCGGTCCCGCCGCCCGCAGTCCCGTCGCCCTCGGCACTGCCGACCCCCGCGGTGCCGTGGTGGGAAGCCGACGACGACGGCACCGACCGACGATCGGCCGTCCCACCACTCGTGGAGCCCGCACGGCAGGAGCCCGCACGCCAGGACCCGGCACGCCAGGACCTCACGCGCCAGGACCCCGCACGCCAGAGCCCCGCACCGCAGGACCACGCCGCCGCGTGGCCGATGCCGGACTGGCAGACGCCGACGGCAGCGGGCCCCGCCGGCGACGACGACGGCACGCCGAGCCCGCGCGGCCTCGCGCCCGAGGACATCGACCAGTCCGAGTGGCAGGGCCGCGAGACGAGCGACACCGGCGTCATCAAGGACCTGTTCGGCACCGAGGCGATCCAGCAACTCCGCGACGCCGGCCCGCGGGAGGACACCAGCACCCGGATGATGCCCGCCGTCGCCCGACCCGAGCAGCCCGCAGCAGCAGGCTCCGGAGCGAACGCGGCCGATCGCGACAACTTCATCAACGAGGGCTTCGCCCGCCTGCAGAACGAGGGGCGTCGCGGCAAACAGCTCCTGGTCTACGGCTCGATCGCGATCATCGTGGTGCTGCTGGTCCTCGTGCTGCTCATCACCACGTGGATCCGCGGCAACACCATCGACGACCACCCGGCGTCCCCGTCGAGCAGCCCGGCCGCAGCGCTCTCGGTGCAGCCGCCCGGCAGCGGCGGCTGACGGACGCCGACGCACCATGTGACGGACGGGAGGCTCCCCACCAGCTGGTGGGGAGCCTCCCGTCCGTCAGTCGGTCGCGATCCGCGACCGTGCCCTGGTCAGGAGGACGCGGGGACCGCCGCCGACACGTCGGTGAGCGTCTGCAGCTCCTCCGCGCTGAGGTCGAGCTCCGCCGAGGCGAGGAGCGCCGGCAGCTGCTCGGTGTTGCGCGCCGAGGCGATCGGGGCGACGACGTCCGGCTGTGCCTGCAGCCAGGCGAGCGCGACCGAGGCGATCTCGGCCGAGTGCGCGGACGCGATCTCGGACAGGGCGTCCACGACTGCCAGACCCTGGTCGGAGAAGTAGCCGGAGACCTGGCCCTCGCGGTCCTTGCCCGCGAAGTCCTGCTTCGTCCGGTACTTGCCCGTCAGGAAGCCGGCGGCCAGCGCGAAGTACGGCACGACGCCCAGGTGCTCCCGAGCCGCGAGCGGTGCGATGTCCGACTCGTAGGGCTCGCGGGTGACGAGGTTGTAGTGCGGCTGGATCGCGACCGGCACGGCCAGGTCGTGCTCCTTCGCCAGGCGGATCCACTCCGCGGCGCGCTCGTCCGAGTAGTTCGAGATCGCGGTGTAGCGGACCAGGCCCTCGCGGACGAGCTGGTCGAAGGCGCGGACGGTCTCCTCCAGCGGGGTGTCCTGGTCGTCGAAGTGGGCGTAGTAGAGGTCGATCCGGTCGGTGCCGAGGCGCTGCAGGCTGGCGCGTGCGGCCTTCGCGACGTTGTCCGCCGACAGACCGGGGAACTCGGGGTGCTGCGACACCTTCGTGGCGATCGTCACGTCGTCACGCTTGCCGGACGCGGCGAACCACGAGCCGATCACGGTCTCGGACTCGCCGCCGGAGTTGCCGTCACCCCACGCCGAGTACACGTCCGCGGTGTCGATGAAGTCGCCGCCGGCACCCGTGTAGGCGTCGAGGACCCGGTGCGAGGTGGCCTCGTCCGCGGTCCAGCCGAAGACGTTGCCGCCGAGGGCGAGGGGGAAGACGGTGAGGTCACTGGAGCCGATGCGGGGCATGCTGCAGTCCTTTCAAGTCGGTACGGACTCCTCCACGCTATGCCCCTCGCCGGGCTGCCACTCAGGTGCGCGGGGTGAGGTGGAGGAGCCATGCCGACGCTCTCCTCGTACCTCACCGACCCCCGCCCCGCCGTCCGTCTGCGGGCGGTGATGGCCGCCGGGGCCACCCCCTCGGTGGACGAGCTGGACCTCCTCGTGGCGCAGTGCGCCGTGGAGCCGGACCTGCAGGTGCGGGAGATGCTCACGTGGGCGTTGGTGCGCCTGCCGGCCGACGTGGTCGTCCCGCGCCTGCTCGACGAACTGGACCGGCCGGAGGCGCAGGCGCGGAGTCAGGCGCTGCACACGCTGTCGAAGATCCGCGACGGGTCGGTGTACCCGCAGGTGGCGCGGCTGCTCGGTGACATCGACCCCGGGGTCGCACGGACGGCCTGGCGTGCTGCGGCGCTGCTCGCCCCGGAGGACGCGAAGCCCGCGCTGGCACGGACCCTCGCGGTGCAGCTCGGCCACGGGGACGAGGAGACCCGGCTGGCGCTGAGCCGCGCGCTCGCCGGGCTCGGGGCGGAGATCGCCTCGCCGGTCCTCGACGCGGCGGCGTCGCACCGGAGCGCGGCCGTCCGCGAGCACGCGGCCGAGACGGCGCGGTTGCTCGAGGACCCGGACGCCGGGTCGGCGCTGGCGCTCGCCCGGGCGCGGCGAGAGGTCGCCCTCGGCCGGACGCGCTCGGCGAAGGGCTGACGCGGCCTGCCGGTCAGTGCGGGGCGTCGGGCGTCAGCCAGATGGCGGTCGCGGCGGCGGCCGGGAGGTCCACCAGCGCCTCCGCCCCGCCGGCGTCACGCCGCGAGACCGCCACCACCCCCGCGTAGTCCCGCACCTGCTCGACCCGCAGGTGCGTCCCCAGTCCGACACCGAGCTCGTCGAAGTACCGCAGCAGCGCCGGGTCGTCGTCGGACACCCGCTCGACGGTCCCGCAGACGCCGGGGTCGACCGTGCCGAGGAGCGAGCCGGGGGAGTCCGGCACGACGCCGTCCGCGCTCGGGATCGGGTCGCCGTGCGGGTCGTGCGTCGGGTGGCCCAGGTCGGCGTCGACCCGGTCGAGGAAGGTCTCCGACACCGCGTGCTCGAGCGCCTCGGCCTCGGTGTGCACCTCGTCCCACGAGTAGCCGAGCCGCTCGACCAGGAACGTCTCGATCAGGCGGTGTCGGCGGACCATGGCGACGGCGGCCTGCTGCCCGAGCGGGGTGAGGACCACGCCGCGGTACAGCGTGTGCTCGATCAGCCCGTCGCGGTCGAGTTTCCGGAGGTTGCCGGACACGGTCGAGGCGGACACGTGCAGGGCTGCGGCGATGTCCCGCGTGGCGAGACCGCCGTCGCCACCGCGCTCGGAGGCCTTCCAGACGAGCTTGACGTAGTCCTCCGCCATGGTGCTGAGCGAGGGCAGACGCATGGGGCAATCGTACGACCGACACCGCTCCGGTCGACACCGGGACGGTCGACACTGGTACAACCGTCAGGGTGACCCCCGTGCAGCCTCCCGCCGTCCGTCGCCGCCGACGGTGGTGGCCGGTCCCGCCGTCGTTGCTCGTCGGCATCGCTCCGCTGGTGCTCTTCGCGACGTACAGCATCGTCCGCTCGCGCCCGAGCGACGACTACGACTCGCTCGGCCTGACGACCGACAGTGTCCTGCACGACCTGGTGCTGCCGGAGTCGATCGTCGCCGGGGTGATGGTCGTGCTGGTCACCGCGCTCGGCTGGTGGCGGATCGCGACCGTCGACCCGACCCGCGGGCGCCCACGGTGGACGGTGCTCGCGCCGGTCCTGATCCTGGCGGTGTGCATCGGACGGCTGCCGCTGGTCGACTGGGCCGGGAAGTCGGTGGACTACTTCCTGCTCCTCACGGTCGGGGTGCTGCTCGTCGGGGTCTTCGAGGAGCTGCTGACCCGCGGTGTCCTGCTCGTCGGACTGCGGCGGCGCCTGCCCGAGTTCGGGGTGTGGATCGCGTCGTGCGTGCTGTTCGGGCTGCTGCACTTCGTGAACATCCTGGCCGGGGCGCCGGTGTCCCAGACGGTGGTGCAGGTGGTGTTCGCCGCCTCGTTCGGGTCGACGCTCTACCTGGCGCGGCGGCTGACCGGCAACCTGCTCGCCCCGGTGCTGCTGCACGCGTTCTGGGACTTCGGTGCGATCGCGGTCAGTGCCTCGCGGGGTGCCGGGCTCGACTTCTTCCTCGTCGGGCTGCTCGGCCTGGCGTCGTTCGCGGTGCTGCTGCTCGGCGTCGTCGCCGGCGCGCTGGTCGCCTGGCGGGACGACCGGGCCTGGCGGCTGGGGCGCCGGTGGCGGACCGTGCCCGCGATGGACCGCACGGGTGTCGACGGGGGTGGGGCGGGCCTCCCGGCCGGGGTGGGACCGGTGCCGCTCGCGCGCTGACGGCGGCGCGCGCTGACCCGCTGGCGCGCTGACCCGCTGGGACGCGGGCTCGCTCGCGCGCTGGCGGAGACCCGTGCTGGCGGGGACGCGCGCGCTGACGGAGACGGGGAGGCGGTGCCCCGGAGCGCAGGACGCTCCGGGACACCGCCGGTGCGGACCCGTCAGGCGCGACGGCGGAGCTGGCGACGACGCAGCACGATCAGGCCGATGCCCGCCATCAGGAACACGATCGTGGCGATCGAGACGCCGGTGAGCTGCGCGCCCGTGTAGGCGAGCCGGTTCGCGTGCGCGCCGGTCTGGGGCGGGTCGGCGACCGTCCGTCCGCCGGTCCCGGTGCCGGTTCCGGCCCCGGTGCCCGCGGTCGGGCTGGTACCCGTCCCGGATCCCGTGCCGGGCGTGCCCGTGCCGGGCGTGCCCGTGCCGGTGCCGGTGCCGCTGCCCGTGCCGGTGCCGCTACCGCTGCCGGAACCGGGCGTGCCGGTCGGCGTCCGCGTCGGGGTGGGCGTCGGAGTCGGGGTCGCTGCCGTCGACACGATCCGGCTGACCGCGCCGGTCCTGGTGTCGAGCAGCACCTCGCGCTGCTGCGGGTGGGCGAAGTCGAGCATGCCCCGGATCGATCCGGCGCGTGCGTCGAACGACTGGTCACCGATGCGGCCGGTCGACCAGTTGTCCTCGATGAACTTCGTGGTCGAGGTCTGCTCGATCGCGGTGTGGTCGACGGCGTTCTGCTTGGCGAAGGGCGAGATGACCAGGTACGGCAGGCGCTGCGAGGGGCCGCAGCGGTCCAGGTAGCCACCGGCGACGCCGACCTTCGTGGCGGCCGTCGTGCAGACCGTGGTGTCGTTCGACGAGTCGGTCGACCCGTTCAGGACGGTCGGGGCGACGTGGTCGTACCAGCCGTCCGAGTCGTCGTAGTTGATGACGATCGCGGTGCTCGCCCACTCGGGGGACTGTTCGATCTCGTTGATCTTCGACGTCAGGAACTCCTGCTCGTCCAACGGGTCGGAGTACGCGGCGTGGCCGTCCTGGGCCTCGGGGGCCTTGAGGAAGGAGACCGCCGGCATCCGGTGCTCGGCGAGCGCGGTGTCGAACGCGGTCAGGTCGTACTGGTGGTTCGCCTGGTCGGTGTACCCGATCATGCTGTCGCTCGTCGGCGCGAGGTGGTGCGGGTTCGACGTCGAGGCGTAGTAGGCGAAGGGGTTGTGGTGCGGCGAGTAGTCGGTGACGACGGTGCCGCCGACGTTGGTCCGAGAGGCGTCGCACTTGGCGAACGACCCGGCTCCCGCGGCGGCCGTGGTCGGTGCGAAGCCGCCCTGGAACCAGCCCCAGGTGACGCCCTCCGTGTTGAGCAGGTCGCCGATGTTCTTCCCCGACATCTTCACCAGGTTCGACGTCGACGTGTGGTCCTTGTCGGAGCAGTCGTCGAAGGCGGGGTCCGGGTCGGCGATGACGGTGCCCTGGCCGGCGGCGTCCTTCCCGACGACCGCGGTCGAGGTGACGACGGGCGCTCCGGTGACCGAGTCGACGCCGGTGCCACCGTGGGTGTTGCCGCTGATCAGGTTGAGCGCACCGGGGGTGGACGGTCCGAAGCCGGTGTCCCAGGCGTTGTCGCTCATCGCGTAGTTCTGGGCGTAGTTCCAGAGCCCGGTGGTCGTGTTGCCGTCGTAGTGGTCCATCGTGAGACCGGGCGAGCCGTACAGGCCGGTGCAGGTGTCGACCGAGGTGCTCTCGACGAACTTGTCCATGGCACCGCCGTCGACGGCCTTCTGCTCGGGCAGGTAGTTGTGGTTCTGGTCGCAGGTGAGGGCCTGCGCGGGCGTCAACCGCGACGGGGCGTAGGCGTTCGGGTTCTTCGTCAGCGTCCCGGAGGACACGAGCGTGTTCGCGGCGGGGGTCCCGGCGGCGGCGGTGAACGGCGTCCCGTCCGTGTTCGCGGCCTTCGGGTAGGTGCCGAAGTAGTGGTCGAACGACACGTTCTCGTCGTACAGCACGACGACGTGCTTGATCGGCGTGGTGGTGTTCAGGGAGTTGTCGGCGGCGGACGCCGACTGCGGGACGGCGAGGGCCGTCGCGGCGACGGCCGCGAGGGCCATCACGGCGAGCGCTCCCTGTTGGAGACGTCGCTCGGAGGGTCGGAACACGTGGGTCCTCTTTCTGGGTGGGGCGTTCGGTGTCGTGGGTGACGGGCCAGTGGAGCGGGTCTCAGGTCCGGGCGAGGAGCCCGCGCCCCAGCCAGTCGTCCGCGTGTCGGACGCCGGGGAGGGCGAAGTAGTAGCCGCCGCCGACCGGCGAGACGTAGTCGACGAGCGGCTCGTCGACCAGGCGCTTCTGCACGGCCACGAACTGCCGGTCGAGGTCCGCCTGGAAACACGCGAACAGCAGGCCCATGTCGAGGTTGCCGTTCGCGTCGGTGCCGTTGTCGTAGTTGTACGGACGACGGAGCATCTGCTGCTTCTGGGCCTCGGCCGTGCGCGGGTTCGCGAGCCGGATGTGCGCGTCCATCTGGATGACGTCGCCGGTGGGGTCGTCCTGGTACCGCGGGTCGTCGAACTCGTCGCTGCGGGTCAGGGGAGCCCCGGAGTCGCGGTGGCGGCCGATCATCTCCTCCTGCTCCTGCATCGAGACGCGGTCCCAGAACTCGACGAACATCCGGATGGTGCGCACGACGTGGTAGCTGCCGCCGGTCACCCAGGCGGGTTCGCCGTCCCGGTCGCCGCGGGTCCAGACGAGCTCGTCCATCCGGTCGCGGTCGGTGGTCGACGGGTTCCCGGTGCCGTCCTTGAAGCCGAGCAGGTTTCGGGGCGTGCCGGACGGCCGGGGCGGGGAGCCGAAGCCGTCCTGTCGCCACCGCACCTGCATGCCGCCGCGGGTCGTGCGGGCGATGTCACGGACGGCGTGCAGGACCGTGTCCGTGTTGTGGGCGCACACCTGCAGGAGCAGGTCGCCGTCGCAGATCGCCCGGTCCAGGTCGTCGTTCGGGAAGTCCTCCATGGTGCGGAGTCGGGCCGGCCGCTGTCCCGCCAGGCCGTACCGGTGGTCGAAGAGCGACGCACCGACGCTGGCGGTGACGGTCAGGCCGTCGGCGGGGACGTCCGGGCCGAGGACCCCGGAGTCGGCTGGCGGTGCGGTGATCCCGACGTCCGCCGGTGTCCCACCACGGGTCAGGGCCCGGGCACGCTCGGTGATCGTGCGGAGCAGGTCGGCGAGTTCCGCGCGGCTGCCGACGGTCGTGTCGAACGCCAGGAACGCCGACTGTCGCTGCGCCGGTGTGGTGATCCCGGCCTGGTGGGCACCGTGGAACGCGTACGACGTCCGGGCGCTCGCGTCGTCCGTGCGGGTCGCGGCTGCTGCCTCGGTCTGGAGGCCCGGCACCCCTCCGACGGTCAGGCCCACCGCCGCAGCGGCTCCCGCTCCGGCGCCCACCGCGCCCGTCAGGAACGCCCGGCGGCCGAGCGGGCGGCGCTGTGTCGGTCTTGGTGCCGGTGCCGGTGCCGGTGCCGGTGCCGGGTCAGCGGGTGCCGGTTCGGTGTGCGCGGTCGGGCCGCCGGCCGGGCAGACGGTGCCGTCCGCGCTGAGTCCGGCTCGTGCGTGCGCCTCGACCATCCGGCGGTGGGTCGCAGCGTCCATGCCGTGTCCGGGGGTGGTCACGAGGTCCTCCTCGGTTGACAGATGGCGGCGACGGGGGCGAGCAGCTCGAGGGCACGGTCGAGCGCGGCGTCCAGGTGTTCGCGCGCCGAGCCGTCCAGGTCGTCGAGCGCCGCCCAGCTGCCGTCGGACCGCCGGTGCGACTCGACCTCGGTGCGGAGGGACTGCAGGGCACGCTCGGTCTCGGCGAGCTCCGGGTACCGCGTCCGGAGGATCCCGTGCAGGGGGTCGAGCGCGTGCTCGGTCCCGGCGATGTTCGCGTCGATCGTCGCCAGCGTGGTGTGGCTGCCCGCGTCCGACCGCCCGGTGACCTCGAACTGCAGCGCGTTCTCGAGGATCTCGTGCGAGCGCAGGCCGACGTCGAGCGGGTCGACGCGGGAGTCCGGGAACACGCGCTGCAGGTGCGTGACCGCCGCGACCAGCGCGTCGGCCGGGGCGAGTGCCCGGGTGACCGGTGCGCCGGACCAGAGGAGGGCCTCCAGGCGGTGGAACCCGGTCAGGTGCGGGTCGTCGAGTGCCGTCCGTCCGGAGGCCGGCAGGCCGTCGATCGCGGTGTCGTCGTCGCCGAACGCGCCGTAGGCGGCACCGAGCTGTTCGTACTCGCGGTGTCCGGTGAGCCAGTCGCGCTCGGCCGCGGCGACGTCCCCGGCGTGCACGTCCGCGTCGAGCGCGCGCACGTCGGCGAGCAGGACCGGCAGGCGTCCCTCGATCCAGTCGCCGTACGACTTCGCGGCGGGGATCAGGTCGGCACGGGTGACCGGGACGATCCCGGGAGCGGCACCGGCCACGTGCGTGGCACCGTGCACGTGGACCACCGGGCCGGTCTCGGGCTCGCCGTCGGCGGGCAGGCAGCGGAAGCGGTAGTCGCCACGAGCCAGGCGGACGCGGTAGGTCTGGGCTGCGCCGGAGCCGAGACCCTCGGCGTCGAGGAAGACCGCACCGTCGGCCGGGTCGACGAGCTGGACCTCGATGCCCGCCACGGACGTGTTCTCGATCCGGAGGGTCTGGGTGCCGGACCGGGCCCCGCGGCCGTCACCGGGCCAACCGAACCCGCACGTGTCGGTCCCGACGCGGACCGTGTACCGGGTCGGCGTCGGGGCGCTCGCCGGGGTCAGGTGGGTGGCGACGAGGGCAGCGGCGACGACGACCCCGAGCACGCCGACGACCGCGGCCGTCGTGGCGCGAACAGACATCGACACGGCTTGTCCCAACTGAGCAGTCTCACAGAAATCCCTGATCAGAGGCTGGTTCGCCTCGATCACGGGCAACCATAGAGTCGCTCGGGGGCCAGTTCGCCTGCCGTTCACCGCAGGCCGGTTCTGTTCACCGGATGGTCATCAGCGCCCTCGACGGGGTCGCGTCAGGGCGGGGGTGTCACGACGGGTTGTTCTTGAGCAGCCGCGTCACTGCGATCATCGCGCCGCCCACCACCGCGGGGATGCCGCCGCCGGGGTGCACGGACGCGCCGACACGCCACAGCCAGGGGCGCCAGGGGTCGTTGTAGGAGGGCCGGTGGAACGGGCCGCTCAGCCACGGAGGACGTGCCGCCCCGTAGAGCGCCCCGTGCGGTTCGCCGCCACCGCCGTAGTACTGAGGATCGAGCACCATCTGCTCGTCCAGGAGGTCGGTGAGCGGCCCGTCGAGGCCCATCGCTGCCGAGACGCGGTCGACCTCGCGCCGCACGAAGGGGTGCTCGACCGTGTAGTGCCCGCCGTCGGCCGGGGCGGTGAGCAGGATGCCGACGGTGCTGCGCGCGTTCGGGTAGACCTCGCCCGCGCGGTACTGGTTGACGAACACCATCGTGTCCGCCGGCTCGTCGCCCGCCTCGAGGCTGCGGTGCAGTGCGGCCGGCTTCGTCGGCAGCACCACGCTGTGCGTCGCGATCCGGGGCGGCAGTTCCTGCTGCAGCACGCCGTACACGGCGATGGCCGAGCAGGAGAGGGTGCGCGGGCGACGACGGGGGAGCGCCGGGACCCGCGACGGAGCCATCAGGGCAGCGAGTCGGTCGGCGTCCAGGGCACTGACGACGAGGTCGGCCGGGTGGTGCCCGACGTCGGTGGTGACCGACCCGCGCTCGATGCGGCTGACGGCCTCGCCGGTGCGGATCTCGACCCCGGCCGCCTCGGCCAGCCGGCCCAGCGCGAGCACGATCTCGTACACGCCCCCGCGCGGCACCCAGGCCCCGGTCTCCGCCATGATCGCCGGCATGCTCGCGTACAGGGCGGGGGTGCGGGACGGCGAGACGCCCGCGTTCAGCGTGTGGATCGCGATGATCTCGCGCAGCCCGTCCGGCAGCCACGGCAGGCTGTCGAGGTACGCGCGGGTGGTGAGGCGCGAGCCGTAGACGGCCAGCAGGCGGCGGAGCGCCGGCAGCGCAGCCCGGTCGAGGGGATCGGCGAGCAGCAGCTCGGTCACGTCGTCGGCGAGCGGCGCGTGCAGGTCGGAGAAGCGTCGCCAGGCGGGGTACCAGGGGTGGTCCGGTGCCACCGGCAGGGCGGTCTCCTCGCCGTCGTGGTAGTACCGGCCCACTTCCGGCATCCGCACCAGGTCGAGGTGGCCGTCGTCGTCGGTGCGGTCGGACGCGCGTCCGCCGTCGCCGAGTCGCCGCAGCAGTTCGTCCCACACCGCGGGGAACGTCACCAGCGACGGGCCGGTGTCGATGCGGTCGTCGCCGAGGTGGATGCGACGGCTCTTGCCGCCGAGCTCGGTGGATGCCTCGAGCAGGGTCACCCGGTGTCCGGCGTGCGCGAGCAGCGCGGCGGCGGTCAGCCCACCGATCCCGCCGCCGACCACGACGACGCGGCTCATGAGGCGCCTCCGAGCACGATCGAGACCATGAGCAGCACCCCGGCGAACGACCCGGCGATGTACGGGAACGCGACCGACAGCCGGTAGAGCCGATGACCGGTCTCCGGCGTCGGGTGCCGCAGCAGGCTCACCACGAGGATGGCGGCGATCAGGAGGTTGACCGCGGCCACGGGCAGGCTCACCACCGCGAACAGCACGGTCGAGACGATCCACCAGGCGCCGCTCCACAGGGCCGTCCCGCGCGCGCCGAGCCGGACCGCGGTGGTCTCGATGCCCGCATCACGGTCCTCCACGATGTCCTGGACCGCGTCGAAGGCGTGCTTGGCGACGCTCCACGCCATCAGCCCGATCGCGGCGGCCCACACCGGCGTCACCCCGAGGGCCAGCGGCACGATGACGAGCGGCAGGGCGTAGGCCGCGTTGCTCAGCGAGTCGAGGAACGGCCGCGCCTTGAAGCGCAGCGGCGGTGCCGAGTAGAAGACGAAGACGCCCACGTAGAGCAGGATCGCGGCGTTCGCGAGCGGCGGCAGCGTGACGAGGAAGAAGACCAGGAACGGGACGTTGACGATGGCGACGGCCCAGGCGATGAGCCGGACTTCGGACTGCCGGATCCGCGCGCCCTCGATGGAGCCCTTGCGGGGGTTCGCCGCGTCGGTGTCCTGGTCGTAGATGTCGTTGACGCCGTAGATGAGCAGGTTGAACGGCAGGGTGAGCCACAGGAGGACCGGCAGTGCCCGCAGGTCGAACAGCGCCCCGGTGAGCCAGACGGCGACGAGGCCGGAACCGATGGTGTTGATCCACAGCACCGGGCGTGAGATGTGCACGAGGCGGCGCACGGCCACACCGATCCCCGACGGCGTGGTGCGCGACATCCGCTCACTGCCGTCAGTCACGGGTCCGAGCGTACCCGGCCCACCTCCACGTCGGGCCGCGGCTTCCAGGCCAGACTGTGGGGCATGCGCCTGATGCTGCTCACCGCCGGCACCCGTGGCGACGTCGAACCCTTCGCCGCCCTGGCACGGCACGCCGCATCGCGCGGTCACGACGTCCGGCTTGCGCTGCCCGACGACGCCCCCGCGCCCGACGGGGTCGACACGGTGCCCCTCGGTCTCGACGTGCGGCGGGTGCTCGCCCCGGCCGGCCGCACACCCTGGAGGCTCGTCCGTCACGTCCGCGCCGAGGTGCGGCCCGCGATGCGCCGGATGTTCGCCGCCGCGGTGCGGGAGACGATCGCCTTCGACCCCGACGTGGTCGTGCACCACCCGCTGGTCCTCAGCGCGCCGATGGTCGCAGACGCCCTCGGCGTGCCCCGCGTCCTGGCGGAGTTCGCGCCGGTCGCCACCCCCAGCGAGCGCTTCCCCGCGGCCGGTGGTCCCACGGCCACCCGCGACCTGGGCTCGTACAACCGGTCGACCTACGCCGTGCCGCGCACCGCCGCACGCCTCTTCGACGCCGACGTCGCGCGCGCCGCTGCCGAACTGCCGAGCGGGCGTCGTCCCGACGGGCGCTCGCCGTCGCGCGCGACGCTGATGGCCGTGAGCCCCTCGCTGCTGCCCCGACCCGACGACTGGCCGGAGCGGGTGCACCAGACCGGCGCCTGGTACGAGGACGCGTCGGCGGCATCCCTCGACCGCGCCGTCGCGGACTTCCTGCGCGCCGGCCCGTTCGTCGTGGCATCGTTCGGCTCGATGGCGACGGGGGACGCGTCGGCCCGGGGGAGCGCGATCGTCGCGGCCGCCCGTGCCCACGGTCTGCGGGTGCTGCTGGTCACCGGGTGGGGCGGGCTCGCGCTGCCCGCGGAGTGCGGTGGCGCGGACGTGCTGGCCGTGCGCTCGGTGCCGTTCGACGCGGTGCTGCCGCGAGCGGCGCTCGCCGTGCACCACGGTGGGGCCGGCACGTCGCACGCCGTCGCCCGGGCCGGTGTCCCCGCCGTCGTCGTGCCCGTCACCGCCGACCAGCCGTTCTGGGCGGCGCAGCTGCACCGACAGGGTGTGGCTGCCGCCCCGGTCCCGCTGCGCCGTCTGTCGGTCGACGCCCTGGTGCCCGCGATGGCGGACGCCCGGTCACGGCAGGAGCGTGCCACGGAGGTGGGCGGGCTCATGCGGCAGGAGCACGGGGTGCGGCGGGCGCTCGACGTGCTCGAGTCGCTCTGAGCCGGCCTAGATCTCGACCTCGTACGGCTCGGTGTGCAGGAGCTCGTGCACGCCGGCGATGACCTCGCTCGGACGGAACGGGTACCGGTCGATCTCGGCCTGGTCGCTGATGCCGGTCATGACCAGGACGGTGTGCAGCCCCGCCTCGATGCCGGCCTGCACGTCGGTGTCCATCCGGTCGCCGATCATGCCGGTGTTCTCGGAGTGCGCGCCGATCCGGTTCATCGCCGAGCGGAACATCATCGGGTTCGGCTTGCCGACCACGTAGGGCTGCTTGCCGGTGGCCTTCTCGATCATCGCGGCGATCGCGCCCGTCGCCGGCAGGACGCCCTCGGCACTCGGGCCGGTCGCGTCCGGGTTCGTGACGATGAACCGCGAACCGTCGCGGATCAGCCGGACCGCCTTCGTGATCGCCTCGAACGAGTAGTTGCGGGTCTCGCCGACGACGACGTAGTCCGGGGCGGTCTCGGTCATGATGAAGCCGGCCTCGTGCAGGGCGGTCGTCATGCCGGCCTCGCCGATCACGAACGCCGAGCCGCCGGGCATCTGCGACTTGCAGAAGTCCGCCGTCGCCAGGGCGCTCGTCCAGATGCGCTCCTCGGGCACCTCGAGACCCGACCAGCGCAGCCGTGCACTGAGGTCACGCGGCGTGAAGATCGAGTTGTTCGTCAGCACGAGGAACTCGGTGCCCTGGTCCTGCCACTGCCGGATCAGCTCCGGGGCACCGGGGAGCGCCTGGTTCTCGTGGACGAGCACGCCGTCCATGTCCGTCAGCCAGCACTCGACCTCGTCGCGGGATGCCATGCGGTCAGCGTAGTGCTCCTGGCTGCGCGGGAGCGGTCGTGCCGTAGGCTGCTGGGAACGCGTTCCCGTACGCGTACCGGAAACCCGAGGAGGACGCCGTGCCCGATGCCGAGCCTGCTGTCGCCGAGCCTGCTGACGCCGAGCCCGCTGCTGCCGGGCCCGAGCCACGTCGCCGCGGACGGCCCCGCGCCCTGACCCGCGACCAGATCGTCGACGCGGCCACGGTGATCGCGAACGAGGACGGCCTCGACCGGCTGAGCTTCCGCGCGCTCGGCCAGGCCCTCGGCGTCGCCCCGATGACCGTGCACCGCACCATCGGCGGCCTCGACGACCTGCACGCCGAACTCGTCCGCCGCACCGTCGACGAGTTCACCGACACCTTCGTCTGGCCCGAGGACTGGCGTGACGTCGTCCGGGTCTTCGCCACCACCTTCCGCGACCTGCTCGTCCGGCACCCGCTGGTCCTCGAGTCGCACAGCAGCCGGGCGCCGCTGGCCTCGACCGAGTCGGACGCCGTCGCCGCCACCGTCGTCCGGGCGCTGCGCTCCGCGGGCCTGTCGGAGACCGAGGCGATGTACGCCTTCTTCGTCGTCTACGACTTCGTCGTCGGGCACACCGCCGTGCAGGTCGGGCGTGGGGACTCCGAGGCCGGCCGGCCCGAGCGACACCGGCTGGTCAGCGAGATCCTCGGCCAGCACTCGTACGAGGCGCGCTTCACGATGGGGCTCGACGTGCTCCTCGACGGGATCGCGGCGCGCGCGGCACGCTGAGTGGTCGGGCGGGCTGGGCTGGGCTGGGCCGGGCCGGGCTGGGTCGGGCTGGGCCGGCGTGGCCGGCTGCGCGGCGTCCGGACGGGAGGCGCGGCGGACGCACCGTACGCTGGTCACGTGACCCAGGGCCTCCCGTCCGGCGACCTGCCGGAGCCGACGCCGGCGCTCCCACCCACCCACGAGGCGACGACGCACGGCGTCGGACCGCACCCGCGGCCGTGGCCCGAGGGCCCGCAGTACGACCCGGAACTGCTCGAGCACGGCGACACCCGCAACGTCGTCGACCGCTTCCGGTACTGGAGCATGGCGGCGATCGTCGCCGACCTGGACACCCGCCGACACGGCTTCGACGTCGCCATCGAGAACTGGCAGCACGACCTGAACATCGGGTCCATCGTCCGCACGGCGAACGCGTTCCTCGCCGGGACGGTGCACATCATCGGACGGCGGCGCTGGAACCGTCGCGGGGCGATGGTCACCGACCGGTACCAGCACGTGCGGCACCACGAGGACGTCGCCGCGTTCCTCCAGGTCATGCGTACCGAGGGGCGGCCGGTCATCGCGATCGACAACACGCCCGGGGCCTCGCGGATCGAGACGGCGGAGGTGCCGGAGCGCTGCGTGTTCCTGTTCGGGCAGGAGGGGCCGGGGCTGACGGACGAGGCGGTCTCGGGCGCGGACGGGCACCTGGAGATCACGCAGTTCGGGTCGACGCGGAGCATCAACGCCTCGGCTGCGGCGGCGATCGTGATGCACAGCTGGGTCGTCCGGCACGCGGAGCTCCCCGCCTGACGGGAGGCGCTGGCCGGTGCTGGCTGGTGCCGGCCGGTGCTGGCCGGTGCTGGTGGGCGGTCGCGTGCGCCGAGGTCGCACGACGCGCCGTCGGCCTCCCGCCGAGGTCGCACGTTCTGCTGGTCGGGGAGCCCCGGGGCGGCCGATCGTGCGACCTTGCCGGACCGGGGACGGCAGGTCGTGCGACCTCGACGGACCGGGCGGACCGAAGGGGGACCGGGACGGGCCGGACTAGCGCTGAGCGGTCGTCCGGCGGGCGACGAGCCTCGGCTCGACGAGCACCTCTGTCGTGGGCAGCGCCGGGTCCGCGATCCGCTCGAGCAACCGGGCGCCCGCGCCGCGGCCGATGTCGATGCTCCGGTCGTCGATGCTCGTGAGACCGACGTACCGAGAGGCCGCGATCGGGGTGTCGTCGTACCCGATCACCGAGATGTCCTCGGGGACGCGGAGTCCTCGCTCGGCGATCGCGGACATCGCACCGAGCGCGGTCACGTCGTTCGCGGCGAACACCGCGGTCACGTCGGGGTGCTCGTCGAGCAGGCGGTGGGTGCCGGTGACGCCGGTCTCCTCGGTGACGTCGGCGGGCAGGACGACCGCGACCCCGGTGACCGACGAGCCGTCCGTGCCTGCTCCACCGGCGACGTCGATGCCGGCGCGCCAGCCCTCGAGCCGGGCGTCACTGGCTGCCGACTGTCCGCCGACGAACCCGAGCCGCACGTGCCCGAGCTCGATGAGGTGCTCGGCTGCCATCCGGCCGCCGGCCAGGTCGTCGTTCGCCACGGTGTCGGCGCGCGGCAGCGCTGCCCGACCGCCGGCGACGACGACCGGGGTGCTTGAGGGGACGACGAGGTCCGGGTCGGGTTCGCCCGCGATCACCAGACCCTCGACGCGCATGGACAGGAACCCCTCGACGGGGGAGACGTCCAACCCGGTGTTGAGGAAGCGGTCCGCGACGACGAGTCGGTGCCCCTGGTCCTGCAGCGATTCGCGCAGACCGGTGAGCAGGTCGACGAACCACTGGTTCCGGAAGTCGTCGAGCACGACGCCGATGGTCCGGGAGCGGGTGCCGGCGAGCGACACCGCCGCGGTCGAGGGGCGGTAGTCGAGCTCCTGGATCGCCGCGAGGACTGCTGCCCGACGCTGCTCGCTGACCCGGGGAGATCGCTGCAGCACGAGGGACACGAGCGACTTCGACACCCCCGCGCGAGCGGCGACGTCGTAGATCGTCGCGGGCTTGGTGTTCCCCATCGTCATCCTCGACCTCCGGCTGCGCACCCGCTGGGTGCGTCCCGACGATCGTACCGCTGTCGCGCTCCACGCCCGGGCCGGGGGCAGCGCCCGGGCCCAGCGCCGAGCGGTGTCGTTCGGCGGCGCACAACGAGAACCCGTCCGAACCGCGGGATGCGGCGGTTCGGACGGGTTCCTGTTGAGCGCAAGCACTCCGAGCCGTCGGCCGCCCGGCCGGGCCGCCGCCCGGCTCAGCCGATCAGGCTCGGCCGCAGGTCGCGCAGCGTCCGCGTCCGGGTCTGCCGCACCGTGACGAGGTACGACACGAGCAGCGCCCCGAGCAGCCAGCAGAGCAGGACGCCCGCGTCGCTCCAGGCCGTGGCGAGCGAGCCGCCGTACATCGTCTGCCGGATCGCGTCGACGGAGTACGTCATCGGCAGGGCGAAGTGCAGCGCGGCGAGCGGCCCCGGCAGTGTCTGCCACGGGAAGGTGCCGCCCGCGGTGACGAGCTGGATGAGCATCAGCACCAGGCCGAGGAACTGTCCGACCGAGCCGAGCAGCACGTTCAGCGTCATGATGATCGCCGCGAAGGTCGCCGACGCCAGGATCATGATGCCGACCGTTCCGCCGGCGTGCACCACGTCGAGGTCCAGGGCGTACCGGACGATGAGGAACAGCGCCGCCATCTGCACGACGCCGAGGAGCGCCGGGGTCAGCCAACCGCCGAACACGACGCGCAACGGGCGTCGGACCGCGGTGATCGCCCGCTTGGAGATCGGCTTGAGGATGAGGAACAGGGCGTACATGCCGATCCAGGCGGCGAGCGAGATGAAGAACGGTGCCAGGCCGGCGCCGTAGTTCGCCGCCGCGGCGACGTTGTCGTCCCCGACCTTCACCGGGTCCGAGATCACCTTCGCCTGCTGGGCGCGCTGTGACGCGTCCGAGGCCGGGATCTTCGTCCGCCCCTTGTCGAGCTGGGACGCCAGTTCCGAGGAGCCGGACTCGAGCGAGTGCAGTCCCTTGGCCAGGGACGTCGCGCCCTGGTCGGCCGAGGCCGCACCGGTCGCGAGCTGCGACGCTCCGGAGGACAGTTGCGGCGCTGCGGCGGCGAGCTTCTGCGTCCCACCGGCGACCTGCGCGGCGCCGTCGGACAGCGTCGACGCCCCGGAGGCCGCGGTCGCGATGCCGGAGGACAGCTGCGGTGCCGCGTTCGCGAGCGTCGTGGCGCCGTCCGACACCTGCTGCGCGCCGCTGCTCAGCTGGTCGATCTTCGCCGTGGTGGCACCGAGCTGCTGCTTCGCGTCCGCACCGGAGCTGTTCGCCCGCTGCACGGCCGAGTCCACCGTGGCGGTGAGTGCCTGCTGCTGCTCGGGCGTCAGGGTGACGCCCTCCGGCAGGTTCGCCGTGATGTCGGCGATCACGGTCTTCGTGTCGAGCGGCTGGATCGCCTGCACCGTCGTGTTCGCCGCGTCCACCCGCCGTGCGAGTTCGGCGTTGCCGGCAGCGACCTTCGCCGCCCCCTGCGCGAGCTGCTGCGTCTGCTCCGGCAGCGCGGCCGTCTGCTGCTGCGCGGACCGGAGGCCCGTGGCCAGCGACGCCGCACCGGTCGCGACCTGCTGCGCGCCGGAGTTCAGCGTCGCGGTCTGCGACGGCAGCGCGGCCGTGCTCGACGCCAGGGTGGAGGCACCCGAGGAGAGCTTCGCGGTGCCGGCCTCGAGCGAGTCTGCCCCGTTCGCGGCGGTCGTCGCTCCGGAGGCGAGCTTGCCCGCCCCGTCGACGGCGTCGCCCAGGCTGTCGCGGACGTCGGCGAGTCCGACGAGCAGCGTGCTCGCGGCTTCCTTGCCGACGCGTTCGGCGACGGCGGTCCGCATGGTCTTGCCGGCCTGCTCCGCGATGGTCGAGGCGAGGTACGAGTTCGTGTCCGCCGTGGTCATCACGAGTTCGGCACGCTTCGGGTCGTCGGACTGCGCCGAGGCCAGGGACTCCGAGAAGTCGTGCGGGATCGTCACGACGAAGTCGTAGGTGCCGTTGCGGACACCGGAGCGGGCGTCGGCGGCGGTGGTGCGCTTCCAGTCGAAGGCGCCGCCGTCGATGGCCTGCTTCGCGACGTCCTTGCCGTAGTCGACGTGTTCGCCGTCGAGGGTGGCGCCGGCGTCCTGGTCGACGATGGCCGCCGGGATCTGGTCGAGCTTGGCGTACGGGTCGCGGTTGGCCCAGAGGTACGCGCCCCCGTAGAGCAGCGGCACGCACATCAGCGCGATGAACGCGAGACGGGCGAGGGGGGTGGCGGTCAGGCGCGCGAGTTCGGCGCGGACGAGCGAGGGGATGGTCACGAGCGGGTCTCCAGGGGAGCGGTTGCGTCGGTGGTGTCGGTCGGGAGGGCCGTGTCGGGCCCGCCGGTCCGGGTCGCGTCCTCGGGACCCTCGGTGGTGATGATGGTGGTGTCGAGCAGTGCCGAGGCCGTCTCCGCCGCGGCCTTCGAGGTCACGAGCACGACGGTCACCCCGCGGCGGGCGATGTCGCGGACGACGGCGAACCACTCGGCGACCACTCCGCCGTGCCGCTCGGGAGCGGTGATCACGAGCCCGGTGACGTCCGGCCGCAGGAGTGCCAGCTCGGCGAGCAGCCGCACGCGGACGTCGGTCGACACGCGCTGCACGTGGGTGTCGGCCCAACTCGTCATGCCGAGTTCGTCGAGCACGGTCGCGACGTCACTGCGGGAGGGGCGACGCCCGGCGAACGCGAGCTCTTCGTGCACGATGCGCTTCAGGCTCATCACCGGGAACGGCTCGGCTACGCCCGGGGTGTCGACGAGCGCGAAGGCCCGTCGGATGCCCGCGGGGTCGTCGTGGCCGTCGAGCAGGACCCGCCCGGTGTCGGGCTTCATGCGTCCACCGGCGACGAGCGACGCCAGCACCGGTGCCTGTTCGGTCTCGACGGCGACGATGCCCGGGTGGCCGGGGGCCGCGACGGCGCTGACGGCGGGGAGCGCGGCGCCGGGTTCGGTGCCGATGCCGACGGCGGCGAGTTCGAGCGTCATGCGGGGTCCTTCGGGAGGGTGGCGGGGAGAGCGAGCAGGGCGGTGCGCCAGTCGACGCCCGCCATGCCGAGGGCGGACAGGACGACCATCCGACGGCCGGCGTCGCCCGGGGTGGCGGAGCGTGTGGCTTCGTCGAGGACGGCCAGGCAGGCACCCTCGACCAGGCGGCCGAGCGTCGCGGCGTCGACGTCGTTGCGCATGGTGCCGTCGGCGATGCCGAGGGCGCAGGCGTCGCGGACCTGTTCGCGCAGCGGCGCGAACACGGTGGCGACGGTCTCGACGAGCGGGCCGCGGACGGCGATGACCGCCATCGAGCGGACGTGCGACACCTCGGTCCAGAGGGTCACGGCGATCGCGGCCAGTCGGGAGGCCGGGGCCAGCCCGGCGAGGGCGGCTCGGCTGGGCATCGCGGCCAGGATGCGTTCGGCTCCGCCGGCCACGACCTCGCGCATGAGGTCGTCGCGGGAGGGGAAGTGTCCGTAAATCGCACGTCGGGACAGCCCGGCGTGTGCGGCGATCGACTCGAGCGAGGCGTCCGGGTCGGCCTGCAGGAGGGTCCGGGCAGCCTGGACGAGGGCGGCGCGGTTCTCGGTTGCGTCCCGTCGTGGCGCGCGTGCGGGCCGATCGGTGGTGCTCATGCAGCCATCGTAATAACCTGCACACCCGTGTGCAACTTCGAGGAACCACAGGTTCTGTCCCCTGAACTGCCGACTCCCCGTGCTGGGAACGAGCACATAGCTTCATCTGGACTTCACCCGGAGTTCGGACAAACCAGGAGTGTGCTGCGTGGCACGTGCGACACCACCCACCAACCCTTCCCGTCGGTACCGCTCCCCGCGGCTGCTGACCTCGATCGTCGCCGTGGCGGCACTGGCCTGCGGCGGACTCGCCGTCGGCGGTGCGGCCTCAGCGGCACCGGCCAGCACCGCCTCGGCCGGCCTCAAGCTCTCCGCCCCGCTGCGGAACGCGTCCCCGACCAAGACGGTCAGCGCGTTCGTCCGCACGACGGGTGCCGGCGCCCTCGAGGTCGACGCGCAGGCGAAGGGCGGCGACCTGACCCGCTCGAAGACGCCGTCGTCCGCCGCGAAGAGCCGGGTCACGACGATCCGCTCGACCAACGCGAAGGTCCTCAGCGCCGTCAAGAGCGCCGACGGCAAGGCTGCTGAGCTCTACTCGACCGAGTACACCGTCCCCGGTGTCGCGGTCGTCGCCGACGTCTCGGCCTTCACCGCGATCGCGAAGCGCTCCGACGTGCTGAGCATCGTCCCGCTGCTGCCGAAGAAGATCGTCGACCCGCAGCGGAACGCCTCGGCGGACGCCGCACCCTCGGGCGTCGACCCCGACCTCGTGCAGCCCGGCGCCGACGGTGTCTCGCCGAAGAACGCCGCGAGCGACCTCTACACGAAGGCCGTCGACGCCTGGACACAGACCGGGCACACCGGCAAGGGCGTCAACGTCGCGGTGATCGACACCGGCCTCGACTACACGCAGGCCGACTTCGGCGGTCCCGGCACCACGGCTGCCTACCAGGACGCCCTCGCCAGCACCGGCGCCCCGGCGTCGAGCTGGTACGACCCGTCGAAGTTCCTCGGCGGCTACGACTTCGCCGGCGC
Organism: Curtobacterium sp. CFBP9011; assembly: GCF_034045095.1. Classification (NCBI taxonomy): domain Bacteria; kingdom Bacillati; phylum Actinomycetota; class Actinomycetes; order Micrococcales; family Microbacteriaceae; genus Curtobacterium; species Curtobacterium sp. CFBP9011. Next base: position 116,421 of record NZ_JAXCWN010000005.1, read on the forward strand.
CACGTACAACGCGGACCCGTCCGACGCGGACACCTACGACCCGGAGCCCGCGCCGGACGCCAACCCCATCGACGGCAAGGGCGGCGACCACGGCACCCACGTCGCCGGCACCGCGGCCGGGTTCGGCATGAACGCCGACAAGTCGACCTTCCGGGGCGACTACTCGACCCTGACCCCGCAGCAGGTGCAGGACATGTGGGTCGGCCCGGGCAGCGCTCCGCAGGCCGGGCTCTACTCGCTCAAGGTGTTCGGTGACGGCGGTGGTTCGACCGACCTGACCGGTGCCGCGCTCGACTGGGTCGGGCAGTCCCTCACCGAGGGCAAGAGCATCAACGTCATCAACCTGTCGCTCGGCTCCGACTACGGCGCAGCGGACGACCCGGACAACGCGAAGATCGACGCGCTCACCGCCCGCGGTGTGCTGCCCGTGATCGCCGCCGGCAACGCGGACGACTTCACCGACATCGGTGGCTCGCCGGGCAACTCGGCCGGTGCCCTGACCGTCGCCGCGAGCGCGACCGGGCAGAGCCTGTTCGACGGTGTCGAGGCGACCGCCCCGGCGGACGTCGCGAAGACCTGGCGCGCGCAGTACTCGCAGGACTACCAGGGCGCGCTGCCGGTCGAGGGTGACGTCGTCGTCCCGACCACCGACGTCGACGGCTGCACGGCGTTCAGCGCCGACCAGGCAGCCGCGATCGCCGGCAAGGTCGTTTGGCTCAAGTGGACCGACGGCGCCCTCGAGTGCGGTTCCGGTGCTCGGTTCGGGAATGTCGCCGCTGCCGGCGGCATCGGCGTCCTCCTCGCCGGCACGGTGAACACCTTCGACTCGGGCATCGCGGGCAACGCGACCATCCCGGGTGCCGAGCTGACCCGTGACAGCGTGACGGGCCTCCAGGCCGCGGCGAAGGCGGGGACCCTGCACGTCCGGTTCGCCGACGAGCTCCGCGGTTTCCAGCTCGCCACCGACGCCGAGACGGTGAACACCCTGGCGTCCTTCAGCAGCCGCGGTGAGCACGGGTCGTACGGCGACGTCGTCAAGCCGGACATCGCCGGCCCCGGCGTCAACGTGATCTCGGCCGCCAACGGCACCGGCAACGACCGGCTGTCGCTCAGCGGCACCTCGATGGCCACCCCGCACGTCGCCGGCGTCGCCGCGCTCGCGTTCGAGGCCCACCCGGGCTGGAGCGCACCGGAGATCAAGGCAGCACTCATGAACACGGCCACGCACGACGTGCGCCAGAGCGCGAAGGACAGCCAGTCCGCCACCCTGCTCCGCCAGGGCACCGGGCGGGTCGACGCCCTCCAGGCCGTGCAGGACGGCACCACCGTCCGCAGCCAGGAGAACGGACAGCTCGTCACCGCGTCCTTCGGGGTCGTCGAGGTCGGCGCGGCCACCACCGAGAAGCGCACCCTGCTGGTGCGCAACACCTCGGCCACCGCGCACACCTACCGCGTCGCCTACGAGTCGCGGATCGCCCAGCCCGGTGTCGTGTTCACGCTGAGTGCCGACACGGTCACCGTCCCCGCGGGCGGCACCGCCACGGTGACGGTCACCATGACGATCGCCGACCCGACGCTGCTGCGGAAGGTCATCGACCCGACGCAGGTCGCCGTCGAGGGCGGCACCCCGCGGGAGTTCGTCCCGGCCGCCACCGGCCTGGTCACGTTCACCCCGGCCGCCGACGGCGTCACGCCGCTCCGACTCGGTGTCTACGCCGCGCCGGAGCCGGTCAGCGCCCTGCACGCGGACGACGTGGTGTTCTCCGGTGCGGCCCGCACCAGGGTCATCACGATGGCGGGGCGCGGCCTGTCCCAGGGAACCGGCACGACCGGGTACCAGGCGCTCGTCGCACCGTTCCAGCTCGGCGGCACGGACCCCGAGGAGTCGTTCCCGGACGGCACCGCGAAGCAGACGCTCGGCGGCGCGGACATCCGTGCCTACGGCGCGAACTCCACGGCGCGCGACCTGGCCGACAAGTCGAAGGGCCTGGTGTCCTTCGGGGTGCAGACCGACGGGGCCGAGTCGAACCCCGGCCAGTCGAACAACGTCGAGGTGCTCATCGACACGAACCGTGACGGCGATCCGGACTTCCTGACGTACGACACGAAGTCGGCGACGGCGGACGTGACGATCGTCAAGACGATGGACCTGCACCAGAAGGACCCGAAGAAGCAGATCGTCGACACCCGCCCCCTCGGTGGTGTCGCAGCCGGCGTCGACGTCAACACGTTCGACTCCGCGGTCAAGGTGCTGCCGGTGTCGCTCGCGGCGCTCGGCTACACGGCGAAGTCGAAATCCGGTGTCTTCGACTACTCGGTCGTCACCGAGTCGTCGTACTCCCCGACGCTGCCGACCGCCGCGTCCTCGGTGGTCGACGAGACGAAGACCGCGACGTTCGACGCCTTCCAGCCGGCGGTGTGGTTCACGGCCGGCGGGACGTCGAACCTGACCTACCCGGACACGTCCGTCAAGGTCATCCGGGCCTCGGCCAGCTCGACCACGGCGAAGGTGCTGCTCCTGCACCTGCACAACGCCCCGGGCGACCAGGCGGACCTGCTCAGCACGACCTCGGTGACGCCGAAGCTCACGCTGGTCTCCAGCAAGGTCAAGATCACGGGTTCGCTCAAGGTCGGGACCACCATGCGCGGACGCACCGGCAACTGGAACACGGACGGCATCACGTTCACGTACAAGTGGCTCCGTGACGGCAAGAGCACCGGCTCGAAGGCGTCGACCTACAAGACGTCGACGAAGGACGTCGGACACAAGCTGTCGCTCACCGTGACCGCGAAGAAGTCCGGGTACGAGAGCACGTCGATCACCTCGGCCCCGACGGGCACGATCACCAAGTAAAGAGGTACGAGGCGCGGCGGGAGCGGGCGGTCCGGCAACGGGCCGCCCGCTCCGTCGTGCGGTGCACGGCAGTGCCCCCCGTTCGTGGGCGTGATGTGCGCCAACGGGACAGGTAGTTAGACGAACTAGGTACTTCGTGACAGTGTTGCCACATGCGAACGAACACCCTGGTGCAGCTCCGGCAGAACCCGATGGAGTGGCGACGACGCGGCCTCACCCCGCCGGACGCCATCCGGGCCATGGTGGAGGAACGACTCGCCGAACCGGGCCACACCCAGTCGTTCGGGGACCCCTCGTACGCCGACTTCTTCCGCGGCTGACACCGCGCGGTCGCGACGCGAGCACCTGACGGACGGGAGGCCCGGTACCAGCTTGTACCGGGCCTCCCGTCCGTTCGTCCTGACCGTTGGTCAGTTGCCGATCTTGTCGTCGGCAGCGTGCTCCGCCTTGTCGATCTGGTCGCCGTGGCCGCCGCCGGTGGCCTCGTCGGCTGCGTCGGCAGCCTTGTCCAGGCCGGCGTCGGTCGCCTTCTCGCCCTTGTCGCTGTTCGCGAAGTCCTTGGCCTTGTCGCTGAGGTCGCTCATGGTGTTCCTTCCGTTCGTCGGATCACTGACGAGACCGAGAGTGCTCGGACCGGGTTCCGGACGCGCTCAGCCGTGCGTTCGCCGGATCCCCGACCGGTGCTCAGGCGTCGGGACGCTCGTCCGCGGCTTCGCGGCCACGGTCGGTCTCGGGCATGACGTCGGAGGGGGCGCCCTCGACTGAGCCGATGCCGCCGTCGGTCAGCTCCTCGGCCTGCTGCGTGTCGAGCAGACGGTTCATGTCGTCGATGGGGTCGCTCATGGTGGTTCCTCTCGTCATGGTCGTGATGCTGTCCCCAGCGTGCTCCGGGGTCCGCTGGCTGTGTTCAGGCGACGACCTGGACGACGGTCCCGAGGGGGAGCGCGTCCACGGCGTCGATCGCGTCCGCGTCGAGCCGGACGCAGCCGTGCGAGACCGCGCCGCGCGCCACCGACTCGTAGTGCACGCCGATCAAGCCGCCGTCGTCCCCGCCGTAGGGTTCGTCGGCGGCCGAGGAGTGCAGGGTCGTCAGGCTGATCGGGTGCACGGTCTGGTCCTGCGCGGGGTCGAGGTACCGCGCCTGCACGTAGCCCACGACGCCTGTCGGGGTGGGGGTGCTCCCGGCGCCGACGCCGGCTGGGAACTCGTGCACGGTCGTGCCGGACGCGGCCACGATCGACACCGTCTGGGCGCCCACCGCGATGACGAGGTGGTCGGCGAGCGCCGCTCCCCGGCGCAGCAGGTCGCGGCGGACCCACCCGGCCGTCTGCGCGGCAGCACCGCCCGGCGCCACCGAGGGCAGTTGCTGGCGGCTCGGCGTCATCACGAGCGCCCAGTCGCCGTCGAACCGGAGTGGTACGACCACCGTCGGCTCGCCCAGGAAGTTGTCGGCGGCGAGACGCGCGACCGGGGTCTTCCGGTCGTCGCCGTAGAGCGGGGCGTCGGCGTTGATCGTCCACGCATGGTCGGCGGCCTTCGGTACGTCCGGCTCGTACGACGGGAGGAGCCCGCCGATCACCGCGTCGTACTTCGCCTCGGGCAGGGCGGCGACCGTCGTTGCCGAGGGGGCGCGGTAGGTGTCGGCGTGCTGTGTGTGGCTCGCCGACGGGGTGTGGGGAGCAGGTGCGCCGGTCGACGCGTCGGCGTGGCAGCCGGCCAGGCCGACGGCGAGCAAGAGGGCCAGTGCGACCGGTGCGAGGCGCCGGGTCGTACGAGTGGTGTGCATGGGGTTCCTCGTCGTGGGGCATGGCGGTCGTGTCCTCGGCTCCGCAGAGCGGGGCGCCCGGGAGGTCGACGAACGGGGGCGCGGCGTGTGCACGCCGCGCCCCCGTCGGTTGTCGCTGGATCAGCCGCTGACGACCGGCAGAGTTCCGACCGGAGTACGGGTCGGTGTGGTGCCGGTGCTCGTACCGCCACCGGTGGTGGGCGTGCTGGTCACCGGGGTGCCGGTGGTCGGCGTGGTGCCGGTGCCGGGGGTGCCGGTGCTGGGCGTGCCGGTGCCGGGCGTGACCTCGACAGCCGGCAGCGTGATGGTGAAGTCGATGTCCCCCTGACCCTGTCCACCGCCGACCTGGTTCACGGACAGGTCCTGCACGAGGGCCGCCGAGTCCGAGAACGTGCCGGTCGTGGTCCACGAGCCGTCGGCCTGGACGAGCACCTGCGGCGCCGCGCGGTTGCCGTCGGCGTCGAGGACGTTCACCAGGTCGCCGACCGTGCCGGTACCGGTGAAGGTGACGGTGCGCGAGTCGACGGTCGAGCCGTCCTTCGGGGTGGTCAGCGTGAACTGCGACGCAGGCGTCGCGGCCGGCAGGTTCAGGGTGAGCTGCGCCTGTCCACCGTTGCCGCCACCGCGGACGTCGGCCACGGTGACCTTCTGCTGCTGTGCGGCGTCGTCGGCGAAGGTGACGTCGAGCGTCCACTTCTCGTCCGCGCCGACACGGACGAAGTTGCTGAACCCGCCGAGACGGTCACCCGCTGCGTCGAGCACGTTGACCTGGTCGCCCTCGCGACCGGTCCCGGTGAAGGTGACGGTGCGGGAGGTCAGAGTCGCGCCGTCGTCGGGCGAAGTCACCGAGAACTCGGCCTGCGCCTTCTCGGCTGCGGCGGTCACCGTGAGCGAGGCGACGGTCGACAGGTTCGGCCGCTGCTCGTTGATCGTGTAGGTGTGCTGGTCCGTGTCGGTGCCCGGGATGTCGTACGACAGAGTCCAGGTACCGTCGGCGCTGATCGGCGTGCGCCGCACCGGGAAGCCGACGTCGAAGTTGACCGTGTCGGCGTCGTCGCCGGTGCCGGTGACCGTCAGGGTGCGGCCGGAGACCGACTGCCCGGTGATCGCGAAGGGCTTGTCAGCGGCCGCTGTGATGGTGGTCTGCCCGTCCTCGTTGAGACCGTTCGGACGCGTCTGGGTGATCGTGTACTGGGTCGCGTCGGTGCTCGTACCGGGGATCGTGTACGTGATCGTCCAGGCACCACTCGCGGCGATCGGGTGACGAGTCGCGCGGAAGTCCTCGTCGAGTTGGATGTTGTCACCAGCGGTGCCGGTGCCGGTGACGGTCAGGACGCGGCCGTCGACGGACTGGCTGGTGACCTTGAGGTCGGCTGGGTCGGCGTTCGCCGGGGTGGCGACGAGGGTGACGCCGCCGATCACGATCGCGGCGCACGCGGGGATCGCGAGCGCCTTCTTGCTCCAGAGAGCCTTGTTCATCGTCGAACTGCTTCCCGTGCTGCATGACGGCACGGTTCAGATGCACGCCGGCACGCAGAGGGCGCGCCGGCGGTTGCGGCGTGCGGATCTCGCATTCACCGGTGGGGCAGGGAACCCCAGATGACGCTGCAGGGAAACAGCGTCTCCGGCAGATTACGCCGAGGCCGGATAAGTTCCACCCCGGAACGGAAATTGTCCCCCACAACGTGGCTGATCCTCAGGCGGGCCGCTCTGGCTGGTCATCCCGGTGACGCGGAGATGACCAGCCGATAGACTCGGGTGGACCACCGGCCGGGACGGCCGTGTGCGGTCCTCCGCCAACGTGAGGAGAACCAGATGCCCGCAGCAGTCATCATCGGCGCCCAGTGGGGCGACGAGGGCAAGGGGAAGGCCACCGACCTCCTCGGTTCCCGCATCGACTACGTCGTGAAGTTCAACGGCGGCAACAACGCCGGACACACGGTCGTCGTCGGCGGCGAGAAGTACGCGTTGCACCTGCTGCCCTCGGGCATCCTGACGCCGGGCGTCACCCCGATCATCGGCAACGGCGTCGTCGTCGACCTCGAGGTCCTGTTCCAGGAGCTCGACGCGCTGAAGGCCCGTGGCGTCGACGTCTCGAAGCTCCGCGTCTCGGCGAACGCCCACGTCATCACGCACTACCACCGCACCATCGACAAGGTGACGGAGCGCTTCCTCGGCAAGCGCCAGATCGGCACCACCGGTCGCGGCATCGGCCCGACCTACGCCGACAAGATCAACCGCGTCGGCATCCGCATCCAGGACATCTTCGACGAGAACATCCTGCGGCAGAAGGTCGAAGCGGCCCTCGACCAGAAGAACCACCTGCTGGTCAAGGTCTTCAACCGCCGGGCGATCGACGCTGAAGAGGTCGTCGAGTCGCTGCTGTCCTTCGCCGACCGGCTGCGTCCGATGGTCGCCGACACCGCGCTCGAGATCCACCGGGCGCTCGAGCGCGGCGAGACCGTTCTGTTCGAGGCCGGCCAGGCCACGATGCTGGACGTCGACCACGGCACGTACCCGTTCGTGACGTCCTCGTCGGCGACGGCCGGCGGCGCCGCGACCGGCTCGGGCATCGGCCCGGGCAAGCTCGAGCGCATCATCGGCATCGTCAAGGCGTACACGACCCGCGTCGGCGCCGGCCCGTTCCCGACCGAGCTGTTCGACGAGTCGGGGGAGTTCCTCCGCGCCAACGGCTTCGAGTTCGGCACCACGACCGGTCGCCCGCGTCGCTGCGGCTGGTACGACGCCCCGATCGCCCGCTACACGGCACGCATCAACGGCGTGACCGACTTCGTGCTCACCAAGCTCGACGTCCTGACGGGCCTCGAGACGATCCCGGTCTGCGTCGCGTACGAGGTCGACGGCGAGCGCGTGGACGAGGTCCCGGTGTCGCAGTCGGACTTCCACCACGCCAAGCCCGTGTACCAGGAGTTCCCCGGCTGGTCCGAGGACATCACCGGCGTCCGCGAGTTCGACGACCTGCCGAAGAACGCGCAGGACTACGTGCTGGCGGTCGAGGCGATGTCCGGCGCACGGATCTCCGCGATCGGTGTCGGCCCAGGCCGTGACGCGATCGTCGTCCGGCACGACCTGCTCGGCCAAGGCTGAGCGTGCGGATCCTCTTCGTCTGCAGCGGCAACATCTGTCGGTCGCCGCTCGGCGCCCAGGTGCTCCACGATCGCCTGGGCCCGGCGGCGTCGGTGCACGTCATCGAGTCGGCGGGCACGATCGCCGACGACGGTGCCGTGATGGACGGTGCCGCGGCCGAGCAGTCCGCGCGCCTCGGGGGACACCCGGACGCGCACCGGTCCCGCTACCTGACCGAGCGGATCGCCGGGGCCGCTGACCTGGTGCTGACGGCCGAGCGCTCCCACCGTGCCGCGGTCGTGCAGCTCGCGCCGCGGGCCGCCAAACGGGCGTTCACCATCAAGCAGTTCGCGCGGGTCCTCGACGGCCTCGAGCCCGGGGACCTCGCCGACGTGCAGTCGCCCGAGGCCCTGGTCGAGCGGGTCGCCCGGCTGCGCGGGACCGTGCCGCCGCCCGCCGACCCGGCAGACGACGACGTGGACGACCCCTACCGGCGCTCGGAGTCCACGCACGTCCGGGTCGCGGACGATATCGACGCCGCGCTGACGACGATCGCGGACGCCCTGCGCGCGGTGTCCTGAGGCCTGGCCGCCCCGAGACGCCCCCGTTCACGCGAGACGCCGCCGTGTGCCCGAGACGCCGCCGAACCCGGCGGCGTCTCGACACTTCGGCGGCGTCTCGCGTCGACGCCGGCGTCTTCCGTCGTCCCCGACCGGCCGTCGTCCGGATGACGAGTACCCCGATCCCTCCGCCTGTACCCCGAACGTCGGGGGACGAAGCCCGGAGTTCCGGGCTTCGCGGATGAACATCCGGGGCTGAACCCGTGAATCGACGGGCCTCGCTGTCGACGGCGACGATCGGTGTCGTAGCGTTCACGTACTGCACCACGTACCCCGAACACGACAGGAGAGCGCGATGACCACGACCATCAACCGGACCGCAGCCGGGACCGACGTCACCCTCGACACCGAGACCGTCGACATCGTCGCCGTGCTCGAGGCCCAGGCCGCCACCAGCGCCCGCGCCTCGCGTGCCAAGCTCACCTGGACGCTCGAGGGCGACGACGAGTGGGTCGCCAACTACGGCGGCTACTTCGGTGGCTCCGTCGACAAGCGCGACAGCCGTTACGTCGCCTCGGACACCTTCGGCCTGGTCGTCGGCGAGTTCGCGTCGCTCGAGGACGCGCAGACCGCGCTCGCCGGGCACCTGCACGTGATGCTGCCGTCGGTCATCCGCCCGACCGCGTAGCGCTCTCCGCTCCGTCGACGACGCCCCGCTGGCCACTGGCCGGCGGGGCGTCGTCGTGCGTGCGGCGTGCACGCCCGCCGCGACGTCACTCCGGCAGGCGGTACGACCCCACCGTGATCGCGTGGGCACCCTGCCCGGCGAGCACCCGGACGACGGCATCGGCGCGGGCCCGGTTCGGCACCGAGTCCTTCGCCGCCCACGACGCCAGGGCCGACTGCAGCTCGTGGTCGTTCGTCACGATGCTCGTCGTCACGGTGCCGCTGCGGTCCTCCGGCTGCACGAACGTCGCCGCCGAGGGTGCCGAGTAGAAGACGCACGTGTCGAACCACGTCCGCGAGACCGCGGTCTGCTCGTCGACGAACCGGGCGAGCCGTCGGGCCTGCTGCCGGACCTGGTGCGCCGGCGACGCCCCCTTCGCCTGCACCCGCACCTGCCACCAGTTCTCGGCCTGCTCCTCACCGTTGAGCACCGTGCGACTGCGGACCTGCACGGCGAACGGCGGCACCAGGGACGACTCGTCCACCAGGTTCCGGAACGCCGGGTGCACCTCGCTCGGCCGCCGTCCGTCGAACACGATCCCGCCCCAGCGCTTGTTCTCGATGACCAGACCCCGGCCGGACTCCGACACGAGCACGTGGTCGGCCTGTGCGACGAACTTCCGCCACGGACCCTGCTCGGTCTCGCCGACGGGCACGAACACGACGTTCGTCATGAGCACGCCGCTCACCCCGGCGGCACGGCAGGCCCGGAGGATCGCCTGCTCGGACGCCTCCTCCCACTGCATGCCGCGGCGGGCGAGCGCGCGGCTCTCCTCAGCCTCGGAGAGGGCGTCGCGTCGAGCGGCGTCGGCGGCCGCCACCTGCGCGGCGCGGTCGGCCTCGAGGCGCGTGGTGGCATCCCGGTGTGCGGCCTCGCGCTCGGCGAGCTCCGCGGTCCGCGCACGCTCGGCAGCGTCGAGTTCGGCACGGGCAGCGGTCTGGTGTCGCCGCAGGAGGACCACCAGGACGACCACCACGACGGCGAGCCCCCCGGCGACCAACCACGGCACGAGGTCGTCGGTCATGGCACCACCCCACCACGGGCACGGGCCTGGAGGCGCGTGGTGCGTCGGCGCGTCCCCGTCGCCTCCGCCGTCAGTACGGTGGGCGCATGACGCAGTCCTGCTGGTCGGCGGGTTCAGCCTGAGCCTCGTGCGTGCGCGCCGGTTCAGTCGTCGCGAGGTCGACGCCGAGATCGAGCGCCACCGCGCGGAACAGCGGACGTCCGACCCCGCCTGACCCGCAGCCGGACGACGCGGCCTGGACGTCAGTGCGCCGACGCCGCTCCCGAGCCCGAGCCCGACGCCGACCCCGCGAACCGGTCCGTCGTCTCGAGCAGCGCGTCGAGGATCCCCGGCTCGTCGAACGCGTGCCCGGCGTCGTCGATCAGCCGGAACTCCGCCGACGGCAGCGCCCGGTGCAGGTCCCACGCGGTGACGGCCGGCGTGCACATGTCGTAGCGCCCCTGCACGATGACGGTCGGGATGTCGCGCAGCCGGTCGGCGTCGCGGATCAGCTGGCTGTCCTCGAACCAGCCGTCGTGCGTGAAGTAGTGGTTCTCGATCCGGGCGAACGCCAGCGCGTACGTCGGGTCGGCGTACCGGGCGACCAGGTCCGGCCGGGGCAGCAGTGTGATCGAGGCCGCCTCCCAGCTGGCCCAGGCGACCGCGGCCGGTCCGTGCACGGCGGGGTCCGGGTCGGCGAGCAGCCGCTCGAACACGCGGACCAGGCCGCCGGGCTGCCGTTCCTCCGGGGCCAGGGGAGCGAGGTACCCCTCCCACAGGTCGGGCAGCACGTTCGCGGCGCCGCCCTCGTAGAACCAATCGATCTCGCTCGGCCGCAGCGTGAAGATCCCGCGGAGCACGAGTTCGGTGACCCGCTCCGGGTGCGTCTCGGCGTACGCCAGTGCCAGCGCGGACCCCCACGAGCCGCCGAACACCTGCCACGCGTCGATCCCCAGGTGCTCGCGCAGCTGTTCGATGTCGCCGACCAGGTTCCAGGTCGTGTTCGACGACAGGTCGGTGGTCGGGTCGCCCGCATGCGGCAGGCTCCGGCCGCAGTTGCGCTGGTCGAACAGGACGATCCGGTAGCGCGCCGGGTCGAACAGGCGTCGGTGGTCGGGGGAGCAGCCGGCGCCGGGGCCGCCGTGCAGGAACACGACGGGCTTGCCGTCGGGAGCGCCGCACTCCTCCCAGTACACCTGCTGGCCGTCGCCGACGTCGAGCATGCCGGTTCGGTTCGGTTCGATCGGTGGGTGGAGCTGGCGCACAGGCGTCCTCTCGGCGGTGGCGGGAGCGGGTGGTCGCTGCCACCGTACCGCCGCCCGTGACGTGACCGGTCGGCGGACGGGAGGCCCGTCACCAGCCCGCCCCGCGCCTCCCGTCCGACTGCCTGCTCGCCCGCCGGACCACCGGACCGCCGAGGCGGGCCCGTGCCACGATGGGCGCATGCCCGTCGTCGAGTCCCGCTGCGTGATCCCCGTCGAGGTGGCGGTCGCCTTCGCCGTCTCGCAGACCCAGGGTGCGATCCGGAAGCGGTGGGACCCGTTCATCCGTCGCCAGCACCTGGTCGGCGGCGCGACCGTGCCGGGCAAGGGCGTTCGGACCTGGACCGTGCAGCGGTTCGGGTTCGCGATGGAGAGCGAGTACGTCTCGTACAACCCGCCGTCGAACGTGGGCATGAGGATGACGAAGGGCTCGTGGTTCTTCGAGCGGATGGGCGGCGGCTGGCGGTTCAGCGAGGCCGAGGGGCAGCCGGGGCACACCCTGGCGGTCTGGCGCTACAACTTCACCTGTCGGCCGAAGTGGCTGGCGCCGCTCGCCGAACGGATCGGCGTGCTCGTGCTGCAGCGGGACATCGACCGACGCATCGCGGGCTTCGCGCGCGGCTGCTCCGACCCGGTGGTGCTGGCGCACGTGGCGGGGAGCACCGCGGCCTGAGTCGCCCGCCCGGCGGTGTCGAGCGTCGTGGTGCCCGGACGGCGCCGAGTGCCTGCCTCCGGTCGCGTCAGAACCAGCGCAGGACGAACTGTTCGAGCACGTTGCGGGCGACCGCCACCGGGCCGCGGGCCGGTTCGCCGCTGTCCTTGCCGATCGCCCGGAGCAGCGCGGTCTGTGCCTGCTCGTAGTCGCGCCGCTGTTCGCCCGAGTAGTCCTCGGGCGGGGTGGTCCGGCTCGTGGCGACCGACTCGAGCTGCCGCATGCCGTACCGGAAGCCGACCGGGCGCGGGGCGGAGTCGATGAGCTGCGCGAGCCGCCGGTGCGGGTAGCGAGCGGGGGCGCCGGACGCGGCCGCGATACAGTCGGTCAGTCCGCGCAGGCCGGCTTCGGCACCGCCGGTCCGCAGGTGCACGAGTCGCGCACGGCTGCACAGGTCGTAGAGCACTGCCTCGTCCATCCGGCTCCTTCCGGTCCTCGGACAGCGTGGCACAACCACGGGGAGCGCGGGGTTCCTCCTTTCGATGCAGGTCCGGCAGGTGCCTCCCTCCGCCGGTCGTTCCGGAACGGCGGAGTTCCTAGCGTCGACGTCATGACGAACACCATCGAAGCCCGGTCGACGACCGGCACCGCGCCGCAGGAACGCCGCGGCGTCCCGGGGGTCATCACCCGGCATCCGCTGCTGACCTTCTTCACCCTCGCCCTCGGCCTGAGCTGGCTGGCGTGGGTGCCGTACATCCTGTCGCCGCACGGCATGGGTGTGTGGGACATCCACTTCCCCGAGGTCCTGGGCAGCGCCCAGTTCACCGGCGTCCTGCCCGGCGCCCTGCTCGGCCCGCTGGGCAGCGCGTTCATCGTGACCGCGGTCGCCGACGGTCGCGCGGGCCTCCGTCGCTGGGTGGGACGTCTGTTCCGCTGGCGGGTCGCCTGGTACTGGTACGCGCTGGCGCTCGTCGTCGTCCCGGCCCTGATCGTCCTGTCCGCGGTGCCGTTCGCCGGCGGTGACGTGCACGCCCCCTCCGCCCTGGCGCTGTCGGCCCTGGTGCCCGGACTCGTCATCCAGCTGTTCTCCACCGGCCTCAGCGAGGAGCCCGGCTGGCGCGACTTCGCCCTGCCCCGCCTGCAGCACCGCTTCGGTGGTCTCGGCGCCGCAGCCGTCCTCGGCCCGATCTGGGCGCTCTGGCACATGCCGCTGTACCTCAGCGACTGGGGCGGGTGGCCGAACGCGCACTGGAGCGAACCCGTCGTCTTCGCCCTGTTCACGATCACGTTCAACGTCGTGATGATCCAGGTGTTCAACAAGACCGGCGAGAGCCTGCCCCTCGCCCTGCTCCTGCACGTCGGCGTGAACAACACGATCTCGTCGCTGTTCCCCGAGATGTACCCGAGCATGACCGCCGGCACGCTGATGATCGGACTGACGATCATGTCGACCGTCGCCGCCGTGGTGCTGCTCGTCGTCACCCGCGGTCGTCTCGGCTACGACCCGGCACGTCGGGCGCTGCCGATCGACGCCCCGATCCCGTCGCGTGCCACCACGAGCCTCGTAGGATCGCACGATGGCAACCGCTGAGCCGCGCCCCAGTGCGCCCGGATCGGCGCCCGGGTCCGCGTCCGCGCCGGGTGTGACCGCTCGCCAGCGACGCGTGGACGTGCTCACCGCGCTCGGTACCGCAGTGGTCGGGCTCGGACTGCTCCTCGGCCTGCCGCCCCTCGACGCCGCCGATCCCGACGTCATCGTCAAGGTCGGTGCCTACCCCGCCGTGGCCAGCGGCCCGTGGCTCGTCCTGGCCCTCGCACTGCTCGTCCAGTCGGCGGTCCTGCTCGTCGCCCGACGGGTGCCCCGCGCGGTGCTCGTCGCGGTCAGCGCCGTCCCCGTCGTCGCCGTCGCCGCACCGACGACCCTGCACGGGCTCCTGCTGCTGCCGGTCGTCGTCGCCGTGGTCCTCGCCGTCCTGCGGGCTCCGCTGGCACGGATCTGGCCGGCGCTCGTCGCCACTGCGGTCCTCGTCGTCCTCGCCGAGGGAACCGTCATGTACACCGCCTACGGCGCGGGCCGTAACGGAGTGTGGCTCGGCCTGACCCGATCGGCCGGACAGGGCTTCCTGCAGGCCTTCGGCACGGTCGGACTGCCGGTGCTCATCACCCTCGTGGTCCGGGCCCGCCGCGAGGTCCGCGCCGCCCGCACCGCCGAGGCCACCGCCGTCGACCGCGAGGCCGACGCCCACATCGACGCCGCCGTCTCCCGCGAACGCGCCGCCATGGCACGGGAGCTGCACGACATCGCCGCCCACCACCTGTCCGGCATCGCGCTGATGTCCGCCGTCATCGACCGCCAGATCGACACCGACCCGGAGCGTGCCCACGAGGGGGTCCGCCAGGTCCGGGAGCAGAGCACCGCCGTGCTCGAGGACCTCCGCCGCCTGGTCGGCCTGCTCCGCGACGACAGTCCCGCCGAGCGCGCGGTGGAGACCGTCACCGGCATCGTCGACCTGGCCGAACGGGCCCGGTTCCGCAGTGACGTCCGGCTCGACGTCCGGCCCGCAGCCGGCGTCGGAGACGCAGCGGTCGCGCCCCGCCCGCTCGGCGACGGCGTCGGCCCGCTCGCCCAGCTCGCCGCCTACCGCACCGTCCAGGAGGCCCTCGCCAACGCCGCCCTGCACGCCCCCGGAGCGCCGTGCACCGTCACCATCGACGACCGTGCCGACGACCACCTCGCGATCCGCGTCGAGAACGGGCCGGCCACCGTCCCCGCACTCGGCAGCACGCCGGCCGGGGGGAACGGGCTGCGTGGCATGCGTGAGCGGGCAGAACTGGTGGGGGCGAGCCTCCAGGTCGGTCCGACGGACGCCGGCGGCTGGACGGTCAGCCTGCGTCTCGGCCGGGAGGCCCTGCCCACCCCCGCCCCGCCGGTCGCGACCACGCAGCCCGACCCCACGGAAGGCCCACGATGACCGACACGACGTCCGACGGCCCGACCATCCGCGTCCTGGTCGCGGACGACCAGCCGCTCGTCAGGGCCGGCGTCTCCGCACTGCTCGACGCGGAACCCGACATCGAGGTCGTGGCCGTCGCCGCCGACGGCGGCCAGGCCCTCGAGCTCGCCCGGAGCACCCGACCGGACGTGGCGGTCCTCGACATCCGGATGCCCGTCCGGAACGGCATCGAGGTGGCGCGCGAACTCTGCCGCCCCGACGCCGACCCGGCCGTCCCCGCGCTCATGCTCACCACGTTCGACATGGACGACCTGGTGTTCGGTGCCCTGGAGGCCGGGGCGTCCGGGTTCCTCCTCAAGGACGCCGAACCCGACGTCATCATCGGCGCGGTCCGGCAGGTCGCCGCCGGCAACGGCACCCTCGACCAGGCGCTCACCCGACGGGTCCTGCGTGAGTTCGCCTCACGCCGGAGCCTGCAACCCGTCACCGCGGACCGGGTCGACGGCGTCCTCACCGCCCGCGAACGTGACGTGCTGCTCCTGCTCGCGCAAGGGATGTCGAACGAGGAGATCGCTGCATCGCTCGTCGTCGAGGTCTCCACGGTGAAGTCACACCTGGCACGCATGCTGCCGAAACTCGGTGTCCGGTCCCGCCTGCAGGCCGTCGTCTGGGCCTACCAGAACCGGATCGTCACCGTCCCGGAACAGGGCGTGTAGAGCCGATCGGCGCAGGCGAGCGTGCGCCGCGCGCTCGGCTGTCACTCCGCGGGTGCATGATGAGCGCGGCCGTCGTCCGCACGGCCCGGACTGGAGAGCACCACCGTGACCGAGACCCGCGCCTCGTCGCAGTCGTCAGACCACCCCTCGGGTGGGCACGACGCCCAGCCCGGTGACGCCGGCCCCGGCGACGACGCCACGCGCCCCGCGAAGGCCGCGCAGCGCCCCGCCAGCCGGGAGGCCCGTGGGCACCGTGGCAAGGCCGGTCTCGCCCTCGCTGCGCTCGGCGTCGTGTTCGGCGACATCGGCACCAGCCCGCTCTACTCGATGCGCACGGTGTTCTCCGTCGACGGCGGCATCGTGCGGCCCGTCCCCGAGGACGTCTACGGCGTCATCTCGCTGCTCTTCTGGTCGATCACCATCGTCGTGTCGATCAAGTACGTCCTCGTGCTCATGCGCGTCGACAACCACGGCGAGGGCGGGGTGATGGCGCTCGCCGCACTCGCACGACGCCTGCACGCCAACCGGCCCGGCGGCACGACGGTGTTCCTGATCATCGGCATCGTCGGGGTCTCGCTGTTCTACGGCGACTCCGTGATCACCCCGGCGGTGTCGGTGTTGTCTGCCGTCGAGGGCCTGGGCACCGCAGCCCCGTCGGTCGAGCACCTCATCGTGCCGATCGCCGCCGTGATCCTCATCGGCCTGTTCATCGTGCAGCGCTTCGGCACCGCCAAGGTCGGCGCCTCGTTCGGCCCGGTCATGCTGCTCTGGTTCGTCGTCATCGCGGTCGCCGGCATCCCGCGCATCGTCGAGCACCCGGGCGTCCTGCAGGGGCTGTCCCCGACGTGGGCGATCGCGTTCCTGTTCGCGCACCCGTTCATCACCTTCATCGCGATGGGCGCCGTCGTCCTCGCCATCACCGGAGCCGAGGCGCTCTACGCCGACATGGGCCACTTCGGGCGGATGCCGATCCTCCGCGCCTGGTTCTTCGTGGTGTTCCCCGCGCTCGTCTGCAACTACCTGGGCCAGGCCGCCCTGGTGCTCGAGGACCCGACCGCCACGAAGGACCCGTTCTTCCTGCTGTTCCCGAACTGGGCGCAGCTGCCCGTCGTGATCCTGGCCACCGCGGCGACCGTGATCGCCAGCCAGGCCGTCATCTCCGGCGCGTTCTCGCTCACCCGCCAGGCCGTGCAGCTCGGACTGCTGCCGCCGCTGACCATCCGCCAGACGTCGAAGCGCGAGGGCGGCCAGGTCTACCTGCCGGCCGTCAACCTGCTGCTCTTCATCGGCGTGATGGCGATCATGCTGGCGTTCCGCTCCTCGGCCGCCCTGGCCACCGCGTACGGCGTCTCGGTCACCGGTGCGCTGGTCGTCGACACCCTGCTGCTGCTCGTCGTCGTCAAGCCGCTCTGGCGCTGGGCGACCTGGAAGCTCGTCACCGTTGCCGTGGTGTTCGGCGGCCTGGAGCTGACGTTCCTCGCCGGCAACCTGTCGAAGGTCCTGCACGGTGGGTGGGTGCCGCTGCTCATCGCCCTGGCCGTGATCACCCTGATGACGACGTGGCACCGCGGTCGGCAGCTCGTGCAGATCGAGCGTCGGAAGCGCGAGGGCTCGCTCGCCGACTTCATCGAGACCGTCAACGCCGACCACATCCCGCGCGTCCCGGGCATCGCGGTGTTCCCACACCCGAACAAGGAGACGACCCCGCTGGCACTCCGGGCGAACGTCGAACACAACGGCGTCGTGCACCAGCGGGTCATCATCGTGTCCGTCCTCACCGCCAACGTGCCGCACGTGGCGCTGGAAGAGGCCTTCCGCCGTGACGAGCTCGGCTACGACGACGACGGCATCGACCACATCACCATCACGTTCGGGTTCTCCGACGACCAGGACCTGCCCGCCGCCATGCGTGCCGCGTGCACCGCCGGCCTGATCGACCTGTCCCAGGAGGACATGTCGAAGGCGTCGTACTTCATCTCGCGCGGCGCACTCCGGACCGGGGCGGGCAAGGGCGGGATGGTGTCGTGGCGGCGGAAGCTCTTCGTCGCGATGGCGCACAACGCCGCCGACCCGGCTGCACGGTTCGGGCTGCCGCTCCGCCGCACGGTGACGATGGGCAGCGACGTCGAGGTCTGACGGGCGGCTGCGCGCGGGCGGCGGCGCGCGCCGAGGTTCGCGCTGAGCGACACCGTTCGCGCGCCGACGGCCGCGGGTTGTCGCTGAGCGCGAGTCTCGCGGCGGCGCTCAGGCCGGGAGGCGCTCGGCGGCACCCGGGACGACCAGCTGCCACGGGCCTCCACCCCGGACCCGCGTCAGGTACAGGCGGTAGCTACCCGGCTCGGCCAGCGGGTCGCCGTCGACGTACTCGACGGGCTCGCCGCTCGACGTGCACTGGTCGGAGGTCGCGATCACGTCGATCCGGTCGCCGAGCGTCCGGCCCTTGCGCACGTCGGTGATCGCTGCCTCGTACACGCGGTAGCGGCCGGCCACCTCGACCGTGCGGTCCGTCGAGCGGACGTCGGCGTCGACGACGAGGGACGCTTCGTGCGCCTGCTCCGCCGGGGTGAGTGAGACGTAGTCCACACACTGCCCGGCCGTCGTCGCGCACCCGGCGAGGCCGCCCCCGAGCGTGCACACGATCCCGATCGTCAGCGTTCGCTTCCCCCGCCCCATGCCGCCAGTGTGCTGCACGCGTCCGGCGCCGTCCAGGTCCGCCGAGCCTCGGCCGGGCGGACGAGGCTCGGGCCCCGGAGCCCGCAGAGTGTCCGCCAGGCCGAGGCTCGGCCCGGGCCGGGCCGGGCCGGGCCTGGCCGGGCCCGGGCCTGGCCGGGGTTCGCGCTGGGCGACAGCGCTCGCCTGCGGTCGGCCGCGCACTGTCGCTGGGCACGCGCCTCGTGCCGCGGCACCTACCGGCGGAGACGCGCCAGCTCGCCCCGGTAGCCGCTGAGCTGCCGGACGAGCCCCTCGCTGGCCCGCGAGCCGCTGAGGTCCCCGAGCAGCCGGTCGACCCGCCGCAGCACCGCCTGCTGGTCCGACCGCGAGAGCTCCCGGAAGCGGTCGGCGTCCGGCAGCTGTCCCGGCCAGCCGTCGTCGTCGTCCGAGGTCGCGCCCGTGGTCTGCACGACAGTCGACCCGGTCGCCGGACGGACGGTCTCGGGGGAGGACTGCGGGCTCGCGATGGTCGCCGCCGCGGCGCCGGTCCCCGCGATGGCCAGGATGAGCGCCAGGGTGGCCAGGCTGACAGCGGTCTTCTTCTGCATCACGTGCTCCGTTCGACGGCCGCGGGCTGCGGCGCTGCCGCGGACTGCGGCAGACCGCTCACTGCGGCAGGACCAGCTTCTGACGAGGCGGGCGTCAGGCGCATCGGCGGAAGGTGGTGGGCCTCCCGTCCGTTCGACTGATCGTCCGGACGCGCGCGCTCCGTCGTTCGGGGGAGGCGCGGAGTCGCCTCGGGCGGCTAGCCTCACGCCATGCGTCCAGTCTCGATCCCGCCGTGGGTGCGCGCTGCCGTGGCCGGGGTCGTGTTCCTCGCCGTCGCGCTCCTGACGATGGAGGGGCTGCACCGCGCCGGCTGGTACCCGACGAGCCTCGACGACTACCGGGTCACCGCGGCCCTGGTCGCGCTCTGCATCGGCGTCGGCCAGCGGCTGCCCTACCCGCTGCTCGTGGTGGTCGCGGTCGTCGTCGGCTGGCCGCTGTGGACGTTCGGCGTGCTGACGGTGCGCCTCATCCCGCTCGTGATCGCCGTCTACCTGGCGTGTGCGGCCGGGCGCCGGGTGCTCGCCGTGCTGGCGGTCGTCACCCTGCCGGCCGTGACCGCGCTGCTCCTGCCGTTCAGTTTCGCGCCCGCGGACTCCTGGGCACTCGCCGTGCACCGGTGGCCGCTCGCCCTGCTGCTGGGCCGGACGCTCCTGGAGACCGCCGACTGGTCGACGATCGTCCTGATGGGGATCCTGCTCGTGGCGTCCGCCGTCCTCGGCCGCGCCACCGCCCGTCGCCGTCGGTCCGAGCTCGTGCTGCAGCGGCGCAACGAGGAACTCGTCCGCCTGCGCGAGTCCGACCAGGCCCGCATCGCGTCCGAGGAGCGGACCGCCGTCGCCCGCGAGGTCCACGACGTCGTCGCCCACCACATGGCCGCCATCGTCGTCCGTTCCCAGGCGCTGGTCCGGGTCGGGGTCGCGGACCAGGCCGAGTTCGCCGAGTACGCCTCGTGGGTCGCGGGCACCGGGCAGCAGGCGCTGTCCGAGATGCGGAAGGTCGTCCGGGTCCTCCGCGCGGGCGGGGACGGCGGCACGACCGATGCCCCGGTGTCGCTCCGGGGTGCGCTCGAGGCCGCCGTCGACCGCGTCCGCGCGACCGGAGTCCGGGTGGACGCCGACCTGCGCGTGCCCGGGAGCCTGGGCGTGATGCAGGACTTCGCCGTCCTCCGTGTCTGCCAGGAGGCCCTGACCAACACCCTCGTGCACTCCGACGGCTCCTCGGTGCGGATCAGTCTGGCCGCGTCCGAGGACCGCATCCGCCTCGAGGTCCTCGACGACGGCGGCTCCGGCGGCAGCCCCCGGGTGCCGGAACTCGCCGTCGGTGGCGCCGGGATCCGCGGGATGCGGGAGCGCGCCGCGTCGATCGGCGGGGTCCTGGACGCCGGGCCGGCCGCGGGTGGCGGGTGGCGGGTCACGCTCGAGGCACCCCGGGAGGCGCGGGTCCCGACGGCGGGCAGCGTCCGGCCCGGTGCGGGGTCGGGTGGTGCGGGTGGGCCGGCTGACGTGGCTGGGCCGGCTGCCGCCGGTCCTGTCGCTTCGGCTGGGCCGGATTCGGCTCCGGCTTCGGCTCCGGCCGGCGCTGCCGGTCCCCGGGTGGTCGCGTCGTGATCCGCGTGGTGATCGTCGACGACCAGGCCGTGGTGCGCACCGGCCTCGGCATGATGGTCGACGCCGAACCCGACCTGACCGTCGTCGGGCAGGCGCCGAACGGAGCCGAGGCGATCGCCGTCTGCGCCGACCTCCACCCTGACGTGGTGCTCATGGACGTCCGGATGCCCGGACTCGACGGCATCTCGGCCACCCGCTCGATCGTGTCCGACGGCACCGCGGGTGCAGTCGTCATCCTCACGACGTTCGATGACGAGGAGTACCTGCTGGACGCCGTGCAGGCCGGTGCACTCGGGTTCCTGCTCAAGGACGCGGGCCCGGACCTCATCGCCGCCGGGGTCCGTGCGGCCCACACCGGCGACACCCTGATCGCGCCGTCGATGACCCGGGCGCTGCTCGAGAACCGGCTGCTCGGTGCCCGGTCCGGTGGCGCGGGCGGTGGCGCTGCGGGGTCGACCGCGCCCGCTCCGCCTGCCGAGCACGCCCCCGCGCTGGCGTCGCTGAGCGCCCGCGAACGGGAGGTCCTCACCGCCCTGGTCCGCGGCGCCAGCAACGCGCAGATCGCGAAGGACCTCTGGATCAGCGAGGCCACCGTGAAGACACACATCAGCAGCGTGCTCGGCAAGGTCGGTGCCGCGAGCCGGGTACAGGCCGTCGTCTTCGCGTACGAGAGCGGCTTCGTCCGGCCCGACTGGTCCGCGTAGTCCCGCGGGCCGGCGAGGTTCGCGGTGAGCGACAGGGCTCGCGCTGCTCGCTGCGTGCCGTGTCGCTGGGGGCGAGCCTCGGCCTGGCGGACAGTTCGCGCCTGCCGGGGGCCGCAGGGTGTCCGCGTGGCCGAGTCTTGGGCTGGAGGCGCGTGGCGGGGCCGGGACGGGCCTCCCGGCCGGCGAGGTTCGTGGTGGGCGACAGCGCTCGCGCTGCTCGGTGCGTGCGGTGTCGCTGGGGCCGAGCCTCGGTCTGGCGGACAGTCTGCGCCTGCCAGGCGGCGCAAGTTGTCCGCACAGGCGAGCCTCGGCGCGCGCCCGGCGCGCACGCACGTACGCGCGCGCCCGCCTCAGGCCGCGCGGGAGCGGGACAGCGGCGCGGCCGCGACCTCGGTCGGCTCGGCGGACGCGGCCTCGCGGCGGATCGCGATGACCGTCACGTCGTCGTCGTGCGGCACCTCGGCGGCCCGCTCGGACAGGGCCGCGACGATCGCCGCCGGCGTCCGGTCGGCACGCGCCAGCTCGGCGACCGAGTCCACCGCGTCGTCGCGTCCGCCGAACAGGTCGAGCACGCCGTCGCTGAACGAGATGAGCAGGTCGCCCGGCTCGAGGGTGCCGGTGGTGGTCGCCCACTCGTCGCGGAGGCCCATCCCCAGCGGCAGGTCGACCGAGCGCAGGCGCTCCACCCCTCCGGCAGCGCGGAGGATGAAGCTCAGCCCGTGCCCGGCGTCGGCCCACTGCAACCCGCCGTCGTCGTCGATCCGCGCGTGGAACAGCGTGGTGAAGGTGACGTCGGTGCCGGCACCCTCGGCGGCGAGGCCGTCGGAGGCGCGGCGCAGGGCCTCGGATGCGTCGTCGACCGTGCGGGCGCTGCGGATCGTGGCGCGGACGGCGGCGGCGATGAGTCCGGCGCCGACGCCCTTGCCCATCACGTCGCCGAGTCCGACGGCGATGCCGTTCTCGGTGCGGTACCAGTCGAAGAAGTCGCCGCCGACGCTCTTCGCCGGCATGCAGGTGCCGGCGACGGTGACGCTCTCGCCCAGGCCGTCGCTCGAGGTGGGCAGCAGGGAGCGCTGCACTGCGGCGGCGCGCTCGATCTCGGCGCGGACGCGGACTTCGCGGGCCTCGGCGGAGCGGACGGAACGGCGGGCGCGGCGGGAGAGCTCGTGCACGATGACGGCGACCGTGCCGAACACGACGACGGTGATGCCGAGGCGCACCAGCTCACTGGCGCGGATCACGGAGCTCGGCTGCAGCAGGTACGGCGCCAGGATCACGATGGTCACGCCGAGGATCGAGTAGGCGATCGTGCGTCGGCCGTCGAGCGACGCCCACCACACCACCGGCAGGACCACGAGCGAGGTGAACACGGACGCGCCGGCGCCGGTGCCCGTGCGGAACAGGGCGAGGGACACGAAGTCGACGGCCAGCAGGATCGGCACGAGCGGGACCGCGCGCGGGAAGTGTGCGGCGAACGCGGCGAGCAGGGTCGCGACGCCGACGGTGACCAGGCTGGCGAGGAACATCGTCAGGTCGCTGATCTCGAGCGTCGGCAGCGTCACGGTCAGCAGCGCGCCGAGGGCCAGCAGGCCGCTGATCGGAGCCTGCCGGACGAGGGGGTTGTCGATGACGCTGGTTGGGCGAGACATGCTCAGCAGAGGCTACTGGACAACGGGGTGGACCGACGGGGTGTCGACCCGAAGAGGGGCCACGCCGGACGACAGGTGTCGGGCGGTGCAGACGGCGGGACACCCGTTGTCGGGGTGCCCCGCCGTCGTCTGCATCGTGGTGCCGTGCCGCGGACCTACTCGGCCCGACGGTGGCGTCGTCGGCGCTGTGTCAGCAGCAGCCCGCCGGCGGTGAGGAGCACCAGGGCGAGGACACCGAGGGGCACGACGTTCGCACCCGTCCAGGCGAGGGCGCCGTCGCCGGCTGAGGACGAGCCTCCCGGTTGGATGCCCGCACCGCCGACACCCGAACCCGAACCGGAACCAGGGCCGGCACCGGCGCCAGCACCCGGCGCGGGAGCAGGCGAGCCCGGCGCGGGAGCAGGCGAACCCGGCCCGGGCGACGGCGAGGCCGTCGGCGGAGCGGCCGCCGCCGCCGTCACCGTGAACCCGACCCGCGCCAGCACCACGCCGCCCACCGAGGCGGACACCGTCACCCGCCCGGAGGCCGTGGCCGGCACCGCCAGGTCGCTGCGGAACGTGCCGTCGGCACCGGTGCGCACGGTGACCTGGCCGCCGAGCGCCGGCGTCGTCGACAGCGTGACCGTCGCCTCCGCCGGGAACCCGGAGCCGGTCACCGTCTGCGGGTCACCGGCGGTGGCCGTCGGCGATGCGACCTGGAGGCTCGGCACCGCAGCAGCGACCCTCGAGTACCGCACGATGGTCCGGTCCGTCACCGAGCGCTCGGCGACCGGCACGGTGATGGTGCGGCTGTCGGCGTCGTACGTCCAGTCGGACGCGGCGACGGGAGCTCCGTCGATCGTGACGGACGCGGGGCGGTCGGCGTCGGTGAACGTCGCCGTCCACGAGCGGTCGCGCACCTGGCCAGTGAACGAGCCGTCGGCGGGGGCGATGTCGAGCGTGCCGCCGTCGGCCTGCTGCGTGAACCGCATCGTGGTCGACGCGGAGTTGCCCGCGGCGCGGGCAGAGGAGGCCGCCGCGGTCGGCTGCCCCTCGCCCGAGTCCTCGTGCAGGGCGAAGGTGCCGTCCGCGCCGGTCGCGACCGTCACCGTGACCGCGTCGAGCGGTGCGGCGTCGTTCGCGACGTGGTGTGAGCGGGTCGGGACGATGCCGCCGCTGCGGACGAACACCGGCATGGTGGTCAGGTCCGTCGTGACGTCGGCCGTCGTACCGCCCTGGTAGGTCGTGCCGGTGAACCAGTCGGTCCACGAGTCGCCGGCCGGGAACCAGACCGAACGGGTGGCCTTCCCGGTGTCGTCGTTCGCGGTGGTGACCGGGGCCACCAGCACGTCCTTGCCGTAGAGGTACTCGGAGCCGGCCTGGGCGTAGGACTCCTGCGCCTCCGGGTACTGCAGGTAGAGCGGCTGCAGCATCGGGGTGCCGGTCGAAGAGGCATCGGCGGCCAGGGTGTACGTCAGGGGGAGCAGGTCCTCGCGGAGGTTGAGGAACTGCTTCGCCGACGCGTTCGCCTCGGCCGGGTACTGCCAGGGCAGCCGGTCGCTGTGGTTGCTGTGCAGGCGGTCGATCGGCTGGAACGCACCGAACTGCACCCACCGGGCGTACATGTCCGGCGGCAGCTGGGTCGTGCCCGGCTCCTTGCCCGCGATGCCGTACTGCGCACCGTTGTGGCCACCGATGTCGTGGCTGATCGCGGACAGGCCGGTCGCTGCCGACTCACCGGGGGTGTAGCCGACCTGGGCGGCGAGCTCGTCCCACGAGGACGTGGTGTCCCCGGTGAAGTGCACGGTGGTGCGCTTGTCGGCCCAGGGTCCGGTCGGCACGGCCTGCGGGTTGCCGTAGCCGCCCGCGGTCAGCGAGCCGTAGGCGCGGGAGAACGCCAGACCGCGGCCCTTGAGCTGCTCGTCGGTGTACTTCGCGTACTGCTGGTTGATGAACGCGTCCGGCGTCACCCCGTTGGCGGAGTACTTCGAGTTCTCACTGCAGCACCAGTCGAGCCACCACATGTCGACGCCCTCCGGCTGCAGCGAGGTGTGCAGGTCGAAGTAGGCCTTGAGCTGGTCGCGGTCCGACCAGTCGAACAGGTAGCGGTCGCCGTCGCCCTTGGTGAGCTTGCCCTTCGCGGTCGCCTGCGCTGCCGCGAACTCCGGGTCCTTGCTGGAGATCGACGGGTGGATGTTGAGGGTGTTGTGGATGCCCTCGGCGTGCCAGTCGGCGAGCAGGCTCGTCATGTCAGGGATCCGGGCCGGGTCGACCGACCAGCCGTCCCACTTGCTGTCGCCCTCGTTGGTGGGACTGCCGATCTTGTAGTCGGTGTCGATCGCCATGACGTCGACGGGGACGCCCTCGTCCTGGAAGCGCTTCGCGATGTCCAGGTAGTCCTGCTGCGACCGGTCGTAGTACTCGGAGTACCAGACGCCGTACGCCCACTGCGGCAGGAGCTTCGACGGCCCGGTCAGGGTCGCCAGGTCCTTCAGCGCGGTCGTGTACGCGGTGCCGTACCCGAAGACGTAGCCGTCCTGGTAGCCCTTGCCACCGTGGTCACCGCGGGGCGTGGTCTGCTCGGTCGCCGGGTCGTACAGTGCCGACGCGGTGTCGTCGAGCAGCGACCAGCCGTCCTGGTAGAGCAGGCCGGGGTTCGTCTTCGCGGCACCGTTGGCGGTGTCGAGGTCACGCCGGTAGCCGCCGAGCGGGGCGTGTGCGGCGAGGACGGGCGACGCGGTGTCGACGACCGCGATCGTGTCGAAGTTCACGTTGCAGTTGGCCGCCACGGTCGGACAGCCGATCGCGATGTCGTTCGTGCCGGCGGCCAGGTGCACCGGGATGGTCGCCGTGTTCCAGTAGTCCCAGCCGCTGGTGCGCGGGAGCTCGCCGGTCGTGGCGGTCTGGCCTGCGGGGGCGGCCGTCAGCGTCGGCGTGCCGGCCGACCCGTTGGCGTACCGGACCTGCAGCGCGTAGTCGCCCGCGGCCGGGACCCCGGTGACGTGCGCGGTCATCTGCGCGCCGGCGCGCTCGAACCCGGCGACGAAGCCGTCCCCGGCGAACCCGTTGTGGTTCGTCGCCACGGTCGCGGGGTCGCTGCGTGCGGCGTCCTCGGCCTGGCAGACGACGCCGAAGGCGCAGTCCTGACCGGCGGATGCTTCGGCGGGTGCCGGGTAGGCGCTTCCCGCGGGGACGATCGCCAGGCTGTCGACGTTCACCCGACCGGAATCGGCGTCACCACGGACGACCTTGATGGTGTGCTGACCGGCGGTCAGGTCGAGGGCTGCGGTGGTCTGCTTCCACTCGTCCCAGTTCGTGCCGGCCGGCAGGCTGAGGGTGACCGGGGCGCGGTCGTCGACGACGATGCTCAGCGTGCGGGTCTCGACCTTGCCGTCGCCGCCCTGGTTGTTGGCGTACCGCATGGCCAGGTCGTACGACCCGGCCGTCGCGACGTCGGTGCGGAACGTCATCGAGTTGCCGACGTTCTCGAACCCGGCGGCGAACCCAGCGCCCGTGTACCCGGAGTGGTCCGTCGCGTTCGCCAGGCCCTGCAGCGCGAGTGCCTCGCCCTCGCAGAGCGTGCCGATCGCACACGAGGGCGTCCGTGCCGTGACCCAGGGGGAGCCGGTGACGGCCTGGCCCGCGGAGGTCTCCAGCGTCACCCGGAGGTTGTCCTGGCTGAAGTCGCCGGTGCCCTGCCGGTACTGCACGGTCATCGACCCGGTGTCGAGCGTCAGCCAGCCGTCCTGCACGGTCTTGGTGAACGGCGTCGGGGCGAAGTCGTCGCGCCCGACCACGTTGAACGTGCCCTGGTCGGTGAACTGCCCGTCGCCCGCGTACTCGGTGCGGATCAGGGTGGGGGAGAGCACCTGGAAGCGGGCCTCGCCGGACACCACGGTGCGGGCGTCGGGAGCGGCGGCTGCCGGCAGGGCGGAGATGCCGAGCCCGCCGAGCGCGAGCGCTCCGACGACGGCTGTGGCGAGTGACGACCCGAGGAAGCGACGGCGCCCCCGGCTCGAGATGAGAGTGGGACGCAAGGGATGGACTCCTCGTGGACGACGTCGTCCGGTCTGATCGGTGGCGCGGGCGCCCCCTAGGCGCCCGCGTTACAACGTGGGAAACTGTAGGGCGTCATAGCTCCTGCATGGAAGACCGCAAGGAGGATGGGCGCCGTCGACGGCGCTCAGCGGATCAGACGGGAGGCGCGGGTCGGCTCAGCGAGGCCAGGTCGCGACGACCGCCACCGCGTTGAAGAGCACGTGCGCCATGATCGCGCCGCCGATGCGGTTCGTCATCGCGACCAGGGTGCCGGTCAGCGACCCGAGCACGAAGATCGTCAGGAACACCCGGAAGCCCTCGAGCTGCGTCCCGCCGGCACCGAGCAGGACGTGCAGGACCGCGAACAGGAACGCGGTGAGGAACACGGCCAGGAACCGCGTGCGCGGGGTGAGTTCGGCGGCCATCCGGCGCTGGAACAGCCCACGGAAGAAGACCTCCTCCAGGAACGGACTGACCAGCACGATCCCGGTGGCCGACACGATCAGCAGCGTCTCGTCCGGGGTCCCGAGCGTCGGCGCCGGGGTCAGGCCCGTCGAACCCGTGAACGCCAGGCCGAGGAACACGTCGAACACCCGGCACAGGATCACGATCCCGATCGCGAAGATCGCGTCACCGAGTCCCAGGCGCAGCCGGGCCGCGCGGTCCGTGCTCGCCGATCGGCGCAGCACCCAGACGATGCCCGCGACGAGCGGTAGCCAGACGGCGAAGTCGGCCACCAGCACCTGCATGACGGGCGGCTGGATCTTGCCGGCGGTGTTGAACCCCGACGCGACCCGGGCCAGGATCACCGCCACCCCCAGCGCGACCAGCAGGATCACGAGGTCCCGCTGACGGCTGGTGTCGGGCTCGGCGTGGGTCACGTCGGACTCGGTGCTCATGGGCTCACCGTAGAGGACGGGTGGCCCAGAACGGCCGATACAGCCGAGCGTTGCTCGATCATGTGGCACTATTTGAATGCCGTACACCGGGACATCCCCGGGCACTCGTGTTGGGACCACGGGCGAGCGGCGGGATCGTCGGGGAAGGCGGGCCGCGTGGAACTACGCGACTACATCACCGTGCTACGTAAGGGATGGGTCCTCATCCTGGTCTTGGCACTCGTCGGAGTTGCCGCTGCCGCGGGCTTCTCCCTGCTCAAGAAGCCGGTGTACTCCGCTTCGGCGCAGGTCTTCGTCTCGACGGAGACCTCGGGCAGCGCGAGTGACCTGGCTCAGGGGAACACCTTCACCCAGCAGCGCGTCCTGACGTACTCGAACCTGGTGTCGACGCCGATCGTGCTGCTGCCGGTCATCTCGAAGCTCCAGCTCGACATGAACGCCGACCAGCTCGCGACGATGGTGTCCGCGACCGCGCCGACGAGCACGACCCTGATCTCGATCAGCGTGAACGACACGGACCCGGTGCAGGCCGCGAACATCGCGAACGCGACCTCGCAGAGCCTGACCAACGTCGTCGAGGACATCGAGGCCACCGACGCCGACGGCAAGAGCAGCGTCAAGCTCACCCGCGTGAAGCAGGCCGACGTGCCGAGCGTCCCGGTCAGCCCGAACGTGCCGGTCAACGTCGCACTCGGCCTGCTCGTCGGGCTCGCCCTGGGCGTCGGTATCGCCGTCCTCCGCGAGACGCTCGACAACCGCGTGCGCACCGAGCAGGACGTCGAGAAGATCAGCGACAAGCCGGTCGTCGGTGGCATCGCCTTCGACAGCAAGGCCTCGGAACGTCCGCTGATCGTGCAGGTCGACCCACGCAGCCCGCGCGCCGAGTCCTTCCGCACGCTCCGCACGAACCTGCAGTTCCTGGACATCGGCACCGGCGCACGCACCTTCGTGATGACGTCGTCCGTGCAGTCCGAGGGCAAGAGCACCACGGTCGCCAACCTGGCGATCGCGCTCGACAGCGCAGGCTTCCGCGTGATCCTCATCGACGCCGACCTGCGCCGTCCCCGCGTCGCCGAGTACATGGACGTCGAGACCAACGCCGGTCTGACCGACGTGCTCATCGGCCGCGCCGAGCTCGAGGACGTCGCCCAGCCCTGGGGCCGCGGCAACCTGGTCGTCCTGCCGGCCGGACAGATCCCGCCGAACCCGTCCGAGCTGCTCGGGTCCCGCGCCATGCAGGACCTGATCGAGCGGCTCGAGGGCGAGTTCGACTACGTCCTGTTCGACGCCCCGCCGCTGCTGCCGGTCACCGACGCCGCGATCCTGGCGAAGAAGGCCTCCGGTGCGATCGTCGCCGTGGCCTCGGGCAAGACGCACAAGGGCCAGTTCGCCGCTGCGGTCTCCGCACTCGAGAGCGTGGGCGCGCCGATCGCCGGCTTCGTCATCACGATGATGCCGGTCCGTGGCCCGGGTGCCTACGGCTACGGCCGGTACGGCTACGGGTACGGCTACGGCATCGAGGACGAGGACACACCGAAGGTCAAGCCGCCCAAGCGCGGCGGGAAGAAGCTCGGCGCCCTGAGTCGCGCCGAGCGCTGAGTGAGGTCGGGGGACATGGACACTCGCCGGGGGACCCGAAACCTCGGTTCGTCGCTCACGCGGACGACCCTGGTCTGGGTCGCCATCGTGATCGTCGTGCTGGTCGTCATCGACATCGCACTCGTCACGCTCGCCCTGGGACGCACCGCACCGAACTCCGGTGACCCGGCGGGCCCGATCCCGACCTTCTCCAGTTCTCCGCGCTCCAGCGAGAGCGCGTCCCCGACGCCCAGCGCGTCGGCAGGTGCGGCAGACGCTGCGTCAGCCCGCCGTCTGCTGTCCGCCATCGACGGCAAGGAGGCATGGCGAGCCTCCAGTACGTCGTGTTCCGTTGACAAGCCGGTGCTGGAGCACTCGGTGGACGGCGGGGCGACCTGGGTCGCGGTCGCCCTCGGCGACGACGTGCGCACCCTGACGGGGCTGCGTGCCACCACCAGCGGCGTCTCGATCCTGACCGGGGTCGGCGACGACTGCGCCATGACCGTCCGAACGAGCACGGACGACGGTGCCACGTGGTCAGCCGGTCAGCCGGGCGCCGCCGGTGCCGGGGTCAGCGACGCCGCCCTGCAGCTGCAGAGCGGCCGCGTCGACTCGCCGTGTGCCGACCCGGTCGACGCCTACCAGGGGCAGTACACGACGCTCGTCGCATGCGCGGACGCCATCGCTTGGCGGAGCGGGACCGGGTCGTGGGTGACGGCACCGATCGGCGGGATCCAGTCCATCGCCGACGCCGGCAACACCTACACACTCGCGCGCACCGGCGGTGCGACGTGCGCCGGCGTCGAGATCGCGAGCCTGGCGGCCGTGAAGGTGACTGCCTCGTCGACGGTCAGCCCCGTCGGATGCTGGACGGGGGGCGCGAGCAGTGGGCCGGTCGCGATCGGTCTGGCAGACAAGAACCTGTGGGCCTGGTCGGGCGACACGGTCGCGGTGTCTGCGGACGGTGGTGCTTCGTGGTGACGGTGACCGAACGGACCGCTCGACCGGAGCTCGGCTGGGAGAACACCTACGCCCGTCGATTGGTCATCACCGACGCGCTTGCGCTGATCTGGGTGGCGTTCGGCGTGCAGATCGCGTGGTTCGGGTTCGACAGCCGGCAGGTCGCGGGCAGTTCGGCCGACCTGGCCGTTGGGTACTCGGCCGTCTCGATCCTGATCGTCGTCGCCTGGCTGATCGTGCTGGCGCTCTACGACACCCGTGATCCGCGCTACATCGGCACCGGCGCCGGTGAGTACCGACGAATCGTCGACTCGGCAATCCGGTTGTTCGCACTCGTGGCGATCGTCGCGTATGCCTTCAAACTCGAGATCGCCCGCGGGTACATCTTCATCGCGTTCCCGCTCGGCGTCCTGCTCCTGCTGCTGACGCGTTGGATGTGGCGCCAGTGGCTCAACGCACAGCGCCGGAGCGGCCGCTACTCCGCCACGGTCGTGCTCGTCGGGTCCACCGGATCAGTCGAGCACATCGCCCGCGAACTGATGCGGCACCCAGAAGAGGGCTACCGCGTCGTCGGCGCCTGTGTCCCGACCGGTCCCGTCGGCGGGACGCTCGGCACGACCGGGGTCCCCATCCTCGGACGGATCAGCGACGCCGTCGTCGCACTGCGCAGCATCGGTGCCGACACCGTGGCCGTGACGAGTTCGGACGACCTGGGCGCGCAAGCGGTGCGTGAACTGAGTTGGGAACTCGAGGGCGGGCGCGAGCACCTGATCGTCGCTCCGAGCCTGACCGAGATCAACGGCCCGCGCATCCACACGCGTCCCGTCGCCGGCCTGCCGCTGATCCACGTCGAAATGCCCCGTTACGAAGGCACCACGCTCTTCATGAAGCGTGCGTTCGACGTCGCCGGATCGGCGCTGCTGATCATCGCCCTGTCGCCGCTGTTGATCGTGTTGGCACTCGCCGTGCGGTTCACCAGTGCGGGCCCGGTGCTGTACCGCCAGGAGCGCGTCGGCCTCAACGGCCAGCCGTTCGACATGCTCAAGTTCCGGTCCATGCGCGTCAATGCCGACGACGAGCTCGTCGCGCTCCTCGCAGCGCAGGGCAAGGGAGACACTCCGTTGTTCAAGGTGGAGAACGACCCGCGCATCACCTCGATCGGTCACGTGCTCCGCAAACACTCGCTCGACGAGTTCCCGCAGCTGTTCAACGTGCTGTTCGGCTCGATGAGCCTGGTCGGACCGCGGCCCCAGCGCGAGGGCGAGGTCGCGCTCTACGACGCCGCAGCACGCCGTCGGCTGTTGCTCAAGCCCGGCATGAGCGGCCTGTGGCAGGTCGGCGGAAGGTCGTCGCTCGGGTGGGAAGACGCCATCCGGCTTGACCTTTACTACGTAGAGAACTGGTCGTTGACCGGGGACATCGTCATCCTGTGGCGGACGGTGCGAGCGGTGTTGGCGCCGGGGAAAGAGGCTTTCTGATGCCGGGGCTCATCGCGCACGAATGGGTGGCTGCACATGGCGGTTCGGAGAACGTGGCGGAAGCCATGTCTGCAGTGTTCCCCGATGCTGCGATCCAGACACTGTGGAGCGATGCGCCCGAACGGTTCCCCGGCCGAACTGTGCACGAGTCGTGGTTGGCGAAGACCCCGCTCCGGCGCCACAAGGCGCTCGCACTGCCGTTCATGTCGTCAGCCTGGACCCGGGTCGACACCGCTCCGTACGACTTCGTGCTCGCGAGCTCCCACGTGTTTGCCCACCATGTCGGCGGACGGGACGCGATGGGATCGACGCCGAAGTTCGCGTACATCCATACGCCGATGCGCACCGTTTACGCAGCGGACCAAGATTCACGAGGAGCCGGGCTTCTTGTCAAGGCGTCGGCTTCACTTGTCCGGACCTTCGACCGACGCTTCGTGAACGGCGGAGTGCAGTACGCGGCAAACAGCGACTACATCCGTCGTCGTATTGCGCAGGTCTGGCACCAAGAAGCGAGGGTGCTCCACCCGCCGGTCGACACCACGTTCGCAACGGCGGAGCCCGTTGGGCTTGAAGCAGGTGAGCGAGAACTGCTGGCGTCGCTTCCGGAAGGCTTTCTACTGGGTGCGTCGCGATTCGTGCCCTACAAGCGCCTCGATCTCGTCATCGCCACCGCTGAACAGTTGAAGCGACCGGTGGTCATTGCAGGGCGAGGGCCGGAACTGCCCGCGCTTCGTGCGCAGGCCGACGCCGCGACGGTGCCCGTGTGGGTCGTCGTCGGACCGTCGGACGCGATGTTACGCGAGTTGTACCGCCGCGCCTCTGTGTTCGTGTTCCCCGCAGTCGAGGACTTCGGGATCATGCCGCTCGAAGCGATGGCAGTCGGCACTCCCGTGGTCGTCGGTGCAGAGGGCGGTGCGCGCGAGGGTGTTGAAGCCGTGAGTGGCGGCGTCGTGTCACCGTCAGTCGAACCGGTTGCGTTCGCGGATGCCGTCCGCCGAGCCGAGCGGCTCGACACTCGCAATGTGGCAGGTCACGTCGAAGAGCAGTTCGGAACTGAACGGTTCGCCCGTGAACTGCGGCGCTGGGTCTCAGGAGGATGAGCGGGGTTGGTCTCCTGAACCGTTTCGGTGGTGGGGTGCGCCGTGTCGCCCGCCACCCCAGCGCGACGCTGCTCGCTTCGAGCGCCGCCTCGACCCTCTTCGGACTCGGAACTGCGACGTTGCAGGCGCGTCTTCTCGGCCCAGCCGGGCGAGGTGAACTTGCGATGGCGATGGTCCCCGCTGGAATCGTCGCGATCTTGCTGAGCTTCGGACTGCCGGATTTCGCAGCTCGACGAGCCGCGAAGGGAACTGACACTCGGTCCCTGTCGAGACTCGCTCTGGTGGCTGGTGTCGCCATCGGGCTGGTGGCGTTCTTCCCGTACATCCTCCTGGCCGGGCTGCAGGCGGACGGGAAAACCGAGGTGTGGTGGCTCTTCGTCGCCTGGGCCGCAAGTGTCCCGTTGTTCGTGTTCGGCTCGACCTTGACGGGTGTCGCGATCGGAAGCGGGCGGTGGCTCGCCTCGGCAGTCGTTCGCGCGCTCCCGGGTTTCGCGGCGCTCGTCGTTCTCACCGCGCTGTTCTTCCTGCACGTGGACGCCTCGCCGCTCCTGGTCGGTCTGATCCTCATCGCGACCACAGTCTTCAGCCCTCTGACGTACATGGTCAGACGTTTTGCCCGACCAGCAAGCAGCTTCGGGCGCGAACTCATCGTCGACGCGGCGAAGTTCGGAGCCAGAGGCTGGCTGGCTGGAGCGACCGCGTTGGTCAATCAACGGATCGACCTGCTCATGGTCTCGGCGATCGCCCGACCGCAGGAGGTCGGGCTCTACGCAGTCTCGACGACGTTGGCTGCAACGCTGAACGCAGTGTCGAACGCGGTCGCCATGCCCAATCGCAATCGCGTTGCCCGGGGCGATGTCACACATGTGGCGCGCACGTGCGCGTCAACCATGCTCCTGATCGCCTGCCTGGCCCTCGTCGTGGCGGCGGCGGTGCCGCTGCTCATCTTCGTCCTGCTCGGTTCGGCGTTCCAGGCGGCGGCGGCTCCCATGTTCGTGCTGCTCGCCGCGCAAGTGCCGCTCGCAGGGGTCGTCGTACTCACACAGAGCCTCAACGGAGCAGGGAAGCCCGGGAAGCCGCTCGTCGGGGAAGTCGTTGCCCTGGTCACGACAGCGGCGATGATCCTCCTCTTGTTCAGCCCAGGAGGCTTGGTCCTCGCGGCGACTGCGACGGGCGTCGGGAACCTGTTGAGCCTCGCCGTACTCATCGTGCTCACTCGCAGACACATCCAGGCTGCTCCGATCCGGAGCTTCTGCTTCATCGGACCCCGCGCCATGATCTCGACACTCAGGAGCTTGCGATGAACCCCAGGACAGTCACCGCCATCGTTGTCACCTACAACTCTGGACGGTTCGTCGATCGCATTCTCGAGGACCTGCTCGCGATGGACCACGTCGATCGCGTGGTCGTGGTGGACAACAATTCGTCGGACGACTCGACGGCACGAGTCCGGAGCCGGATCGTCGGGGAGAAGGTCACGCTGATCGAGTCCGCCTCGAACGTCGGGTTCGGCGCGGCTGTGAACCGGGCCGTCCACGAGGAGTGTCAACACTCTGAGTTCATCGCAGTGGTGAATCCGGATGTGGGACTCGGAACCGATGTCTTCGATCGATTGCTCGACCAGTTCGACGACGACCGGTTGGGTGTGATCGGGGTTCAGCTTGCTCGCTCGGACGGAACTCCTGTCTCGTCCGCGCGCTTCTTCCCTTCCAGATCGACGATCCTCCGTAGAACCGCTGTCGAGGTCGAGCATGGTGGTCGTACGATCTCGGTCGACTGGCTTTGCGGAGCGTTCATGCTCTGGCGCACCGATGCCTTCCGGGAGGTTCACGGATTTTCATCCGATTACTTCCTCTACTACGAAGACGTCGACATCTGCCGGCGGGCACGAGAACTCGGATGGGACGTCGTGATCGCAGGGTCTGTCTCGGCGGTGCATGACCAAGGCCACGGGGCAAAGACGAGCCCGGTGCTCCTCCGCGCGAACCGGCGCAGCCGACGGCGTTACGCACGACGGTGGCTCGGTAAGTCAGGTTGGGCTGCTGCGCTGGCCGCAGACGTGCTCGAGCAGGCGGGCACCACCCTTCGACGGATCGGTCTGCGCCGATGAAACTGCTGATGGACGGCCGAGTTCTGGAAGGCGGCAGTAGCGGGGTGCGAGACGTTGCGTCTGGTCTGTTGCAGGGACTCCGATCGCTGCAGCAACAGGGGCGCGTAGACGTGACGGTCGCAACAGTCGGGACCACGCACGCGGAATCCGATGTCCAGTTGCCAAGTCGCTTCTTCATGCACGCCTGGCTGCCGCTCACCGCGCTCAGAGGTCGATTCGACCGCATCGTGGTCCCGCGGCAGACGATTCCGGTTTTATCCCCCGTGCAGAGCGTTCCCGTTTTCCACGACGTCGGGTTCATCGACGAGCCCACGCTCTATCGTGACGCCGCGAAGATCACAGCCACGACTCGGTACGCCAGCCGGGCAAGAAGAGCGCTCGCAGTTTCGGCTTACACCGCGGACCGGATGGCGCAACTAGGCCTCAACGATCGGGTAACTCCCCTGCCGATCGAAGCCGTGCACGACATCGAGTGGCGACCTGAGCGCCATGATCCGTACCTGCTCTGCATCGCAGCCCAGGAGCCGCACAAGAACCTGCCCAAGCTCGTCGACGCCTGGGGAACCCTTGACGACCTCGATGCACGCCTCATCATCTGTGGCCGCCCCGGCAATGACTCTGACGCACTCGATCGCGCCCGGTCCCGTCTTCGACGCCCGGCCTCGGTGGAGATAGCGAGTGGACTGTCCGCCGCGGCGTACGCAGCGCTTCTGGCCGGTGCTCACGGCTACGTCCAGCCGTCTCTCTACGAGGGCCTTTGCATTCCAGCGATGGACATGGCCGCGGCCGGTGTGCCCATGGTGGTGGGCAATCACTCCAACCTCGGTGCGCGCTTCTCTGGAGCTCCAGACGGACAAGCGATCGACGCGACAGACGTCGATGTGCTCGCAGCCGCACTACGCGCACTCTTGACCGACGAGAGGTTCCGGCAGGAGTCGATGTCGTACAACCGCGAGAACGTCCACATGACCGACTGGCTTCGCGTCGGAGAGATCTTCCTGGAGGCGATCGTATGACCTCACTCACAGTCGTCACCGTGTCGCACGAGTCATCGCAGGTGCTGCAGGGCTTCCTCGAGCGCCTTGGCCACGGCCGTGGGCCCATGGATTCGGTCGTCGTGGTCGACTCAGGATCGCTTGACGCAGAACGTTCTCGAGCCGTTGCAGAACGCTTCGATGCCGTCTTTCGACGAGTGCCGGTGAACGTCGGTTTCGGTACCGCCTCGAACATCGGCGCATCCGCCGTTGACACCGACTTCTTGGCGTTCGTCAACCCGGACGTCGAAACGACCTTCGAAGATCTCCACGCGCTCGCGGTCGAAGCCGACCGCGTCGGCGCAGCGTGTGTGGGCCCGCGGGTCCGGGACTCTCGTGGTAACTACGCGCGAGCCGAGCGGGGAACAATTGCTTCTCCTTTGGCCCGACGGCGCGACGTGGATGTCTCCGGGGCGCAACCCGTCGAATCGATCGCGGGCTGTTGCATGGTGCTCCCGACGAAGTGGTTCCAAGTCGCCGGAGGGTTCGATCCGTTCTTCTTCATGTTCACTGAGGAGATCGACCTCCATCGTCGGATCACCCGAGCGGGCGGCTTGATCGGCGTTGCGGACTCTGTCACGGTCGTCACCGAAGGCGGTGGAAGTTCTTCCGAGGTTGGCTCTCGGTGGAGTGTCACCGAGAGGGAAGTCGCGCACGTCCGTTTCACTTGGAAGTGGTACGGCTTGCCGGCCGCGGCGCTCGATTTCCTGTGGCGCCTTGTGTTGATCGTGCGAAAGCCCGCATACCGGCCGATCCGAGTGAGCCTGGCGCAGTTCTTCCGGGGAGTTCTGAGTCGCGCTGGTCGACAGCGACGCGTCATCACTAGAGAGTACGGAGCCGTGCCTTGGGACTGAATCGTCTGTGGCGTGACGCTGCGATCAACGGGCTTCTCAACGGCCCTGTCGTGCCGCGGAGTGTTCGATGGCGGCTGCTGCGGGCCTGGGGCGTCACCATCCCGGGATGGGTATCGGTCGCGCCTGGATGCTGGTTCGGTGGGAAGAACATCGAGATCGGGCCCGGGACGACTGTCAACTACGGCTGCGTGTTCGACAATTCGGCGAAGATCGTCGTCGGCCCCAGGTGCGACGTCGGGCATCACGTCACGTTCATCACGAGTACTCACGAACTCGGCCCGCGAGAACGACGGGCTGGTCGCGCGATCGGTCAGCCGATCCACGTCGAGCCGGGAACCTGGATCGGTGCCCGGGCAACGATCCTTCCGGGTGTGACGATCGGTGCAGGCTGCGTGATCGCCGCCGGGGCCGTCGTCACGAGCGACTGTGCCTCCGACGGGCTGTACGCGGGTGTCCCGGCCGTCAGGAAACGCGATCTCGCATGAGTTCGTCGACGAGGCCCCTCGCCTCTGCGCCGCGGCGGGTCCAGGAGTGACGGTCTGCGAGCTCTGCTCTCACATCGAGGCTCTCCGCAGAAGGAGTTCCGGTCGAGGCAACCACAGCCTGCAAGAACTCCTCCGGACCTGCTGCGACAGTGACGTGCCCCGACACCGCTGAAACAGCTGGGACCCGCGTCGACACGACAGTCAGGCCCGCTGCCAGGTACTCGTACGTCTTCAACGGGTTGACACCTACCGTGTACTCGTTGATGAGGTAGGGGATCAAACCGACCGTCGAACGCGCGTAGAGCTCACTGAGCGATGCAAAGTCCAGGTGTCCATGGTGTGTCGCACCAGCCGCAACCAGTTTCTCGACAGCGCGTGCCGAGGACCCTCCCCCCTCTGACACCGGCCCGGCGAGGTCCAGTCGCACTCCACGCTTCAGCAGCCCCTCCAGCAGCTCGAAGTCGACTTTGCTCACCGTCAGGTTCCCGGCGAAGACCGCTCGCTCCACACGGGGGCGCCCTCGGTGAACTGCCTGGGCGATCGGCTCGACGTCGGCGACGTTGAGCCACAGGCGTCGAGAGTCAAAGCCGACTGCGGCCAGATGTGTGTCGACGACCTCACTGCTCGCAACGGCGGTGACCCCCACTCCTGCGAGACGTCGTTCTTGTTGCGCGATGAGTTCTGCGTTGATGCCAGGTACGGAACCGAGTAGATCGACGCAGTGGTAAACCGTGGCGTCGGCGAAGCGTTCGAGACCGTAGGTGTTGGGCGTGTAGGTCCAGAGGAGTCGTCGACCTGGCCGCGCGATCCAATTGCTGACGAGTCTGTGGAGCAAGGGACGATTGACGATCCTGCTGACGCCCGTGTGGATTGGGAGGACCAGCGGACGCAGGACGTTGATGCCGTTCGTCGGCCGTTCGAACGATGTGCCCGCAGATCCTGATCCGATGCGCCGCAGCATCCGCTTCAGATCGCTGGGCCGTAGCTCCGGCTTCCGTAGGCCCATCGACTCGACGTAGGACACATCCCACCGAGCTGAGAGTTCCCGCGCGACGTAATGCTGGTTGGTAGCGATCGGTTGGTTCCAATCGGCCGTGCCGAGCACGAGGATCGAAACGTCCATCAGTTACTCCCGGTCCGCTGCGACCGCAGCGTCCACGACGAGCGAGTGGACTCGAAGCGGGCTCGGTGTGCTCCGACCCAGGATTCTTCCGAATGTCGTCCTGCCCACGCAACCATGCGCGATCTACTGCGCTCTCGCTCAGCCGTCGCTCGGTGTATCGCGCGCGCCCACTCGTGGGGGCCGCTGCCGCTCGGAGCGACCTCCGCACCGAGCTCTGTCATGAGCTCATCGAGGCCTGTGTCAGCGACCGCAACGACCGGAAGCGCGTGGGACGCAGCTTCGACGAGCGTGGTCGGCAGGCCTTCCCGAGCTGCACTCGATGACGTGAAGAACACTGCGTCTGCGGCCGCGTATGCAAGCTCGGGTTCGTCGAGGTGTCCCAGCAGCCGGACGTTCGTCAACGAGGAACTTGTTCGCTCCAGCGCCGCCCTCTCCGGCCCCTCGCCAGCGATGAGCACCACCCCTTCGAACTCGCCAGCCAGTCGGACCGCCATCTCCGGCCGCTTCGCCGAGTGGAGGCGACCGATCCAGAGGACGACCGGAACGTCCTCAGCCACCCCGAGCCGCTGACGAGCCGCGGTCCGAGCCGCGGCCGTCGCTGGAGTCGAGGAACCGTCTCCGACGCCGTTTTCGATCACATGCACGACAGAGGGGTCGGCTACAACCGCGCGGACATCCGTTGCCACAGCCTCCGAAACACAGATGATGGCGGCGACGTACCGCGATGCGACTCTGTACCGGGACGCCAGGAGCCGACCGGAAACGCCTTGCAGGAACTGTCCGTGTTCGGTCCAGACGACGGGACCGAGCTTCGCAAGGGCCTTCGTGAATCCGATCTGCTCCCGCTTGAACTGCAGGTGGAACAGATCGACTTCTCGAGCACGAACGGCTCGAACCACGCGCCGACGTTCGGCGGGAAGGCGCAACAGGCCGCCGATCATGGTCGATTTCGACCACTTCGGACCCAGACGAACATCGACGTGGCGGAGCGCCTCCTCGTCCCATCCCGGTACGTGCCCGACGAGTAGCGGTTCGTCGCCGGCGACCCGGAGGCGTGAGAAGAGCCGGTTCAGGTAGCGCTCCGCCCCACCGAACGTGCTCGACTGACTGACGACGACTAGATGCATGGGTCGATTATGCGGGGTTGAGGGAGACCCGTTGCCCATGTAAGGCACTGCTCGTACTGCGTTGGGGAGGATTTCACGCGCG
This sequence comes from Curtobacterium sp. CFBP9011, assembly GCF_034045095.1. NCBI lineage: Bacteria > Bacillati > Actinomycetota > Actinomycetes > Micrococcales > Microbacteriaceae > Curtobacterium > Curtobacterium sp. CFBP9011. Next base: position 156,090 of record NZ_JAXCWN010000005.1, read on the forward strand.
ACATCTGTTGCCGCGAGGCGTGACGCCCGTCAGGATGTGACGCGTGAACAGCTTCGGCCAGTACGAGCGCACGCGCTACTTCCCTCAGCTCGACGGCCTCCGAGCAGTCAGCATCCTCCTCGTGCTGACAATCCATTCTCATGTCACGCAACTGCGTGTTCTGAACGGCTACATCGGTGTGACCGTGTTCTTCGTTCTGAGCGGCTTCCTCATCACGACGCTGCTTCTCCGTGAGTCGGACCTGCAAGGGCGGGTGTCGTTGCGGAACTTCTACATTCGCCGCGCGTTCCGCATCTTCCCGCTCTACTACCTCGTCTTGGGCGCGAACATCGTCGCGGTGGCTGCAGGCTTCGCCGACAACCCAGGAGACTTCGGCCAGCGCCTTGTCTTGTTCCTGACCTACCTCAACGAGTTCGCCAGCCCCGGGACCTTCGGGCACAGCTGGTCCCTCGCCATCGAGGAGAAGTTCTACTTCGTCTGGCCGCTGCTTGCTTTCGCGGTGCCGGCGGTGTGGCGGTGGCGCCCGTGGGTGGCTGCTGCGCTCGTGGTGCTCTGCACTTCTGCGGGTCTCGTGGGCGGATACCTCGGGACGTACGCACCGATCGTCTTCGGCTGCGTGATGGCACTCGCGCTCCACAACCCTCAGAGTCACAGGCTGGTGCGGCTTCTCGCCCGGCCACTACCCGGGGCCGTCCTCGGTGTCGTCGTGGTCACGGTTGGCTTGTTGTCACGAACCGACTCCCACATCCACCTCGCCTTCGGTGCGGCGGTCGCCCTCGTTCTACCCGTCCTGCTCATCGGGCCGGATGGTGCTCATGCATGGCTCCGTTGGTCGCCGCTCCGATTCGTCGGGCAGCGGGCGTACGCCATCTACCTCGTTCACCCGCTCGTAGGCAGTGTCATCGATTCAGTCCTCCCTACTGACACCGTGGTCTTGACGGTGGTGCACCTCGTCCTGATGTTCGCGGGCTCGCTGGTGGTCGCACACGTGCTCTTCATTCTCTGCGAGCGCCCGTTGATCGCCGTCGGTCGTCGACTGACTGGCTCTCGACGCGCTGTCGAAACTCTGCCCTCGACAACTCCGTAGGTCCCCGGGCACGAGGGGACCACCAGCAAGGGCGAGGCCGGAGTATCGCTCGGAGCGACCGACCGCATGTCATGATTACGATCAGACAGGGGGAGCGGGGCCTGTCCGGGGAGCGATAGGACGAGGACTTGCAGACACAGCAGATTGCGCGTGGTCGAGGTGTCGGTCGGCGAGTGCTCGAGAGCGTGCGAGTGAGTCAGCGCGCGATGTTCGCGGCGGTGGCCATCGTCGCGGTCGTAGGACTCGCAGGTGTCACGGTCACATCGACCCCTCTCATCGCGGTCGCCGTTGTGGCGCTCGCGGTAGCGATGTTCTTGCCGAAACCGACCTTCGCCGTTTCCCTGTTCTGGATCTTCCTGGTCCGGCCGGGCTACGAGCTGCTCCACATGACAATCGGTGGTGTGGCGGTCACCGAGATCGATCTGCTGCCGGTTCTCGCGCTCGCCGCAGTCCTGGCGATGCCGAGGAACGCGAAGGTCTCGGGAAAGAGAGTGACCGTCGGAACGGTGGCGCTGATCCTCGCGATGCCGGCATGGTTGACCCTGCGATTCATCGTCGTCCCGCCGTCCGGGCTGCTCCATGTGTCCCCGGTCGTCGACTACCGGAACATCACCATGTTCTGTGTGGTCGTTCCGATCTGGATCTACATCAACAAGCGTGGTTTCGCCGCTCTGTTCCGGCTGCTGATGGCCTGTGCGTACCTCGCCTGTGGGATCGCGATCTTGGCCTGGGTGTTGCTGATGTCGCACCTGGTGGCGCCCGCGAACACGACGTTGGTGTACTTCCACGCGATCAACGACGTCCGTCCGGGAGGCGAGCTGCTCGTCCTCGTGCTGGCTGTCGCACTTCTCGTCAAGCGGGCACCTCTGCTGCTCGGAAACAGACTCCTGTCGATGGTCGTCGTCGCCGCTGAGTTCGCCGTGAGCCAGACGCTGTCGATGGTCATCGCCGCCGTCGTGGGCTTCGTGTTCTTCACGGTCCTGTTCCGCGGCGCCAGATCCACGGGGCGGGTCCTGGCTGCTTTGGTCGTACTCGTGCTCTTTGGTGGTGTCGCTGTGGGGGGAGTCGCCGCTGGATCGAGGTTCGACCTGGGCGAGCGGCTCGGGGAATCCTCGGCGCAGTATCGCGCGACCGAGTTCTCCCAGCTGACCGCGGCGGTGACGCAGTCTCCGGCGAATCTCGTACTCGGCGAAGGCCCGGGCTCGGCGCTTGCCGTGAAGAACGTCTACTCCGGCGTCGTCGAGATCAAACGGGACACGCACAACACCTACGGGAACATCACGCTCAAGGGGGGGTTGATCGCCCTTGCGCTCTTCCTCCTTCCTCTCGGTATTGGGCTGAGGAGACTTCTCAAGACAAAGAACGAGGACGACTTGCGACTCGCCGCCTCCCTCGTTGCGGTGGCGGTCCTCACCGTCACTGTCCCTTTTGTCTGGACGGCCGCCGGCTTGAGTGCGCTCGTTGCTCTGCTGTTCGGTGCCCTTCAACCACCTGAGTCGCCGGTAATCGACACCACGAGGGTTGCTTCGCGCTCCGCGGCGCTCAAGCGAGGCAGCCCCATGACACCTGTCACGCGGGCGTGAGTGCTGATCTGACGAACACCCGACGTGGTGTGAACATCGACGCCGTTGGATACGGCCGAACTAGGCTTACCCCATGTCCGACCAGCCCGAGTCGGGACGCACTGCAGCACGTCGGGGGTCTCGCCCCCACGTTTTTCTGTGGGTCGTCCTCGCCCTCGTCTTCCTGCTGATCTTCGCCGTCGCGTGGGTGGGCATCCGCGGTGTCCTCGCCAGAGGGCACCTAGAACGCGCCGTGGGTGACGTCAACACGCTGCGGTCGCAGCTCACCGGCGGCGACACTGCTGCGGTGCAGGGGACTGCCAAGCACCTGCAGGACGAAGCGGGCGCTGCCCGCTCGCTGACCGGCGACCCGATCTGGGGCGCCTCGCAGTACATACCGTTCTTCGGGACGAACCTGCGAGCCGTGCGACAGGTGTCCGTCGTCGTCGATGACGTTGCCCGGAACGCCGTCACGCCGGTGTCAGGCGTTGTCGGGAAGTTCAGCACCGACAGTTTCGCGCCCAAGAACGGCAAGATCGATCTGCAGCCGATCGAGGACGCCCAACCAGCGGTCGCGAAGGCGACTTCGACCTTGCAGCGGGCCGAGCGTGATGCGCAGGCGATCGACACGAGCGCCACGCTGTCGCCCGTGACCACAGCGGTCGGGCAGCTGCGAAACGCGCTGCAGTCGGCCTCGGCCCAAGCCGGGACCGCCAACCGCATCGTTCAGCTCGCCCCGGCGATGCTCGGTCACGACGGCGACCGGAACTACCTGCTGTTGTTCCAGAACAACGCCGAGCTGCGCGCAGGCGGGGGAATCCCGGGCGCCGTCGCGCGCCTGCAGGTCGATGATGGGCACATCAGTCTGGCAGCACAGGCATCGAGCACGGACTTCGGGAAGTTCGATCAGCCCGTCTTGCCGCTGGACAAGGACACGAAGAGCCTGTACGGATCGATCACCGGCGAGTACATCCAGGACGTCACACTGACCCCGCGGTTCGACGTGTCAGCGAAGCTGGCGCGGGAGATGTGGAAGCAGAAGTTCGGCGAGCAGGTCGACGGGGTCCTTGCCATCGACCCTGTCACGCTGAGCTACATCCTGCGGGCGACCGGGCCGGTGCAGCTGCCGATCGGCGAGACGCTGACGTCGGACAACGCTGTCAAGCTTCTGCTCAACGAGGCCTACAGCAAGTACCCGGACCCGAAGGTGCAGGACGCGTTCTTCGCTTCGGCAGCGAGTTCGGTGTTCGAGAAGGTGTCGAGCGGCACGTTCGACACCAAGCAGTTCATCGGCGCACTGATGCAGGGCACGAACGAGGGCCGGCTGCGACTATGGAGCGCAGACAGCGGCGAGCAGAAGTTGATCGACGGAACACCCGTGTCCGGCGCCTTGCCGAGCGCGTCGAGGGCCACGCGCCAGTTCGGTGTCTACCTGAACGACGGCACCGGCTCCAAGATGGACTACTACCTCGACAAGACGGTGTCCGTCGGCGCATCGGTCTGCCGTAAGGACGGGCGCCCCACGTCCGTGGTCCAGGTCACGCTGAAGAACACGGCACCCGCCGATGCGGCCACGAGCCTGCCTGAGTACGTCACCGGCGGAGGGGACAACGGGACCGAGCCAGGCAAGATCAAGACGCTCGTTGCGGTCTACGCACCGTCCAATGCGATCTACCTCGGTGCTTCCCAGGACGGCAAAGCCGCTGGCCTCCAGACCACGGTCGACGGCGATCACCCGGTTGCGCAGTTGCGCACGCTTCTCGCTCCCGGGCAGAGCACCACGTTCCGAGTGGCGTTCCTCGGCGAGGCCAAGTACGCCAAGGCCGGCGTGCAGGTGGAGTCGACTCCCGGGGTGCGGGAGTCGAAGGTCCAGCCGCTGCAGTTCGACTGCACGAAGCCGGTCCCGGTCGGCTGAGCCGCCCGGCGACGGCCGGATCGCACACTCTAGGGGCAGAAGACGCGGTCTCGAGTGCAGGTCTGATCGGTGAGTCGCCGCATACCGCGGTGTCGCGGGACCCCCACTCTGGGGGGTCACGGCCGACCTGAGTGGCCGTCAAGCCTTCCCATCTCGTGGCAAGATCCTCGCTGCCGTTGATCGATCTGCGTGCTGAACTGGGCTTTCAGTCTGCAACGGCTCATGTGCGACCGATCCGTGCTCCACTGCAGAGCTCAACCTGAGAACGAATCCAGCCCGAGTTCACGCATTCGTTGCACAACGGGTGGCAACGGACTGTGAAACTCCGCTAGATTGAGGGAACTTCGCCAATCGCACTCGCCATCACTGGTCGTGGGGGATTGACATCTGCGGAGGCAGGGCTCTGGTATCAGGGTCTGTCAGATCAGATCACTAGGGGAACTACTTCATGAAGAAGCTCATCGCCGCGGTCGTGCTGGCTGGCGCCGCACTGCTCGCAACTCCGGCCGCCGCCAACGCCGCTGGTTACGCACCCGACTCGAACGTCTCCATCTCGGGCAACTACGTCGCCGGTGGCGTCGTCGTCGTCAACTTCAGCCCGGGCGCGTTCCAGAACAACGAGACCGTCAACGTGCAGATCACCGGTGCCGGTGTCTCCTCCGCGACCCTCGGCGCTCTGCCCGTGACCACCGTCTCGAAGGCGTACACCGCCGGCGCCGACGGCTCCCTCCCCGTCCGCGTCACCCTCCCCGTGGGTGGCTCGGGTTCCTACAACCTGACCGCCACCGGCGCCACCTCCGGCGTCGTCGGCGTCGCGTCCTTCACCCTCGCGCCGGCTGACGCCGCTGCGGTTGCTGCGGGCTCGAACGGCACCAACGGTTCCCTCGCATTCACCGGTTCGACCGTCTCCGCCCTGGCCCTCTGGGTCGCCGGTGGCGCAGTCGTCCTCGGTGGCGGCCTGCTCGTCGTGCGCGGCTCGGTCCGTCGCCAGCGCGAGACCGTCTGAGCTTCAGCTCACTGAACGAAACCCCCGGGGCCGAGAGGCTCCGGGGGTTTCGTCGTTCGTGGGGGGCGTGCGTCAGGTCACGACGAGCAGGACGGCGACCACGCCGATGACGAGGAGTGGGGCGACCACCCAGAGCCACCATGGAAAGGCGGACGGGCGACGGTACTGGTGGGATTTGCGATTCGGGTTCACGTGCTGACCGTAGGACCGCGAGGTGTCCGCCAGGTCACCGGCTGCGCGACCCGGCAGTGAGTTTCGGCGGATTCGCGGCTTCCCGTAACACGAACGTCGTGGCTGACCCCGCGGTGTCCTCCTCAGAGGGGACTCGGTCCATGGCGTCAGGTCGCTCGTCCGTGCCCCGTTGTGCCTCGGAGCAGCCCTCATGAGAGAGCGATGACGCCGCCGACGATGACGATGACCGTCAGTGACGAGAGGACCCAGGTCCACCAGGGGAACAGGGGTGGACGGCGGAAGACCCTCTGTGACGTGGACATTCCACCATGATAGATGAAATACCAGCGGACACTGACCTGGAGTGGTCAGTCGCGCGGGGCCTTCGGCAGCTCCCACACCTCTGCGTACCGCTCCTGCACCAGCGGCCAGACCTGCTCGACCGCGTCCTCGACCGAGCGCACCGAGTCGCTGAGCGGAGGGGTGAGCACGAACTCGTGGGGGATCGGCCGTCCCGAGCGGTCGTGCCTCCCCTCGGGGTCGGGGAACCGCACGGCGAGCATCCCGGTCCGTCGACGGATCGTGGCCGGCACGTCCCGGACGCCGGCGAAGGCCTCTTCGTAGCGGGCCAGGGGGTCCTGCCCGGGCTGCTCGGTCGCCAGGAAGCGGAAGCCCCAGGTGCGACCGCGGGTGGCCCAGATGAAGCTCATGCGTCGTCTCCTCGGCGGAGCACCCGGTCGTCGACCCCGCGCTCCAGGTCCTCGGCGAAGCGGGCGAGCACCCGGGTGGTGAACTCCCGCTCGGCTTCGGCTTGGTCCTTGACCTTCGCCACCTTCTTGGCGGCGAAGCTGACGGCCTTCGAGCCGAGCCCGCCGCCGATCATGCTGACGGCAGCGCCGACCAGGTTCGACTTCACGAACTTCGACGTGCCCAGGAACCCGACGACCGGTCCGACGAACTTCAGCAGCTGCTCGGCGACCTGGGCACCGCGCTGCCGGGTGGAGGCCCACTTGGCGAAGCGCTCGAACGGCAGCATCGCGGTCATCGGCAGCAGCAGGTCGACGCCGGTGCGGGTGGTGACGTCGATCGCGCCGGGGGTGAACTTGGCGGAGGACAGCAGCAGGAAGTCCTCGCCGACGTCGAGCGCGTCGGGGTCCTCGACGAAGCTCTGCAGCACGCTCCGCAGTTCGTCGAGCTCCCCGCCGGCCTTGCCGATGACGAGCTCGCGGAACTCTTCGACGTCCAGGTCGGGCAGCAGGTCTGCCTTCGACAGTGCGAGGGTCCAGATGCGGGGGAACCGGGCCAGGCGTCTGCCGTCCTCGAGCACGTCGTCCCGCAGGGCGTAGAGACCGGTGTGGAAGTCGGTGAGCAGCGCCTTGAGGTACCGCTCCTCTTCGCCGGCGTTCTCGGCGAGCAGCTGGCCGTCGACGAGCACGACGGCGACGTCCGCGCTGAGCAGGGACCGGAAGGTCTCGACGCGTCGGGCTTCCTCGTCGGCGGAGCTCGGGTCCTCCTCGAACCACTCGCCGGGGTAGTCGTGCCACACGATGCCCAGGGGCTTCGCCGCCTTCTGCTTCGACCGGCCCTTCGGCAGGTCGTCCGCCGACGGCTCGATGACGAACCGGTACGACGTGGCACTGAACCGGTTCGCGCTCGGGACGGTGGAGCTGTCCCGCATCCCCAGGTAGTTGCGGTGCAGGGCCCGGCCCTGCGCGCGGTCCTCGGCGGTGACGGCGTACCGGTTCGCGCGCCGGACCTTCGGCTCCTGCGCGGCGCCGTAGAACGACGAGAGCAGGACGGTCTTCCCGCTGCCACTGCCTCCGAAGACGGCGATGTGCTGTTCCATCGTGGTGCTGGTCGAGGCCATGACCCGACCGTAGGCGCGTGCACCTGCGCGCTCCGCCCGCCACCCCGGACCTGAGCAACCACGAAGGATAGGGTCGACGGAAGCTCGACATCGGGTCGGGGGCGGTACGACGGGGGACGCAGATGCAGATCAAGCACGTGACCGGGGTCACCCTCGGGGCAGTGGCGCTCGCGACGACACTGGCGGGGTGCTCGGCCTCGGCGTCGGTGTACCGCACGGTCAGTCCGGAGAGCTTCGAGTCCACGGTGGTCAAGGCGCTGCAGAAGACCTCCGACGCCACCCCGGAGGTCGACTGCGGCGACGAGCAGATCGCACTGAAGGACGGCGACCAGGTGCACTGCGACGTCAACGCCAAGGGGTACGACGTGGTCTACGACTCCGTCGTGACGATCAGCGCGAAGAGCACCAAGACCTACAGCGTGCACGTCGAGGTCGACGAGCAACCGAAGTCGTGACCGACGGACGCGAGCCGGCGGATCCGCCGACCACGGGCCTCCGGATCGGGCTGTCGGTGACGGCGGTCGTGGTGACGGGCCTGCTCGGGCTCGTGTTCTCGGTGCTCGACCTGGTGCTGATGCTGTTCGTCGGTGGGATCGACGTCGCGAACGGCCGGACCGACGTCACGGTCAGCCGGATCTCGATGGGGCTGCTGCTGCTCGTCGCCACGGCCCTGTGGTGGACGGGCGTGGTGATGACGACCCGGGCGGTCGGGCGGAAGCGCACCGGGTTCGGCCCGGCGTTCGGTTTCGGGCTGGGCAGCCTGCTGCCGCACCTCAGCATCTGGGGCATCGGCAACGGCTCCTGAGGCGGTGGCCCCCGGATGGACGAACGGGTCGGTGGCGTGCGGTCAGCCCCGCCGCCGCGCCGCCGCCCCGAGCAGCGCGACCCCGAGCACCGCTCCGAGGACCGCACCCATCGTGTTCGCGACGACGTCGTCGATGGTCGCGAACCGCGCCGGCAGGAACAGCGCCTGCCCGGTCTCGATCGTGGCGCTGACGAGCAGCCCCGCCCCCGCGCCGGCCCACCACCAGCGGGCCCCGGCGAGCAGGACCACGAGCAGCCCCAGCGGCACGAAGAACGCCACGTTCGCCAGCGACTCGATCATGTCGTAGCCGAACCAGCTCGGCGCCCCGCGCCGTTGGGCGGCGGCGACCAGCCGGATGATCAGGGGGTAGGCGCCGGAGTCGACGGGGGTGCCCCAGAAGCCGATGAGGACCACGCCCACCCCGTACGCGACGGCCAGCGCGCCGGCGACGCGGCGACTGCGGCCGGTCGCGTGGGCACTCGTGCTGCCGCGTCGACGGAGCGCGCGTCCGGAGGCGACCACCCGTCGGACCGCAGCCGACGTCACGTCGCGCACGTCGGGCTCGGGTCGGTCGGGTATCACGGGAGCGACGCTACCGGGGCGGGCCTCCAGAGCGGATCCACCGCTCGGCGGACCACCGGACGGGAGGCCCGCCCCACCCACCTGGATTCCGTCCAGAAAGCGAGTACCCCGGTTTGTCCCCTGTACCCCGGAAACGTGACGTTCCGTCCCGGTTTTCCGGGGTTCGATACCGGAGCGGATCAGGAGAACCCGTGAATCGACGGGGCTGGCTGGTGAGGGAACCGGTGCGCGCCGTAGCGTTGTCCCGCAAGCAGATGTACCCCAGAACGTGAAGGAGCAGGGCCATGACGATCATCAGCCACGACGTGCACCAGGTCGAGGTGACGCTGGACACCGACACGGTGGACACGATCGCCGTCCTCGAAGCCCAGGTGGCCCACACTCCTTCCCGCGCCTCCCTCTCGTGGGCCGAGGTCGAACCCGGCCTCTGGTCCGCCAACTACGGCGGCTACTTCGGTGGCACGGTCGACAAGCGCGACGGGCACTACTTCGTGTCCGACACGTTCGGCCAGTACGTCGGGGACTTCCGCTCGCTGGAGGACGCACAGTCGCGTCTCGCCGAGCGTCTGCACATCGTGCTCCCGTCCGTCATCCGCCCGGTCGACTGACCGCCTTCGACGGACTGATCACGGTCACCCGACCACGAGGGATCGAACGCAGCAGCGAAGCACCACCCGGAGCATGACCTCCGGAACAGCATGACCGAGGCCCCGCCGGAACACCGGCGGGGCTTCGACGTTCCTCGGACAATCGGCTCCGCCCGGCACGTCCGCACGGGGCCGGAACTGTCCCCAGTGCGGGGGTGTGTACCCCGAATACTCGGGAGTGGTCCCCCCTACTGGGGACCTCTCATGTCCCCGTGCGTGATCGGCCCACTGCCAGGATCGGGCTCGGCGTGAACGGTCGTTCTCCGATTCCCTCGGGTCCTCGAGCGCCAGGTTCGCTGTCTCGACCCGAAAGTGACTCATGCTGCCTGCTCCCCAGGGCACCGCCCTGCCTCGCCGCGCGTTCGGCCTCCGCCCCCTCGCCATGCTCGGCGCCGCGCTGCTCGTCGGCGCCGGCCTGAGCACTGCAGCCGTGGTCTCCGCCGCCCCAGCCTCTGCCGCGGTGCAGGCGACGCAGGACAGCCACTTCGTCTGCGACCAGAACACGCTGTACGCGACGAACAGCGCCGGCAAGGTCGTCGCGATCGACATCACGACGGGCGCGAGCAAGGGCACGACGGTCGACGTGGCTGACCTCGGCACGGGCGCGAACAACGGCCTCGGGATCTCCCGCGAAGGAACGTCGATGTTCGCGGCCGGCAACAACACCACCGCCACGCTGCGGTCCTTCGACCCGAAGACGAACACCGCGTCCGGACCGGTGGCCACCGACAAGGTGCGCCCGGTGCTCCGCGGTGCGGTCAACCCGGTCACCGGCATCTACTACTACGGCGACAGCTCCGGCGCGCTGCTGGCCTACGACCCGGCGACGAAGAAGGCCATCGGGCAGGTCGGGACGATCCCGAACCTCAAGCCCGGCAACGGCGACTTCGCGTTCAGCTCCCGCGGGCTGTTCTTCGTCGTCGCGGCCGACAAGGTGTACCGCGTCGACACCGAGACCGTCCCCACCACGGCGGGCACCACGGCGCTGACCACCACTGAGATCGCCACGCTGCCGTCCGGCACGGACAGCCCAGGCATCGCGTTCTCGTCCGACGGCTACCTCTACGTCTCGAACTCGGTCACGACCGGCACCGCGCCGAACACCACCGCGACGACGACGCTCATGCAGCTCGACCCCACGTCGGGCGCCCAGGTCCGGAGGTTCCCGGTCGTCGGCGACTACAACGCCAGCGACCTGGCCACCTGCAACTACGCCGACACCGTCACCGGCCGGGCGAGCGTCGACCAGCGGTGGAAGGCGACCGACCAGTTCGGCCTCGCGATCACCGGCGACGGCATCACCGCGACGAGCAAGGGCACCAGCGCCAGCACCACCGGCAGCGCCACCGGCCTGCAGGACCAGAAGGCCGGCGCGATCCTCACCACGCCGGGCAAGAAGTACACGGTCGCGCAGACCGCCGCCGGCACCACCGACCTGGCGAACTACACGACCACGTGGAAGGCGCTCGACGTCAACAGCGGCACCGCCGTGGCGGCCGGCACCGGGCAGACCGCGGGGTTCACGTTCCCGCAGGCCGTGGGCACCGACGGTACCGACGTCGTCGTCACGTTCACGAACACGCTCAAGCTCGTGCACGCCTCGACCACCGCCGACACGTACTCGACCCCGGTCGACACCACCCTCACGGTCCCGGCCGCTGGCGTGCTGGCGAACGACGCGGGCACCGGGCTGACGGTCACCAACCACACCGACCCGACCTCCGGCACGCTGACGATGAGCGCCACGGACGGCAGCTTCACGTACACACCGGACGCCGGGTCCTCGGGCACCGACCAGTTCGACTACACCGCGACCGACGGCAGCGGCCAGACCTCGACCAGCACGGTCACGATCACGGTCACCCCGACCGCCACCGACGACGCGTTCAGTGTGCACGCCGGCTCGACCGCCACCGCGGACGCCGCCCACGGCCTGCTCGCCAACGACCACGGCTCGCGCCTGAGCATCACCGGCAACACGACGCCGGCCCACGGTTCGCTGACCCTCGCGGCCGACGGCTCGTACACGTACACGCCCGACGACCGCTTCTCGGGCGCCGACAGCTTCACGTACACGGCGAAGGACGGCTCCGGCGCGACGATCACCGGCACCGTCAGCATCACCGTGCTGCCGACCGCGAAGGCCGACACCATCAGCGCGACCGCCGGTCAGACCACGACCGTCGCCGCTCCGGGACTGCTCGGCAACGACCTCGGCACCGGCCTGACCGTCACGGACAGCACCACGCCCGCGCACGGCACGGTCACGGTCGGCACGGACGGCACCACCACGTACACGCCGGCGCCGGGGTACTCCGGGCCGGACAGCTTCGACGTGACGATCACCGACGGCAACGGCGAGTCCGACACCGTCACCGTCACGGTCCGGGTCGCCCCGAAGGCCGTCGACGACACCGCGACCGTCGACGCCGGCAGCTCGGTCAGCACGACCACCCGCGCCACCGGCGTCCTGGGCAACGACTCCGGCACGGCCCTGACCGTCACGAACTCCACGGCACCGGGCCACGGCACACTGGTGCTCGACGCCACCGCCGGCACCTACACGTACACGCCGACCGCGGGCTTCTCCGGGACGGACCGCTTCGACTACACGGCGACCGACGGGTCCGGCGCGACGACGTCCGCCACGGTGACGATCACGGTCCGCCCTGCAGCTGCGGTCGACACCGCGACCACGCCCGCCGACCACCCGGTCATCATCGACGTGCAGGCGAACGACTCCGGTACCGGCCTGACCACCACGGTCGTCGACCAGCCCCAGCACGGGGCGGTCGCGGTCGCCACCGACGGCACCGTGCAGTACACGCCCGCCGTCGGCACCTCGGGGACGGACTCCTTCACCTACACGGCGACCGACGCCGCGGGGAGGACGACCGCGCCGGTGACCGTCACCGTGACCGTCACCCCGGTCGCGACGAACGACGCCGCATCCGCGCAGGCCACGAAGACCCTGACGATCCCGGTCGCGACCCTGCTCGGCAACGACTCCGGCACCGGCCTGACCATCACGAAGGCCACCGGGACGTCGCACGCCGACGTGACACTCGGCACGGACGGCACGATCACGTACACCGCGAAGCCCGGCTTCTCGGGGACCGACACCGTCACGTACACCGTGACCGATGCCTCCGGGCAGCCGACCACCGCGACGATCACGGTCGTCGTCGGGCCGATGGCGAAGCCCGACACCGCGACCGCCACCGCCGGCACGACCCTGACCGTGGCCACGGCCGACGGCGTGCTCGCCAACGACCAGGGTTCCGACCTCCGGGCGAGGACCGACCGTGCGCCGGCGAACGGCACGCTCGACCTGCACGCCGACGGCTCGTACACCTACACGCCGGCCGACGGGTTCTCCGGCACGGACACCTTCACCTACACGGCGACCGACGGCTCCGGTGGGAAGTCCACCGGGCTCGTCACCGTGACCGTGCGGCCGAAGGCACAGGACGACCGCCTCACCACGACGGCCGGCACGCCGCTCGTCGTCACCGCGGGCACCCTCACCGGCAACGACGCGGGTACCGGCCTGACCGTCACCGCGGTCACCGACGGTGCGCACACCACCGTCGTGCTCGGCACGGACGGTGCGATCACGATCACGCCGGCGGACGGGACCTCGGGCACGGACTCGTCCACCTACACGGTGACCGACGCCGCCGGGAACACCAGCACCGCCACCGTCCGCGTCCTCGTGGCCCCGGTCGCGACCGACGACGCCGGCACCGTCCGGGCGGGGGAGACCCTCACCCGCACGACCCCCGCCACCGGGGTCCTCGGCAACGACCGCGGCACCGGCCTGAGCATCACCCACCACACCGAGCCGGGCCACGGCGTCCTGGTGCTCGACGACACCACCGGCGCGGTGAAGTACACGCCCGTCGACGGGTTCTCCGGCGACGACTCGTTCACCTACACGGTGGCCGACACCGCCGGCACGCCCGCCACCGCCACGATGACGCTCGTCGTCACTCCGGCGACCGTGGACGACCGGGCGACCACCTCGGCCAACTGGCCCGTCACGGTCGACGTCCAGGCGAACGACTCCGGCGTCGGCCTGCACACCGAGCTCGTCGGGGCGCCCGCACACGGCAGCGTCGTCCTCGAGCGGGACGGCACGGTCACCTACGCGCCGGCTGCCGGGACCTCGGGGACGGACACGTTCACCTACCGGGTGACGGACGCCAGTGGACGCCCGAGCGGGCTGTCGACGGTGACCGTCACGGTCCTCCCGGTCGCGATGGCCGACACCGTCGGGACCGTAGCCGGCAAGCCCGTGTCGATCCCGGCGGCGACGCTGCTCGGCAACGACTCCGGCACCGGCCTGGCCGTGACGAAAGCGGGCGGTGCCGACCACGGCGACGTCACCCTCGGCAGGGACGGCACGGACGGCACGATCCGCTACACGCCGACGCCCGGCTTCTCGGGGACCGACACGATCACGTACACGGTGACCGATGCCTCCAGCCAGTCCGCCACCGCGACCGTCATCGTCGTCGTCGGCCCGATGGCGGCGCCCGACACCGTGACCGCGACGGCCGGGTCCACGCGCACCGTCGCGGAGGGTGACGGCGTCCTGGCGAACGACCGTGGCACCGGCCTGACCGCGACCGTCGACCAGGTGCCCGCACACGGCACCCTCGACCTGCACGCCGACGGTTCGTACTCGTACACGCCGGCCGACGGGTTCTCCGGCACCGACCGCGCCACCTACACGGCGACCGACGGCGCGGGCGCGAAGGCGACCGGCACCGTCACGATCACCGTGCGACCCGCTGCCGGCGACGACACCCGCACCACCACCGCCGGGCAGCCGGTCACCGCGACCTCGGCCGCGCTGACCGCCGACGACGCCGGCACCGGCGTGCACGTCACCGACGTCACCGACGGCGCGCACGGCACCGCCACGGTCGACGTCGACGGCACCGTCACCTACGTCCCCACCGCCGGCTGGTCCGGCACGGACACCGTCACGGTCACCGTGACCGACGCGATCGGCAGTACCGCGACCAGCACCCTCACCATCACGGTGATCCCGGTGCTCGCCGTGCCCGACGCCACCGCCACCGCGGACGGCCAGCTCGTCGTCCCCGCCGGACAGGGCGTCCTCACCGGCTCCACCGGCACCGACCTCGAGGTCACCGGCCACGGCACCCCCGACCACGGCACCGTCTACGTCGGCAAGGACGGCTCGTACACGTACACCCCCGCGCCGGGGTACTCCGGCCCGGACGGGTTCGACGTGACCGTCACCGACGGCAGCGGCGGCACCACCACCGGCACCGTGACGATCACCGTCGCCCCGAAGGTCGTGGACGACACCGCCACCACGACGGCCGGCAGCCCGGTCGCCGTCGCCGTCACGGGCAACGACTCCGGCACCAGCCTGCGCGTCACCGCTGTCGGCAGGGCCGTGCACGGAACGGTGAGCACCACCGGCGCCGGGACCGTCACGTACGCCCCGGCGGCCGGGTTCTCCGGCACGGACACGTTCCGGTACACCGTCGTCGACCCGACCGGAGGCACCGCCTCGGCGACCGTCACCGTCACGGTCACGCCGACGGCCACGGCCGACGTCCTCCGCACCGCCGGCGGCCGGCCGCTGACCATCGCCGGCCGTACCCTGACCGGCAACGACTCCGGCACCGGCCTGACCGTCACCGGACTCGGCGACGCCCGACACGGCACCGTCACGACCGGCACCGACGGCGGACTCGTCTACACGCCGGCCGCCGGGTCGTCCGGCACCGACCGCTTCACCTACACCGTGACCGACGCCGCCGGACAGACGACGACGGCCACCGTCACCGTCCTGGTCGGGGCCGTCGCGGTCGACGACTGGAGCACCACGACCACCAACGGAACCGTCCGGATGGCCCGCACGCACGGTGTCCTGTCCGACGACTCCGGCACCGGACTCTGGGCCTCGGTCGACCTCCACCCGCAGCACGGCACGCTCCGGCTCGCGAAGGACGGGTCGTACGTGTACGCCCCGTCCGCGAACTGGTCCGGCCGTGACTGGTTCACCTACACGGCACACGACGCCGAGGAGAACACCGCCGTCGCCCTGGTCGCGATCGACGTCACCCCGACCGCGACCGCCGACACCGCCCGCACCACCGCGGGCACCGCCGTCACCGTCCGCGGACCCGGCGTGCTCGGGAACGACCGCGGCACCACGCTGCGCGTCGTGTCCGTCGGGACGGCCGCCCACGGCACCGCGACCATCGCCGCCGACGGCACCTTCGTCTACACGCCGGCCGCCGGGTTCTCCGGCACCGACACCGTGCCGTACACGGTGCGGGACGCCAGCGGGCAGACCGTCGACACCAGCGTCACCGTGACCGTCGGGATCGCCGCGGCCGACGACACCGGCCGCACCGTCGCCGGGACGGCGCTCGCCGTCGACGCCCGCCACGGGCTGCTCGGCAACGACTCGGGCACCGGGCTCACCACGAGCCTCGCCCGCGCGGCGGCACACGGCACCGTCCGCGTGCAGTCCGACGGGTCGTACGTCTACACGCCGGCCGCCCGGTTCACCGGACGGGACACGTTCGACTACACGGTGACCGACGCCTCCGGGCAGACCACCCGTGCGACCGCGACCATCACGGTCGTCGCCGCGGCGGTCGCCACCGACGACCGGGGCACCGGCCGGACCGGACGCGCCGTCACCGTCGAGCCGCTCGACAACGACAGCCCGACCGGTGGCGCCACGTTCGACACCGACACGCTGCACCTGGTCGACCCCGCCACCGGGCACATGACCGACCGGGTCACCGTGCGCGGTTCGGGCAGCTGGCACGTCGAGGACGGGGTCGTCACCTTCACGCCCGCCCGCGGCTTCCACGGCACCGAGAAGGTCGACTACACCGTGCAGGACAGCGCCGGGCAGGTCGTCACCGCGACGATCACCGTCACCTACCCGGTCGGGATCGCGGCCGTCGCCCACGTGGCGCAGCTCGCCTTCACCGGCAGCACGGGCCTGGCGGGGCTCGGGCTCGGGGCGCTCGCACTGCTGCTGGCCGGGGCGGCGCTGCTGCTGCGGCGGCGGATGCTGGCCGACGGATCGGTCGGGGAGACCGGGCCGGTCGGACCGCGCCGACGCCGGTAGGCGTCCGTCCGGACATCCGTGACAGCCGGGAGGCCCGGATCACGTCAGCCGACCGGCTCACGTGATCCGGGCCTCCCGTCCGTGTGTGGCGCGGGCGCGGCCCGTCAGTCGGTGCGGAGCGTGTCGTTCTCGTCGGACGCCACCGGCTCGACCGGGGTCCAGCCGTACCAGCGGCCGTCGACCTCGGTGGTGAGGCGTCCGTCGCCGCAGGTGACGAGGGACGTCGTCGGCAGCCGGTCGGGCAGGAAGCCCGCGGTCATCGCCGGCCCGCCCTTCGCGCCGTCGACCGACTTGCACGCGCTCGTGTCGACCCCGTCGGCCGACGTGAAGCCGATGACGTAGCCGGGCTTGCTCGTGTCGAGCCGGACGTCGATGTCCTTCGCATCCGCCGGCACCCACTTCGGCATGAACCAGGCGAGGTCCTTCGAGTTCACCGTCGACGGGGCATCGGCGTAGGTGTCGAAGTGCTCCTGCTGCTCGGGCAGGTACGGCTTCACGACACTGCAGCCGGCGAGGGCCAGGACGATGACGCCCATGCCGAGGACGCCGACCGCGGAAGTCAGGGCGGAACGCTCGGACCGGGTGGTGGCCGGGGTGGTGTCGGGTGTGGTGTCGTTCGTGGTGCGGTGCTGCGTCGAGGTCATGGGTCCATCGTCTCGGCGGGGTACCTGCCCGGGAATGCGGCCACCTGCCGGAACGGGGTGGGGCTGACCCCCGGGTTGCCGGGCTACTGTGCCGGGATGGCTGACGACCCGATGCGCGCTCTGTTCTCGAGCGCGATGACCGCTGTTCCGGGCGGCGGCGACGCCGGCCGGGCGGCCGGGCTCGTGGGGCTCCTCGGGCTGCTGACCGCGCTCGTCTCGCTGGTCGGCGCCGTGGTGGTGAGGATCGGCGCGTTCGTCGTCGTGCTGGCACCGCTGGTGGTCGGGTCGGGTGTGGGGCTGCTGCCCGGCTTCACTCCGGGTCCCTGACGGGGGACCGTCGCCGTTCGACCCGTCGTGTCAGCCGACCCGCTGGTTCAGGCGATCCATTGCCAGGTGGACAGTGCCTCCCAGCGCGTCGGGTCGAACCGGAACATGCTGCCGATGCCCGGCTGGTCGAGCTCGCGGGTGATCGGGACCCGGGTGAGGCTCGCCAGCAGGAGCGCCCCGACCCCGCCGTGCGCCACGAACACGATCGACCGCTGCGGTGTCTCGGCGACGAGCTGACGGACCGCCTGCTCGATCCGGCGCTGCGCATCGACGGCCCGTTCCCATCCGCGGACCGACTCCAGAGGCCGGGCGAAGAACGCATCGACGGTCGGCGCGAACTCCTGCGGGTCGAGGTAGCCCGTGGCGCTGCGGTCCATCTCGCCCAGTCGCGCGTCGACTTCGGCGTCGAGCTGCCACGACCTGGCGAGCACCGCGGCGGTGTCGAGCGCCTTCCGCTCGGTGCTGCTGACCAGCCGCTCCGGCCGGGCCAGGACGGAAGCGGCGCGTCCGGCGCGAGCAGCTCCCTGCGGTGACAGGCCCCAGTCCTCGATCGGCACGGCCGGGTCCACGACGACCTCGGGGTGGGTGAGGAACGTGCAGTGCATCCGACGACAGTACTGTCGGGGTGTGGTCCTCGTCGGTGGTCGAACCGTGCTCGACGTCATCTCGCCGGAGCTCGCGCGCCGCATCGTCGCGCGTGACGAGCAGCCGGGGGACGACTGGCATCCGGAGTACCCGTTCGCGGACGAGCTCGACCCGCTGCGGTCGCTCGGGGCTGCATCGAGCCCCGACCCGGTCTTCACCATGTACCTGATCCGGCGGCGATCGGACGGCTCGGCGGTCGGCGGCATCGGGTTCTTCGGGCCGCCGGACGGCACCGGGACCGTGGAGTTCGGGTACGGGCTCGTCCCGTCGGCCCGGGGTGCAGGGCTCGCGACCGAGGCCGTCGAGCTGGCGCTCCAGCACGCGGCCGACAACGGGGCGCGGTCGGCCGGCGCGGACACCGACATCGCGAACGTCGCCTCGCAGCGGGTCCTCGAGAAGAACGGCTTCGTCGAGGTCCGACGCAGCGCGGCGCTCGTGTACTACCGACGCGAGCTCGTCTGACGGACGGTTGCCGCGCCTCCCGGCTGGTGCTCGTCGCCCTCGGATGGAGTCAGCGGCGTGCCGCCACGACGGCGGACGCCACCGCGATCAGGACGAGACCGCAGACGCCGATCGCCGCAGCGCCGACGCCGGAGTGCGCGACGAGCGCGCCCGTGAGCGCAGCGCCGAGGGCGATGCCCGCGGCCGATGCGGAGTTGATCCAGGTGAACCCCTGTGTCAGCGCCGCAGCCGGCACCGTCGCCTGCACGATCTGTGATGACGACGCGACGAGTGGAGCGATCGCCGTACCGCCGACGAGCAGCATCACCATCAAGCCCGCGAGCGTCGGCCACGCGGCCCCGATCAGGACGGCCACGGCGAGCACGATCGACGCGACCAGCTGGACGACCTGTGGCCGCGGACTCGTCCGGAGTGCGCCGTAGGCGAGCCCTGCCACGATGCTCGCCGCACTGGACAGGGCAAGGACGACTCCGATGAGGGGTTGCATGCCCCGGGCGGCGGCGACGGCCGTGACGAGGAGCGGAACGGCGCCGAAGAAGCAGCCCAGCCCGAGGTTCACGCCGAGCGTCCAGCGGAAGCCCGGCACGGCGAGGACGTGCGACGCCCTCCGGGCGTCGGACCCCCGCGGCCCGTGCGGTCGCGGGGCGGTGCGCCGCTGCAGCGACACGATGCCGCAGCCGACCGCAACGAGCATCGCCGCCGCGGCCGACCCGGCCCAGGGGACCAGGACCGAACTCGCGAGCGTCGCGAGAACCGGCCCGACCAGGAACACCACGTCGTTGACGGTCGCCTCGAGCGAGAACGCGACGCGGAACGCCGTCGGTTCGGCCAGGAGGCCCGCCCACCGTGCCGCCGACAGCGCGCCGGGCTGCGGCATCGCGGCACCGGCGAGGACGACGGCCGCCAGCGTGACCGCGACCGGAGCCGACCCGGCGAGGAGGACCGCGGCGATGACGGCCACGACGTGGACGACGGTGACCGCCGGCACCGTCACCGACTGTCCCCAACGGTCCACGAGGTGGGCGACCTGCGGTCCCACCGCTGCCTCGGCGACGGCGAACGAGCCCGTCGCGGCGCCGGCGACGGCGAAGGACCCCGACGCGTGCTGGACCGAGAACAGCAAGCCGAGCCCGGTCATCGCGACGCCGAGACGGGCGAGCGCCGCTGGCAGGAAGAACCCGAGCGCGCCTGGACGGCGGAGGACGCCCCCGTAGCGGGAGCGTGCCGAGCGGATGGCTCCGAGGAGAAACGACGAAGGAGCATGCGCAGTCGCCATGGACGATGCCTCCGACGCGGTGCGAGCTGTCAGTCGGCAGACAAGTCGGCCTGGGCTTCGACGATCATCCTCGGCACCGCGGTACCTCGCCATGATGGTGGGGCTGAGGGCCGTGGCGCAAGGCTCCCGGCGGTCCGCGCGACCGGTTCGTCGCCGAACGTCAGACCTCCCAGTCCGACGAGTACGTCCTGCCCTGCAGCAGTTGCGCCAGTTCGACGTGGACCGACACCGTCTTTTCGAGACGATCCGCGCGGTCCGGCCGCAGCTGGTCGCCGTCCCAGTCCCGCTCAGAGAAGTACGCCGTGTAGGGGTTCACGATGCACTTGAAGTCCAGCATCAGTGACTGTGCGAGTGGTCCGGTCGCCATCGTGCTGTGCGGCAGACCGGCAGCGCAGACGAACGTGACGACCTTGTCGAACCACGCCGCGCGCCGACCCGCACCGGTCGCGCCGGTGGACTCGATGAGCGACTTCACCGTCGACGACGGCGCCCAGTTGTAGATCGGGAAGGCGAGGACGACGCCGTCCGCTTCGTCGATGACGCGGTGCACGGCGTGGAACACGTCACTGTCGAAGACACCGTCGTTGTCGAACGGCGGCAGCGAGACGTCAGCCAGGTCGACGACCGTGCTCCGGTGTCCCTGGCTGGCGATGGCGTCAGCAACCTGTTCGGCGAGTCGGCGGCTCACGCTCGCCGGGTCGAGGCTGCAGGAGAAGACCGGGAGGTTCAGCGACGACACACGAGCACGGTACCGAAGCGACGGGTCATCCGACGGTGGGGTTCCCCAGCGGGATCGCGTAGCGGCGGAGTCGGACGGCCCCGCGGTCATCCCGCGCGACGATGATCCCACCCACGCGTTCCAGCGTCGCGATCGACCCCGCGTTGTCGTCGTGACAGACAGCGGTGACCGAGCCCCACCCGTGCTCTTCCGCGAAGGCCAGTACCTCACGGAGCGCCCACGCGCCGACACCTCGGCCGCGCGCGGACGGGCGGACGCCGTACCCGACGTGGCCCAAGCGCGGTACCCGCTCGTCCTCCGCGCACCTCAGTGCGATGCCGCCCAGCACGGTTCCGGCGTCGACGATCCACCAGAGGGACGTGGGGTCGTGCCGCAAGCGTTCGCGCCACGCCCGGAACCCGTCCGCGCTCTCGACGTCGTCCGCCGGTCCGATGCCGAAACCGTCCTCATGGAGGCCGGGTCCCCACTCGTGATGGGCCTCCAGCCAGGCGTCGCGCAGCTCCGGACTCGGCTGCACCAGCTCCAGCGTCGACCGAGGACGCGAGGTCATCCGGCGCGACGGCTCCGCTGCCGTCGGACCTGCACGAGCATCACCGTCAGCGCGAGCCCGATCAGCACCGGGATCCAGACGGATCCGGATGCGGCCGGTGCCACCACGACTCCGAGCACCAGGCAGATCCCCGCACAGACCGCGATGACGATGTCACTGGCTGTCCACTTCATGGTCGTCCCCCTCGTTCGACTTCCTGACACGCTACGACTCTGCTGCGCCGGTGTCACCCCTGGAGGCCATGGTCGAGAACACGAGGGCACTGACGCCCGCCGGGTCCTGCGTCGCGCGGTCGATCAGGACGCCTCGCATCCCGGCAGATCGGGCACCCGCCACATCGCGGACGGGATCGTCGCCGAAGAAGGCGCAGTCGGCGGGGCGGACCCCCACCTCGGCCGCGAGTGCCGCGAATGCACCGGCGTCGGGCTTCTGGAACCCGATCCGCTCCGAGACGCACACGACGTCGAACAGCTGGTCGATGCCGGTCTGCGCGAGCTTGTCGAGCTGCTGTTCCTCGGACCCGTTGGTGAGGAGCCCGACGCGGTACCCCTGCGCACGGAGGTCTCGCAGGAGGTCCGCGACGTCGGGGAACGTCCGCCACGCTGCCCGGTACGAGCGGAGGTAGTCCGCGAACATCGCGTCGACCCCCGCGTCGTCTGCGGGGACGACGCAACCGAGCGGCGGCAGGACGGTCCGGAGGCGCTGCCGACGTTGCTCAGGGAAGCTGACCTCCCCGAGACGCCACCGTTCGAACTGCTCTTCCTCTGCGGCGAACCAGGAGGCGAGCGCGGCCTCAGTGCTCTCCGCTCCGTGGCGCTCGAGGAACGCCGCTGCCCCTTCCCGAGCGGCGCCGGCGTGGTCGAACAGCGTGCCGTCCAGGTCGAAGCAGGCTGCCAGTGGGGTCGTCATCCGAGGTCCAGACAGAGCGCCATGACGGCCTGCTGCACGGGGAGCAGCGGTGCCTTGAAGGCGTGCCCGACGAAGGCGGGGTGGTCGATCGCGTCGGCGCTCACCTCTCGGCCGCGGATGAACGGCGGGCAGGGCGCGAAGCGGACTCCGGCCGGCGCCCGGTCGAGCAGCTCCGCGGTGACGCGGAACGGCGCGAGCGCGTCGGCATGACGGCCGGGTCCGTCGGTCAGGACCACGTCTGCTGACCGCACCGCAGCCTCCAGGTCGTCGGTCCAGACCGCACCCGGAGTCGCGAGGTCAGCGGGGCAGCACTGCACCAGGTCGAGCCGCAGGACGCGAGCGGCCTCTTGCCAGGCGCGGGCGATGTTGCCGTCCGCGCCCACGAAGAGGAAGCGGAGCGGGGTGATGTCGCCGTGTCGGCGCAGCGAGAACAGGTCGGCGAGCACCTCGCACGGATGGTTCTCGTTGGTCATCGCGTTCACGACGGGCAGCGCCTGCGCCGCGGCCAGCTGCTCGATGACCGCCAGGTCCGGGTGCCGGGCCACGACGATGTCGGCCCAAGGAGCCAGGTACTCGGCGACGTCCGCGAGCGCCTCCAGTTTGTCGAGCGTCGTGTCCGGGAACACGATCGGCTGCAAGCCCATCAGGGACGCTCCGCGTTCGAACGTCACACGCGTGCGCAGGCTCGTCGACGGGAAGAAGAGGACGGCTGCACCATGCGTCGTCGGACCGCGGCCCCGGTCGTAGGCGTCAGCGAGGGCGAAGACCGCTTCGACGTCGTCTGCCGACCAGGCGTCGAGGGTGGTGAGGGACCGCATGGCACCACCGTAGACAGTGGCGAGTCTGCTCATCGTGCCGCGGAGTCCGCTGCCTCCTGGCTCCCCAGCCACTCTGCGAACCGCGGACCGATGACCTCGGCTTCTGCTCCGGGAACCAGCGCCCCGTTCCGGAAGGCCCGCCCCATCGCGCCCGGGATCGGCAACGGGACCGCGACCACACCCCGGTCGGGCAGGGATCGCGTCATCTCCCACAGCGTCATCGTCTCCGGGCCCGCAACGTCGACCTCTGTCTCGGTCCGGAGGCCCGTGGCGACGTCGGCGACGACCGTCGCGACGCTGTCGAGTGCGACCGGCGCGATGGTCATGCCGGGCACGAGTGCGAACGGCCCGGTCCGCATCCGCTCGAGGTTCTGTCGAGCGAACTCGAACCACTGTGTCGAGCGCACGATCGTGAGTCGCGGGCTCACGTCCCTCGCGATCTGCTCCTGGACGGTCTTGCCGGCGAAGTACCCGTACCCCTGCACCGCGGGCAGCGTGCAGTTGACGATCGACAGGAGCACGTGGTGCGCCTGGAGGTCCGTCGCGGCTGCGGCGATCGCTCGTGTCGAGTGGCCGAAGAAGTCGGTGGCGCGCCGCCGGCTCGTGGTGAACATGCCGGTCGCCTCGACGATGACGTCAGCTCCCGCCAGTCGCTTCGTGGCGTCGTCACGGAGCACGTCGAAACCGGTCGCTCGCGAATGTTGCGTCACGTCGCACCCCCGTGCCTGCAGCGCCCGTTCGATCGCGCGTCCGGAAGCGCCCCCACCCACCACTGCAACCTGCATGCCGTCCCCCTCGTGTCTCTACAGATGTAGAGGATACTACGATCGACTGGTGTCTGAGCGGCGGAAGTCCCTGGCAGACGCTGGTCTGCGGCTGGTCGCACGCGAGGGCGTGCGCGCGCTGACGCACCGGGCGGTCGACGCAGAGGCCGGGGTCCCAGCGGGATCGACCTCCTACTACGCGCGGAGCCGGAACGAACTCACGGCCCTCGTGGTCGCTCGGATCTCCGAACGTCTCGCGGCCATGCTCGAGACCGTGGCCGTGCCTCCCGTCCTCGACGTCGATACCGCGATCCGCATCGCGGAGGCGTTCCTCGAGACACTGGCGCGCGAGCACGATGCCCAGGCAGCGCGACTGGCGTTGCTCACCGAACTGCGGGCCGACGATGCGCTGCGGACGCCCCTGACCGCGGCGGACCCCCTCCGCGCCGCACTCATCGCCACCGCAGAGCAGATCCTCCGCGCGCTGGGCGTGCCCGGCGCCCCTGCGGCCGCGGTCGACTTCGTCGGCCTGGTCGACGCGCTCCTGCTCTACCGCATCGCTCGCGTCGGCCCGATCGACTCACGTCGCGTCCTCACCGCCTACCTCGGAGGTCTTGCCTCGCGGTGACGGAGGGGTGGATCCCCCTGGAGGAGCGGGCGATCAGAACAGCGGCTCGATGAGGTGCGGCCCGTCGTTCCGCACACTGTTCACTGTCCGAGCGACCTCGTACTGCTCGAGGCCTGCCGCGACCTCGAGTGACTCACGGTCGAGGAGGGCGAGCAGGTCGTTCGCGCCGGCACCGTCGCCGAGCCAGGCGTCGTAGCCGTCGGGGGTCAGGAACGCCGGCATCCGGTCGTGCACCTCACCCGGAGCGACGTGGGCGTCCCGCGTGATGATCGCGAGCGACAGTCGCCACTTGTCCGGGTCGTCCTCGGGCTTCGTGGGGTCGGGCCAGGCGCTGACGACACCGGCCATCGCAAGCGCTCCGCCGGGCTCGTGGACGAAGTGCGGCTCCTTGCCGTCCTCGCGCACGACCCACTCGTAGTAGCCCTGCGCCGGAACGATGCACCGGTTCGTCGCGAACGCCCGCTTGAACATGCCGCTCGTGGCGACGGTCTCGATGCGGGCGTTGATCGGCTTCGGGCGCTGCTTCTGGAAGTCCTTCGCCCAGCTCGGCACGAAGCCCCAGCTGATCTGCGGCAGTTCGCGCTGCCCGTGCCGCTGTCGGACCGCGTACACGGGGTCGGTCGGCGCGACGTTCCAGCTCGGCGCGAGGCCGGCGTGGACCTCGCCGGTGTCCTCGTCGACGTGCTCGGTGCGCGCCGCGAGCTCCCCGACGAGTTCGGGCAGCAGGTCAGCGGTGGTGTCGGAGACGACGAAGCGGCCACACATGAGCCCAGTGTGCACGGAGCCGCTGACGTGGGTGCTGGTCAGCTGGCGCGGATCGCCAGTTGGAGGCGTTCGAGTGTGACCTCGTCCACGCCAGCAGCCCGCAGGACCGACGGATCCCGACGGATCCGGGCCACTGCGGACAGGACTCGCCGCCGTTCGGTCTTCGTGAGATCAGCGCCGACGGCGTCACGTCGAGTGACCAGCGCTGCCAAGGTGGCGATGTCCGAGAGATGTCGGTCTGGGTCAGCGCCGACGATCTCCACCGCGGCTGCCTTCGAGAGCAGCGCACCCTGCAACGTCGGCCGAGGGACGATCCCGGTCCTGCCGTTGACGACGAACTCCACCGGAACGGCTCGCCAGAGCGCTCCTTGTGCGCCGGGCGCTGCGATCGTCGTCCCCCCGGTCGCGCCTCGCCGACCTGCAGCGCGCTCGCCGAGGAACCGTGGGATGAGGACGTCGATCTGTGCTCCTCCTCGCACCCAGCGGTGCTGGTGGCCCTCGAAGCTCTCGCCGTCGGCGACGAAGCCGAGCTCGCGCAGCGCAGTCGTGAACTCGAGGAGCATGCGTGGCCGGGCTCGGACGTCGAGGGCAGTGTCGGCATCGTGAGTCGGACGGTTGGGGAGCGCGCCGCGCTCCCAGCACAAGGACTGCACCATCTGACCCCCGACCAGCGCCCAGCCGGTCGGGAGTCGGTCGTGGAGGTCGAAGAGAGCGGGCCATGCAGCTGCCTGCACCGGGCGCAGGGGCGGTGCGATGACGGTCACAGCGCAGTCCTGACCAGGTCGCCCACGACCGAGCGCTCGCGAGATCCGGCGCTGTGCGCGAGGTCGAAGATCAGCGTTCCGAGTGGAACGGGTCGGTTCGGGCGCTCGTCGTCGACGTACAGCAGCGCGTTGGGACGGTCGCGCACCGGCACCAGGAGGAACTCCCGCTCGACCGTCTCCAGATCGGCGCGGGCGATGTGCGCGACGACGATCCCCGCGTCGCTGACGCCGACGCGCGGATCACTGACACCGGTGGCGACCAGCCGGCGGTCCTGCGCGAGGTCGTCGAGGTCGCCGTCCGCCACCCGGTACCCGACCGGCGCAGCATGCTCTGCTCGCGTCCAGTCGGCGATGACCTGCCACGGGACCCGCGACTCGGGGAGCGAGTCCAAGCGGGCGCGGACCCGCGCTCGCTCGGTGTTCGACAGGCCGTCAGCCCAGTCCGTGTCGCCGGAGAGACGGCTGCAGAGCGCTCGGGACGACCGTGCGGACAGCGGCCGTCCGGCCCGGCTGCGTCGTGGTGCTCCGACATCGATGAGCCACCGCCCGGCGAGCCGGCGGGCGGGGAGGGCTCCGGACGCTGCTGCTGCCTGCACCCGGCGCACGGAGATGCCCTGGGCAGCCGCGTACTCGGCGGCGGTCATCTCGGCCATGGCTCCTCCGTTCGCGCGACGACGAGTACCAGAACTGTACGCCGAAGCGAACAGTTGTGGTACCCCCGCGGTCAGAGCGCGCTGTAGCCCGCCGGCAACGTGCCGCGGCCCGACAGTGCCCGCAGTAACAGCGGCCCGTCCCCACGCCGGACCGCCGCCTCGGCGAGCAACAGACTGGAGGCCCGCACCGCCTCCACCGGCACCGCGACGTCCACGACGTGGCCGGCTCCGGCGACCGCACGCACCAGGTCGTCCCCGTGCACGACGAGTTCCAGCACCCGGGTGCGGAGGTACTCGTCCACGGTGAGACGCAGGCCGCCCACGACGGTGATGCGGGCCTCCCGTCCAGCGGTGTCGACCGCAGCGAGTGCGCGGTCACGAGCCAAGGCCACCGCAGCTGCCGGTTCGGAGCCGAGCGCAGCGCCGGCGGCGACGCCCCGGGCGGCGACGTCGTCGGGGTCGGCGACGGAGCCCGCGGTGGCGCGGAGGTAGCCCACGGCGTCCACGACGTCGTGGGACTCGTCGGGGGAGTCCTTCGCCGACAGGTAGGCGGCGACGGTCAGCAGTGCGCGGTTCGTGTGTCCGACGAGGGCGCGGACGTCCCAGACGCCGAGCGCCGGGGCGGTCCAGAGCGCGGGGTCGTCCGCCGGCGTCGGGAGGGCATCGACGACCTCGACGAACCAGGCCGCGGTCGTGGCGAAGAGCTGGCGGGGGTCCATGCGCTCATCCTGTCCCGAGTGGCGCCTGGCGTCACCCGGGTCAGTCTCCGGGCAGCCCGATCTTCGATCCGGACGGGAACCGGTTGCGTGCGGCCGAGGGCGTGGCAGGGGTCTCGGACGGCGGTGACGCGGCTGCGGCGCGGTGCGCACGCTCGGTCCGGCCGAGCTGCAGGAACGTGGCGGGGAGGGTCCAGACGACCAGGAGTGTCATCGTGAAGCCCACCGTGGCCCGTTCGCTGGTGGTGAGCAGCGCGATGCCCGCGAGCGAGCAGCCGATCAGGACCGCTGCGGCCCGTGCGACGTCGACCACGAGTGTCCGCCGCACCAGTGCCGTGTCGTGCAGGACGTCGGCGCGGTCCTCGGGTCGCATCTCGGGCGGCTGCGGGACCAGGTAGCGCTGCACGGAGTCGCGGGCCAGCCGCATCGTCTCCGGACGGACTCGTTCGCCGTCGATCGTGGCGAGCGGCTCGTGGGTCTGCGCGAGCGGGAAGCACCCGACGGTGACCAGGCCGGCCGCCAGCGCGGCGAGCGCCACCACGATCGTCGCCCGGACGGGTCCGGAGTCGATCCAGCCGGTGTTCACGGCGGTGAGGCCGAGCACCAGGGCTGCGAGGAGCCCCACGACGACGCCCGCGGTGACGGCTCGTCGGAAGCGCTTCGGCGAGACGTCCTCGCCGAACCGCGCACGGAACACCTGCCACCCCAGTCGGAACACGGCCCCTGTCTACCGGCTCCCGCTGAGGATCGCTCGGACACGCCCGGCCATCTGCGGTGGTGCGGCGCCCCGGTCGCGCGACCCCGGGCCTCCACAGCGATCGTCCAGCGACGGTCGATCACCTGGCGGCATGAGTCTCGACATCGTCTACACCGCAGCCGCCCACGCCACCGGAGGCGGCCGCGACGGACACGTCCGCACCGAGGACGACCGGATCGACCTCGACACCCGACCGCCGAAGGAGATGGGCGGCAGCGGCGAGGGCACCAACCCCGAGCAGCTCTTCGCCGCCGGGTACGCCGCCTGCTTCCTCGGCGCGCTGCACGCCGCCGGCCGTGAGCTGACGCTGGACACCACCGGCGCCGAGGTCTCCGCCGAGGTCAGCATCGGCGGCAACGGCTCGGGCGGCTTCGGCCTGGCCGTCGAGCTCGACGTCTACGCACCGAGCGTCGCCGGACCCGAACGACAGCGGCTGGTCGAGCTCGCGCACACCATCTGCCCGTACTCGAACGCCACGCGCGGCAACATCACGGTGACGCTCTCGCTCGTCGACTGACGCGCCCGCGGTGCTCACCGCTCCCTAGGCTGGAGCGGTGAGCCCCGACCGCTGCCCCTGCCTGAGCGGCAACCCCTACGACGAGTGCTGCGGCCCCCTCCATGCCGGTGCGCCCGCACCCACCGCCGAGCGGCTGATGCGGTCGCGGTTCTCCGCCTTCGCGCTCGGCTTGCCGGAGTACCTGCTCCGCAGCTGGCACCCGCGCACCCGGCCGGAGTCGCTCGACCTGGACCCCGGGCAGCGCTGGACGCGGCTCGACATCGTCGGCACCCGGTCGGGAGGCCCGTTCGACTCCGCCGGCACCGTCACCTTCCGCGCGTGGTGGCGCTCCGACACCGAGCGCGGGACGCTCGAGGAGACGAGCGACTTCGTCCGCGAGGGCGGGCACTGGTACTACGTCGACGGCGTCGTGGCCTGACGGGCGGTCGGTGGGGAGGGATGCGGGACCCGATGGTCTCATCTGAGAAATCCCGGTGTATGGAATACCAGATCTGGCAGGATCGACGAGCGACGACGTCGTCGCGATCCTGAACGGAAGGCAGACCATGGCATTGCGGAAGCCCTCAGACGTCTTCGTCGGCACCGTGTTGCTCGACCGGGCGAACCGGATCAAGTGGTCCAGCAAGCGCGTCTGCGTCTGATGGACGGCTCCGTGATCGTTGCGCTCGGCGTCTTGCTGGCAGTCGTGGCCACCTCTGGCGCGCAGGCACAACGTCGGCTATCGCGACGTCGGAACGGCCATCGGACGCAGCATTTCGGTGGTCCCGTCACGATCGTGATCGTGGTGCTCGCGATCGGAGGGCTGTCGTGCTTCCTGATCGCTGCACTCGTCCTGGTGGCCAGCTGAGCTGCGGGCGTCCGTCCGACGAGACGCCGGTGTCTCGGTGAGACGCCGCGGTCTGCCCGAGACGCCGCGGAAGTCGGCGGCGTCTCGGGCGATCGGCGGCGCCGGACGGGGACGGGGGCGTCTCGCCGTGGCCCGCGTCAGCCGATGGTCTCCGGCAGGCCCACGGCAGCGCGCATGGCCCGGCGGACCTCGGCCTCGGCGGGCAGCAGTTCGTCCTCGTCCCCGGTCAGGAAGAAACGGATCTGCCCAATCGCCTGCTCGCTGAGCATGTCGAGGCCGTTCAGCACCCGGCCGCCCGCCGCCGTCCACGCCGTGGCGGCCCGGGTCGGCCACGGCTCGTACGCCACGTCGAACAGCACCGCGTCCGGACCGGACGGCACGAGGGGCAGTTCGTCCGCCGCGCCCCCCGGCAGCGTCGACACCACGAAGCCCATCGGGTCCGCCGAACCGAGGTCCCGCAGGTCGTGGACCTCGAGCGTCACACCGAGTCGAGCCGCCAGCAGCACCAGGTCGCCCGCCTTGCCGGTGTCACGCAAGAACACCCGGACCAGCGAGGCGCCGAGTCGCAGGGACGCAGTGAGGGCGCTCGCCGCGGTCGCCCCGCCGCCCAGGATCGTGGCCTCGCCCGGCACGTGACCGAGCGCCGCGACCGGGCGGACGATCCCCTCGACGTCGGTGTTCGCACCCGCCAGGACGACCGACGAGCCCTCGCGGCGGAACGCGACCGTGTTCGCGACCCCGAGCTCGTCGACGAGCGGGGTCGTCCGGTCGAGCAGGGGGAGCACCTCGCGCTTCAGCGGCATCGTGAGACTGAGGCCACGCCATTCGGAGCCGAGCCCCGCGACGAACGCGGCGAGCCCACCGGAGGCGACCTCGTGCCTCCCGTACGAGAACGGCACCCCGAGCACGTCGTAGGCCGCAGCGTGCAGCGTGGGGGAGAGCGAGTGCGCGATCGGGGAGCCGAGAACGGCGAGTTCGGTGCGGTCGGCGTCAGGGAAGGTGAGGGCCACGCGCGCAGCCTATCCAGGCAGGACCCGACGCCCACCCGGTCTGTGAGCCCTTAGGTTAGGCTACCCTTCGTGATCCGATCCTCCCTCTCCAAGCGCCGTTCCGGGCGTGTGCTCGCCGCGGCCGGCGCCGTCGTCGCGGCCGCGCTCGTGCTGGCCGGTTGCTCCTCGTCGAGCCCCTCGTCCTCGTCGTCCGCCGCCGGCTCGTCCGACGGCGCCTTCCCCGTGTCGATCACGACCGGGCTCGGCACCACGACGATCGACTCCGCCCCGAAGCGTGTCGTCGCCCTCGGCTGGGGAGACGCTGAGACCGCCCTCGAACTCGGCGTGCAGCCCGTCGGCGCCAGTGACTGGCTCGCCTTCGGTGGCGACGGCGTCGGCCCGTGGCTCAAGGGGGCGTACAAGAAGTCCCCGAAGATCATCAAGACGCTCGAGCCCAGCTACGAAGACATCCTCAAGCTCAAGCCGGACCTGATCCTCGACCTGAAGTCCTCCGGCGACAAGGACCGCTACGACAAGCTGTCCGCCATCGCCCCGACCGTCGCGATCCCGAAGGGCGGCGAGAACTACCTCACCTCCACCACGCAGCAGGTCGACATGATCTCGAAGGCTCTGGGCAAGGAGTCCGAGGGCAAGAAGCTGCTCAGCGACCTCGACGACTCGTACGCCGCCGCACGCAAGGCGCACCCGGAATTCAAGGGCAAGACGGCTGCGATCGGCGCGTACACGTCCGAGGGCTTCGGCGTCTACGCCTCCCGCGACAGCCGCGCGACGTTCATGCAGAACCTCGGCTTCACGATCCCGTCCGCGATCGACAAGGCCGCCGGCAAGCAGTTCTCGGTCTCACTGTCGAACGAGAACCTCGACCTGCTGGACGCCGACCTGACCGTCGTGCTGCCGATCTACGTCGACGCGTCGAAGGCCACCGCGGACCCGCTGTTCCAGAAGGTGCCGTCGGTCGAGGCCGGGCACTCCATCGTCGTGGACGACGCCGACGTCTCGAACGCGTTCTCGCTCGGGACGACCGCCGCGATCGAGTGGGCGTTGAAGCGGCTGCCGGACGAGTTCGCGTCCAAGCTCGGCTGAGGCCGGGGGGCGCCGGGCCGCCGCGGGCGCTGCGGGCGCCGGAGCCGCTGCGGGCGCTGGGGCGCCACGGCGCTGCGCCTGGCGGGCGCTGCGCGGCGCAAGCGGGACCCGCACAACCGGAACCGGCCCGCACCACGGGATGTCGTGGTGCGGGCCGGTTTGTGTTGTGCGTGGGTGCCGCGGCAGCGGGCTGCGCGGTCCGGGCCGGCAGGGCGCCGGACGTGGGCCGGTCCGCGCGGGGTGGGGCGGGCCTCCAGGCCGGGCGCGTCGCGTGCCGGACGGGAGGCGCGGGTCAGGATCCGGCGAGCGAGCCCACGAACGCGAACAGGAGCGCGAGCAGCGGGAAGGCACCCTGCATCGACGCGGACCGCAGGTACTTGCGGCCGGTGCCGACGAGGACGACGGCGGCACCGAGCATGCTCGCGCACGAGAAGACGACGAGCGTCCAGCCGGTCGCACCGTTGCCGGCGAGCACCATCACGACACCGAGGATCGCGCCGATGGCCAGGAACAGGTTGTAGAAGCCCTGGTTGAAGGCGAGCGAGCGGGTCGCCTGCGCCTCGGCCTCACTCGAGATGTTGAAGATGCGTCGAACCCGGGGGCTCGTCCACGCCACCGACTCGAGGAAGAAGATGTACGCGTGCACCAGGCCCGCCAGGACCGCGAAGACACCGGAGATCGCCAGCAGAACCGTCATGATGACCATCCTCCCAGCATCGGGAGGATCGTGCGGTCACATCTCGTCCGCGACCCCCTCGATCAGTAGGCTCTGACCATGAACGAGGCCCGAGGGACGACCGATGACGACGCCGTGGCCGAGCTGCAGGGCATCCGGCAGAGCATCGACAACATCGACGCTGCCGTGATCCACATGCTCGCCGAACGGTTCAAGTACACGCAGCGGGTCGGGTACCTCAAGGCCGCGGCGGGCATGCCGGCTGCGGACCCCTCGCGCGAGCAGACCCAGGTCGCCCGGCTCCGAGCCCTGGCGGAGGAGTCGCACCTCGACCCCGCCTTCGCCGAGAAGTTCCTCAACTTCATCGTCGCGGAGGTCATCCACCACCACGAGCGCATCGCCGTCGGTGAACTGTGACCCTGCCGCCGCTGCACCTGCTGATCGGCTCGTACACGCCGACC
Source organism: Curtobacterium sp. CFBP9011 (assembly GCF_034045095.1). Taxonomy (NCBI): domain Bacteria; kingdom Bacillati; phylum Actinomycetota; class Actinomycetes; order Micrococcales; family Microbacteriaceae; genus Curtobacterium; species Curtobacterium sp. CFBP9011. The sequence continues at coordinate 188,878 of NZ_JAXCWN010000005.1, forward strand.
GGGGGCGGCAACGCGACCGGCATCTCGATCCTCGACGGTGACGTGGTGTCGACCGTCGCGGTGCTCGACGACCCGTCGTTCCTGGCGGTCGACGGGGACCGGGTCTACGCGGTCTCCGAGACGATCGACGGCGGGGTCCACGCGTTCCGCCGGTCCGGGTCCGCGCTCGAGCACCTGTGGGACGCCCCCGCCGGTGGGGACGCACCCTGCCACGTGCGGGTCGACCCCTCGGGGGCGCTCGTCGTCACGAACTACGTCTCCGGGACGGTGACCGCGGTGTCGCTGCAGGCGGCGGAAGCGTATGCGGCGTCGTCTGCGGGTGCGGTGCATGGCGGTGGCGCTGGAGTTGGGGCTGGCGTTGACGCCGGCGCGAGCGCTGCGGTGCACGGCGTCGCGGGGCAGGGTGCCGGTGTGTCCGCCGTGCTGCCCGACGCTGCCCTCGCGACCGAGGTCCTGCCCGACGCCACCGGCCCCGACGAAGACCGACAGGAAGGCCCGCACGCCCACCAGTCGATCGCCACACCCGACGGCACCGTGCTGGTCGCCGACCTCGGTGGGGACGCCCTGCACGAGTTCCGGATCAGCGCCGACGCCGGCTCGGTCTCGATCGAACCGCTGCGGGTGCACCACGTCACACCGGGCGCCGGACCGCGGCACATGGCCTGGGTCGACCGGGACCTGATCGTCGCGGGCGAACTCGACGGGCGGGTGTACCGCCTCCGCCGCGACGAGTCCGGGTCGTTCCGGGAGGTCTGCGCCACCTCCGTCCTGAACGGCCCCGATGTGCCCTCGCTCCTCAGCCACATCGAGGTCGACGAGCGCCGCCTGGTCACCGTCGCCGTCCGTGGCCGCGACCAGATCGTGGTGCTCGACACGGTCGATGACGGGCTCCACGTGGTCGGGGCGGCCTCGGCCGGCGGGGTCTGGCCGCGCCACTTCGCCCGGGTGCCCGGCTACCTGCTCGTCGCGAACCAGATGTCGGACGCCGTGGCGGTGCTGCCGGTCGGGGACGACGGCGTGCCGGGGGAGGCGGTCGGGCAGATCGCCGTCGGCAGCCCGGCCTGCGTCATCCCGCTGGGGTAGCCGGTCTGCGTCCCGGGTGACCAGCGTTCGCTGTCCGCTCCGGCGCAGTGGTCAGGCCTGGTCCAGGCCGTGCCTGCTCGACCGTCGGGTCAGGCCTGTTCGACCGGCAGGTCGATGACGTTCTCGAAGGCCCGGCCCTCTGCCAGTGCTGCGACCTGACGCCGGATCAGGTCGAGCGACCGCGGGATGCTCAGGTCCGTGTTGCCGCCGACGTGCGGCGTCAGCACGGTGTTCGGTGTCGTCCAGAGCGCGTGGTCGGCGGGCAGGGGTTCCGGATCGGTGACGTCGAGCGCCGCCGAGATCCGGCACGAGCGGAGTTCCGCCACCAGAGCATCCGTGTCGACGACCTTGCCGCGCGCGACGTTCACCACGAGCGCGCCGTCGGGCAGTGCGGCGAGGAGGTCCGCGTCCACGAGTCCCTCGGTCTCGTCGGTGAGCGGCGCGATGAGCACGAGCACGTCCGTCGTGCGGGCGAGTTCCGGCAACTCGCCGAACGCGTGCACCTGCCGGCCGTCCTGCTCACGAGCGGTCCGGGCGACGACGGTGACGTGGGTGCGGAACGCCTCGAAGCGCGTCGCGATGGCCGAGCCGATCGCGCCGTAGCCGACGACGGTCACCCGGCGGTCGGCCAGTGACCGGGTCACGCGCGCGTCCCACCGCTGCTCGGCGCGGTCGAACTGGAACGCGGCGATCTCACGCAGCGAGGTCAGCGCCAACCCGACGGCCAACTCGGCGGTCTCGTCGTCGTGGATGCCGCGGCCGTTCGCCAGCCGGGCATGACCGGGCACGTGCGGGGTCGCCCACTCGTACCCGGCGCTCGGCAGCTGCAGCAGCTCGAGGTTCGGCAGGTCGTGCACGAACTGCCACCGGTGTCGTCCACCGAAGTAGAACGGCAGGAACGCGATGGCGACCTCGTCGGCCCGTGCGTACGGCGCCTCGACGTCCCAGACGTCGAGCTCGATGCCGTCCGGCACCGGGCCGAAACCGTCGACCAGTTCCGGCAGGGGCAGCGTGACGATCGGCACCGGGGTCAGGAGTCCGTGCGCGGCGAGAAGGAGCCGTGGTCGTCCAGCGGCCCGCGACCGACGTAGCCCTCGGTGACGTTCTCCTTGATGACGTCGCCGAAGTACGACGGCAGGGTCGCGCCGTGTGCACCGCGGAGCTCGTCGATCGTCGCTTCGAACGCACCCTGGACCTCGAGCGAGCCCGACGTGGCGTCGGTCACACCGATGCGCAGCACCGGGTAGCCCCGGCCCGTGCAGAGGCCCTGGAATCGCACGTCGTCCTCGCGCCGGACGGTCACGATGACGCGGCCGGTCGACTCGGAGAACAGCGCGGTCGCGGTGTCCACGCCGTCACGGGACTCGAGCTCGTCGAGCACGACGCGGGCCCCGAGACCGAAGCGGAGCACCGACTCGGCGAGGGTCTGGCCGAGGCCGCCGTCCGCCAGGTCGTGTGCGCTCGTCAGCAGCTGCTCGTCGGCGGCGGCGGCGATGAGCTCCGCCAGGGCCTTCTCGCGCCCGAGGTCCACCATCGGCGGACGCCCACCGAGGTGGTCGTGCACGGTGCCGGCCCAGGCCGAACCGTCGAGCTCGAGGCTCGTGGTGCCGAGCAGGTAGATGTTGTGGCCGTCATCCTGCCAACCCGAGGGGATGCGCTTGGCGACGTCGTCGATCACGCCGAGGACACCGACGACGGGCGTCGGGTGGATCGGGGTGTCACCGGTCTGGTTGTAGAACGACACGTTGCCGCCGGTGACCGGGATGCCGAGTTCCATGCAGCCGTCCGCCAGGCCCTCGACGGCCTCGGAGAACTGCCACATGACCTCGGGGTTCTCCGGCGAGCCGAAGTTCAGGCAGTCGGTGACCGCGGCGGGGACGGCACCGGTGACGGCGACGTTCCGGTACGCCTCGGCCAGGGCCAGCCGGGCGCCCTGCTTCGGGTCGAGCTGGCAGTAGCGGCCGTTGGCGTCCGTGGCGATCGCGACGCCGAGGCCGGTCTCCTCGTCGACGCGGATCATGCCGCCGTCGTCGGGGAAGGACAGCGCGGTGTTGCCGAGGACGTACGTGTCGTACTGGTTCGTGACCCAGCGCTTGTCGGAGAGGTTCGGCGACCCGAGCAGCTGCAGGAACTGCGCCTTGAGGGCCGGGCCGGTCTCCGGACGGTCGAGCGACTCGGCGCCGTCGGCCTGCAGCGCGTCGATCCAGGTCGGGTAGGCGACCGGGCGGTCGTACACGGGGCCGTCGACGGCGACGGTGCGCGGGTCGACGTTGACGATCTCCTGGCCCTGCCAGTCGATGACGAGACGGCCGGTGCCGGTGACCTCGCCGAGCACGCTGGTCTCGACCTCCCACTTGCCGACGACCTCGAGGAAGGCGTCGAGCTTGTCGGGGCGGACGACCGCCATCATGCGTTCCTGGCTCTCCGACATGAGGATCTCCTCTGCCGTGAGCGACGGGTCGCGGAGCAGGACGTCGTCGAGGGAGATGTGCATCCCACCGTCGCCGTTGCTCGCGAGCTCGCTGGTCGCGCAGGAGATGCCCGCGGCGCCGAGGTCCTGGATGCCCTCGACGAGCTCCTTCTGGAACAGCTCGAGGCAGCACTCGATGAGGACCTTCTCGGCGAACGGGTCGCCCACCTGGACGGCCGGACGCTTGGTCGGGCCGCCCTCGGTGAAGGTGTCGGACGCGAGGATCGAGGCACCGCCGATGCCGTCGCCACCCGTGCGGGCACCGAAGAGCACGACCTTGTTGCCCGCACCGGAGGCGTTCGCCAGGTGCAGGTCTTCGTGACGCAGGACGCCGACCGCCAGGGCGTTCACCAGCGGGTTGCCCTGGTACACCGGGTCGAAGTAGGTCTCGCCGCCGATGTTCGGCAGGCCCAGGCAGTTGCCGTAGAACGAGATGCCGCCGACGACGCCGTGCACGACGCGTGCGGTGTCCTCGTGGTCGATCGCGCCGAAGCGGAGCTGGTCCATCACCGCGACCGGACGGGCACCCATCGAGATGATGTCGCGGACGATGCCGCCGACACCGGTGGCCGCGCCCTGGTACGGCTCGACGTAGGACGGGTGGTTGTGCGACTCGACCTTGAAGGTCACCGCCCAGCCGTCGCCGACGTCGACGACACCGGCGTTCTCGCCCATGCCGACCATCAGGTTCTTGGTCATCTCCGGCGTGACCTTCTTGCCGAACTGTCGGAGGTAGTTCTTGCTCGACTTGTAGGAGCAGTGCTCGGACCACATGACCGAGTACATGGCGAGCTCACCCGAGGTGGGGCGGCGACCGAGGATCTCGCGGATCTTCGCGTACTCGTCGGCCTTCAGCCCGAGCGCCGCGTAGGGCTGTTCCTTGTCGGGCGTCTCAGCGGCGTCCTGGACGGTGTCGGGCTTCGGGCGGACGGGCGTGGTCACGGTGTTGTCGTTCCCTGTCACTGGAGTCGCGGGCGCTGGAGTCGCGGTCACTTGACGAGCGCGCGCTCGATCACGGAGGTGAAGAAGGTGAGGCCGTCCGTACCGGAGGCCATGGCGGCGCGGGTGTCCGGGCCGAACCCGGGCTCCGTTGCGTGCTCGGGGTGCGGCATCAGGCCGACGACGTTGCCGCGCTCGTTCGAGACACCGGCGATGTCGTCGATCGACCCGTTCGGGTTGACGCCGACGTAGCGGAAGACCACCTGGCCGTTGTCCTCGATGCGCTTGATCTCGTCCGCGTCGGCGACGAAGCGGCCGTCGGCGTTCTTCAGCGGGATGGTGATCTCCTGCTGCGCGTCGAAGCCCGAGGTCCAGGCGGTGTCGGCGTTCTCGACGCGGAGCACCTGGTCGCGGCGGATGAACTGCTGGTGGGCGTTCCGCGTGTGCGCGCCGGGGACCAGACGGGCTTCGGCGAGCATCTGGAAGCCGTTGCAGATGCCGAGCACGGGCATGCCCTTGCCGGCGACGTCGATGACCTCGGCCATGATCGGGGCCTTGGCGGCGATGGCACCGGCACGGAGGTAGTCCCCGTACGAGAACCCGCCCGGCAGGACGATCGCGTCGACACCCTGGAGGTCGTGGTCACCGTGCCAGAGCGCGACCGGCTCCGCCCCGGCGAGACGCACGGCGCGCTGGGCGTCGCGGTCGTCGAGCGACCCGGGGAAGGTGATGACCCCGATGCGCATCGTCACTCGACGACGCTCACGGAGACGACGTCCTCGATGACGGCGTTCGAGAAGACGTCGACCGCGATCTCGCGGACCTCGGCGAGCGTGGCGTCGTCGACGGGGCCGTCGACGGACACCTCGAATCGCTTGCCGATGCGGACGTTGGTCAGGTCGTTCTTGCCGAGGCGGGCCAGGGCGTTGCCCACGGCCTTGCCCTGGGGGTCGAGGATCTCGGCCTTCGGCATGACCTCGACGACGATCGTTGGCACGTGTTCACTCCAGCACAGGGGTCGGGTGGGGACGTGTCCAGTCTAGGTCCAGCGCACGGCGCGTCGGGCGCTTGTGGAGAACTGGTCCACGACGTACTATTCCAAGTCGAACATTCGGCTTCGACCGTTAGAACCACTCGCACGTCCACACACCCCCGGGAGGCACGGTGTCGGAACTGACGCCCCTCGCCTACGCGGCACTCGGGCTCTTGAACGAGGGTCCCACCCACCCCTACGAGATGTTCCAGACGATGGTGCACCGACGGGACGCCCGGAACGTCAAGGTCCGGCCCGGCACGCTCTACCACCAGGTCGGGCGACTCGTCGAGCTCGGTCACGCCCAGGCAGTGGGTACCGAGCGCGAGGGGAACCGGCCCGAGCGCACGACGTACGCCATCACGGACCAGGGCAGGACGGTCCTCCACGACGGTCTGCTCCACCTGCTCGCCGAGCCCGCGGACGAGTACCCGGTCTTCCACCTGGCCGTCGCCGAGATCGAGAACATCGCGCGCGACGAGGCGGTCTGCGCCCTGTCCGCACGTGCCTCCGCCCTCGAGCGCAAGCAGGCCGAGACGGACGAGATCCTCGACGTCGTCCGGGCCAAGGACCTGCCCGAGCGGTACTGGCTGGACGTGTCGTACGTCCGTGCCATGCTCGCCGCGCAGATCGAGTGGTTGCACGCCACCGTCGCACGCATCGAGCGTGGCGACGTCCCCTGGGGCGGTCCGGGTCCCGGACCCCACGCCCCCGCAGACAACACGATGAACAGCAACAGCAAGGACACCACTCGATGACATCCGCATCAACCGCCGCCGACCTGGAGCACGGCAAGAAGCCGTGGCCAGCGCTCTGGGCACTCGTCGTCGGCTTCTTCATGATCCTCGTCGACTCGACGATCGTCTCGGTCGCGACGCCGACCATCGCGAAGGCGCTCGACGCCGACATCAACGCCGTCATCTGGGTGACCAGCGCCTACCTGCTGGCGTACGCCGTGCCCCTCCTCATCACCGGCCGTCTCGGTGACCGCTTCGGCCCGAAGGTGCTCTACCAGGTCGGGCTCGTCGTCTTCACCCTCGCCAGCCTGTGGTGTGGTCTCGCCGGGTCGATCGAGATGCTCATCCTCGCCCGCGTCGTGCAGGGCCTCGGCGCCGCGATGATGACCCCGCAGACGATGTCCGTCATCACGCGGATCTTCCCGCCGCAGAACCGCGGCGCGGCCATGGGCCTCTGGGGTGCGGTCGCCGGTGTCGCGTCGCTCGTCGGCCCGATCGTCGGCGGCCTGCTCGTCGACGGCTTCGGCTGGGAGTGGATCTTCTTCGTCAACGTCCCCGTCGGCATCGTCGCGTTCGTCCTCGCGCAGAAGTTCGTCCCGTCCTTCGAGCGCCACGGTCACCGCTTCGACTACCTGGGCATCGTGCTCTCCGCCGTCGGTCTGTTCCTGCTCGTCTTCGGCATCCAGGAGGGCGAGACGTACGACTGGGGCACCATCACCGGCCCGATCTCGGTCTGGTCGCTGATCATCGCCGGCATCGTCGTGCTCGTCGCGTTCGTCGTCTGGCAGGGCGTGCAGAAGGGCGAACCGCTGCTGCCCCTCGGCCTGTTCAAGGACCGCAACTTCACCCTGGCGAACATCGCGATCACCGCGGTCGGCGTCGCCATCTCGTCCTTCGCGCTGCCGATCATGCTCTGGGCCCAGGACGTCCTGCGCTTCTCGCCGACCCAGGCCGCACTGCTGCTCGTGCCGCAGGCGGTCATCTCGGCCGGTCTCGCGCCGTTCGTCGGCAAGAAGCTCAACGTCTGGAACCCGCGCTGGGTGGCCTCCTTCGGCCTCGCCTGCTTCTCCGGTGGCCTGTTCTGGTTCGGTGCGCTGATCGCCGCCAACGCCGACTGGGGCTGGGTGCTCCTGCCGAGCGCCCTGCTCGGCCTCGCCAACGCCTGCATGTGGGGACCGCTGTCCGTCTCCGCCACGCGCAACCTGCCGCCGCGTCTGGCCGGTGCCGGCTCGGGCGTCTACAACACCACCCGTCAGATCGGTGCAGTGCTCGGTTCCGCCGGCATCGCCGCCCTGATGGAGGCCCGCATCACCGCCGAGTTCCCGCAGCAGTCCGGCGGTTCCGGCGCTGGTGCCGAGCAGACCGGGTCGCTGCCCGGGTTCCTGCTCGAGCCGTTCTCGCGAGCCATGGGCCAGTCCCTCGTCCTGCCGGCCGTCGTGCTCATCGCCGCCATCGTGGCCGCGCTGTTCCTGGCGAAGCCGAAGCAGACCGTCGCCTGGAAGCAGACCGGATCGGTCGCCACGCAGCCCGACGGGTCCGCCGACGCGGCTCCGGCCGACGACGAGCGGGAGCACGTCGGTGCCCACGCCGCGGCCGCCGCACCCGCGACCGCCGCGGACGAGCTCGCCGCCGGGCAGCACCCGGGCAAGCACGTCGAGGCGTAGCCCGAGCGTCCTGCACCACCGGAACCCCGGTCCCTCCTCGAGGGGCCGGGGTTCCGTCGTGTCGGAGCGGTCCCCGGCGGTGTCGGGGCCAGCCGGCGTGGTTGCCGAGCGGGCGGAAGTGCGCCGCTGGCGTCCGCGGAACCGGGGGATTCCGCCCGCTCGCGGAGGTGCGCTGCCCGTGAGTCGTCCCCGAGGCGGACGCAGGCTGGCGAGCGGGCGGATACGCGCCTCCCGGGTCGCCCTGGGCGGGCGATTCCGCCCGCTCACCCCGTCCCGCGCACTTGCCAGCCAGCCCGGGAGGCCCGCCCCGCGTCGAGCGGGCGGATTCGCACCCCCTGTGCTCGCGGCACCCGGTTCTTCCGCCCGCTCGCGCGCAGCGGACGCCCGGCGCGGATCGAACGGGCAGATCTGCGCGGCTAGAAGTGCGCAGACCCTGGTGTTCCGCCCGCTCGCGCCGGCAGGCCGGACCTCCGGCCCGCGCCCCTCACCCCTCAGGGCCGACGCTGCAGGTGCTCCCGCGTCAGCGCGTCCATCTGCTCGTCCGTCAGGTCGTCGACCTCGCGAGCCTCGCGGCGGTCGGAGCGCTGCCACCGGATGAAGAGGGCGATGAGCACGGGGACGTCCGCCACCTCCGCGATGAACCACAGCAGGTCGCCCGCCAGGTGCTGGTCGCGCAGCGGCGACGGCGCCCACGGCACGTGCAACGCCACCCGTCCGGCTCCGTCCAGCACGTGGTCGCTGACACGCATCACGACGGCCGGCACCGCGTCGAGCACGAGCTCCACGAACGCCAGCAGGAACTCGGCGGTGGCGAAGGCAGAGGAGCGGAGCACCCCGACCTCGGACAGCGGTGCGAGCAGGCCGAAGCCGAGGACGGGCACCAGGACGGTGATCCCCACGCTGCTGACCAGGGACTGCCGGAGCACGGCCGCCAGCGGAGTGAGCATCACGCAGAACAGCGCGAGGGCGACCAACGGCGAGACGATCGCGTTGCCGAGGAACCGTGCCGGGCGCGACCGCAGGACGGCGTCGGCGGACTCGGCGAGGTGGGTCGGGCCTCCCGTCCGCAGCAACGCGAACGGGCCGGACAGCGCGGCGAAGGTGGGGACCGCGAAGAAGAGGACGGCGATCCGCAGGACGAAGGCCCACCGCAGCTGGCGGTCGTACTGGCCGACGATCCCGAACTGCACGACGGCGAACAGGGCGAGCGCGGCGACGAACGCCAGGGTCCGCCACCACGGCCAGCGGGTGCCGCGGCGGTGTGCGGCGACGAGACCGGCGCCGTACGCGACGGCCGCGACGACGAGGAGCACCGCCGCCAGGGGGTCGAGGTGCCAGGTGCTCCAGAACTCGGAGGGTGACGGCGTGGGGTGCCTCCCGGTGGTCGCGCTGCGGGAGACATCTTCCTCCGGACGGGAGGCCCGACCCGGCTCCGCCAGATGAGGATCCCTACATGGTCCGCACGCCCCGGGCCGCGACCGTCTTGCTCAGCAACCCCGTGCCGACCGGGATGGCGACCGCTCCGAGGAGCGCGAGCGGGAACGAGAGGTGCAGCTGCATCACCGCGAACGCCGGGCCGATCGTGCAGAGCGCCGCGACCGCGAGGACCGGCCAGGCCGGGCGGTCCGCACCGGGGACCAGGCGGGGGAGCGGGCGGTCGAAGCGCCGGACGGCCCGGGCGACGCCGAGGGTGGCGGCGAGCAGGACGACCACCGCGATCACACGGGTGGCCCACCAGGTGCGCGAGCCCGGGTCGGGGAACGGCAGCCCGACGAGCAGCCCGATGCCGTTGAGCAGGATGAAGAGCGGCAGGTGCCACAGGTAGATCGTCATGCCGTCGCGGCCGAGCAGGAACACGACGGCCTGCGCGGGACGGGTGTGCATCAGCCGCGTCAGGGGGGCGTGGACGAGCTGGACCAGGCAGGCCTGCCCGACCGCGAGCAGTGCCAGCGGGAGCATCGGCGGGTTGAGGTCCTGCAGCATGTCCGGCGCCCAGAGTCCGACCGAGGTGATCGGCACGAGGACGGCGTAGGCGACGACCGCGACTCCCGCCAGCAGGAGCTTCGAGCGTCGGGCGAACCAGCCGTCGGCCCAGAGGAACCCGAGCTGCTGCGCGAACAGCCACACGGGACCGAGGTTGAGGAGCCCGACCTCGGCGACCCCGGTGCCGAGGCGGACCGCGTCGACCACCGTGGCCAGCAGGAGCAGCACCGCCAGGGTGCGCCACGGAGCGCTGGCGTGCAGCCGGGCCATCAGCGGCACGCAGCACTGCGTGATTCCGTAGGCGGCGAGGAACCAGAGCGGCGACCCGATCCCGAACGCCAGCTCGCTCAGCAGGTCCGCCGGTGTCCCGAGGACGGTTGCGATGCCGAGCCCGATCGCGAGCACCGCGAACAGGGGCACCGCCGGCCGGTACAGCCGCACGAGCCGGGTCGCGACCCAGTCCCGCGCCCCACCACCACGGGCGACGGTGCTGCGCCAGCCGACCGCGCTCGCGAAGCCGCCGACGACGAAGAAGAGGGGCATGACCTGGCCGATCCAGGTCGCCGCCACGTACCAGGGCAGTTCCTGCAGCGGGCTCGTCACCCGGAGACCCGCGGCGTCGGAGCCGACGCCGACCATCGTGACGTGCACGATGACGACGAGGACGACGCAGGCCGTCCGGATGAGGTCGACGACCAGGTCCCGCTGCGCGATGGCCCCCCGGACGTCCTGAGCGGTGTTCGCCGACGCGTCGGCCTGCTGCATGGACATGGCAGGACGCTACCGGTCGTTCCACCCCTCCCAGGCAGGGTCCAGCCGATCGCGACACGATCGTGACACATTGCATTCCGGGAGGCGCATGTGTCGCCCGCACGACCGCCTCAGCCGTGTACAGTGGGCGTTGTCTTGAATCCTGCAAGAGAAGGGCTCCGCATGGTCGACGGCACCGAACTGCTCCGCGGAGCCGGCCTCCGCGTCACCGCGCCGCGTCTCGCCGCCCTCCGGGCCATCGAGACCCGACCGCACACCACCGCCGACGACCTGGTCACGGCGCTCGCCGCCGAACTCCCGACCACCAGTCACCAGGCGGTCTACGGCGTCCTCGGCGCACTGACCGGCGCCGGCCTCGTGCGCCGCATCGAACCGGCGGGCAGCCCCGCCCGCTACGAACGGCGGACGGGCGACAACCACCACCACATCGTCTGCACCATGTGCGGTGCGATCGGTGACGTGGACTGCGCCGTCGGACACGCACCGTGCCTGACGCCGTCCGAGACCCACGGCTTCGCCGTCACCACCGCCGAGGTCACCTACTGGGGGATCTGCGAGCAGTGTGCGGCAGCCGAGCAGAGCGGCATCGACACCGATGCCGTGGCTGCGAACCGACCCGAGCCATCCTGACCGAACCTACGTTCCACCTGAGGAGGAACCGTGTCCGACCAGAACACGCCCACCACCACGACCAACAGCGGGGCCCCGGTCTCCAGTGACCAGCACTCCATGGGAGTCGGGGCCGACGGCCCCCTCGCCCTGCACGACCACTACCTGGTCGAGAAGCTCGCCCAGTTCAACCGTGAGCGCATCCCGGAGCGCGTCGTGCACGCCAAGGGCGGCGGAGCGTTCGGTACCTTCACCGTCACGCACGACGTCTCGCAGTACACGCGTGCCGCGTTCCTCCAGCCCGGCCAGACCACCGAGATGCTCGCCCGCTTCTCGAGCGTCGCCGGTGAGCAGGGCTCGCCCGACACCTGGCGCGACCCCCGTGGCTTCGCGCTGAAGTTCTACACGTCCGAGGGCAACTACGACCTCGTCGGCAACAACACCCCGGTGTTCTTCATCCGCGACGGCATCAAGTTCCCGGACTTCATCCGCTCGCAGAAGCGCCTGCCGGGCTCGCACCTCCGCGACCACGACATGCAGTGGGACTTCTGGACGCTGTCGCCCGAGTCGGCGCACCAGGTCACGTGGCTCATGGGTGACCGTGGTCTGCCGGCCAGCTGGCGGAACATGGACGGCTTCGGTTCGCACACCTACCAGTGGGTCAACGCCGAGGGCGAGCGCTTCTGGGTGAAGTACCACTTCATCACCGAGCAGGGTCACAAGACCCTGACCCAGCAGGACGCCGACCGCATCGCCGGCGAGGACGCGGACTTCCACATCCGCGACCTCCACGAGGCCATCGAGCGCCAGGACTTCCCGCGCTGGACCCTCAAGGTGCAGGTCATGCCCTACGACGAGGCGGCCGAGTACCGCTTCAACCCGTTCGACCTGACGAAGGTGTGGCCGCACGCGGACTACCCCCTCATCGAGGTCGGCACGATGGAGCTCAACCGCAACCCGGAGAACTACTTCGCGCAGATCGAGCAGGCGACCTTCGCCCCCTCGAACTTCGTGCCCGGCATCGCGGCCAGCCCGGACAAGATGCTCCTCGCGCGCATCTTCAGCTACGCGGACGCCCACCGCTACCGGGTCGGCACGAACCACGCGCAGCTGCCGGTCAACGCCCCGAAGAACGAGGTGCACTCGTACTCGAAGGACGGCGGGATGCGCTTCGACTTCCAGAAGTCGGAAGTCCCCGTGTACGCGCCGAACTCGCTCGGTGGCGCCCACGCCGACCCGACCGCGACTGACGACGCCCCGGGCTGGGAGTCCGACGGTGCGCTCCAGCGCTCCGCCGCGACCCTGCACCCCGAGGACGACGACTTCGGCCAGGCGGGCACGCTCTACCGCGAGGTCCTCGACGACGCCGCTCGCGAGCGTCTCGTCGGCAACATCGCCGGCCACGTCTCCAAGGTGACGCGCGACGACCTGCGGGAGCGCGTCTTCGCCTACTGGACGAGCGTGGACCCCGACCTCGGTGCGCGCGTCCGTGCGGCCGTCGCGCCGAGCGCGCCGGGTTCGAACGAGGACCCGCAGAAGGTCGCCGTCGAGGCGTAGCAACTGGGGCACAGACGGGAGGCGCGGTGCGAGTTCGACTCGCACCGCGCCTCCCGTCTGTTGTCTGTCGGCCCGCCTGCTCGGCCGCCCGGAGCGCATGGCGCCCCGACCGGTCGAGACTCCCCGCTCAGTTCCGTCGAGTGGTCAGCAACCGTCGTTCCGGGAGGCCCGGTGCGACCGTTCCTGACCGCTCGGCGACCACAGGCGGGCGCGTCGGGATCGGGTCTCTCAGACCTGCTGGCCGTTGAGGAGGATCGGACCCTCCGGCCAGTCCTCGAGCCGGGCCGTCACCGGCCGGACCATCCAGCCGCCCTGCTCGGTCTCGACGACGCCGGCGCCCTCCGCGGTGAAGGCGCTGAAGGTGCCGATCGCTTCGGGGAACTCGTGCCAGCCCATGTGGGCGTAGAAGGGGATCCGGTCCTCGCCGGCGCCGAGGAAGCCGTACGGCACGCGGAGCCCGTCGAGCACGTCGTGCACCCGCTCCATCAGCTCGCGGCCCACCCCGGTGCCCTGCAAGCGTGGTGAGACACCGACCAGGCCGGTGTCGCCCACCAGGACGTCCTCGCCGCCGACCGTGACGAACATCCGGCGGATGCCGACGTGGGCCAGGACGACGCCGTCCGCGGTCCGGCCGAGCACGCGGCGCTCGGGTTGCATCCCGGACCAGCTCCGGCCCCCGACGTACCAGTGCGACCAGCTCGGGAACGCCTGCGCCAGCATCGCTGCGATCGCCTCGTGGTCGGTGAGCGTCAGTGCGCTCTCCTCGACCACCTCCCACCGGATGTCTTCGCTCATACGCCCATCTTGGGCTATTCGAGATGCGACATGAATAGTTGCGTCGGCCGGTGAAGGGTAATACGTTGCACATCACTGCGAGGGGCTCGCAGAGATGGAGGGAATGGACATGATCACGAAGTTGATCCTCGGCGCAGCCGTCGTGGGCACGCTCGTCAGCGGCACGGTCGCGCTCGATGCCGCGACCGCACCCCGGGCAGAGGCGGCGGCCTGCTACGGCTCGGTCAGCATCTGGAAGGGCAAGAACAACACGTGTTCGTCGTCCCGGCACTGGGACGCGATCAGGAACAGCAACCCGCGGTACGGCGCCTGGGTCGGGCGGGGCAAGTACTCGACGCAGAACGCCTGTTGGGCGAACGTCGTGTCGTACGGCATGACGGCCAAGTAGATGAGCGGGCGTGATCGCGGTCGTGTCTGCAGGGCTCTCGTCGGCGCGGCCGTGGTCTCGCTCGTCGCCGCGGGGTGCTCGAGTGCGAATGCTGGGCCGATACCGACGCCCGAGATCGACGCGCCACTCGGATCTGCCGGCCCGTGGGAACCTGAATTCCGCGAGGCGCTGTCACTCGGCGTCTCAGATTACGAAGCAGGCGTGCTGAGCGACGGGAGGGTCACAGCTGCTGAGCTCGAGGAAACTCACCATCACGTTCGCCGATGCCTGGCCGATTCCGGGTACTCGATCTCCTACGCAACTGATGGCGGATTCGAGATCGGCAGCCTGAAGGGTGCGCCGCCGAGTAACGACATGAGCAAGACGAACCGTGTTCTCGAAGCCTGCGAGAAGAAGTACGACGAGAGCATCACCTTCCTCTTCGAGTCGACGCGTCGGAACCCGCAGAAGCAAGACGAGGCGGCGATCACCGTCAGGTGCCTGCAGCAGGCCGGGTTGGTCGGCAAGGACTACAGCGAGCGGAAGTGGCGGGCCGAGTACGACGCGGGGGTGTTCTCGTTCCCGGAGTACGACACGGCAGCGAGGCAGTGCACGCTCGATCCGCTCGGGCTGTGGCGGACGCCGTGAGGCGGCGGCGGTGGTGCGTGGCATGGGCGGTGTCCGCCTTGGCCCTGAGCGGATGCGCCCAGTCGGCTCCAGGTCCCGTCGAGCCGACCCCTCATCGGATCGACCCAGCCGTCTTCGCTGCCGCCGGTCCATGGGCGGTGGAGTTCGCGGAGGCAGCGGTGGCTCCGTACCAAGTGGGGATCCTGTCGGACGGGGTGATCACCGCCGACGAACGCGCTGATGCACGAGCACGGACGAGCACGTGCATGCGGGGCCACGGGTACCGGTACGAGGAACACCGTGACGGTGCTGCCGACATCGATCCGTTGCATCGTCAGAGCGAGAGCATCGAACAGGTCGCGTCGTACCTGGCTGACTGCTCGCGGCGGTTCGACCATCACATCTCGATGCTGTTCGACGCGGTCCGACGGAACCCTGAGCACCGGGCCGAGGCCACGATCCAGGTGGCATGTCTGCAGCGCTCGGGAGTCGTCAGCGCGGACTACACACAACGGCGATGGCGGAGCGAACAGGCCGATGACCACTTCTCCTTCGAGGAGTGGTCCCCGGAGGCGACCCGGTGTCGACTCGACCCTCTCGGCCTCTTGCGGCAGGGATGAGCGGACGGCGCAGCGGAAGGGTCCGCCGAGAAGCGGACCTGCACTCTGCTTCCGAAATTGCAGCAGTTCCGACTGCCACGAGGCCCGTGGCGAACAGAGAGGAAACCATCAGGAAGAAGTTGCTCATCAGTACTGCGCTCGTCGGCATCGTCGTCAGCGGAGGGGTTGCGTTCGATGCAGTGTCGGCTCCAGAGGCGACGGCTTCGGCGTGCTGGGGTCAGATCACCCAGACGAAGGGCAAGAACTACACGGGGTGCGGCAGGGCGGTCCACTTCAACATCATCAAGAACAGCACGAAGAAGTACGGCAACACCGTCGGTGCCTATGCTTGGTCGTTCGAGAAGCTCTGCTACCCCAACGTGACGCAGTACGGAATGGTCCGAGCCTGATCGGCGCGTGAGTTGCTCTCGCTACCGACGGCGGTCCGGTTCCTCGCCGTGATGCTCGCGACTGGAGCCCTCGCTGGCTGCACCTCCGGTTCAACCGATGCTCGTCACGGCACTCGCTCTGCACCGGCGGACGGTCCATGGGGTGCGGAGTTCGCGCAGGCTCGAGACGAGGGCTCGCCCTACGAACGGAACGTGTTGGCGGACGGTGTCGTGACCGCTGCTGAGGTCAGTGATTCGCACCGTCGAGTGCAGACGTGCATGCGCGACGGCGGCTTCGACCTCGAGTGGACCGAGGAGAACACCTACGAGGTGACGGCCTCGGACGGAAGCGAACTCACGAAGGACGTGGACGCCGCGCTCGAGCAGCTGCGGCTCGCGTGCCTCGACAGATGGGACCACAGCATCACGTACCTCTTCACCGAGACTCGACGGAACCCTGAGAAGCAGGACGACGCGAAGATCACCGCCGCGTGTCTGCGGAAGTCCGGGCTCGTCGGCGCTGACTACACGGAACGCCGATGGCGGTCTGAGAACGACACCGGCAGCTTCTCGTTCGACGAGTACGACCCCGCTGCCGTGCAGTGTCGACTCGACCCACTCGGCCTCTGGCGGCAGGGATGAGCGGGCGGCGCAACAGCATGCTGTCCGGCTCGCTCCTCGGTCTCGGCAGCCTGCTGGTCGCTGCAGCCGCCGGTGTCGGCGCGGTCTTCGCACTCCCGGCCGATCCGCCCGCGGCCCTGCGGACGGCGACCCCGGTCGAGACGGTGGCGGTCACCGAGCGGTCGGACGCCGACGAACACCAGGTGCAGCTGGCGCTCGACACCGGTGCGCCCCGCGCTGTGGTCACGAGCCGGACCGGCATCGTCACGTCGTCGTCGTGTGCGACCGGCGGAGTCCTCCGGAGCGGCACGGAGATCGCCCGGGTCGACGACCTGCCGGTGATCGCGTTGGCCAGTGGGACGCCGCTGTTCCGAGACCTCCACGACGACGACCGGGGCGAGGACGTCCGCGGACTGCAACAGGAACTCGCTCGACTTGGTTCGAGGATCACCGTCGACGGGATCGTCGGACCGGGGACGCTCCGGGCAGCGCGGTCGTTCCTCCTGGCCCACGACGTTCCCCGTTCGGCGCTCTCGGACGGCACGATCGAGCGCTCGGCCTTCGCGTGGATCCCCGCGGCAGAGGCAACGGTCCGGACCTGCACGGCAGTGGTCGGGGCGCCGGTGGACGCCGACGGCACGCTCGTCGAGCTGCCCGCCGAACTGCGCGGAGCACGGATCGAGCAGCTCCCGGCGGACGTCGTGGCCGGCCCGCGTGCGATCACCGTCGGACAGTTCCGCAGTGCCGTCGACGACCACGGGGTGGTGACGGACCCGGCAGCACTCGCACAGATCGGCGTGCTGCCGGAGTACGCCGCGACGGTGGCGTCCGCCGACGGTGTCCCCACGCTGCCGGCGACGTGGGCGCTCGCCGAGCCGCTCACTGTCCAGGTCGTCCCCCCGACCGCGCTCTGGGACCTCCGGGACGACCACGCGTGCGTCCAACCGGTGACCGGGGATCCCGTCCGGGTCGAGGTCGTCGGTTCGGAACTCGGTCAGTCCTTCGTCCGGGCCGGATCGGGGACCACACTCGACCGCATCCGCGCGACACCGGAGGGTGGTCGGCCGTGCCGGTGAGCCTCAGCGGCGTCGGGCACCGCTGGCCGAACGGCACCGAGCTGTTCCACGACGTCGACCGGACCTTCGACGAGGGCACCGTGACGGCGTTGGTGGGCCCGAGCGGCTCCGGGAAGTCGACGCTGCTCGCGATCCTCGCCCGGATGACCGCTCCGACCTCCGGACGCGTGGAGCTGCCCGATGACGCCGCCGTGCTGTGGGTGTTCCAGAACCCGCACGGGGTGGCGCGCCGGACCGCCCTCGACCACGTGACCCTGCCGTTGCTCGCCCGAGGGATGCGTCGACGTGCGGCCGAGGACCGGGCCATGGTCGTCCTCGAGCGTTTCGGTCTCGCGGGCCGGGCCACAGCGCGGTTCCGCGAACTCTCGGGTGGGGAAGCGCAGCGGCTGATGCTCGCGCGGGGCGTCGCTGCGGCCCCGACGCTGATGCTCGTCGACGAACCCACCGCGCAACTCGACCGGACGACCGCGGCCGAGGTGAACGACGTGATCGCCGAACTCGCAGCCGCCGGCACCACCGTCGTCGTCGCGACGCACGACGACGCCACCCGGGCGGCGTGCGGGGCGGTCCTGGACCTCGGGGCGTTCCGGTGAGACGGCCCCGCATGCGGACGATCGAGGTGCTCCGGGAAGCCTGGCGGGACCTCAGCTCGGGTGCCGGCGCCGGGGTCGTCTGCGCGGTGGTCCTGGCGGTGCTGCTCGCCGGAGTCGTCGGCAGCCGGACCGTCACCGTCACAGCCGACGTCCGCGCCGCCGCCCAGTGGGTGACGTCCGGTGCCGCAACGCAGGTGTTCACGGCTGCCGGACGGATCGACGGGCGAGCGTGCGCGGCACTGGCCGACGAGCCGAACGTGCTGGCCGCCGGGGCCTTCCGGAAGACCGAGGACGGCATGGTCGTCGCGGCGCTCCCGGGAAGCTCGATCCCGACCTACGAGGTGACCGGCGGAGCGACCGCACTGTTCAGCGTCGCCGGGTCCACGGCTGACGCGGGTGTCGTCGTCGCCCCCGAGGTGGCCGACGTCCTCGGCGTCCGGGTGGGCCAGCGCATCGCCACCCCGGACGGCCCGGTCCCGGTCGCCGGGGTCTACGCCTACCCGGACGACGGCCGCGACCCCGAGCTGTCGTACGCGGTCCTGGCACCCGCCGCTGACGACGGCGCGCCCTTCGATACGTGCTGGGCGACGATCTGGCCGGCGGACGAGTCCGCCGTCGCCGCGCTCCGGCGGACGCTGCTGCCGGCGAGCGGTTCCGAGGACGGCGAACGGTCGACGCTCGGCCAGCTGAACCCGCGATCCGGCACGACGTTCCTCCCGAGCGAACCGCCTGCCCCGGGCGTGCTCGAGGCGGTGGCGCTCGCACTCGGGCTCATCGTCGGGTCCGCTGCGGTGCTGCGTCGGCGGTTGTCCATCGCCTCGGACCGTCACGTCGGGGTCGGTGTGGCGGCGCAGGCGCTCGGCATCGCGGTCCAACACCTGGCGTGGGGCTCGGTGGGCGCGACGCTGGCACTCGCCGTGTCCGTCGTGATGGTCCGGGGCCTGCCGGCCGGCGACGGTCTGCCGATCCTCACCGGTGCCGCAGTGCTCAGCGCGCTCGGACTCGTCGGTGTCGTCGTCGGGGGAGCCGCGAGCGTCGCGCTGATCCGGGAGCGTGACCTGCACCGGTACTTCCGCACCCGATGACGGTGACCGGGAGGCGCGGCGCACGCCCATTACGTCACCCGCGACCTGCGGTGGTCACCTCGATGCGGTTCGCCCACGGGTCCTCGAACGCGACCGTCCGTCCGTCGTCCGCGGTCTGCACCCCGGCATCGCGCATGCGCGTGGTCAGCGCGCCGAGGTCGTCGACGGCCGGGACCTCGATCCGGACCAACCCGAGGCCGAGCGCCTGCTGCCGGCGACCCGCTCCCCGGGAGTTCCACGTGTTCATCGCCATGTGGTGGTGGTACCCGCCGGCGCTGACGAACAACGCCTGGCTGCCCATCGCCGCGGTGGTCGCGAAGCCGAGCGTGTCGACGTAGAACGCCTTCGCTGCGGCCACGTCCCCGACCGACAGGTGCACGTGGCCGACTCGGCCGGGTCGGGCGTCCGCGTGCTCGAGCGCCTCGGGGGTGAGGTGCTCCTGCAGGAACGCGTTCGGGTCGATGTACACGGTGTCCATGTCGATCGACCCGTGCGTCCACGACCACTCGGTGCGGTCGCGGTCCCAGTACAGCTCGACGCCGTTGCCCTCCGGGTCGGTGAAGTAGAACGCGTTGCTGATCAGGTGGTCGGCGCTGCCGGTGAACGACTGCGGGTACCGCGTGGCGACGGAGTACAGCGCGGCGGCCAGGTCCGCACGGTCGTCGAACACGACGGCGGTGTGGAACAGGCCGGCCTGTCCGGGGCTTGCGTGCCGGAGCGCGGGCTCGTGCTCGAGCACGACGACGGGCACGTCGAGCGCACCACCCGCCGGCACAGCACCACCCGCCAGCACCGTGCCCCCGACCGGCACATCGCCACCCGCCGGCACCGTGCCACCAGCCGACACCACACCCCCGCCCGCCGCCGGCCGCCCGAGCACGACCCGCGCCCCCTCCTGCACGAGCACCGTCAGCCGCACACCGTCCCGGTAGAACGCCGTCATGGCATCGAGGTCGGCGACCCGGAGCGTGACGGCGCCCATCCCGGTGTCCGCGGCGAGGAGGTCCTGCGAGTTCATCCGCTCAGTCTGCGCCGAGATCGTTGACGCGTCAACCAAACGAGCCCGAGTGCCCCGACACCCTCACTTCGCGCTGAACCCACCGTCCGTCTTGAGCAGCTGCCCGTTCACCCAGCCACCGTCCGGCCCGCACAGGAACCCGACGAGCGCGGCGGTGTCGGTCGGCATCGACGGCCGTCCGAGCGGGGTCTGGTCGACGGCGGACTGCCGGATCTCGTCCGTCATCCACCCGGTGTCGTTCGGCCCCGGGTTGATGGTGTTCGCGCTCACCCGGACGTCGCCGAGCTCGATCGCCGCTCCGACGATCAGCCGGTCGAGCGCCCCCTTGCTGGTGCCGTACGGCAGGTTGAACCCGACGTGGTCGCTCGTCAGCGCGATCACCCGGCGGCGGTAGAGCGGCACGTCGGCACCCTCCCGCAGTCGTCGCGCGTAGGCCTGGACGATGAGGAACGGCGCGCGCACGTTCACGGCCAGGTGCTTGTCGAACGACTCGACGGTCGTCGTCGCGAAGTCGGAGTCCGCCGACTCGCAGTGCGACATGACGACGGCGGTCACCGGTGCGCCCGCCTCGGCCTCGGCACGGCCGACGAGGGCGGCCGCCTGCTCCGGATCCCCCAGGTCGACCGGGAGGCGCGTCACGGCAGCTCCCGCCGCCACACACTCCGCGACGACCGCGTCCACCCCCGCCGGGTCGGCAGCCCCGTGCACCCGCTCGTCGTACGGCCCCCACCAGCTGATCGCGAGGTCCCAGCCGTCGGTCGCGAGGCGGATCGCGATCGCGGCGCCGATGCCGGCTCGTCGGCCGACCCCGGTCACCAGGGCGAGTGGTCTGCGGTTCGTCATGCGGGCCTCCATCCCGGCCGTGCGGCGGTGCACGGTCCTGACCACCTTGGCATCGCATCCGGTTGCTCGTCAGCCGGACCCGGCCGGGACGGGCCAAGATGGACCGATGCCCCCTGAACGCCGAGGTCGCCGCCCGCGACCCGAAGACCTGCCGGTCGAGCAGGCCCGCGACCGCATGTCGTCGTACATCTACGGCAACATCACCGTGCTCGCCGTCGCGATCGCGGTCTCGCCGGAGCAGATCGAGCACGGCGCCGCGGTGTTGACGGTGCTGGCGACCGCGGTCCTGACCTACCTGGCGCACGTCCTGTCGCACCTGGTGGCGCACTCGATCGGTGCCACCGACGACGAGGACGCCCGTCGCGAGACCGTCGCGGTGATCACCCGGAACGCGAACCCGATCGCGACCTCCGGGCTCATCCCGGCGGTGCTCTACGCGGCCGCGTGGGTCGGGTGGCTGCCGGCAGAGGGCGCGCAGATCGCGGCGGTCGTCATCCTGGTCGTCCGCATCGGCCTGGTCGGGGTGGTCCTGCAGCGGTTCAGTGGGAAGCGGCCCTCGTTCCTGGGGCTGTGGGGCGGGATCGTGCTCGCCGCGGTCGCGCTCGCCATCTCGCTGGTGAAGGTGGTGGCGACACATTGAGCACCGAGGCACCCGAGGCGAGCCCCGCGGACGAACGCCGCAGGTCGACGAAGCGGTTCATCCGCGACCTGGTGGTCATCGTCGTGCTGGCGCTACTCGCCTCGTTCCTGGTCAAGGCGTACCTGGTGCGCTCGTTCTACATCCCGTCGGAGTCGATGGAGAACACCCTGCTCGTCGGCGACCGCGTGCTCGTCAACGAGCTCGTGCCGCACGTGATGCCGCTCGAGCGCGGGGACGTCGTCGTCTTCCGCGACCCGAACGCGTGGCTCGGCCCGGGGCAGGGCGACGACCTCATCAAGCGGGTCATCGGGCTGCCGGGCGACCG
Source organism: Curtobacterium sp. CFBP9011 (assembly GCF_034045095.1). Classification (NCBI taxonomy): domain Bacteria; kingdom Bacillati; phylum Actinomycetota; class Actinomycetes; order Micrococcales; family Microbacteriaceae; genus Curtobacterium; species Curtobacterium sp. CFBP9011. Next base: position 210,702 of record NZ_JAXCWN010000005.1, read on the forward strand.
CGTGCAGTGCTGCGACGCCCAGGGCCGGCTGTCGGTGAACGGGCACGCCGTCGACGAGCCGTACGTGCGGCTGCCGGCGGACGTGAAGCGGGTGTCGGGTGACGACTTCTCGATCACGGTGCCGAAGGGGCGGATCTGGGTGATGGGCGACAACCGGTACAACTCGGCCGACTCGCGCATCCACGGCAACGTCCCGCTGGACGACGTCGTGGGCCGCGCGTTCGTCATCACCTGGCCGGCCGACCGGTGGTCGGTGCTGTCGCGCTACGGCGCGGAGTGGGACGCGGTGCCCGAAGCGAAGCGAAGTGACGCAGCGCGAAGTGACGCAGCGCGGGGTGACGCAGCGCGGGGTGACGCACCGCGGGGTGACGCACCGCGGGGTGACGGGGCGGGCCCGCACCGCGCCTCCCGGCCGGGAGGCTCAGCACCCGACGGTCGTCAGCGTCACCTTCGCGACCTGGTCGGCACGGACCTGGGCCCGCTCCGGGCACAGGTCGCCGGCGCGGACGGTGACCTCGCCGAGGGGCACGCCCGCGAAGTCGGCGGTGTCCCCCGGGTAGACCTGCTGGTGCGACGACGGTTCCCCGTTCGGCAGGAACACCTTCACCTGGTACGGGTGGTCGGCGGCGTTCTGCGACACCGTGACGGACACCTGCCCGGTCGGGTTCTGCGCGCCGCAGCCGGTGAGGGCCAGGGTCGCGCCACAGGCCAGGGCGAGGACGGGGACGACACGGCGGAGCACGGCCCCAGAGTACGCGGCGGCGGCCGGGTGACCCGTCCACTGGGGGCATGCGTTCTGGACACAGGACGAGGGCGCTGTCCGGTATCCGCGTTAGCGTGGAGGCATGAGCATCGAGCACGTGGAGCAGCATGCGGATCAGGCTTCCGCTCCCGAAACCGCTCGTCGTGCTGCCCTCCTGGCCGCCCTGGACGTGGTGCAGAGCGGGCCCGAGGAGCGCTTCGAACGCATCACCCGGATCGCACGCGAGGCCTTCGGCGTCGCCGGTTCCTTCCTCAACCTGGCGGGCGACGACCTGCTCTTCCACAAGTCCCAGCAGTCCGACGCGGTGTTCCCCGGGTCGACGCCGCTCCGTGACACCTTCTGCGGACGGACCCTGCACCAGGACGGTCCCGTGGTCGTGGCGGACGCCCGCGACGACCAGCGGTTCTCGGACCTGCCGATGGTGAACGACGACCCGAACGTCCGCTTCTACGCCGGGGTCCCGCTGCACGTGGGCGCCGACGCGACGAAGGTCGGCACGCTCTGCCTCATCGACCCGGAGCCCCGGACCCTCACCGCGGACGACGTCGTCCTGCTGCAGGAACTCGCAGTCTGGGCGGAGCGCGAGCTCGCCACGGGCCTCGACGACGACCGGATCCGTGCCGTCCTGACGGGTCTGCAGCCGCGGACCGTCGACCTGCCGGGGTGGACGATCGGCGGCACGTCGATCCCGTACGGCATCGTGTCGGGTGACTTCCACGAGTGGCGTGTGGCCGGCGACACGGTCGACCTGACCGTCGCGGACGTGATGGGGAAGGGCATGGCCGCCGGCCTCCTCGCCGCCGGGATGCGCGGTGCACTGCTCGCCCGGTGCAACGAGGTCCCGCCGACCGCCGTCGCCGCGCTCGAGGAGCAGGTGGCGCCGGACCTCAGCGCAGCCGAGGCCTTCGCCACGCTCTTCCACGGCCGACTCGACACCACCACGGGCCGGCTCGACTTCGTCGACGCGGGGCACGGCCTCGTGCTGCACCTGCACGCCGACGGCACCGAGACCGTCCTGCGCTCCGTCGACCTGCCGATCGGCCTGCACCCGGTCGGCATCGACCGTGCCGTCGGGCAGCTCGTCCTCGAACCGGGGGACTCGCTCGTGCTGGTCAGCGACGGGGCGCTCGAGCTCTGGGACTCGACCCTGGCGTCGCTGTCCCGCCTCGGTGCGCTGTACCGGAAGTCGTCGGACCTCGGGGCGTTCCTGGCCGGCGTCCGCGGGCGTGCGATCGAGCACGACCCGGGCGACGACCTGACCGTCGTCGTGGTCTCCCGCGACGCCTGACCCGCGTCAGGCGCCGAGGCGCTCGATGAGTTCCCGGTACCGGGCGGCCGTCCGGGCGACGACCTCGTCCGGCAGCACCGGCGGCGTGCCGGTGCGGTCCCAGTTGGCGCTGAGCCAGTCGCGGACGATCTGCTTGTCGAACGAGTCCGTGCGGTTGCCCGACTCGTACGCGGCGGCGTCCCAGTAGCGGCTGGAGTCGCTCGTCAGGACCTCGTCGGCGATGCGGATCAGCCCGTCGGCGTCGCGCCCGAACTCGAACTTCGTGTCCGCGATGACGACCCCGCGATGCAGGGCGATCGCCGCCGCGTCGGAGTACACCGCGAGCGAGAGGTCACGGAGAGCAGCCGCGTCGGCCGCTCCGACGAGTTCCTCGGTGCGCTCGAACGAGATGTTCTCGTCGTGCTCGCCCTGCGGTGCCTTGTACGCCGGCGTGTAGATCGGCTCCGGCAGACGGTCGCCGTTGGACAGTCCGGCGGGCAGGGCGACACCGCAGACGCTGCCGGACTGCTGGTACTCGGCCCAGCCGCTACCGACCAGGTACCCGCGGACGACGCACTCGATCGGGAACATCCGGAGCGGCATGACGTGCATCGACCGGGCCTCGACGTCGGCCGGGACCGGGGTCGTGGTGCCGCTCGGCGTGAGCAGGTGGTTCGGGACGTCGCGCAGCTGGTCGAACCAGAAGTGGGACAGCCGCGTCAGCAGCTCGCCCTTGCCGGGGATCGGCGGCTCGAGCGCGAAGTCGTACGCGCTGACCCGGTCCGAGGCCAGCAGCAGCAGCTCGGTGGCGCCGGCGACGTCGGCGGTGTCGGCCGGCACGTAGAGCTCGCGGACCTTGCCGGACGAGACGTGTCGCCAGCCGGCGACGACGGGTGCGGTGCTCATCGGACGACCTTCGTGGCGATGTCGGTGCGGAACTGGCCGCCGGGCAGGGTGATGTCGTGCAGTCCCGCGTACGCGCGGTCGCGCGCCTGGGCGAAGTCGGACCCGGTCGCGACGACACTGAGCACGCGTCCGCCGGTGGCGACGAGGTCGCCGTCGAGGGTGCCGGTCGCGGCGTGCAGGACGGCGACGCCGTCACGGGCGTTCGCGGCGTCCACCCCGGTGATGACCCGACCGGTGACCGGGTTCTCCGGGTAGCCCTCACTCGCCAGGACGACGGTGACGGCCGCCTGGTCACGGAACTCCGGCCGCGGGGTGCTGCCGAGCTGCCCGGTGGCGGCGGCCAGCAGCAGGCTGCTCAGCGGGGTCGCCAGGCGGGGGAGCACGACCTGGGTCTCGGGGTCGCCGAACCGCGCGTTGAACTCGATGACCCGCACGCCCTGCTCGGTGACGATGAGCCCGCAGTAGAGCAGTCCGACGAAGGGCGTGCCCTCGTGTTCGAGCTGGCGGACGGTCGGCAGGGCGACGAGCTCGGTGACCTCGTCCACGAAGGCCTGCTCGGAGCCCCATCGCTCGTCGAGCCACGGCAGCGGCGAGTAGGCGCCCATGCCACCGGTGTTCGGCCCGAGGTCGCCGTCGCCCAGACGCTTGTAGTCCTGCGCGGGGGAGAGCGGCCGGACGTCGTGCCCGTCGCTGAGGAAGAACAGCGACACTTCTTCGCCGTCGAGGAACTCCTCGACCACGACGTGTCCGTGCTGCAGCCAGTAGGTCGCGTGGTCGAGCGCCGCCTGACGGTCCTCGGTCACCAGGACGCCCTTGCCGGCGGCCAGCCCGTCGGCCTTGACGACGTAGGGGGCACCGAGGTCGTCGAGCGCCGCGGCGGCTTCGTCCACCGTGCCGGCGTACACCGGGCGTCCGGTCGGGACGCCCGCTTCGGCCATGATCCGCTTGGCGAACGCCTTCGAGCCTTCGAGCTGCGCGGCGGCCTTGCCCGGACCGAAGACCGGGATGCCGCGAGTGCGGAGCGGGTCGGCGACACCGGCGATGAGCGGGGCCTCGGGCCCGACGACGACCAGGTCGACGTCGTTCTCGAACGCGTACTCCGCCACCAGGGCGCCGTTCGACGGGTCGAGCGACACCGTCTCGACGTCGGCGGCGATGCCGGCGTTGCCCGGCGCGGCCGTGATGACGTGACCGCCACCGTCCGGGGACGCGGCCTGCTCCGCCAGGAGGGCCGTGATGATCGCGTGCTCGCGGGCACCGGAACCGAGGACGAGGATTCGCACGCGATCACCCTACCGAGCCCGACTCGCCGCCCGCAGTGCACCGGCTAGCCTGTGGAGATGCCGCCGAGGACCATCGAAGACGCCGTCGGACGGGCTGCCCTGGAGGCCGTGACCGCCGGCGCGACGGACCGCACCTCGATGGCGACCGCCGTCCGCTGGACCCTGCAGCGCCTGGCCGAGGACGTCCCCGGCAACAGCGTGGAGGTCCGGGTCCCGCCGTTCGCGGCCGTGCAGGCCGTGCCCGGCCCCCGCCACACCCGCGGGACCCCGCCGAACGTCGTCGAGACCGACCCGGCGACGTGGCTCGCGCTCGCCACCGGCCGCCTGCGCTGGGACGACCCCGACACGGCCCGACGCGTCAGTGCCTCCGGGTCACGGGCGGACCTCGCCGCGTTCCTGCCGGTCCGTCTGCCCTGAGTCCGTCTGCCCTGAGTCCGTCCGCCCTGACACGTCTGTCTGCCCTGAGCCCGTCTGCCCTGGCGCATCGCGCTGCTCCGGCGCGTCCGGCAGCCCCGACCGGTCCGCCGACCGCGCGCGTCGCACCAGCAGCAGCACGAGTGCCCCGACGACCAGCGTCACCGCGACCGTGGGTGGCAGCACGAACGCCTCGCGGACGACGAGCGACCCGACCCCGCCCCCGCGGCCGAGGACCGACCCCGCGGTCACCAGCGCGACCAGCAGGACGGCGGCGAGGGCGACGACCGGGATGATGCGGGCCTCCCGGCCGGACGCCGCGGTGGTCGCGCCGGACCGCTCCGGACGGGAGGCCCGCCCCACCCCCGCCACGTCGCCGGCGGTGGCTGCATGGCGCGTCCACCGCAGCAGCAGCACGAGGAGCAGCAGCAGGCCGCCGGCGCTCGACGCGTCCTGGACGAGCGAGTACACCGGGTGCCCACCGACATCGGAGCGGAGCGCCGCCACGTGCCGGACGAACCAGCCGTGCGGGTGCGACCAGGCGTCCCAGACGACGTGCGTCACGCTGCCGAGCACGCAGGCGACCACGACCAGCGGGACCCGCGCCGGCGGGACCCGCTCGGGCCGGTGCCAGCCGGGCAGCTGCGCGCGGTACCGGGCGGGCAGGACCGGTGTCCATGCGGGCCGGACGAGGAACCACCACCCGGCGAGGACGACGAGCGACACCGCGAGGTCGATCGTGACGACGCCGACCCACGAGTGCGTGAAGCCGTACGGCGGCAGCGCGGGTACGAAGAGCACGGCGTCGGGGGCCATCGAGCCGACCGCGACGGCCGCGACGGGCAGGACGGTGTGGCGGAACGGCAGGGCGACGACCGCGTGGCTGATGGTGAACGGCACCCGTCGAGCCTGGCGGGCGGCGGGACGCGGGCGCATCGGCCGGGAGGCGGAGACGGCGGCCGGTGCGGACCTGGGGTGGCGCGGACCTGGACCTGCGCCGGTCCTGGGGTGGCGCGGACCTGGACCTGCGCCGGTCCAGGCCGATACCGGCGGGAATTAGGTAGGTCCTACCGATGTGGACCGTGCACCTGGTTCTCTAACCTGGTTGAAGTCGCCGGGATTCGGACCCGACCCGAACGGGTCCGAACCCGGCGACACACGCAACGCTACGCGAAAGCGGGCCCGCTGTGTCAACGAGAACGGCGAGTCGTGCTGCATCCCGCAACTTCTTGCGGTCGATCCGTCGCGCCCGGACGCGGGCGGCACCGTCCGGACGAGGACGGCTGCCTGGTCTCGGCTGCTGGCGGCACACGTGCCCGTCGTCCGTCTGGTGCCCGGCGCCCGGCGTCGAGACGGGCCCGTCTCCGTCAGACGCCGCGGTGCGCCCGAGACGCCGCAGGATCAGGCGGCGTCTCGGCCGGATGGCGGCGTCTCGGACTGACGCCGGCGTCTCGGCGGGGCCGGCGGGGCCGCGGGGCCGGCGGACCGTCCGGAAGGGCGGGTCAGACCATCTCGGCGAGCTCGGACCGCGAGCGCAGGTCCCACTTCGCGAACACCCGCGACATGTGCGCGTCGATCGTCCGCACCGACAGCCCGAGGTGCTCGGCGATCCGCCGGTTCGAGAACCCCTGGGCCGCGAGCTGGGCGACCTCGTACTCCCGCTTCGTCAGCGGCTGCGTCCGACGTCCAGCGGTCACGGCCATCCCGCACGCAGCCAGGTCGGCCTGGGCGCTGGCGATCCACCCGCGGTCGCCCGAGCGCAGTGCGTCCGCGTACTGCGTGATCGCGCTCGCCAGGGGCCCGTCCACCCGTCCCGCCGCGTCCTGCAGGCGGTCGAGCGACGACGCGGTGTCCCGACCGGCCGCGATGTCCATCACGTAGTGCAACGCCTGCCCGTAGAGCACGTGTGTCCAGGCGCCGGACGCGGTCCCGCGGGCGATCAGCTCGTCGGCGCGGTAGAGCCCGGCGGGGTTGCCGAGCAGCGCCTCGGCCCACGCGATGGTCATCTCGATCTGGTCGCCCAGGATCCGCATCGCCCGGAGCGGTGTCGTCCGCGCCCGCTCGACGGACTCGGCGGCCGCGTCCGTCATGCCCGCGTACGCCTGTGACATCGCCAGACGGGACCACGCGTAGGCGGCGAACCCGCCCGGGTCGTCGACGGCGTACCGCTCGCACGCGGCCGTGAACGCGGTGACGGCGTCCGACCACCGGCGTTGTCCCAGTGCCTGGTTGCCGATGCCGAACAGCTCGAGCGTGAAGTCGTACTTCAGGAACGGGTCCGACCGGCTGACCGGCACCTGGGTCACCATCTCGGCGATGTCGCCCCGCCACACCTGGACCTGGTGCATGACGGACACGATCTCGCCGACGCTCCACGGGGAGTCCTCGAGGTGCACGGCGGCCGTGGCCAGGCACGCCTGCGCGAGCCGGATTGCCTCGTCGAGTCGCCCGCCGGTGCCGAGGGCCGCCACGGCACAGGCGGCGATCGGCAGGAAGGACCGCGGGATCGCCGGGGCGTGCAGGACGCCGGTGCGCTCGATCTCCTGTCGGACCTCGGTGAAGTCGCCACCCCAGCCGAGGTGTGACAGCCGCAGGAGCCGGAGCTGCTCGACCGTCTCGAGGTCCACGAACTGCATCGCGGACTCGGTGAGGGCGACGGCCGCCGGGGTGTCGTCGTCGTGGAACTGGCGGAGGTTCGCGAGGGTCTCGCACGCCTCGACCACGGCGACGTCGTCGACCCGCGGGCCCGAGGTCACCAGGCCCCAGGCCGCTTCGGCGTCGAGCCGGCCGGCCTCGCGCCCGCTGCTGTACCCGTAGGCCAGGGACCGGAGACAGTGGGTGCGCACCCGGTCGGTCGGGGTGAGGCCGGCGTCGGGTCCGCCGTTGAGGGCCGCGGTCGTCAGGACGATGGCGCTCTCGTGCTCCTGCAGGCCGCCGGCGACCCGGGCCGCGTCGAGCAGCTGGTCGACCGGGGGCACGATGCCGCACTCGAGTGCCCAGAGGGTCGAGCGGAGTCGGGCTGCCGGTGGTGCCCCCTCCGGCCGGTCGGTGCGGAAGGCGTTGGCGCGGGCGAACAGCGAGGTCCGGCGGGCGACCGGCACCAGGGCGCGGACGACCTCGCCGATGAGCGGATGCGAGGAGCGCGCGACCGGGCTGCCGGTGTCGGTCGAGTCGATCCGGACGAAGCCGAGCCCCACCATGCGGTCGAGGTCGCGTCCGTCGACCAGGGCGATCAGGCGGGACAGCGGGATCGGTTCAGCGAGGGCGACGATCTCCACGACGTCCCGGAGCTCGCCCGGCAACGCCCCGAGTTCGGTCCGGTACATGTCCGCCAGGCTCATCGACGCCGTGACCCGTCCTCGCCAGTACCAGCTCAGGGCGGTGTGCTCGAGCGCTCCCGAGGACAGGCCGGCCCGCACGACCTCGCGCAGGTACAGCGGGTTGCCCTGCGTCGCCCGGTGGACCTGCTCCACCGACGCCGGTTCGAGCGGGGCGCCGAGCGCGCGCTCGATCAGGGACGAGGCCTCGGCCACGTCGAGCGGTTCCAGGTCGATGCGTTCGAGCAGGTCGTCCTGCCACAGCGCCCGCAGCGGTTCGGCGAGGGCCGTGAAGTCCCGGCAGGTCAGCACGAGCCGCGCGTGCTGGTCCCGCACGAGCCAGGCGACGTAGCGGGCCGACAGGGCGTCGAGCAGGTCGGCGTCGTCGACCCGGAGGAGCAGGTCGCGTCCCTCCGCCTCGGCGGCGTCCCGGAGGCGCGCCTCGGCCGGAACGGGTTCGGTCAGGTCGTCGCCCAGGACGTCCCCGAACCGATCCGACACCGCGCCGAAGGGCATCGAGGACCCGGCGGCCACGGCGGTGATCGGCACGACCAGCGGGTCCGTGTCCCGCTCCTGCGCGGCGACCCGGTCGGTGACGCGAGCGGCGACGGTGGTCTTCCCGAGCCCGGCGGCCCCCACGAGGGCGACACTCCACCGGTGCTCACCGACGACGGCGACCGCGCGGTCCTCTTCGTCACGGGTGATCACGGGCCAGGACAGGCGGGCGGGGGCGGTCGTCGGACGGCGCTCGCTCGACGCGGCCTCCTCGACCATCGCGCACCTCCGTCCTCGACGGTGTTCCGTCCTGCACCATCATCTCGCGTCCACCGGACGAACTGCCGGGCGTGGATCCTCCCAAGGTGGGGGACAATGGGGACGTGAGCAACACCGATCGACCCGACGAACGCCCGGTGCCGGCGCCGAACGCGGTGACCAGCCCGGACCAGGTCACCATCCGACGCGCCCCCCGTTTCAGCGTCTTCATCCTCGGCGGCGCCGTCCTCGGCTTCTTCGTGACGGTCATCGTCGTCGCGCTCACGATGGGCATCGATCGCGGCAACCAGCAGGAGACCACCGGTTTCGCGGGCCTCGTCGGCTACTTCAGCCTGTACGGCGTCTCGATCGGCATGCTCGTCGGCGCGGTCATCGCCGTCGTGCTCGACCAGGTCTCGTCCCGCCGTGCGGCCCGGCTGACGGCCGAGCGGGTCGCCGTCGACCCGGCTCCGGAGACCGTCGACGGTGAGCTCGAGGACCACACGGCACCGCACGTCCGGCCCGCCACCGACGTGCCCGCCACCGACGTGCCCGCCACCGACGTGCCCGCCACCGACGTGGCCGCTACAGACGTGCCCGACACCGACGTGGCCGCTACAGACGTGCCCGACACCGACCGCACGGTCGAGCCGGAACCCCGGGAACGCCCCGAGCGCTGAGGCTGCGGTCGCGGACGCGACCACCAACGGACTGGAGGCCCGTCACCAGTTGGTGACGGGCCTCCAGTCCGTTGGTCCGCGCGTTGCGGAACCGACGTCAGCTGAGCTGGTTCGCCTCGACCCAGGCCAGGTACTCCGGCGACACCGAACCGGTGACGTACTCGCCCGTGAAGCAGCTCATCTCGAGGTCCGTGACGTCCGAGCCCTCGATGATCGCGTCGCGCATGTCACCGATCTCCTGGTAGATCAGGTGGTCGCTGCCCAGCACCCGGTTGATCTCCGGGATCTTCCGGTCGTGGGCGATCAGCTCGGCGCGCGTCGGCATGTTGATGCCGTAGACGTGCGGGAACCGGACCGGGGGCGCCGCGCTCGTGAAGGTGACCTCGTTCGCGCCGGCGGCCCGCGCCATCTCGACGATCTCGCGGCTCGTCGTGCCGCGCACGATGGAGTCGTCCACGATCAGGATGTTCTTGCCCTTGAACTCGGACGACATCGCGTTGAGCTTCTGCCGGACCGAACGCTTGCGCTCCGCCTGCCCCGGCATGATGAAGGTGCGGCCGACGTAGCGGTTCTTGTAGAAGCCCTCGCGGTACTCGATGCCGAGCTTCTGCGCGACCTGCATCGCGGCAGGGCGGCTGGAGTCCGGGATCGGCATCACGACGTCGATGTCGCCGGTCGGGGCGTACTGCTCGATCGTGTCCGCCAGGCGGTTGCCCAGGCGGAGACGGGCGTCGTACACGGAGATGCCGTTCATCACGGAGTCCGGACGGGCCAGGTAGACGTACTCGAAGGAGCACGGCACCAGGCGCGGGTCCTTCGCGCACTGGCGGGCGTGCATCGTGCCGTCCATCTCGATGAAGACGGCCTCGCCCGGGGCGACGTCGCGGACGATGTCGTAGCCGCCGGACTCGAGCACCAGGGACTCGGACGCGACGACCCACTCGCTCTTGCCGGCGTCGTCGAACTTGTGCCCGAGGATCAGCGGCCGGATGCCGAACGGGTCGCGGAACGCCAGCAGGCCGTGGCCCGCGATCGTCGCGATCGTGGCGTACGAGCCCTCGACCCGCTCGTGCACGCGCTCGACCGCGTCGAACACCTGCCCGGGGTCGAGGTGCGTGCCACGGACCTGGCCCTGCAGCTCGTGCGCCAGGACGTTCACGAGCAGCTCGGTGTCCGAGGTCGTGTTGAGGTGCCGGCGGTCGATGTCGAACAGCTCGCGGGTGAGTTCCCGCGTGTTCGTCAGGTTGCCGTTGTGCACGAGGACGATGCCGTACGGCGCGTTCACGTAGAACGGCTGGGCTTCCTCTTCGTTCGCGGCGGCACCGCGGGTGGCGTAGCGGACGTGGCCGAGGCCCATCGTCCCGAGGAGTGCCCGCATGTCACGGGTACGGAAACCCTCGCGCACGTGGCCGCGGGTCTTGTGCATGTGGTGCACGTGCCCGTCGACCGTGGCGATGCCCGTGGAGTCCTGTCCCCGGTGTTGCAGGAGGAGCAGGGCGTCGTAGATGGATTGGTTTGCAGGCCCCTGCGCAACGAGGCCGACGATGCCGCACATTCGCGGGGTGCTCCAGACCGTAGGATCGGGTGGTACCGAACAAGTCTGCCATGCCCTGCGGAGGACGACGTATGCCCAACCCCTACGCCGAGGCCGGCGTCGACACCGCTGCCGGTGACCTGGCCGTCGAGCTCATGAAGTCCGCCGTGTCGGCGACGCACAACGCGTCCGTCCTGGGCGGGGTCGGCGGCTTCGCCGGTCTGTACGACGTCTCGTTCCTCAAGGACTACGAGCGGCCCCTCCTCGCCACCTCGACCGACGGCGTCGGCACGAAGGTCGCGATCGCGCAGGCCATCGACAAGCACGACACGATCGGGCAGGACCTGGTCGGCATGGTCGTCGACGACATCGTCGTGGTCGGCGCGACGCCGCTGTTCATGACGGACTACATCGCCTGCGGGCGGGTCGTCCCGAACCGCATCGCCGACATCGTCGCCGGCATCGCCCGCGGCTGCGCGGCCACCGGCACCGCCCTGGTCGGCGGCGAGACCGCGGAACACCCGGGCCTGCTCGGACCGGACGACTACGACGTCGCCGGTGCCGCGGTCGGCGTGGTCGAAGCCGGTTCGCAGCTCGGCGCGCACCTGGTGCAGGACGGCGACGTGGTCATCGCGATCGAGTCCTCCGGGCTGCACTCGAACGGGTACTCGCTCGTCCGGCACATCCTGAGCCAGCGCGGCATCGGCTACACCGACACGTTGCCGGAGCTCGGCGGGCTGGTCGGCGAGGCCCTGCTCGAGCCCACCCGCCTCTACACGACCCCGCTGCTCGAGCTGATCGACGGACACCCGGGCGACGTGCACTCGCTGTCCCACGTCACCGGTGGCGGCATCGCGGCGAACCTGGCGCGCGTGCTGCCCGTCGGCTCGTGGGTCGAGGTCGACCGTTCCACCTGGCAGCCGCTGCCGGTGTTCCGCGTCCTCGCGGAGCTGGCCGGCACGCCGATCGAGGACACCGAGGGCACCTGGAACCTGGGCATCGGCATGTTCGCGGTCGTCTCGGCAGCGTCGGTCGACGGCGTGACCGCGACGCTCCGGTCGGCCGGGCTGCCGGCGTGGGAGGTCGGCACGGTGTCGATCGGCACGCGCGACCTGGCCGGGTTCGAGCAGGGTGCCAAGGGCGTCGACGGCGGGGCCGTGCGCCTGGTCGGGTCCTACGCAGGCTGAGTCCCCGCGCGCTGGTCGGCTCCTGCCGGCGTGGTCGAGGTCGCAGGACGCGCCGCCTGCGCTCCGTCGAGGTCGCAGGACGCGCCGCCTGCGCTCCGTCGAGGTCGCAGGACCTGCCGCTCGGGGCTGCCCGGGGCGGCAGTTCGTGCGACCTCGGCGACCGACGAGCCGGCGACCGACGGCCTCGGCGCGCCGGCGACCCCGGCGGCTGGTCACGCCCGGGGACGACGAACGCCGCGCTGCCCGAGGGCGCGCGGCGTGATCGACCGGGAGGTCAGGCGGACTTGTTCGTGTCCGTCTGGTTCTCGAGGTCTCCTTCGTCACCGAACTCGTCGCCCCAACGGTCGACGTAGTCCGGCTCGTCCGACTGCTGTGCGACGGAGAGTTCGCGTTCGAGAGCACCGTAGTTCGTGTCCGGGCTGAAGTACTTCAGCTCCCGGGCGACCTTGGTGTGCTTCGCCTTCTGACGGCCGCGCCCCATGCGTGACCCCCTCTGTGTCGGCTCGTGTCCGGTCTCGGCGGGCAACGAGTGCGCACCCGGGAAGAACAGACGGTTCGTGGTTTGAAATCTGTCCGTCACTTTACCATGTACCCCGTTGCCGACTTCGCCCGGCGCGTCCCGAGCACAGCAGAATCGAGGGTGATGATCCGCCCAGCAGAACGAGCCCGCGTCGTCGTCATCGGTGCTGGTCAGGCCGGACTCTCGGTCGCGTGGCACCTGCAGCGCGCGGGCCTCGTCGCGGGCCACGACCTGGTGGTCCTGGACCGTGCTCCGGGGACGGGAGGCGCGTGGCAGTTCCGGTGGGATGCCCTGCGGCTCGGCATCGCCCACCGAGTGCACGACCTGCCCGGGATGCACGAGATGGGCCTCCGGTTCGACGACGCCGACCAGTCGCGGCCGGCGCGGGAGGTCGTGGCCGAGTACTACCGCCGGTTCGAGGAGCACCACGACCTCCGCGTGCGTCGGCCGGTCGGGGTGACTGCCGTCCGACACGGTGACGATCCCGGATCGGACACCCTGCTGGTCGAGACCCGCGACGAGCACGGTGTCGCGGGGACGATCCGAGCCGAGGCGGTCGTCAACGCCTCGGGCACGTGGGGCACCCCGTTCGTGCCGTGGGTCCCCGGGCGCGATGCCTTCCGTGGCCGGCAGCTCGACACGACGGGCTACCGCGACGCGAGGGAGTTCGCCGGGCAGGACGTCGTGGTCGTCGGCGGTGGCACGAGCGCGATCGGGTTCCTGCTGGAACTGGACGGCATCGCCCGGTCGACCCGGTGGTCCACCCGGCGTCCCGTCGTCTGGTCGGACGACCCGGCCCTGGCGACCGGCGCGGCCGTGGCGGCGGTCGCGGACCAGGACCGCGCTGCCCGGGCCGGTCGCACCCTGCCGAGCATCGTCAGCGGGACCGGGTTGCCGGTGTCCCCGAGGATCCGTCGTGGCCTGGCCCGGGGGCTCCTCGAAGCTGAACCGATGTTCACACGACTCGACGGTGACGGGGTCCTGACGGCCGACGGCGAGCACGTCCACGCCGACGCCGTGATCTGGGCAACGGGGTTCCGCGCCGACCTCCGGCACCTGGCGCCGCTGCGCCTCCGGACCGAGGCGGGCGGGGTCGTCGTCGAGGACGGTCGGTCGGCGGCCGAGCCGCGGCTGTTCCTCGCCGGCTACGGCCCCCAGGCCTCGACGATCGGGGCGAACCGGGCCGGCCGCCGGATCGCGCGCCAGGTGCTGGCCGTGCTGGCCGACGACGACGACGCCGCCGCTGAAGACGACGCCGCACTCGACGGGCAGCCGGCAGCGGGAGCATGACCGAGCCGAGCCTCGTGGCGGCCCGGCCCGGCCCGGCTCGACCTGTCGGGGACGCTGCAGCGGTCAGGCGGCGACGGGCCCCTGGGTGCCGCGACGCCCGCGCGACCGCCCCGCAACGACGGCGTCGACCGAGTACCGCCCCGGCCCGGTGAGCGCGACGGCCAGGGACCCGGCAGCGAGGACGAGCACGTACTCGAACCCGCCGTCCTGCGAGAAGAACCCGGCGGGCAGGTGCGCCAGTGCTCCGGCCACGACCATGTCGACGGCGAGGAGGACGGCCACCACGCGGGTCGCGACGCCGAGCACCAGGAGTGCACCGCCGATCAGCTCGAGCCCGGCGACGAGGGGTGCGGCGACCTCGGCGAAGGGGACGCCCATGCCGGCGAAGCCCTGGGTGACGCCGGGGATCCCCTGGCTGAACTTCTGGGCACCGTGGGCGATGAAGACGACGCCGAGGACGACGCGGAGCACGGTCAGGCCGATGGAGGTCGATGTGGTTCGCATGCCCACGACGCTAAGTGGTGACGTGTCATCCAACCGGGGCACCGGGGTGACTACCGGGGGTCTGTCAGGGGGATGCCAGACGGCGGTCCGCAGAACTGCGGACCGCCGTACAGCAACGACTGTTGCTCAGGAAGAAGCGCCGCGTCCGGTCTTCTCCTGCAGGCGCTCGATGTGCTCCGAGGCCTCGGCCTTGGTGAGGTCGGCCGACAGTTCCTCGCCGGCTTCACGGGCGAGGGTGTCGAGGTAGCTGCGCTGCGGGCCGGTCATCGGCTCGTCGCCGGTGACCCACTGCTCGGGGTCCTTGCTCGCGGTGGTCGAGGGGTCCGGGCGTTCTCCGCCGAGGGTCTCCGGCTGGTTCTGGTCTGCATCACTCATGCCCCGGACCGTACGCCGCACCCCCGACCAGCGGCGCAGTCCGGCGTCCCCCGCAGGCCGTGAGCGGACAATGGGCATCCAGACGCAGCGCCCGGACAGCACTCAGACCGGCGTCGCCGTGTACCGCACCAGGTCGCCGCCGACGTCGCTCGCGGCAACCGGCACGACCCGGCCACCCCGCTCGATCCAGAGCGTGTTCGCGGGCTCGTCCAGTCGGTCCACCCGGTGCATCGACCCGTTCAGCAGGACCGCCGCGGCGACGAGGACCCGCCCCGACGCCGGACGCGGGGGCAGCCCCGGGACGTCGTCGGCGTACACCGGGTACTCGCCCGGCGACAGCACGGGGGTGACGGGCGTCGTCACGATCTCCACCCCGGACGCTCCGGTCAGGGTGTCGGCCACGCCGGACGACACGACGACGAGGCGGACCACCTGGTCCATCGGCAACGGCACGTCCGCCTTGGGCGCGTCCGCGGTGCCGGCCAGTGCACGGAACGCGGGCCGACCGTCGGCGGCGAGGTGGGCCTCCCGGCCGTCGATGCGGACGCGACCGCGCCCGCGGGAGTCGGCGAAGACGCCCGGCTCGAGCCCGGACCGCCGGGCGTCCAGGAGGCTCACCACGACCCGGTCGGGTCGGTACCAGTCGCGGAGCGTGGCTGGGTCCACCCAGCCGATGCTCGCGACACCGCGCGCCAGCTCGGCGGAGTCGTCCGCGGCGCGCTCGTCGAGGGCGCCGAGCGGGTGTTCGCCGCGCACGGCGACCAGGCCGTCGTAGCGGCCGTCCGGCGACACGGGCGGTTCGTGGTCGAGCACCTCGACCCGCTTCGACACCTTGCCGCCGTGTCCGTCGAAGGTCGCGAAGGTGCGCAGGGCCTCGGGAGCGGTCGTCATGGGGTCACATCGTACGACCGGGCACCGTCACGCATCGTCATCGTGCGGACGGGGGACCGGCGGGGTGGCCGCGACCAGCGAGCGGATCTCGCCGGTGCAGAGCGCCGGGTCGACGCCCTCGGCGGGGCCGGCGGGGCGGGTGGCACGACGGGAGGCCGGCGACGGCTGGTGCGCGAGCTTCTGCGGCTCCAGGCTGTTGCGCTGGGCGGAACGGATGAGCCGGTCCTCCTCGGCCTCCGAGCGGAAGACGCCGTGCGGGGAGCGCCGGAGCGCCGGCCGGACGGGCTCGCCACGGCGGTCCTGGCCCGGGAAGGGTCGGGAGCGCTTGCCGTAGAGCAGTTCGGAGGAGTCGAGCAGCCACGGCACGAGCGCGACCGTGACGCCGTGCGTGAGCAGCAGCTTGCGGCGGATCCGACGACCGCGGTGGTTGTGGAGCAGGCCCTCCCACCAGTGGCCGACGATGAACACCGGCGTGTAGACGGTGACGACCTCGGAGCCGTGCTCGAGCCGGTGCGCCTTGATGTACTTGATGAGCGGCATCGAGATGTCGCGGTACGGGCTCGGCACCATCGTCAGCGGGACCTCGATGCCGTGCTCGGCCCACTGTTCGCGCAGCCGGGCGGCGTCGGCGTCGTCGATGGCGACGTGCACGGCCTCGAGTCCGGCGTGCTCGGCGGCGATGGCGTAGTCGAGGGCCTTCAGGACGGGCTTCTGCAGCTTGTTGACCAGGACGATCGCGTGGTCGCCGGTGGCGCCGAACTCGGTCTCGACGTCGGCCTGGATCTCGTGCGAGACATCCCGGTAGTAGCGGTTCACGCCGAGCATCAGCACGAACAGCACGGGCATGATCACGAAGACCAACCAGGCGCCGTGCGTGAACTTCGTGATCGTGACGATGACGAGCACGACGAAGGTGAAGGTCGCACCGATCGAGTTGATCGTCAGGCTCCGGAGCACCTGCCCGCGGTTCACCGGCTCGTCGGCGGTGCCGGCCCGGTCGGCGCGGAGCAGGCTCACCCAGTGCTTGACCATGCCGCTCTGCCCGAGCGTGAAGGACACGAAGACGCCGATGATGTAGAGCTGGATGAGGCTCGTGACGTTCGCCCGGTAGACGATGAGCAGCGCGGCCGCGACGAGCGCGAGCAGGATGACGCCGTTCGAGTAGATCAGGCGGTCGCCGCGGGTGGACAGGGCCTTCGGGGCGTACGAGTCGCGGGCCAGGATCGAGCCGAGCAGCGGGAACCCGTTGAACGCGGTGTTCGCCGCCAGGAGCAGCACCGCCGCGGTCGTCGCCTGGATGACGAAGAACAGCACCGAGTTGTTGCCGAACGTCGCCGCCGCGATCTGGGCGATCAGGGAGCGTTGCGGGGTGGTGCTGCAGTCCGCGAAGCCCTGCAGGTCACAGGCGCTCTCGGCGTAGTGCACGCGCGAGACCAGCGCGAGCGTGATGAGGCCGATGAACAGCACGATCGCGATGCCGCCCATGAGCACGAGGGTCTGCTGGGCGTTCTTGATCTTCGGACGACGGAACGCCTGCACGCCGTTCGCGATCGCCTCGACGCCGGTCAGCGCGGAACAGCCGGACGCGAAGGCGCGGAGCAGCAGCAGGATGAAGGCCGCCTGGGTTGTGTGCTCGACGTTCTGCACCGTGTACGCAGCGGACTCGGCGACGGGGGCGTCGCCCGCGGCGACCCGGACCAGGCCGGTGACGACCATCACGAAGACGCTCGCGACGAACAGGTAGGTGGGGACCGCGAAGGCCTTGCTCGACTCGCGGACACCACGGAGGTTCGCGGCCGCCAGCAGCACGACGAACAGGATCGCGAGCTCGACGCGGAACTCGTTGAGCATCGGCAGCGCCGAGATGATGTTGTCCACGCCCGAGGCCACCGACACGGCGACCGTCATGACGTAGTCGACGAGCAGGGCACTGGCCACGACCAGGCCGGCCCGTTCGCCGAGGTTCCGGTGTGCGACCTCGTAGTCGCCGCCGCCGGACGGGTACGCCTTGATGAGCTGCCGGTAGGACGCCACGACCACGACGAGCAGCAGGACGACCATCGCCGCCACCCACGGGGCGAACGTCAGGAACGCCATCCCGCCGAGCAGCAGGATCATCAGCAGTTCCTGCGGCGCGTACGCCACAGAGGACAGCGGGTCACTCGCGAAGATCGGCAGGGCCAGGTGCTTCGGGAGGAGCTGTCCCTCGAGTTTCTCCGAGGGGAGTGGGTCGCCGATCAGTCGGGCTTTCAACGACCGGGTCTCGTTGGTCACGAGCGACGAACTTACTCAATCGGTGGGCGAACGCAACACCGCGGGCCCGAACGGTATTCCGCCGTGACCGAACGGGATCCGACGAACCCCTCCGATCCGCGATGCGGCGCGGATCGGAGGGGTTCGGTGTGCTGTTCCTGAAGGAACGGATAGGTTGAGCCGACGCACCGGCTCCAGCCTGGAGGCGCGGCTCGCGACCGCCCCGTCGGCGCGGCCCGTCAGAGGGACTTGCGCAGTGCCTCCAGGCCGTCGCGCAGGCGCTGGACGGCCGCGTCGTCGAGCGTGCCACGAGCGGCACGGCGGCGGAGGTCGGCGCGGAGTTGCTGCCGGAACACGGCGACGGCCATCTCGGCGTCGCGGAGGGACCGGACACCCGCTGCCGGGACCGCGGTCGGACCGGCGTCGGCCGACCCACCGGACCCGCCGGGCTCGGCGGCGGCCGCCAGGTCGGCACGGAGCGACTTCATCGCGGCACCGACCGAGGCGCGGACGCCGTCGGCCAGGGACTTGACGCTGTCGGTGACGCCGTTCTCGAGCTGGGCGACCTCGGCCGCACGGGCGTCGAGTTCGGCCCGGCCGGCGTCGGTGATGGCGTAGACGGTCTTGCGGCCGTCGGAGGTGCCGGTGATCAGGCCGTCCTCCTCCAGCTTCGCCAGGCGCGGGTAGACGGTGCCGGCGCTCGGGACGTAGGTGCCGCCGAAGCGGTCGCCGAGGGCGGTGATGACCTCGTACCCGTGCATCGGGTGGTCGGCCAGCAGGACCAGCAGGTAGAGGCGCAGGTGGCCGTGCGCGAAGACCGGGCTCATGCGACGGTCCCGCCCTGCTCGTCGAAGGACGGCGCGGTCGGTGCCGCCGGGGCGGGCGGTGTGTCGGGCGTCGTCGGGGCCGTCGGTGCAGCGGGTGTGCTCGGCGCGTGGCCGTGCACGATCGCGACGTCGCCGGAGACCGAGTTGATGCGGACGTCGACGTAGGACCCGGAGAGCTCACCGTCGGTCCGCGTGTACGACCCACGGGTGCCGCGGATCTCGGCGTCGTCGAACTGCAGACGGCCGGTCGCGGTGGTGATCGTGCTCGTGTAGGGCGTGCCGTGCTCGAGGCGCACGTCGACCGACCCGGACACCGTGTTCACCTTCACCTGGTCGGGGGAGCCGTGCAGGTCGAGGACGACCGCCGAGGACACCCCGTCCGCGGTGAAGCGGCGGATCTCACCGGTGGCGACGACGTCTCCGGAGACGGTGCGGAGCGCGACGGCACCGACCTGGTCGCGGAGGGTGGTGGTGCCGGAGACCGCGTTGACGACGACGTCGCCGATCACACCGTCGAGGACGACGTCGCCGGAGACGCTGTTGAGCGTGGCGCCGCGTTCGGTGCCGGAGAGCAGCACGCCGGCGGAGACGACGCCGATGGTCACGGTGACGTCGCGGGGGACCAGGATGCTGACGTCGGCACGGGCGCCGCCGCCGCGGAAGGACTTGAGGAACCCGAGGACGTCGTCCCAGCGCATCTGCGGGTGGTCGACGGTGAGGGTGTCGCCCTCGATCTCGACCTTGATGGGCTTGCCGGAGACCTGGTGGATCTCCACGCGGGCGGTCGGTTCATCGTGCGTGACGACGTCCACCTGTCCGCCGACCAGGCCGATCCGCAGTGCGCGGACGATCCCGGTGTCGATGACCTTCGGCTCGTCGACGAGCCACTTCTCCTGTGCCATGACGTCTCCCTGTCCAGACGCGATGTGTCGCGTTCTGCTTCGACACGATACATCGCGTCTTCGCGGCACGGCCAGGGTCAGTGCCGGATGCTCGGCGCAGGGTCAGGAACCGGCGTGGCGGGGATGGGACGGGCCTCCCGGACCGGACTCCACGGGAACCGGCGGAAGTGGCGCATCAGCGGCTGGACCATCGGACCGATGGCGAAGGCGGCGACCACCGTGCCCACGCCGACGTCGCCGCCGAGCAGCCAGCCGACGACGACGACCGTGACCTCGACGCTCGTCCGCGCGACCCACAGGGGCCAGCCGAGGCGCTCGTGCAGCCCGACCATCAGGCCGTCGCGGGCGCCCGTGCCGAAGCCGGCGCCGATGTAGCAGGCCGTCGCGACCGCGAGCAGGACCAGGCTGCCGACGAAGAGCAGGACGCGGCCGACCAGGGTGCCCGGCTCCGGGACCAGCCAGAGCACCAGGTCGGCGGCCGGCCCGATCGCCAGCGCGTTGCAGAGCGTCCCGATGCCCGGCTTCTGGCGCAGTGGGATCCAGAACAGCAGGATCACCAGGCTCGACACCGTCGTGATGACGCCGAACGACCACGGCAGGACGTTCTCGAGGCCCTGTGTCAGGACCGTCCACGACGAGACGCCCACGACCGCGCGGACCTGCAGCGCCACCGAGGCGCCGTAGAGGAAGAGGCCGACGGCGAGTTGCACGAAGCGCAAGGAGAGGGCGGTGGCGCGGGGCATGGCTCGATCGTCCCGCAGATTGGCCTGCTGGGCGAGAGCCAATCCGGCTACCGTGGACCCATGACGCCCGTCCTCCTCAGCGCCCGGTCCGTCGCCCAGCTGCTCCGGCATTGGCGCGCCGGGTCCGACGCCGCCGCCTACGACGCGCTCGCCGACGCCGTCCGGGTCCTCGTCATCGACGGCCGGATCCCGCACGGAGCCCGGCTGCCCGCCGAACGCGGGCTCGCGACCGCGCTCGGCGTCTCCCGCACCACCGTGGCCAACGCCTACGCGCGCCTTCGCGAGGACGGCTACCTCACCTCGCTCCGCGGCTCCGGCAGCGTCATCCGCCTGCCGCTCGAGGGCCGGCCGGACCCGGAACACCTGGCCGGCGTCGTCCCCGACGGCCTGCTCGACCTGCGGAAGGCCGCGCTCCGCAGCGCACCCGGCGTCGCCGAGGCCGTCGAACGGGCGATGCGGCACCTGCCGGCGGCGCTCGCCGGGATCGGCTACGACACCGTCGGTGACGCGGGCCTCCGTGCCGCGATCGCCGACCGCTACACCGCACGGGGCCTGCCGACCACCCCGTCCGAGGTCGTCGTCACGATCGGCGCGCAGCACGCCATCGCCCTGCTCGCCCGGGTCCTCGTCCGCCGCGGGGACCCGGTCCTGGTCGAGTCGCCGACGTACCCGCACGCCCACGAGGTCCTCCGCGAAGCCGGCGGCCGACTCGTCTCGGTGCCCGTCGACGTCCGCGGTGGCTGGGACGAGACGGTGCTCGACGCGACGATCCGGCGGTCGGCCCCGACGCTCGCCTACGTCATGCCCGAGCTGCACAACCCCACCGGCGCCACGATGGCCGACTCCACCCGCCGGGTGCTGCTCGAGGCCGCCGCCGCGGTCGGCACGGTCGTCGTCGCCGACGAGACGATGGGGGAACTGCGCATCGACGGGGTCCCCTCGCGGCCCCTCGCCGCGGACGCGCCCGGTCAGGTCGTGATGGTCGGGTCGGCCGCCAAGGTCTTCTGGGGCGGGCTGCGGATCGGGTGGGTGCGCGCCGCCCCGGAACTGCTGCAGCGGCTGCTCCTCGCCCGGCCGACCGGCGACCTCGGCACGCCGGTCCTCGACCAGCTCGTCGCGCGCGAGCTCGTCCCGCAGACCGAGGCCGTCCTGGAGGCCCGGCGTCACGTCCTCCGCGACGGTCGCGACGGTCTCGTGGCCGCGCTCCGGGCGCGACTGCCGGAGTGGGACGTGCCGTCACCGGCGGGCGGGCTGACCCTGTGGGTCGGGCTCGGGGGGCCGGTGTCGAGTGCTCTCGTGCTCGCCGCACGGTCCGAGGGGGTCGTGCTGGCCTCAGGCGGGGTGTTCGGGCCGGACGGTGGGTTCGAGCGGTCGCTGCGGGTGCCGTTCACCGTGACCGGGGCGGACCGGGAGCGGCTGGTCGGGGCGTTGGCGCGGTCGTGGGAGCGGGTCGGCGGGGCCGCGGTGGCGACGAGGGGGTCGGCGGCGGCGGTGGTGTGAGCCGGGTGCGACGCGCTGCGTCTGATCGTCCCTTCTCCTTCTCACTCTCGCGGGGGATGCGGGTGGCCCTGGCGGGTGACGCGGTGACCGGTGCGGGCACGGCAGCATCGGGACCATGCACAGCACCCTGTCCTCCTCGTCCGCCGCACTGCCGGGTACGTCGTCGGGTGCGGGCTCGTCGGGTCCTCCTGGTTCGTCGGGCACGGACCCGTCGCACGCGGTGCCGCCGCTGGCCCGGGTCACGATGGCGTTGACGGGTGCACTGCTCGCCGGGGTCGCCACGAGCTTCGGGCAGGCCGTGCCCGGACTCGGCACGGTGTCGAACTCCGCCGGACCGTGGTTCGTCGTCGCGGCGCTGCTCGTCCTGGCGGCGGGGGTCGGCCGGGGGAGTCGTGGCGGCAGCCGGAGCAGCCGGCTGCGGGTGGCCCTGGCGATGGTGCTCGGGGTGGTGCTGCTCGAACTCATGCACATCGGGTACTGGGCGGCCACGAACCTGCGCGGCTTCGTCGACACCCTCTCGCTCACGAACTTCTGGGTCGTGATGGCACTGCCGGCCGGGCTGCTGGCCGGCGCGGTCGCCGTCGCCGTGCGGTCCTCGGACGGCCGCTGGCGGGGTGCCGCCGCCGGGGTCACCGCCGCCGTGCTCATCGGCGAGGGGGTCCGCGGACTGCTGCAGGTCGCCGCGACCACCGGTTCGACGACGTGGATCGTCCAGATCGCCGTCGGGGTCGCCGTGGTCGTGGTGGGGATCGCGCTGGCCCGGACACCGGTCGGGCGGGTGGTCGCGCTGGGCACCGGGATCGTCGGGTCGGTCGCCGTCGCCGTGGTCTCCGTCGGGATCGCCTGGCTCTGAGCGCACCGCTCCTGCACGACCTGCCGAAACTGCACGTTCGTCCACAGAGTGCACCGGCGAGGCGCGCGCGGGCTCTGCGGCTGCGAGGATCGAGACGTGCACCTCCTCTCCGTCTTCAGTCTCCGGAACCGCGCCCTCATCGCCCTCGTGACGATCGTGGTCGCCGTCTTCGGTGGCGTCGCCCTGTCGAGCCTGAAGCAGGAACTCATCCCCAGCGTCGAGTTCCCGCAGGTCGCCATCGTCAGCGCCTACCCCGGAGCCACGCCAGAGGTGGTGTCCAACGACGTCTCGACCAAGATCGAACAGGCGATCCAGGTCGTGCCGGACCTCGAGTCGACCAGTGCGACCTCGTCCACCGGGCAGAGCGTGGTGTCGGCCTCGTTCCAGTACGGCTCGAACCTGGCCAGCGCCGAGGACAAGATCCAGACCGCGGTCAACGCCCTGTCGCTGCCCGACTCCGTGCAGACCCAGATCGTCACCGGGTCGTTCGACGACCTGCCGGTGCTGCAGGTCGCGGTGTCGGCCTCCGGCAACCAGGAGCAGCTCGTCGACCGGCTGCAGGCCTCGGCGATCCCCGACCTCGAGAAGCTCGACGGCGTGCGCCAGGCCGACGTCTTCGGCAACCCGGGACGCCGCGTCGTCATCACGCCGAACCAGGACGAGCTCGCCGCCCGTGGGCTCAGCCAGACGGCCATCTCCGACGCACTCGACGACAACGGCACGCTGATCCCCGGCGGCACGCTGACCGAGGACGGCTCGACCCTGTCCGTGCAGACCGGTGAGCGGATCGCGTCGCTCAAGGACATCCGTGACCTGCCCCTCACGAGCTCATCGTCGGGGTCGAGCTCGTCGTCGGGGTCCGGCTCCGGCGGCTCGACGTCCGGCGGCGGTGCCACGAGCGGTGCCGCGACGGGCGCCGGTGCGGCTGTCCCCGGTGCGACCGGTGCGACGGCGACGGGTGGCACGACCACCTCCGCTCCGACCGACGGCACGGCGACCGGCGGCGCGACCACCGCGGCCACCCCCACCGACACCACGCTCGGCGACGTCGCCACCGTCGCGATCAAGGAGTCCCCGCGCACCTCGATCAGCCGCGTGAACGGCCAGCAGGCGCTGACGATCTCGATCACGAAGACGCAGGAAGCCAACACCGTCGACGTCTCGAAGACCGTGCGGGACGCCCTGCCCGGCATCGAGAAGAAGATCGACGGCGACCCGCGGTTCACCGTCGTCTTCGACCAGGCGCCCTACATCCAGCAGTCGATCGACTCCCTCGCCGAAGAAGGCCTGCTCGGCCTCGGGTTCGCGGTCATCGTGATCCTGGTGTTCCTGCTCTCGTGGCGCTCCACCCTGGTCACCGCGATCTCGATCCCGACCTCGGTCCTCCTCGCCGCGATCGGGATGCGCGCCGCGGGGTACACGCTCAACATCATCACGCTGGCGGCACTGACCATCGCGATCGGTCGCGTGGTCGACGACTCCATCGTCGTCATCGAGAACATCAAGCGGCACATGGTGCCGGGCGTCGACCGCGGCCGGGCGGTGCTCGACGCCGTGCGGGAGGTCGCCGGTGCCGTCACCGCTTCGACACTGACGACCGTCGCGGTCTTCCTGCCGGTAGCCTTCGTCGCCGAACTGGTCGGTGAGCTCTTCCGACCGTTCGCGGTGACCGTCACCCTGGCGCTCATCGCCTCGCTGCTCGTGTCGCTGACGATCGTCCCGGTGCTGGCCTACTGGTGGCTCCGGCCCGCGAAGGCGAAGCAGGGCGAGGCAGTGTCCTCACCGGCGGAGACCGACGCGGCCGTTGCCGATGCGGCCGCTTCCGACCCGGCCGCTGCCGACCTCGACACGATCCGTCCGGGGTCCGAGGGTGCGCTCACCTCGGCCGACGACCTGCACGACGCAGGAACCTCGGACCGACTGCGTCGCGTGTACCTGCCGGTGCTCCGCTGGGCCGTCCGCAAGCCCGTCGTCGTCGTGCTGCTCGCCGTGGTCGTCCTCGGCGGCACGGTCGCCTCGCTGCCGTTCGTCACGACGAACTACCTCGGCGACTCCGGCCAGAACACGTTCACCGTCACGCAGGACCTGAAGGCCGGATCGAGTCTCGCCGTGCAGTCCGACTCCGCACGCAAGGTCGAACGGGCGCTGCAGGACGTCGCAGGCGTCGACACCGTGCAGACCACCATCGGCACGAGCGGCCAGTCCATCCAGGCGGCGTTCGGCGGGGGCGGGACAGCCTCGGTGCAGTACGCCGTCACGACGGACGCCGACGCCGATCAGACCACGATCCAGGCCGACGCCCGGAAGTCGCTGAAGCGGATCGACGGCGTGGGGGAAATCACCATCGCGTCCTCCGGTGGTGGCTTCGGCGGCAGCAGCGACATCGAGGTCGACGTCACCGCGCCGACCCAGTCGCAGCTCGCGACCGCGTCGCAGAAGGTCCTGAAGACCATGCAGTCGGTCAAGGACACGACGGCGGCGACGAGCAACCTGTCGGCGGCGGAGCCGTTCCTGGCCGTCCGCGTCGACCGTGCGAAGGCCGCGTCCCTGGGACTCACCGAGACCCAGGTCGGCGGCCTCGTCGCCGCAGCGGTCTCGCCGCGGGACACCGGCAGCATCGAGATCGACGACGCGACGCTCGACGTCTACATCGCCGACGCCGAGCCGCCGACCACGATCGCGGCCCTCCGCGACCTCGACGTCCCGACGAGCACCGGCACCGTCAAGCTGACGGACGTCGCGACCGTCGAGAAGTCCGAGGGGCCGACCACGGTCACCACGACGAACGCGGCCCGCACCGCCACGATCACCGTGACACCGGACGCGTCGAACCTCGGCGCCGCGGTGCAGTCCGTCACCAAGGCGGTCGACCAGCTCGACCTGCCCCGTGGTGCGACCGCATCGATCGGTGGTGTCGCCGCCAGCCAGTCGTCCGCGTTCTCGCAGCTCGGCCTGGCACTCGTCGTCGCCGTCCTGATCGTCTACGTGATCATGGTCGCGACGTTCCGCAGCCTGCTCCAGCCGCTGATGCTGCTCGTGTCGGTGCCGTTCGCCTTCACGGGCGCACTGCTGCTGCAGATCATCTCCGGGGTGCCGCTCGGGGTCGCGTCCCTGATCGGTCTGCTGATGCTCATCGGCATCGTCGTGACGAACGCCATCGTGCTCATCGACCTCGTCAACCAGTACCGCAGACGAGGGCTCCGGGTCCGCGACGCCCTGCTCGAGGGTGCGGCCCGTCGTCTCCGGCCGATCCTGATGACGGCGACCGCGACGATCTTCGCGCTGCTGCCGATGGCGATCGGGCTGACCGGCAAGTCCGGCTTCATCTCGCAGCCGCTCGCCCTCGTCGTGATCGGCGGTCTGGTGTCGTCGACGCTGCTGACGCTCGTGGTGCTGCCGGCGCTGTACGCCCTGGTCGAGGGTGCGCGCGAGCGTCGGGCCGAGCGGAAGGCCGCACGGACGCAGTCGTAGCCGCCGGCCGGTCGGGGGCTCAGCGGTCGCTGGGCTCCCGGTCCGCCGGACGGAACCACGACACGAGCGCGCACGTCAGGGTGACGAGGAACACGAGCGCTCCGAGCTGCGCGACGACGGACACCTGCCCGACGGCGGCCCCGTAGCCACCGAAGGACACCGCGACCAGGAACGACAGCCCGAGCAGCAGCTCCACCGAGGTCCGGACACCCGTCAGGGGAGCGGCGAACGGGCGCGGTCCGCGGGAGCCCGGCGTCTGGGCAGAGGGCATCGGGGCGGGGGGCGTGGAGGTCACCCCGGAAGTCTGGCGACCCGGCAGGTCCGCCGGAAGTCCCGCTCCGGGTGCCACCCGCCCGGGGGCGTCAGCGCAGGCCGGGGCGTCAGCGCAGGCCGGGGGAGTCAGCGCAGGCCGGCGCGGAGGAAGTTCGTCACCCGTCGACTCATCGCCTGGTCGAGCTGCGCGATCGAGTGCGCCGAGCCCTGCACCGCCACGAACGTCACCGGCACGCCGTGCGAGCGCAGCGTCGAGGCGAACCGCTGCGACTCCCACAGCGGGATGAACTCGTCCGTGGAGTGCCCGATGAAGAACGGCGCCGTGGCCTTCGTCACGTGGTACTCCGGCGAGGCCCGCTCGGCCGCCGGGCAGGCGCGGTAGGACGCACATCCGAGGTAGAGCAGCTGCTTCCGCTGGAACGCCGCCGCGACACCGTCCGACCCGGTCGAACGGGCCGTCAGGTCGGTTGGGCCGCTGAGGTCCACGACCGCCCGGATCCGGAAGCCGTCGGCGTACGCGGTCGACTCGTGGTCCTGCACCGCGAGCATCGCCGCCAGGTTGCCACCCGCGCTGCCGCCGAACACGCCCACGCGTCCGGGGTCGACGTCGTACGTCTGCAGCGTGGACTCTCGGAACACGTAGTCCAGCGCACGGCGGACGTCGTCGAGTCCGGCGGGGAAGGGGTCGGTCGGTGCCAGGCGGTAGTCGACGTTGAAGGTCACGAAGCCCTCGGAGGCGAGGTACTGGCACACCGACCGGTACGCGGCGGTCGCCTTGTCGCCGTGCGACCAGCTGCCGCCGTGGATCATCATCACCGCCGGACGGGAGCCGACCTCGACCCGGTCGGGGGCCTCCGTCGGCGCGGCCGTCGGTGTCGCCGTCGGGGTGGCGGTGCTCTCCGGCGGGCTGTCGGCCGGCAGGCACACGTCGAGCTGCTGCAGCGGGTCCCGCCCGTAGGGGACGTCCTGGACGACGTCGATGCCGTGGTACCGCAGCGACAGCGGGTAGATGACCGGTCCGGCGGTGACCGTCGAGTTCCGGTCGCCCGTGCCGTCGGCGCTGCAGGACGCGGCGGCGCCGACGATCGCGACCGCGGCGACGAGCGCGAGCAGGAGACGACGGCCGGACTTCATCGCCAGCCACGCTACATGGGGTGGCCGCGGGTGCCAGGATGGTGGTCCCACCCGCAGGAGGATCCCGTGAGCCGTCAGAAGTCCTGGAACGCCGATCCGGAACCGCTCCTCCGCGTCGGTCCCGGGTTCCGACTCGACACCGTCGACCCCGACGGCACGCCGGGTTTCCCCGGCCGGAAGATCGACGGGCTCGAGGCGCTGGCCGCCGGTGCCTCCCGGCTCACTGCCCTGCAGGAGCGTCTCTGGGCGGCGGCGACCGCGGGCGACCAGCGGTGCGTGCTGCTCGTCCTGCAGGCGATGGACACCGCGGGCAAGGGTGGAATCGTCTCGCACGTCGTCGGCGCTGTCGACCCGAACGGCGTCCACTACGCCGGCTTCAAGGCCCCGACGGCCGAGGAGCGCGAGCACGACTTCCTCTGGCGCGTCGAACGACAGCTGCCGGACGCCGGACAGCTCGGGGTGTTCGACCGGTCCCACTACGAGGACGTCCTGATCCAGCGCGTCCGTGGGCTGGCGGAACCGGCCGAGATCGAGCGGCGCTACGGCGCGATCGTCGACTTCGAGTCGCGTCTGGCCGAGCAGGGCACCACGATCGTCAAGGTGATGCTGCACATCTCGAAGGACGAGCAGCGCGAACGGCTCGGTGACCGGCTGGACCGGCCGGACAAGCACTGGAAGTTCAACCCCGCGGACATCGACGAGCGTCTGCGCTGGGACGAGTACCAGCAGGCGTACCAGGTGGCGTTCGACCGCACCTCGACCGAGCAGGCGCCCTGGTACGTCGTGCCGGCGAACCGCAAGTGGTACGCCCGCCTCGCCGTGCAGCAGCTCCTGCTCCGGGCCCTCGAGGACATGCACCTCTCGTGGCCGGCCGCCGACTTCGACGTGGCCGAGCAACGACAGCGCCTCGCCGAGTCCTGACCCGCTTCCATCGACGGCGCTGGCCTTCGTGCACACGGTCGCGTAGACTCGATCGGTCGGCCTTCGACACCGCGGCTCGCGAGTCGCGGACGTGTTTGGGTGTTGTGTAGTTCGAGGGCTGGAATCACGTCGATCGACGACGCGATGAACCCCCTCTCCACGAACCGCCCCCGCCGATGTCGCTGCCGGGCCGCGTGGTACGTCTGCACCCCGGAAAGAACACATGGCCCCGTACGACAAGGGCGCGAACTCCCGCGCCGACCGCTCCGACCGTGCTCGTCACCCGAACGGCACCCCCGCCGCTCGCAGTGCCAAGCACCGCGGCTTCCGAGCCCCTGAGCCCACCGCCCCGCGCCAGAAGCAGCGCTGGGACGCCGAAGAGCGGCGCTCCCGTCCGTCGTCGGGCGAGCGCCCGAACTGGGAGCCCCGCGACAGCCGCGGCAGCCGTCCGGCGTGGGAGCCCCGCGGTGCGGGCCGTCCCGCACGCGGTGACGACCGTGCCCCGCGCAGCTTCGACCGGAACGACCGCGGCCCCCGTCGGGACGACGACCGCGCACCCCGTCGCGACTCCGGCGACCGTGCCCCGCGCAGCTTCGACCGCAACGACCGCAACGACCGCGCGCCCCGTCGGGACAACGACGACCGCCCGCGTCGTTTCGACCGTGACGACCGCGCTCCCCGCAGCTTCGACCGCAACGATCGCGCTCCCCGTCGTGACAACGACGACCGCCCGCGTCGTTTCGACCGTGACGACCGCGCCCCGCGCAGCTTCGACCGCTCCGACCGCGCGCCCCGTCGGGACAACGACGCTCCCCG
Source organism: Curtobacterium sp. CFBP9011 (assembly GCF_034045095.1). Classification (NCBI taxonomy): domain Bacteria; kingdom Bacillati; phylum Actinomycetota; class Actinomycetes; order Micrococcales; family Microbacteriaceae; genus Curtobacterium; species Curtobacterium sp. CFBP9011. Next base: position 240,079 of record NZ_JAXCWN010000005.1, read on the forward strand.
CTCGTTCAACCGTGACGACCGTGCCCCGCGCAGCTTCGACCGCTCCGACCGCGCGCCCCGTCGTGACAACGACGACCGCCCGCGCCGCTTCGACCGGGACGAGCGCGCTCCGCGCAGCTTCGACCGCAACGACCGCAACGACCGCGCGCCCCGTCGTGACAACGACGACCGCCCGCGTCGTTTCGACCGGGACGACCGCGCTCCCCGCAGCTTCGACCGCACCGACCGCCCCACCGAGCGCACCCCGTTCGTCCCCGCGGACGACGTCAAGCTCGAGAAGCTGCAGGCCGAGGCGACCATCGCCGCCGACGTCGACGGTGTGACCTTCGGCGACCTCGGCATCGGCGGCAACATCTCCCGCGCCCTCGCCGAGCTCGGCGCAGCGAGCCCGTTCCCGATCCAGGCCGCGACGATCCCCGACGTGCTCGCCGGCAAGGACGTCCTCGGCCGCGGCCGCACGGGCTCCGGCAAGACCATCGCGTTCGGCGCCCCGCTCGTCGAGAAGCTCATGGAGCACGGCGGCGGCACGAAGCGCAAGATGGGCCGCGCCCCGCGTGCGCTCATCCTCGCGCCGACCCGCGAGCTCGCCCTGCAGATCGACCGCACGGTGCAGCCGATCGCCCGCTCGGTGGGGCTCTTCACGACGCAGATCTACGGCGGTGTCCCGTACGGCCGTCAGGAGGGTGCGCTCGAACGCGGCGTCGACATCATCGTCGGCACCCCGGGTCGCGTGCAGGACCTCCTGAACAAGGGGAAGCTCGACCTCAGCGAGGTCGTCATCTCCGTCCTCGACGAGGCCGACCACATGTGCGACCTCGGGTTCCTCGAGCCGGTGCAGGAGATCCTCCGCGCCACCGCCGAGGTCACCCCGCAGGGCAACCGCGCGCAGAAGCTGCTGTTCAGCGCCACGCTCGACACCCAGGTCGCGGCGCTCGTCGAGCAGTTCCTGCACGAGCCGAGCGTGCACGAGGTCGCGGGTGAGGACCAGGCGTCCTCGACCATCGACCACCGCGTGCTCGTGGTCGAGCAGCGCGACAAGGACCGGGTCCTCGAGGAGCTCGTCGCCGGCGAGGGCAAGACCATCGTCTTCGCCCGCACCCGCGCCTACGCCGAGCGGCTCGCCGAGCAGTTCGAGGACGCCGGCATCCGCGCGACCTCGCTGCACGGTGACCTCAACCAGTCGCGCCGCACGCGCAACCTGTCGCTGCTCACCAGCGGCCGGGTGAACGTGCTCGTCGCCACGGACGTCGCCGCGCGCGGCATCCACGTCGACGACATCTCGCTGGTCGTGCAGGCCGACGCGCCGGACGACTACAAGGCGTACATGCACCGCTCTGGCCGCACCGGTCGTGCCGGCAAGGAGGGCACGGTCGTCACGATCGTCCCGCGCAGCCGTCGCCGGAAGATCGAGGGCATCCTCGAGCACGCCGAGATCGAGGCGGACCTCGTCGAGAGCGGTCCCGGCGACCGCATCCTCGCGGAGCTCGCCGCGCGCTGACCCCGCGACACGACGGCGTCTGTCCGAGACGCCGTCGAAGCGCCGAGACGCCGCCGGATCCGGCGGCGTCTCGGCGTTGACGCGGCGTCTCGGCGCCGCGGACGCACCACGTGACGGACGGGAGGCCCGGTACCAGCTGGTACCGGGCCTCCCGTCCGTCTGTGCGTCAGCGGTTGAAGAACAGCACCCCGCGCGCGTAGCCGGCCTGTCCGGCGTGCTGGACGCAGTCGTCGAGGATGCTGACGAGGCGGGTGCCGACCGTCACGGGCGGGTCCCAGGCCTCGTCGACGACGGTGTCGAGGTCCTCGGGCGACAGCGTGTGCAGGTAGGCGGCGGTGCGCTCGTGCACCGCGCCGAGGTAGCCGTTCAGGAGCTCCGCGGACGCCCGGACACGACCGACGTCGTCACGGGACATGCCGTACCCGAGCGCCTCGGCGGGGAACGGCAGGCCGAACCGCTCCACCCAGCCGTCGGCGGTCCAGACCTGCTCGGAGTCGGCGAGGTCGGCGATCTGGGCGTCCTGGCCGCGCGCGATGTGCCAGGCGAGCCAGGCGAGCGTGTTCGCACCGGCGGCCGGGCGGGAGGCGAGCTGGTCCTCCGACAGGCCGTCGACGGCACGCCCGACGGTCTCGGGGACGCGGGAGAAGGCTTCGACGAGGAGTTCGGCGGGGGTCATGTCCCCGACGCTACGCCCGCCCGGGTTCAGACGCTGGTGGCTCCGGAGTGACGCTCGAGTGCCGTGCCGAACAGCGAGAACTGCGTCGCCAGTCGAGCGCGGTCGGCCGGGGCGACGACCTCGCGGACCGCAGCCGACCAGACCGCGCTGATCTGCTGCGCGACGGCCGCACCCGAGGGGGTGAGGTGCAGCAGCACGCTCCGGCGGTCGGCTGGGTTCGGGCGCCGCTCGAGGTGTCCGTGCCGCTCCAGACGGTCGATGAGCGAGGTGGTCGCTCCGGTCGAGAGCCCGAGGTACTCGCCCGCCTGCTTCGGGGTGGCGCCGCCGGTGGCCGTCTCGAGGAAGAACACCAACCGGGTGTCGGTGGCGTTGAGTCCCCGGGCGGCGCTCTCGCGGCTCAGCACCCGCGCGTTCTGGGTCTGGAAGCGACGGAACGCTGCCATCAGGTCGGTGAGGTCGTCGCCGTCCCCGGTCGCCGCGACCACGGGTGAGGTGGGGGCCGCACCGGGGAGCGGGGCGGCGAGGAGGAACGGGGGCTTCGAGGGGGTTTCCGACATGCGGGGGAGGAGCTCTTCTCGGGCGAGGGCGCGGGCGGGTGCGGGTGCTGACGGAGGGCCGCGAGGCGGACGCCGTGCTCGTCATCATCCGCTCGGGCCGGTGCCCCGTCCACCCCCAGGAGAGGGGGTGTCTCTTTCCTTGTGAGCAGCACGCCGGCGAAGTAACTTGACCGTCGTACCACCTCGGCACGTAGCGCGACCAACCACCGCGGGCCCGGCCGGACCACCGATCAGACAACTTCTCCTCAGGAGCACCGCCATGTCCTCTGTCACGCCTCGTGCTGCCCGCCTCGCCGCCTGGATCGCCATCCCGGTCGCCCTCATCGCCTCCGGCGCCGTCGTCTCGACGGCCTCCTACTCCGCCTTCTCGGCGACGACCGTCAACCCGACGAGCAACTGGAACGCGGGCAGTGTCGCCCTCTCCGACGACGACTCGAACACTGCGCTGTTCAACGCCACCGCGCTGAAGCCCGGGTCGACCGGCTCCAACTGCATCACCGTCACCTCCACCGGGACGCTGCCGTCCGCGGTGAAGCTCTACGGCACCGGTGCCGCGACGACCAACGCACTGTCGGGCTCCATCAACCTCACGGTCGAGCAGGGCACCGGCGGCGGCTTCGGGTCGTGCACCAACTTCGTCGCCGCCACGACCGGCGGCACGGTGTTCTCCGGCACCCTCGCGTCGTTCGGCTCGTCGAAGACCGACTACTCGACCGGGGTGGGCTCGTGGGCGCCGAACGGTGCCGGCACGCAGGTCTACAAGATCACGTACACGGTGCCGACCAGCGCGCCGAGCTCGGTCATGGGCGGCACCGCTTCGCTCGGGCTCACCTGGGAGGCCCAGAACTCCTGAGGGGCCCCGAACTCCTGAGCGGACCGGCGCCCCGGCGTCGGACCCCGCACCACACACAGGCCCCGGTCGGAGGCAGTCATGGTGAGCAGCGACGTCAGCGGTGGGTCCACCCCGCAGACTCGTGCCCGTGTCGCCCTCGACTGGGGCCGTGTCGTCGTCGCGACCTGCGCACGCGGCCTCGTCGTCACCCTGCTCGGACTCGCGCTCTGGGCCGCGGCACCCGCCGCCATCGGCTGGTCCCCGACCACCGTGATGTCGGGCTCGATGGCACCGCGGCTGATGCCGGGCGACGTCGTCGTGTCCCGCCCGGTCGCGTCCGACCAGGTGAAGGCGGGGCGTGTCCTGCTCGCGGACGACCCGGACCAGGACGGGCTCCTGCGGATGCACCGGTACGTCAGTGACGGCCCGGAGCGCACGATCATCACCAAGGGCGACGCGAACCCGCAGTCTGATTCGACACCTCTGCACCGCTCAGCCGTGCACGGGGTCGGGTACCTCCGGATCCCGTACGTGGCCGCGCCGATCGTGTGGGTCCGGACCGGCGAGTGGGCCCGGGTCGCGGTCGTCGTCCTCGGCTTCGTCGCGCTCCTCGTCCTCTGCCGGGCCGACGGACCGATCCGGCGACGCAGCGAGGCAGCGGCAGCCGGCAGTGACGAGCCGGACGGGCCCGGTGGGCCGGACGGGCGCGGCGGACCCGAGGGGCCCAGTGGCGACGCCGGCGGACCGGGCACGCGCGCACGGGGCGGACGGGAGGCGCGGCACCGCGCCGCCACGGGCCTCCCGTCCGGCGAGTCCCACCGGACCGCGACCGTCGTCGGCTCCGGTGCCGCCCCGGGGCGGCGGGCGGCACGGGTGCAGGCCGCGGCGCAGCACCGGGAGCGACAGCGACACTTCCGCCGGGGCAGCGGCGTCGCCGTGGTCGTGACGGCAGCGGTGGTCGCGGCGCTCCTGCCGGGGGCCGCGGTCGCCGCGCCGTGGACCGCACGGACGGTCAACCCGGGCGTGCAGCTCGCGACGCTCCGTCCCACCGTCCTCTCGTCGTTGAAGTGCACCTCGAACACCTCGCCCCTGGGTGTGAAGACCGCCACGGTCTCCTGGGTCGCGACCGGTGGTGATGCGCCGGTCCGGACCGAGCTGATGAGCGGCTCCACCGCCGTGGCCGGCGTCACCGGGACCACCGCGTCAGCGACGGGGACACCGCAGTCGTTGACCCTGACGGGCGGCAGCGGGCTGTCGCTCGGGGGCTCCACCGTCCTGACTCTGCGCGCGGACTACGGCGCCGGATGGACGGTCGCCGCTCAGGGCACGACCACGGTCACGGTCCGGACCTTCACCATCGCCGGCATCGGCGCCGCCGCGGAGTGCGTCGCCTGACCGTCCTCCACCGGTCCCGCACGGCGTCCCGGGATGTCCGCGGCGGCCGTTACCGTGGCTCGCATGCGGATCCTGCACACGGGCGACTGGCACCTCGGACGCACGCTGCTCGGTGCCGACCTGCTCGAGCACCAGGCGGTCTTCCTCGACCACCTGGTGCGGGTGGTCCGCGAACGCGCGGTCGACCTCGTGGTCGTCGCCGGCGACGTGTACGACCGGGCGATCCCCCCGGTCGAGGCCGTCCGGATGCTCTCGCACGTGCTCGAACGGCTGTCCGAGACCGCGACGGTCGTCGTGACGCCGGGCAACCACGACTCCGCGGTCCGCCTCGGGTTCGGCGCCGGGGTGATGAGCGACCGCGTCCGGATCCTCGCCGAGCCGTCCCGGCTGGCGGAACCGGTGCTCGTCGACGCCGACGACGGAGGCGGTCCGGTCGCGGTGTACGGCCTGCCCTACCTGCAGCCCGACATGGTCCGGTACGCGCTCGCGCCGGTGCCGGACGAACCCCTCACCCGCTCGCACCAGGCCGTCGTCGGAGCCGCGATGGACCGGGTCCGTGCCGACCTGGCCGGCCGTCCGGGCACCCGCTCGGTCGTCGTCGCGCACGCCTTCGTCGGGGGCGCCCTGGCCAGCGACAGCGAGCAGGACATCCGCGTCGGCGGGGTCGACCGTGTCGCCGAGTCCACCTTCGACGGCGTCGACTACGTCGCCCTCGGACACCTGCACGGCCCGCAGCGGGTCGGGGCCGGAGACCGCATCCGGTACGCGGGCTCCCCGCTGGCGTTCTCGTTCGGCGAGCGGAACCACACCAAGTCCGTGACGCTCGTCGACCTGGCGGCGGACGGCACGGTCACCGTCGAACTCCTGCCGACCCCGGTGCCCCGACCCCTCGTCGACGTCCGCGGCACCATCGAGCAGATCGAGTCCGGGGTGTTCGCCGAGCACGTCGACGCCTGGGTCCGCGTCGCCGTGACCGACACCGTGCACCCCGAGCGGCTGTACGCCCGCGTGAAGGAGCGCTTCCCGCACGCGCTCGCCATCACCCACGAGCCCGCCGACGCCCCGGAACGCTCCGCCGCCCGAGCGGTGAGTGCGACCAGCGACCCGGTGGAGGTCGCCGCGGACTTCGTCACCTACGCCACCGGCGGTGCCCCGGACGACGTCGAACTCGCGATCCTCCGCGACGCCTACGAGTCCGCGGCCGCCGCCCTGGCCGAGCAGGGAGCACGCTGATGTACCTGCACCGCCTCGAGCTCCGGGCCGTCGGACCGTACCCGGACCTGGTGTCGATCGACTTCGCGTCCCTGGCCGCCTCCGGGGTGTTCCTGCTCGAGGGGCCGACCGGATCGGGCAAGTCGACCATCATCGACGCCGTCGTCTACGCCCTGTACGGCGGGCTCGCGGGCAGCGACGCCAGCACCGACCGTCTGCACAGCCAGCACGCCGACCCCGCGGTCGAGCCGTTCGTCGACCTGGTGTTCGAGACGAGCGCCGGCGTGTACCGCGTCCGCCGCACCCCGCCGTACGACCGCCCGAAGCAGCGGGGAACCGGCACGATCCGGCAGCAGTCCTCGGCGCAGCTGGTCCGGCTGGCCGACCCGTCGGACCTGGTCGGCGAGCCGATCTCGCACCGCGCGCCGGAGATCGGCGTCGAGATCGCCCGGGTCATCGGGCTGAACCGCGACCAGTTCCTGCAGACCGTGGTCCTGCCGCAGGGCGAGTTCCAACGGTTCCTCCGCGCTCCGGGCGAGGACCGCCGGAAGCTCCTGCAGTCCCTGTTCGGCACCGCGATCTACGACCGGACCGCCGACGAGCTCGCTGCCCGACGCCGGACGGCCGTGGCGGAGGTCGAGGCCGCGGACGCCCGGGTGCGCGACGCCCTCGGGCGCTTCCAGCAGGCGTCGGGGAACGACGACGCCGACGAGTCGACCGCGCCGGACGTCGTCGCGGGACTGCGGGGGAGCGCCACCGCACTCGAGCAGGCCCGCACCCGGGCACGTGCCGACGCCGAGCACGCCGTCGCCCACCTGCACGACGTGACCACCCGGCTGGCCGCCCTCGACCGGCGACGCGGACTGCTCGCCCGGCAGGACGCGCTGGCGGCGGACGCTCCGACGATCGCCGGACACCGGACCGCCCTGGGCCTCGCCGACCACGCCGCCGTGGTCGTGGCCGTCGCGGACGGCGCCGCCGCTGCCGAGGACCGTCTGACCGCCCTGGTCGGGGAACGCTCGGCCGTCCGCGACCGGCACGACGTGACCGACCACGCACCGCGGGACACCTCCGACCGGCTCGCCGCGGTCCGGTCCGAGGCCCGCCACCTGGTCGACCTCGAGCAGTCGCTCGACCAGCGTGCCGCCGCCGTGCAGTCGGCGACATCCGACCTCGAGCGGACGCAGACACGGCTCGCCGAGGCCGCCACCGCCCTCGCGGCACGTCCGGACGAGCGTGCCGCGATCGTCCTCGACGCCGAGCGGTGCGCCGAGTCCGTCGCCGACACCGGTGCTGCCGAACGCGCGGTCGAGACGGCCCGAGAGCTGGCGGATCTGCTCGCCGCGCGTCGGGTCGCCGCTGAGCGGACGTCGGACCGAGCCGCCGCGGTGACGACGGCCGCCACCCATGCCTCCGCCGCCCTCGCCACCGAGAACGACCTGCGCGCCCGACGCATCGCCGGTCTCGCCGGTGAGCTCGGTGCCGCGCTCGTCCCCGGTGACCCCTGCCCGGTGTGCGGCGCCGTCGAGCACCCCGCCGTGGCACGACCGCAGGACGACCACCCGAGCGCCGAGCAGATCGACACCGCCGCGGTGGCACGCGCCGAAGCCGAGCGTGCCCTCGCCGCCGCGACGGCCGACCACGCCGTCGCCCAGGCCGAACTCGTCCGGCTGACCGAGGCGGTCGGGGAGCACGACGACGACTCGGTGGCCCGGCAGCGCGCCGAGGCCGACGCACGCCTGGCCGCCGCCCGCGCCGCGGCTGCCGCGGTGCAGGAACACGGACGACAGCTGCAGGCCCACGACCGCGCCACCCGTGCGCTCGAGGACGACCACACCGAGCTGGTCACCCGGAGCCGGCTGCTCGCCGACCGGATCGAGGGGGACCAGGTCCGCCTCGACGAGGATCGGGCCCGGGTCCAGGACGCGCGCCGGACGGTCGGTGCGGTGGTCGAGCAGGCCCGGACTGCGGGTGCGGGTGCCGAGACGCTGGCTGCGGCGGACCGGGACGCCGATGACGGTGCCACCCTCGCCGAGGTCATCGCCGGGGTCGACGCCCTGGTCGCCGTCCTCCGCACCGTCGCCGACCTCGACGACCGGGTGACCGCCGCCGAGCGGGACGTCGCCGACCGCAAGGCCGAGGTGGACGCCGCACTGCAGGCCCAGGGCTTCACGGACGTCACCGCCGCCCGGACCGCTGCGCTCGGGCGCGCCGACGCCGACCGGTTGCGTGCCCTCGTCGCGGCGGCCGACCGTGAGCAGGCCGTCGTGGAGGCGGGGCTCGCCGAACCCGCGGTGGTCGCAGCCGCGGCAGACGCAGCCGCAGCAGCCGCCGCTGCCGATGCGGCAGCCGTGCTCGACCGGGACGCCGCACAGGCCGCACGGGACGCCGCAGCCGCCGCCCTCGACGACGCGACCCGGGCTGCTGCCGCCGCAGCCGACCGGGCGGCCGCCGCCGACAAGTGCGCCGCAGACCTGTCTCGGGCCGTCCGCGCCCGGGACACCACGAGCGCCGAGAGCCGGGCCGTGGTCCGCCTCGCCGACATCGCGGCAGCGAACACGAACGTGAACCCGACCGGCATCACCCTCGGCACCTACGTGCTGATGCGCCGCTTCGAGGACGTCGTCGCCGCGGCCAACGACCGGCTGCGGGCGATGCTCGCCGGCCGGTTCACCCTCGAGACGTCCGACGAGCGGGAGACCGGCAACCGGGCCCGTCGAACCGGGCTCGCACTCGCCGTCCGCGACCACCTGACCGACAGCACGCGAGACCCGCGCAGCCTGTCCGGCGGCGAGACCTTCACGTTCTCGCTCTGCCTGGCGCTCGGGCTCGCCGATGTGGTGCAGGCCGAGGCCGGCGGGGTGTCCCTCGGCACGCTGTTCGTCGACGAGGGGTTCGGCACGCTCGACCCGGAGACGCTCGACGACGTCATCGGCCAGCTGTCCCGCCTGACCGCCGGCGGACGCCAGGTCGGCATCGTCAGCCACGTCGAGGAACTCAAGCAGCGGATCCCGGAGCGGATCGCGGTGCGCCGGACCCCCGAGGGTGGTTCGCGCGTGACGACGACGGTCTGAGCACCGGGAGCGGTCAGACCGTCGTCACACGGCACGTCGGCAGCCGGGGCGTCAGGGGTGCGGCGTCGAGTCCACGGTGCCGTCGGGCGGCGGCAGGATGTCCGCCGCGATCCACGGGAACACCCACGTGAAGAGCACGAACACGATGGCGACGAGCAGCACGAGCAGCTCGAGCACCTTCAGTGCGGTGGGTCCGGGCAGCACGCGCCAGACGAGGGGGAAGATCACTTGGCGGCCTCCGTCAGTTCCTTCGGCGTGCCGTCGGACGCCTGCATCCAGTAGTCCATCTTCGCGTGCACGATGTACCGCTGGGCGGCGGACCACATCGGGTGGCAGGCGGTCAGGGTCAGCCAGCGGTCCTCGGCGGACGGCTCCACGCCGGGCTTGTTCGGGACCGGGGCGATGGTCTCGATGTGGTCGGGCGTGACGATCTGGCTGTCGGTGACCTTGTAGACGTACCAGACGTCGAACTTCGTCTTGGCGTCGGTCACACGGACCACGATCGGGTCGCCGGGCTTGAGGTCGGCGATCTGGTTGAGAGGCTTGCCGTACGTGACACGGTGGCCGGCGACGGCGAAGTTGCCCTCGGCGCCGGGCATCGCGGTGTCCTGGTAGTGGCCGAGTCCGATGGTGTTGAGGACCTTCTCGCGGTCGGTGCCCTCGCCGATGGGACGGTTGTAGTCCGACCCGAAGCGCGGGATCTGCATCGTCCCGAACACCGTCGACAGCCCCGGCGGTTCGCTCAGGACGGGAGCGGCGTCGCGGCGCTCGGTGCCGACGATCTTCTTCGGCTCCGGCTGGTCGAGCGTCTGCACGAGCTTCGACTGCTCGTTCACGGCGACGACGTCGGTCCACCAGGCGGTCCACACGACGTACAGACCGGTGCCGGCACCCGCGATGATGAGGAGTTCGGCCAGCAGGGCGACGAGCGCGCCCCCGACCGTCTGCCGTGGTCGCCGACGTCGGGGCCGTTCGGTGCCGTCGTCGTCGCGGGCATCGTGCCGCGACGGCATCGTGTCGTGAGAGGTCACAGGGGCTCCGGATCGGTGAGGTCGGCGCAGTAGGTCTATCAGACCACGACGACGGCCCGCTGCGGGCGTCTTCCACAGCCCGGTCCGCAAATCGGTGATCGATCCTCAGCCGTCGTCCTCGCTACCGTGGTGCGGATGGAGACCGTGATCCGTCCGTTCCGCCCCACCGACACCGAGGCCGTCGTCGCGCTCTGGGAGTCGTGCGGCCTGGTCCGCCCGTGGAACGACCCCCGCCGCGACATCGCACGGAAGGCCACCGTGCAGCCGGAACTCTTCCTGGTGGCGACCGACCGGGAGGCCGTGGTCGCCGCCGGCATGGCCGGTTTCGACGGGCACCGGGGCTGGGTCAACTACCTGGCGGTGTCGCCGGACCGGCAGGGGAGCGGACTCGGCCGGCGGCTGATGGCCGAGTTCGAGCGCCTGCTCACCGACCTCGGGTGTCCCAAGGTCAACCTGCAGGTCCGCGCCGGCAACGAGCAGGTCGTCGCCTTCTACGAGGCGCTCGGGTACGCCGACGACCACACGGTCTCGCTCGGCAAACGCCTCATCTCGGACGACGATGCCGACGCCCGTTCCAACGACGGGACCGACGCCCGCACCGGGCCCGGGATCGCCGCCGCGTCCTGAGCCGATCCGCAGGAGGACTGTCAGGCACCTCCCGGTGGACCCGGGCGGTCAGGACACCGCGAGCCCGACCGACGCCGCGAACGCCAACACGATCCCGGTCGTCTGCAGCGCGGTCAGCCGTTCGCGCAGCACGATGCCGGCGAGCACCACGGTGCCGATCGGGTACAGCGCGTTGAGGACGCTGATCACCGGCAGGGTCGACGGGTCATCGCTCGAGTGCAGGCCGGCCTGGATGAACACGTTCGCCATCGCGTCGAACACCCCGCAGCCGATCACCACGAGCACCAGGGCCCGCGTGGGCCGCACCCGCCCGGGCTGCACCTGCCCAGGCCGCACCCGCCCGGCCACGGGGCGGACGTCCGGCGTCGTCGTGGCGGCGGGCGTGCCTCCCGGCCGTGTGCCGACCCGGCCACCCAGCCGCAGGGTGACGAGGGCCGCCGCACCGAGGAGCACGACCTGCAGTGTCCGGGCGACCAGCAGGGTCGCGACCCCGGAGTCGGGCGGCGAGGCGTCGTACCCGAGCACGACCCCGCCGAAGCCGCACCCGGCGACCGCGGCGGTGACGACCCCGCGGAGGGTGAGGCGGGCGCCTCCCGGATCGGGGACCGCGGCGACGAGCACCACGGCGACCACCGCGACCACGAGCGCGACCACCCCGAGCGGCGACAGCACGGTGCCGCGGACGAGCGCGACGACGACCGGGACGACCGCGGAGAAGACGGCGGTGAGCGGGGACAGCACACTCATCGGCCCGATCGCGAGGGCCGCGTAGAGCAGGAGGACGCCGACCGCGCCGGACAGGCCCGCCACCACGCCGGCAACGACGGCCTGCTCGGAGAACCGACCGCCAAGGACCGCGAAGCCGACCAGCAGCGGGACCAGGCCGACCAGGGCCGCGACGGCCGCGACGCGCACCGGCCGGACCCGACGGGACGCCAGCCCACCGAGGAAGTCGGCGGCCCCGTAGACGAGGGCGCCACCCAGGCCGAGCAGCACGGTGATCACGGGTCCCATCCTGCCCGCACCGGTACTCTGCACGGCGTGAGCGTTCCCTACCACCGGTTGCCCCGTGTCGATGCGAACTGGCGGTGGTGGCGGCCACTGGTCGCCGTGGCGGTGTTCCTCGGCTTCTACCTGGCGTCGCAGATCGTCATCGCGATCGCGTACTTCGTGCCGATCGGCGCGCAGCGCGGACCGGCCGGGCTCACCGACCTGACGGAGAAGCTGTCTTCCGGCGCGCTCGACCCGACCGACCCGCTCATCCTGTCGCTGACGCTCGTGTCGCTCGTGGTGCTGCTGCCGGCGATCATGCTGTCCACGAAGATCGCCGGGCTCGGCCCCTACGGGCTGCTGTCGTCGGTCCGGACCCGGGTCCGCTGGGGCTGGCTCGGCTGGTGCCTGCTGCCGCTCCTGGTGCTCGCGGTCGTGATGTTCCTGTTCCAGGGCGCCGGGTACGTCGCGACCGACGGCGGCCTGCACTGGAACACCGCGGAACTCGGGCAGTCGACCGTGACCCTGCGGACGCTGACCCTGACGATCCTGCTGGTGGTCCTGCTGGTGCCGTTCCAGGCCGCGGCCGAGGAGTACGTCTTCCGCGGCTTCCTCATGCAGACGATCGGCTCGTGGATCCCGCTCCGTGCGGTCGGCGCCGTCGTCGCGGTCGCGGTGTCGACCGTGCTGTTCGCCGTCCTGCACGTGCCGAACGGCTACAACATCTGGGGCATCCTGGACGTCGGCTCGTTCGGACTGGTCGCAGCCGTCATCGTGCTGCGGACCGGCGGGCTCGAGGCCACGGTCCTGCAGCACGCGCTCAACAACATCATGATCTTCGTGCTGCAGGCCCCGGGCTGGTCGCAGGTCGACCTGACCGGCGAGGGGTCGCAGGGCAGCTGGCAGGGGTTCGTCGTGACGCTCGGCACCTCGCTGCTCTACTGGGCACTCGTCGAGCTGACGGCGTGGTGGCGGAAGCTCGACCGCCGGTTCCCCGGGCAGGAGGCGCCCCGGTTCCGTGGGCAGCCGCCGCTCTGGGCGGGTGGCCGGCAGTGGCTCCGGCCGGGAGGCGCGGGCTGGTCGGGTGTGCCGGCGCGCGGCCACGAGACGGGGGCGTCCGGCGACCCGGTGCTGGTCGGGTCGGGTGCGGGCGGGCCGGCGGCGTCGGCTGTGGACAAGTCCGGTGGTGTCGGCACGCGGCCGTAGGCTCGTCGCATGAGTTCGAGTGGTGTCGCTGCGCCCGGAACCGAGGCAGCTGGGCCCCGGTCCGCTGCGCTCGACGTGCTGCAGCGGGTCTGGGGCTACGACGCCTTCCGCGGTGAACAGGCCCAGATCATCGACCGCGTGGTCGCCGGCGGGGACGCCCTCGTCCTCATGCCGACCGGCGGCGGCAAGTCGCTCTGCTACCAGGTGCCCTCGCTCGTCCGCGACGGCATCGGGGTGGTCGTCTCCCCGCTGATCGCTCTCATGCAGGACCAGGTCGACGCCCTCGCCGCCAACGGTGTGCGAGCCGCGTTCCTCAACTCCACGCAGGGACCGGACGAGCGCGCCCGGGTCGAGCGGGACATCGTCACCGGCCAGGTCGACATGCTCTACCTGGCACCCGAACGACTGAAGATCGAGTCCACGCGTTCCCTGCTCGACCGGGCCCGGATCGCGCTCTTCGCGATCGACGAGGCGCACTGTGTGGCGCAGTGGGGGCACGACTTCCGCCCGGACTACCTCGAGCTCAGCGTGCTCCACGAACGCTGGCCGGACGTCCCCCGCATCGCGCTGACGGCCACCGCGACGCCGCAGACCCACCGCGAGATCTCGGCTCGGCTCGGGCTCGACGACGCCGCGCACTTCGTCGCCGACTTCGACCGGCCGAACATCCAGTACCGGATCGAGCCGAAGACGGGCGCGATGCAGCAGCTGCTGACGTTCATCCGCACCGAGCACAGCGGCGACGCCGGCATCGTCTACTGCCTGTCCCGCAACTCGGTCGAACGCACCGCGGCGGCCCTCGTGCAGCAGGGCATCGCCGCGCTGCCGTACCACGCGGGCCTCGACGCCCGGGTGCGGGAGCGGAACCAGGCCCAGTTCCTCCGCGAGGACGGCATCGTGATGGTCGCCACCATCGCGTTCGGCATGGGCATCGACAAGCCCGACGTCCGCTTCGTCGCGCACCTCGACATGCCGAAGTCGGTCGAGGGCTACTACCAGGAGACCGGGCGTGCCGGGCGTGACGGGCTGCCCTCCACCGCGTGGCTCGCCTACGGGCTGAACGACGTCGTGCAGCAGCGCCGCATGATCGACCAGTCCGAGGGGGACGCCGCGCACCGACGGCAGCTCAGCGCGCACCTCGACGCGATGCTCGCCCTGTGCGAGACGATCGAGTGCCGCCGGGTGCGCCTGCTCGCGTACTTCGGGCAGGAGTCGTCGGCGTGCGGCAACTGCGACACGTGCCTGGCGCCGCCGGAGTCCTGGGACGGCACGGTGCCCGCGCAGAAGCTGCTCTCCACCATCGTGCGGCTCGACCGCGAGCGCGGCCAGCGCTACGGCGTCGCACACCTGGTCGACATCCTCACCGGCAAGCAGTCGCCCCGCGTGACCGAACTCGGGCACGACTCCCTGGCCACGTTCGGCATCGGGCAGGACCTGTCCGACGCCGACTGGAAGGCCGTGGCCCGACAGCTGCTGGCGCAGGGGTACGTCGCGGTGTCCGGCGACGGGTACGGCACGCTCGTCCTCAGCCCGACGAGCGCCGAGGTGCTGGCCGGCCGGGTCGAGGTCCGGATGCGCCGCGACCCCGTGAAGACCCCGCGAGCCGGTCGGAGCCGTCGCACCGCCGTGGTGTCGGACATGCCGCAGGAGGCGATGCCGCTGTTCGAGTCGCTGCGGCAGTGGCGTGCCGGGCAGGCGCGCGAGCAGGGGGTCCCCGCGTACGTCGTGTTCAACGACGCCACCCTGCGTGGGATCGCCGCGGTGAAGCCCGCCGACCTCGACGAGCTGTCGGAGATCTCGGGCGTCGGTGCGGCGAAGCTCGAGTCCTACGGGCGGGCCGTCCTCACCGTCGTGGCGGCCGCCGTCTGACCCATGCCGCTCGGGGCATGTCACCCCCGGGCCCGTCATTACACTCGGTACCTCCCGCCCACCAGGAGGCCGTGTGTCCCGTTCGACGAAGCCCGCCACCGTGCTCGGGCGCGCCGTGGTGGCGCCGCTCGCACGACTGCTGTGGCGGCCCGAGGTGGTCGGTCGGAAGAACGTCCCGAAGCGCGGTCCGGTGATCCTGGCGAGCAACCACCGGTCCTTCATCGACTCCCCGACGATCACGCTCCTGGCGCCGCGCAAGGTGTCGTTCCTCGCGAAGCAGGAGTACTTCATCGGCACGGGCTTCCGCGGCGCACTGTCGCGCGCGTTCTTCTCCGGCATCGGTGCGATCGGCGTCGAGCGGGGTGCCGGAGCCGCCGCGCAACAGGCCCTGGACCTCGGGCTCGCGCGGCTGGAGGCGGGCGAGGCCTTCGCGATCTACCCCGAGGGCACCCGTTCGCTCGACGGTCGGCTCTACAGGGGCCGGACCGGGGTGGCGTGGCTCGCCCTGACGAGCGGGGCGCCGGTGGTCCCCGTCGCCCTCACCGGCACCGAGCACGTGCAGCCCGTCGGGTCGCGGGTGCCCCGGCTGGCCCGGGTGCGGATCGAGTTCGGCGAGCCGATGGACCTGTCCGGCTTCGGTGCCGCGAGCTCGGGCCGTGCGCGGCGTCAGGCGACGGACGCGGTCACGGCGGCGATCCAGGCCCTCAGCGGTCAGGAGCCGGCCGGCGTCTACAACGAGCCGCCGACGACGATCGTGGAACGGGTCAAGCGGATGCTGCACCACGACGACCGCGGGGACGCGCAACCCGACTGACGCGCACTATTGCATATGTGAAATACGCATACTATGCTCGATCCGGCTCGTCGGGATCAGCATCGACGAGTCGCCCGAATCCGCCAGGGAAAGGCCCGTCATGTCCTCCACGCCCCTCTTCGACGCGATCGCCCGCCGCAGTGCGCAGCCCGGCGCTGCCCCGTCTGCCCCGACCGCCCCGTCTGCCTCGACCGCCGCGTCCGCCCCGACCGCCGCCTCCGCCCGGACCCACGCGCCCACCACGATCGCTCCGTCGGCCTCGACCGCGCCGGCAGTCCATCTCGACGCACCGGCCGGTCTGACCGTGCCCAGTGCCGACGTGGCCGCGGTCCACGGTCCCGCGACCCCTGTCCCGTCGTCGCCGCTCGCCGTCGTCCCGGCGGACCTGGTCGAGATGATCGACGGGATCCCCGCGAGCCTCCGCGCCTCCCTCGCCCGTGAGCACGTCGTCTGCCAGGAGCAGCTGCCCCTGGTCGAAGCGGTCGTCGACGCCGTGACCCGCGCGGTCGTCGACGCCGTCGCGATCGAGGTCGAGCGGATCGTCGCCAGCGGCGTCGTCCGCGGCTGAGCCGGAGACGTGTCGTCGTCCATCCCGGTGCAGTACGGGTCCCGTCGGGCCCGTCGCACCGCAGAGGCCCTCCCGGGCACCAGTCGATCGCACGCCGGCCGACCGGATGCCAGCCGGCCGCAGGCCCACCGATCCGATGCCAGCCGACCGCAGGCCCACCGATCGGGCGCCCGTCGTTCCAGCATCCGTCCACCGCGACGGTCGGCGGGGAGCGCCGCGCACCGGCCGATGAGCCGGCCGCACCGCCGGTTCCGGCCCGGGGTCGCGCTGACGGTCTCACTCGTCCGGGCATCGATCGTCGCCGCGGCGCACGACGTCCGACAGCACTGCTGGGCCCGTCGTGGCCTCGCACTGACGTCGATCGCCCTCGCGGCCTGCCTGGTCGTCACCGACACCGCGCCCCGGTCGGCGATCGCCGCCCCGGTCGAGGCCCTCGCCCCGGGCCCGCCGAACCAGGACTTCCGGGTGCACGGGACCGCCCCGGACACCACGGCCCGCGCGGACTTCACCGTGGTGGGACGGACCACCGACGGGGTGGTGCTCGCCCGGACGCCCGGGTCGACCGTCGCCGTGGCCCGTCCGGTCGCGGGCACGATCCCCTCGGCCGGCAACTTCGGTGGTCGGAACGTCGCCGGGTGCGCCGCGTGTTCGACGAGTCACCAGGGCACCGACTTCGCCGCCGCGAGCGGGACGCCGGTCGTCGCGGTGATGTCCGGCACCGTCGAGTCCGCCGGGGTGTTCGGCGGCTACGGCAACCAGGTGCTGCTCCGGCACCCGGACGGCACCCAGACGCGCTACGGACACCTCGCGGTCATCGGCGTCCGACCCGGTCAGACGGTCGGGGTCGGGGAACGCATCGGCGCGGTCGGCAGCACCGGGGTCTCGACCGGCCCGCACCTGCACTTCGAGGTGATCCTGGGTGGCCGTCCGGTCGACCCCGAACCGTGGCTGGCCGCGCGGGGTCTCCTGCACTGACGGGCGTTCTCCGCCGTCCCTCCACAGGTGGTCCGCTGCTGCGTCAGCGTCCCGAGAAGCCGCGTAGCGTCGACCCCGTCGTGGCACGGAGCCACGCGGTGAGGAGACCACGGTGCGCGTGTCGGTGTTGGGAACCGGAGCGATGGGAGCAGGCGTCGCACAGTCGCTGCTCCGAGCGGGGCACGACGTCACGGTGTGGAACCGCACCGCGGACCGCGCCCGGCCGCTCGGCGAGCACGGCGCGGCGGTCGTCACCGACGCTGCCGAGGCGGTGTCCGGGGCCCAGGTCGTCCTGCTGACCCTGTTCGACACCGACGCGGTGGTCGATGTCCTCGAGCACGCCGCCGGTGACGCTCCGGAGGACGCCGTCTGGGTGCAGGCGTCGACGATCGGGGTCGCCGGCACCGAGACCGTCGTCCAGCTCGCCGCGAAGTACGGCATCACCCTGGTCGAGGCGATGATGCTCGGCACCAAGGCCCCGGCCGAACAGGGCAAGCTCACCATGCTCGTCGCCGGCGCTGACCAGTCGGTGTCGCTCGTCGGCCCGGTGCTGGACGCGATCAGCGCGAAGGTCGTCCGTGCGGGCGACCAGGTCGGACAGGGCACGGCGCTCAAGCTCGCCGCCAACGCGTGGATCGCGTCGATCACCGCTGCGACGGGGCAGTCGCTCGCCATCGCCCGCGCGCTCGGACTCGACCCGCAGCTGTTCCTCGACGCGATCGACGGCTCGGCCAGCGACTCGGCCTACGCCCACACCAAGGGCGCGGCGATGATCGCGGGGGAGTACCCCGCGCAGTTCGCACTCGACGGCCTCCGCAAGGACATCGGCCTCATCACGGATGCGGCACGGGGCGCGGACGTCGACACGACGCTGCTCGACGCCCTCGGCCGCGTCTACGCCGAAGCCAGCGCGGCCGGACACGGCGGCGACGACATCGCGGCGGTCGGCACCGCGTTCTGACCGGCGCCGGTGCGGACCGGAGACGGTCCGCACCGGCGACGACGAGTTCGGGAAGACGACAGGTCGGGCGAGACGACGGGGCCGGAGAGCCGTCCGGTCCGGGGCGGGGTCAGGCGCGGCGGAACAGATCGCGCAGCCGCCGGGCGAACCGGCTGACCGACTCGTCGTTCAGCGTGTTCGCGAGGTCGAAGGCCTCCCGCGTCGGATCCGCTCCGTCACGGATGCGCCGGAGCGCGGCATCGGCCCGGGCGCGGGCGTCGAGCTCGGCCGCGGGCATGTCGTCCTCGGGCTCGCGCATCGTCTCAGCGTACGCCGGGGTCCTCGGCGGCCGGCCTGACGGAGAGTTCGCGCTCCGGCTCAGTCCTGGTCGAGGTCGGTGTCGTCGACCGCGCCGGCCATCTGCTGCAGGAACGCCACGACGACGGCCATGTCCTCGGGCGGCAGGTGCTGGGCGACCTCGACGGCCCGGGAGTCCAGGTCACCGATGACGGCCAGGGCCCGACGCATCGACTTGCCGGTCGCGGTGAGGATGACGCCGCGTCGGTCGCCCGGGTCCGCGTGCCGCTCGACGTGGCCGGAGCGGACGAGCCGGTCAACGAGCGCCGAGGTCGACGCTGCGGTGATGCCGAGGCGCTCCGCGAGTTCCTTCGAGTTGACGGTCCGGCCGGAGGTCTCGGCGTCGACGAGCACCCGCAGGGCCATCAACGCGTTCTCACCGATCCCGAGTTCCTCACGCACGCGACGCTGGGCAGAACTCTCGGCAGTGCGGTACCGACGCAGGGCGTTCAACACGTCCACTGCGTCGACCCGGGAGTCCTCGCCGTACCAGAACCCCGGGGCTGCTGTCGTCACCTCGGAAGTCATACGGACAATGCTAGACGCTCTAGTTAGTTTGTCTAGCGAGCGTGATGACTTGCACGCTCAGCGTCCAGGGTGCGGCCAGGCGGCGTCCCCCGAACGCCCGCAGGACTGACTTCCGCTCATCCTCGCGGTCCGACGCAACACCGGTGACGCGGCTCGGAAACACCCCGGCAACGAGCCCTCAGTAGGTTCGCCGCATGCAGGAGTCGCCGTGCTGAACCGACTCGCCAGGAGCGTCCACAGTGTCGGGGGCGCGGTCGAGCGGACGGACGTCGTCGCGCGCCTGCTCGACGTGCACCTGGCACGGCGGGACCCGTCGTCCGACGACCCGGGCGTCGGGCGGGACCTCCGGACCGTGGTCGGGGCGGCGGTGCTGCCGGATGCCGACCTCAGTCCGGCGGCGACCCTCGACGCCCTGGCCCTCGACCGCCACGAACCGGCGTCGATCGCCGCGGCCGTCGCCGTCGCACGGGACGACGCCCGTCGGGCACGGGACGTCGTGTCCACCGAACTCTGGGACTGCCTCAACACGACGCGCTCCCGGCTGCCGCGGAAGATCGTCGGCGAGAAGGCGCACGAGTTCCTCGGCTGGGTCCGCGAGCGCAGCGCCCTGGCCGTCGGCGTGGTCGACGGGGACGTCAGCCGCGACGAGGTGTGGGAGTTCTTCACGCTCGGCCGCTCCCTGGCCCGCTTGACCGTGACCGCACGGATGCTCGCCTCGGACCTGCTCGACCCGGGCTCGGCGACGTCGTGGGCAACCGCGCTCCGTGCCTGCGGGGCGGGGGAGGCGTTCCACCGGGAGTTCCGACACGGCAGCACCTCGGCGGACGCGGCCGCGTTCCTCCTGCTCGACGAGCACAGTCCCCGATCGCTGCTGTTCCTGGCCCGTCGCAGTGAGGGGTGCCTCGACGACCTGGTCGGCGTGCACCTGGCGGACGAGGTGCAGGCGTTCGGCGCGGCCCGGGCCGAGCTCGAGACGGTGACGCCGGAGACCGCCGTCGACGCTGCCCGGACGGCGGGCTCGAGGCTGGCTGCGGCCGCGGAGGCGATCACTGCCGCCCTGGACCGCCGGGTGTTCACCGCACCGGAGCCCGCGCACTGACACGGGCCGTGTGCGACACGGGCCCGTGCACGGGCACGGGCTCTAGACCGGACTCGACCGTTCCACCACGGCCTCGTCGTGCTCCAGGTCCCGCCGCACGGCTGCCCGGGCGGCCCGTGTGCCCGGCGCCGGGACGACGACGGGCAGTGATCGGGTGACCGCCAGGTGCAGGCGGTTGTCCGCGTCGTAGCGCAGCCGGACGTGCTGGAACCGGACGAGCCAGACGAGCGCGATCGCCAGCGCGACGAAGCCCGACATCGCGCCGACCCCGATCGCCCACCGCGGCCCCCAGGCATCGGCGACCGCGCCGACGATCGGGGCACCGAGCGGGGTGCCGCCGGCGAAGACCGCCATGTAGAGGGCCATCACCCGGCCGCGCATCGCCGGCTCGGTGGTGGTCTGCACGAGGGCGTTCGCCGTGGTCATGAAGGTCAGCGAGGCGAGTCCGAGGAAGGCGAGCAAGATCGCGAACGTCCAGTACGTGGGCGCGAAGGCCGCGGCGGTGCAGGCGAGTCCGAACCCGCCCGCCGCGATGGTCAGCGTGCGCATCCGGGGGACCTCGCGCCGCGCCGACAGCAGGGCACCGAGCACCGATCCGACCGCCATCACCGAGTTGAGCAGGCCGAACTCGCCGGCACCGCGGTGGAACTCCACACGCGCCATCGTCGAGGTGAAGATCGCGAAGTTCACGCCGAAGGTCCCGACGACGAAGATCATGCAGAGCACCACGATGATGTCCGGTCTGGTGCGGACGTACCGGAAGCCCGCGATCAGCTGCCCCTTGCCGCGTGGGGCCCGTGCCCGGTCGGCGAGCTGCGCCGGGTCGACGAACCGCAGCGCGATGAGGACGGCCAGGAACGACCCGGCGTTGATGACGAACACCCACCCGGAGCCGATCGCCGCGATGAGCACACCGGCGACGGCGGGGCCGATGAGCCGGGCGGCGTTGAACGACGCCGAGTTGAGTGCGACGGCGTTCGAGACCTGCTCGCCCGTGACGACGTCGGACACGAAGGCCTGGCGGACCGGGGTGTCGAACGCGGCGACGACCCCGAGTGCGAGCGCGAACCCGTAGAGGGACCAGAGCGTCGCGGTGTCGGTGAGCACCATGACGGCGAGCCCGAGGCCGAGCAGCCCCATCAGTCCCTGCGTCAGCATGAGCATCCGCCGTCGGTCGAAGCGGTCGGCGACGAGCCCGGTCCAGGGGAGCAGGACGAGCTGGGGTCCGAACTGCAGCGCCATGGTGACCCCGACGGCGACGGCGTCGTCATGGGTCAGCTGGGTGAGGACGAGCCAGTCCTGGGCGGTGCGCTGCATCCACGTGCCGATGTTCGACACGAGGGCACCGGCGAACCAGATGCGGTAGTTGCGTCCCGAGAGGGACCGGAACATGGCACTCACTGGGCGGCGAGCCTCCGGAGGATGTCGGTGGCGGCGGTGAGGGTCTTCCGCTCCGCCGGGGTGAGGGCCGCGAGGCGCGGGGTGAGCCAGCCGTCGCGACGCTGCCGGGTCTCGGTGACCAGGTCGTCGCCCTCCGCGGTCGGGCAGAGCAGGACCTTGCGGCGGTCGTCGCCGTGGCCGTCCTTCGTGAGCAGGCCGCGGTCGAGGAGGGCCGTGACGGTCTTGGTCATCGATGGTGGAGTGACGCCCTCGCGGCGGCTGAGGTCGGCGAGGCTCATCGCGCCTTCGCGGTGCAGCAGAGCGAGGGCGGAGAACTGGGCGTCGCTGACGGTCGTGTCGGCCTTCTGCGCGCGCAGGGTCCGGGACAGTCGGTTCACGGCGATCCGGACGTCGCTGGCGAGCGAGGGGTCGGGCGACGGGCGACGACGCGCGGCGGTGGGGAGCGGGTCGGTGACGGTCACGAGTCGTTAGCCTAGCTCATTAGTTCAGCGAACGAACCGGTTCAGCCCGATCGTGCAGCGAACCGTCCACAGCCCGCCCGACGAACCCCCGGCCGACGGGCGTAGAGTGGGAGCCTGGACAACAGGTGTTGCCCAATCGACACGGGCCGGAAGGCACGGGAGGAGCAGGACAGATGAACGGGTTCGAGGGCAAGGTCGCCATCGTCACCGGTGGTGGCAGCGGCATCGGTGAGTCGATCGCGAAGGAGCTCGCGGCAGCGGGAGCCTCCGTCGTCGTCACGGACATCAAGCAGGAAGCCGCCGAGCGCGTCGTCGCCGAGATCGAGCAGGCCGGTGGCACCGCGGCCGCCGTCTCCGCGAACTCGTCGATCGCCGCGGACAACGAGCGTGCCGTCCAGTTCGCCGTCGACACCTACGGCGCCCTGCACCTGGCCGTCAACAACGCCGGCATCGGCGCGGCACCCCAGCCGATCGGCGAGTACGACGTCGCAGCCTGGGACCGCGTCCGCGCCGTCGACCTCGACGGCGTCTTCTACGGCCTGCGCTACGAGATCCCGGCGATCCTCGCGGCCGGTGGCGGAGCGATCGTCAACATGTCGTCGGTCCTCGGATCGGTCGGCCTCGCGAACAACGCCGCCTACGTCGCGTCGAAGCACGCCCTCGTCGGCCTGACCAAGGTCGCCGCGCTCGAGTACACGGCGAAGGGCGTCCGCACGAACGCCGTCGGCCCGGGCTTCATCGACACCCCGCTGGTCCGCTCGTCGCTGAGCGGCGACGAACTCGCCGGCCTCGAGGCGCAGCACGCCGCCGGACGCCTCGGCACCGACGCCGAGGTCGCCGCACTCGTCCTGTTCCTGCTCAGCGACCAGGCGTCGTTCATCAGCGGCAGCTACCACCTGGTCGACGGCGGCTACTCCGCGCACTGACCGGGAACCCGCGCGACGCGGGTCCGGACGGGAGGCCCGGCGGACGTGAGCAGACCCGCTCACGTCCGCCGGGCCTCCCGTCCGTCAGCCGACTGTCGCGTCAGCCGGCCGCCCGCGTCAGCCGGCCGCCCGCGTCAGGATCGCGTCCTGCGGGAGGAGCGCGTGCACACCCCAGGTGCGGTTCGCGACCTGGGTGACCCGCATGCTGACGGCGACGCTCGCCATGCCGAGCGCCTCGGCGCGTGTGATGTCGTACGTGCCGGCGATCCAGTCGACCATCCGGTCCAGCGCGATCGCGGTCGCCGCATTGAGGTCGGCGTCGAACCCGAACGTGATGCGTCCCGCCGGGGTGTCGGCGTGGATGCCGTCGACCGGGGCCTCGTCGAGCAGGGTCAGCGTCATGGTGGTCGTCATGCCGCACTCGACGGCGGTGCCGGAGACCTCGCCGTCGCCCTGGGCCGCGTGGCCGTCACCGACCGAGAGCAGCGCCTCCGGGACGGTGACCGGCAGGTACAGGGTGGCGCCGGCGACGAGCTCCCGGCAGTCGATGTTGCCGCCGCCGAGCGGCCGCGGGGGGATCGTCGAGTGCTCACCCGTCGCCTCCGGCGGCAGTCCGACCAAGCCCAGGAACGGAGCGGTCCGCACACCGAGCCCGAGCTGGTTGTGCGCCGTGCCCGCGGTCGGGTCGACGTCCCAGAGCACCGGGCCCCGCGTGGACGGGTCGGCCAGACCGAGGGCACGGTTCAGCGGGGTGTCCACGCCGCCCGAGCCGGTGTAACCCCAGTCGTCCGGCACCAGGTCGTCGAACCGGACCGCGAGCACCTGCCCGGGCCGAGCGCCGGTGACGGCGATCGGACCGAGCAGGCAGTGGCCGCGGCGGGAGGCGATGAGCGTCGGTGCCTCGGCTCCCGGCTCCGACAGCCGTTCGGTGTACCCGGCGGCGCTGAGGGTGTGGACCGTGACGGTGTCGCCCGGTTCGACGGTCAGCACCGGCGCTCGCTCGGCGGTCAGGACGTCGACGGCGGTGTCGGAGCTGGTCTCGATGCGGTGGTGGGTCACCGGCCGATCATCCCAGGCGCGGCTCCGGGCGTGCGGAGCCGGACGCCGGCGTCAGTGGAACTGCGGGATCGTCATCCAGATGCCGTACAGGACCGCCGCGATGCACAGCGCGAAGCAGACGCCCGCGCCCAGGTACGCGACCGGCGGCGTCGTGCCGGACCGCTGCGTCTCCTCGGAGTACTGCGTCTTCTCGCCCGCGGCGTCAGCGGGCTGACCGGTGCCGAGCAGTCGCAGCCCGAGCGTGTAGAGCAGCACCACGCCGACGGCGGCGACGAAGCCGACCCCCGCGACGGTGCCGATGGCGGTGAAGTCGATGTCCATCGGTGTCCCTCTCAGTTCCCGGCGGCCACGGGCTCGCGCTCCGCGGTGCCCTCGTGGACGTCGTCCGCGCTGATCGGCTTGCGCCGGGCGAGGAAGTAGAACGTGAGTCCGCCGGCCAGCGCCAGCAGTGCCACGACGACCAGGCCGATCGACGAGGTCGAGGCCAGCCAGGTCGCGAGTCCGCCGACGACCGCGGCCGACGGCAGCGTGATGACCCACGCGATGACGATCTTGCCGACGACGCCCCAGTGGACGTCCGCCAGCTTCTTGCCGAGCCCCGACCCGATGACCGACCCGCTCGTCACGTGCGTGGTCGACAGCGCGAAGCCCAGGTGCGAGGAGACCAGGATCGTCGCGGCCGAACTGGTCTCCGCCGCGAAGCCCTGCGGGGACTGCACGTCCGAGATCTTCTTGCCGACGGTCTGCATGATGCGCCAGCCGCCCATGTAGGTGCCGAGAGCGATCGCGAGACCGCAGGCCAGGATCACCCAGAGCTCCGGACCGGTACCGGCGCCCTGGTAGCCCGCGGCGATCAGGGTCAGCGTGATGACGCCCATCGTCTTCTGCGCGTCGTTCGTGCCGTGCGCCAGGGACACCAGCGACGCGGAGATCGTCTGCCCGTGCCGGAAGCCCGTCGCGGCACCGTGCGTGGTGGCGTTCTTGGTCAGGCGGTAGGCGAAGTACGTCGCGACCAGGGCGATCACGCCCGCGATGACGGGGGAGAGCAGCGCCGGCAGCACGACCTTCGACACCACCGTGGTCCAGTCGACCGAGTTCAGCCCGGCCCCGATGATCGACGCCCCGATCAGCCCGCCGAACAGCGCGTGCGTGGACGACGACGGCAGCCCGAAGTACCAGGTCGCCAGGTTCCAGAGCACCGCCCCGACCAGTCCCGCGAAGATCATCGTCGGCGAGATGTGGATGCCGTCCTGACCCTCGCGGATGATCCCCTGCGAGACGGTCTTCGCCACCTCGGTGGACAGGAACGCACCGACCAGGTTGAGCACGGCGGAGATGATGACGGCGGTGCGGGGCTTGAGGGCACCCGTGGCCACCGAGGTGGCCATGGCGTTCGCGGTGTCGTGGAACCCGTTCGTGAAGTCGAACACGAGGGCCACCACGATCACCAACACGACTGTGACGAGGACGTCCATGCGCGAGACGCTATGCCCCGGGGAGGCGACCCCGGGTGAACGCCGGGTGAACAGGTCCGGGGTCTGCCAGGATGCTGCCGTGCCCACGTTCTCCGCCGCCCGCGGCGACTCCTCGTTCGTCGACGCCCACGGTGTCGAGATCGTCTACTCGACCTGGCGTGCCGGCAAGCCGCGGGGCGTCGTGCAGATCGCCCACGGTGTCGGGGAGCACGGCCTCCGGTACGAGCCGCTCGCGCAGGACCTGGTCCGCGCGGGGTGGACCGTGCAGGTGAACGACCATCGCGGGCACGGCCGCACCGGCCTGGGGCAGTGGGACGGCGACCACACCAAGCTCGGTCGCCTGGGTCCGGGCGGGCTCCGGGCCGCGATCGCCGCCGTCGAGCAGATGACCGCGGTCGCGAAGGCCGACGACCCCGGCCTGCCCGTCGTGCTGCTCGGCCACTCGTGGGGCTCCCTGATGGCGCAGCGGATCGTGAACACCTCGTCCGAGCAGTACGCCGGCGTGGTCCTGTCGGGCAGTGCGCTCCGTGTCCCGGGGCTGATGAACGGCGGTGACCTCAACCGGCGGCACGCAGCGTCCGGCCCGACGAAGCACGAGTGGCTCACCCGGGACCGCGCCGTCATCGAGGCGATCGGGCTCGACCCGCTGGTCGTCGAGGCGGACGTCATCGGCCTGTTCGGGCTGCCCGACACCCTGCGGTTGCTCGGTCTGCCGCGCCGACGGATCCCGCACGACCTGCCGGTGCTGCTGCAGGTCGGCTCGGACGACTCCCTCGGCGGGCCCCGCTCGGTCGAGTTGCTCGCCCGCGCGTACCGGCGGCGTGGGCGGCTCTCCGACGTCACCGTGCAGGTCTACGACGGGGCGCGGCACGAGGTCTACAAGGAGACGAACCGGGACGAGGTGGTCGCCGACCTCGTCGCGTGGCTCGACCGGGCCGTCCCGCGGCGTTGAGCACGGTCGCGCCTGTCGGACGGGAGGCACGTGCCGGGCCCGCCACGGGCCTCCCGGAATAGGGTGGCGGCATGCACGGTGAGTACAAGGTCCCCGGAGGCAAGCTGGTCGTCGTCGACCTGGAGGTCGTCGACGGCAAGATCGACCAGTTCCGCCTGGCGGGTGACTTCTTCCTCGAGCCCGACGACGCGCTGCCGCTGATCGACAAGGCCGTCGACGGCCTGCGCGCCGACACCGACGCGGCCGGCATCGCCGCCGCCGTCCGGCACGCACTGCCCGAGGACGCCGTCCTGCTCGGCTTCACGCCCGAGTCCGTCGGGGTCGCGGTCCGCCGGGCGCTGTCGCGGGCCTCGTCGTGGCGGGACTACGAGTGGCAGGTCATCCACGAGGGGCCGATCAGCCCGAACGAGCACCTGGCGCTCGACCAGGTCCTCACCGAAGAGGTCGGGGCCGGACGCCGCGGGCCCACCCTGCGGATCTGGGAGTGGGACCAGCCGGCCGTCGTGATCGGCTCGTTCCAGTCGCTGAAGAACGAGGTCGACCCGGCCGGAGCCGAGAAGTACGGCGTGCAGGTCGTCCGCCGCATCTCCGGTGGCGGCGCGATGTTCATGGACGCCGGCGCGATCATCTCGTACTCGCTGTACGTGCCGACCGAACTCGTGCAGGGCATGACGTTCGCCGACTCGTACGCGTACCTGGACGAGTGGGTGATCGAGGCGCTGAAGTCCCTCGGCATCGACGCGTACTACCAGCCGCTCAACGACATCACCTCGACCAAGGGCAAGATCGGCGGCGCCGCGCAGAAGCGCCTGGGCACCGGGTCGCTGCTGCACCACGCCACCATGAGCTACGACATGGACGGCGAGAAGATGGTCGAGGTCCTCCGGATCGGCCGCGAGAAGATGAGCGACAAGGGGACGACGAGCGCCGCGAAGCGGGTCGACCCGCTGCGGTCGCAGACCGGACTGAGCCGGGCGGAGATCATCGACCGGCTCGTCGGCACGTTCACGACGCTGTACGGCGCGACCGAGGGGCACGTGACGGACGCCGAACGGCAGAAGGCGCAGGAACTCGTCGACACGAAGTTCGCGACGCGGGAGTGGCTCGAGCGCGTGCCCTGAGCGCGGGGCCGCGGGTGCGCGGGCTGCCGCTGCGGCTGCGCCCGCCGAGTTTCGCGCTGGGCGACAGGGCTCGGGCGCGAGGTGGCGCGCGGTGTCGCTGGGCGCGAAACTCGGTGCGGGCAGTGCGGTGCCGTCCGTGCGGATCACGAGGATCAGCCGCGCGGCGGATGTCCTCCGCCGGACGGCCACGTAACGTCGCTGCCGTGAACTGGTTGATCTTCCTGGGGGCGGTGGCCGCTGCGGTCGTCGTGATGTGGATCGCCGACCGCGTGGGCTGGATCGACCTGTCGAACAAGTCCACACGCGGGGGCGGATCCGGTGGCGTCGTGTCGATGATGGACGAGGTGTTCGCGCCGACCCGACACGAGACGCAGGCCGAGTACGAGCGGCAGTCGCGCCTCCCGCGAGAGGCTCCGACGCCGGCGCGCGACGACCATGACCTGCTCAGCGGTACCGTGCTCATCCGGGTGCCGTCGGCGCGGGCCGGCAGCGGCGCGCACCGGGCCGGCACCCACGACCGCTCGTACTGAGACGTCGCGCGACCCGTTGGGCGCACTGCCGGCGGAGGCCGTCGGGCTCGCTGCCGACGCTGCTCAGCGCGTGAGCAGGTCCTGGTGGTCCGGGTGCCGGTCCAGCCACGCGGCGACGTAGCTGCACTCGGCGACGACCCGGCGTTCAGAGTTCGCCCGCACGTCGTCCAGGGCGTGCTCGACGAGGATCGAGGCGTGCCCGCCACCCCGGTGCTCCGGGTCGACCTCGGTGTGCACGAAGTGGATCGCGTCGCCGTCGACCTCGTAGGCGGCGAGGCCGATGACGGTGCCGTCCTCGACGAGGGAGTACTGGTTCTGGTCGGTGTCGTTGCGGACTTCGAGACTCATCCTCCGGACGCTACGCCGGACACCTCCCGCGACACGCAACGTGGGCGGCTGCACACCGCGGAGTACCGCTGCGTGCAACCGCCCACGTTGCGTTCCGCGAGGGGCTAGCCGGCCGTGTGCCGACCGTGCGGGTGCTCGTCGGCCGGCGGTTCGGTGTCGCCGGCGGCGTGGGCGCCGTGCTGCGTCCGGATCGCACCGGTCGCTGCGGGAGGCTCGTCCACCGGTGTCGACGACGAGTGCGCTCCGTGGGTGGACGCGTGGGGCAGGGGTGCCCGGGTGTCGTCCGTCGACGTCGCACTCGTGGTCGTCGTCGGCAGGACCGAGACCGGCGAACCACCGGCCGAGCGGGCCGAGCGCGGCTGCGCGGGCACGTCCGGCGAGGTCGGCACGATCGACATCGACCCGGTGTCCGGCGAGACGAGCGAGCCGGAGCCGGCCGCTGCCTGCTGGGCGTCGACGGTCAGACGGTCGTCGTCGGCGGTCTTCCGCGCGGCGTCGGCCTGCTCCTGCAGCGCCGAGGTCTTGCGGAGCGGCGGCACCTTGAAGAACCAGGTGAGGACGAATGCCAGCAGGATGACCGCGAGGCCGACCCAGTAGACCGTGACCGCCGAGTCGCTGAACCCGACCAGGAACGGACGGCTCAGACGCTTGTCGGAACCGTTGAGGAACGACGTGTCGTTGGTGGACGACGTGCTCGTCGAGGTGCCGCCCTTGCCGTCGCGCAGCTGGTCGACGAGCTTCGGCGCGACCGTGTCGACGATGTTGCTGCGCTGCGAGGCGTTCGAGTAGTCGACCTGCAGGGTGCCGTCGACGACGTCCGCCCCGACCTTGGCGGCCGCGGTCTGCAGCGCCTGCTGCTCGGCGTCGCCCTTCGCGTCGGCGACCTGCTGGGCGATGACCGTGTCGGCGGCCGCGGCGGGGATGGTGCCCACGTCGACCTGCTGCTGCACGGCTGCGGTCACCTGCTTCGTCACGGCCTGGTCGGCTGCCTGCTTCGCCTGCACGGCGCCCTGGTCGAGACCGTCCTGGACGTTCTTCTTGATCGGGGTGACGATCGGGTCCCAGATCTGGTTCATCACGCCCTTGTTCGCCTCGGCGTTCGCCACCGCGGGGTTGAGGGCGGCGTTCAGGGCGCTCTTCAGGTCGGACTCGTTCTGCAGCGCACCGGTGATGTTCGTCGGCATCAGGCTGAACAGCACCGACAGCAGCACCGCGGTGCCCATCGTGCCGCCGATCTGACGGAAGAACGTGGCGGCACTCGTGGCGACGCCGATGTCCCGCGGCGAGACGGAGTTCTGTGCGGCGAGGGTCAGCGTCTGCATGAGCTGACCGAGCCCGAGACCGATGAGGAACATGCCGGTCATCAGGAACCAGAGCGGCCGGTCCGCGGTCAGGAACGTCAGGACCGTGTAACCGACGGCGGTGAAGGCCGTACCGGTGACCGGGAAGATCCGGTACTTGCCGGTGCGGGACACGATCTGACCGGATGCGATCGACGAGATCATCAGGCCGAGGACCATCGGGAGCATCGCGAACCCGGACTCGGTCGGCGTCACGCCCTTGACGATCTGCAGGTACAGCGGGATGGTCAGCATCGCGCCGAACATGCCGAAGCCGATGAGCACCGACAGCACGGCCGCCATCGAGAACACGTGCGAGCTGAAGAGCTTCAGCGGCAGGATCGCGTCGTCGCCCATCGCCCGCTCGACGATGACGAACGCGATCAGGCCGAGCGCACCCACCCCGTAGCAGGCGAGGGCGCCGGGGGATCCCCAACCCCACTCACGACCCTGCTCCGCGATGAGGAGCAGCGGCACGAGCGTCACGATGACGAGGGACGCGCCCCACCAGTCGATGCGGGGCTTGCGGCGCTCGCCGTACTTCGGCAGGTGCAGGAAGGTCAGCACCATGAACAGCGCGATGATGCCGATCGGGACGTTGATCAGGAAGACCCAGCGCCATCCGGAGATGAAGAGGAGCTCGTTCGCGCCGGCGAAGACACCGCCGACGAGCGGGCCGATGACGGACGAGATGCCGAAGACGGCCAGGAAGTAGC
This sequence comes from Curtobacterium sp. CFBP9011, assembly GCF_034045095.1. Taxonomy (NCBI): domain Bacteria; kingdom Bacillati; phylum Actinomycetota; class Actinomycetes; order Micrococcales; family Microbacteriaceae; genus Curtobacterium; species Curtobacterium sp. CFBP9011. The sequence continues at coordinate 270,656 of NZ_JAXCWN010000005.1, forward strand.
CCTGGTACTTGGCGCGCTCACGCGGGGCGAGCATGTCGCCCATGATCGCGAGCGGCAGGGACATCAGGCCACCCGCGCCGAGACCCTGCAGGGCACGGAACCCGGCGAGCATGAGCATCGACGTCGAGAACGACGCGGCGAGCGAGCCGAGGATGAAGATCGCGATCGCCGTGATGAACAGCGGGCGTCGACCGAAGAGGTCGGACAGCTTGCCGTAGATGGGCGTCGTGATCGTCGAGGCGATGAGGTACCCGGTGGTGACCCACGCCTGCTGGTCGAGACCGTGCAGGTCGTCGCCGATGGTGCGGATCGCCGTGCCCACGATCGTCTGGTCGAGGGCGCCCAGGAACATACCGGCCATCAGGCCGTAGATCACGAGCAGGATCTGGCGGTGGTTCATCACGACGTTCGACGACGTCGTGGGGGCCGCGGGTGCGGTCGCGGTCTGTGTCATGTGCGGGACTCCCGAAGATTTTGCGCTGCGTGCAAAGTTACAACTCGGGCAACGGCAGCGCGCACCGGGAACGCGTTCCTGTGGAGATCGGCAGCCGTCCACAGCGTGATGTGGGGCAGACCTCCGGGGTGGCCGGCGGGGACCCGTCAGGCGACGGCTTGCTCCAGGGCCTCTTGGAACCGCTCGTCGACCTCGATGCGGAGTTCGCCGGTCTCCTGGTCGAACGACGAGACGGTGGACACCTGGTCGTGACGGGAGAACAGCAGGTGCGGGCTGAGGAGCCCACCGGGCAGGCCGGCGTCCTCGTCGCCGAGGATCCGCACGAGCAGGCCGGCGAGCGTCTGGATCGCCTGCAGGCTGTCGGCGTCGCGGATCGGGACGGCGAGCAGCAGGTGCCGGTGCGGGACGGCGAACACGGTGCCGAACGGGGCGGCACCGAACAGGGCGGGCAGGTTGACGGCCTTCGACGCAGTGAACAGCGACTCGCCCTCGACGAGGTGCACGCCCGGCGCGAGTTCGGCGTTCGCGTCCACCGGTTCGGCGTCCGTGTTGAAGCGGGCCATCGCCCAGAGTTCGTCCGCACCGATCGCGAGCTTCGGCAGCGTCTGCGTCGCCAGGGTGCTCACCATCGTCGGGTAGTCGACGCAGAGCCCGAGGACGAGCCCCGGGGCGAACGGTCGCGCGTACGTCAGGTCGGTCGGGTCGGAGCCGTCCTCTGCGAGCAGGCGGAGCCGGACGCGGTCCCGCAGCTCGTCGGCGCTCAGTTCTTCGGGCGTCGGCTCACGGTGCGCCTGCAGCATCCGGTCGAAGTGGGCCCGGACGATGGCCGTCCGGCGCTCGTCGTTCTCACCGCGGACCTGGGCGGCGAGGTTCGCGAGCAGGTAGACCTGCCCGTCCGCCCCGAGCAGACGCACGTGTGCGGGGTCGTCGCCCGGCCCGTCCACAGTCGTCTCGACACCGCGCTCCGCCAGGGTGCGCTGCGCGAGCACGACGAGGGGCAGCGACTCCGCCACCGGCTTCTTCCGTCCGAACAACGCCATGCTGCTCAGCCTTCCACGGAACCGAGCGCCTGTCAGGACCCGAGGGCGGCGTCGACGATCTCCTTGGCTTCGCGCTGGACCTGCTCGAGGTGCTCCTGCCCGACGAAGCTCTCGGCGTAGATCTTGTAGACGTCCTCGGTACCGGAGGGGCGAGCGGCGAACCAGGCCTTGTCCGTGACGACCTTGACACCACCGACGGCGGCATCGTTGCCCGGCGCCTTCGACAGCTTCGCGGTGATCGGGTCGCCCGCCAGGGTCTCGGCGGTGATGGCGTCGCCGTCGAGCTTCGACAGGCGGGCCTTCTGCTCCTTGCTGGCGGCGGCGTCGACGCGCTGGTACACCGGGTCGCCGAAGCGCTCGGTGAGTTCGGCGTACAGCTGCGACGGGGTCTTGCCCGTGACGGCGACGATCTCGGACGCCAGGAGCGCCAGGATGATGCCGTCCTTGTCGGTCGTCCACGCGGTGCCGTCCATGCGCAGGAACGACGCACCCGCGGACTCTTCACCGCCGAAGGCCACCGAGCCGTCGATCAGCCCGGGGACGAACCACTTGAAGCCGACCGGGACCTCCCACAGACGACGGCCCAGGGACTCGGCGACGCGGTCGATGATGCTCGACGACACCAGGGTCTTGCCGATCGCGGCGTCGTCGCGCCACTGCGGACGGTGCGCGTAGAGGTACTCGATCGCGACGGCGAGGTAGTGGTTCGGGTTCATCAGGCCGCCGTCGGGCGTGACGATGCCGTGCCGGTCGGAGTCGGCGTCGTTGCCCGTCAGGACGTCGAAGTCGTACTTGCGGGCCACGACCGACGCCATCGCCGAGGGGCTCGACGGGTCCATCCGGATCTTGCCGTCCCAGTCGAGCGTCATGAACGACCAGGTCGGGTCGACGTCCGGGTTCACCACGGTGAGGTCCAGGCCGTAGTGGTCGCGGATGAGGTTCCAGTACGGCAGCGAGGCGCCCCCGAGCGGGTCGGCGCCGATCTTCACGCCGGCACGCTTGATCGCCGCGATGTCGATGATGTTCTCGAGGTCGGCGACGTAGTTGTGCAGGAAGTCGTAGCCGTCGTGGGTGGCGTGCTCGGCGCGCTGCACCTCGGCGTTGCCGCCGGCGATGATCGCGTTGGCGCGGTCCGCGATCCACGAGGTGGCGTCGCTGTCGGCGGGGCCACCGTGCGGGGGGTTGTACTTGAAGCCGCCGTCGCGGGGCGGGTTGTGGCTCGGGGTGATGACGATGCCGTCGGCGGTGTCGTCGTGTCCGGCCGTGTTGTAGGCGATGATCGCGTGGCTCAGTGCCGGCGTCGGCACGTACCCGTTGTCGGCGTCGGCGAGGACGTGCACGCCGTTGGCGGCCAGGACCTCGAGCGCGGTGCGTTCGGCCGGTCCGGACAGCGCGTGGGTGTCACGTCCGATGAAGAGCGGACCGTCGGTGCCCTGCGCTGTGCGGTACTCCACGATGGCCTGCGTGATGGCGGCGATGTGCGTGTCGTTGAACGCACTGTCGAGCGACGAGCCGCGGTGTCCCGAGGTGCCGAACACGACCTTCTGCTCGGGGTTCGTGACGTCCGGGACCCGGTCGTAGTACGCCGCGGTGAGCGCATCGAGGTCGACGAGGTCGTCTGCGGTCGCTGGGGTTCCGGCACGGTCGTTCATGACCCCATCCTGGCATCGCCGTGGTGGATGCGCCCACGGTTGTGGAGAACCGTGCGGAGCGGGTGCGGGGAACCGTGCGGAGCCGTTGCGGGGAACCGCGCGGGGGACCGCCGGGACGAACGCGAGCGGCCGCCTTCCTCGGGCTGGGGGGAAGCCGAGGAGTGCGACCGCTCGCGGTCTGGCTGCTCGCCGCGCGGGCGAGCCGTTCTGGGGGCGGATCGAGACGACCTGCCGACGGTGCTGGGGACACCGGGCGCCGGGGTCAGGCCGTCCGGAACGACCCGGTCGCGGTGCGGACGGACCCGGTGACGGTCCGCGTGCTCGAGGTCGCCGTGCTCGGACGACGGAACTCGGTGTCGACGAACCGACCGATGTGTCCGGCGGGGACGCCCGTGTAGGTGCCGGTCTCCGCGTCGACGCGCATCGCACGGCCGGTCGAGGTGTAGGTGCCGAGCTCGTCGTGCTGACGGAGTCCGCTGACGAAGGTCCCGCCGAGGGGGAAGGTGCTCATGGTGCTCTCCTCGCTGTCATGCCGAGGTGCCGCGACCATCGAGCCGATGGGTCCGCGACACCATCGACTGCTGGGCACCACTCTACGTCGTTCTCTTGCATCATGCAAAAGAAGACGGGAGTCAGGCGATGAGCTCACAGAAGTGCCGGCCGCCGTCGGTCCAGCTCTGGCGGGCTGTGAGCCCGGCCGTGGCGGCGTGGGCGTGCAGTGCAGTGAGCCCGACCTCGGCCCACGGGAACGCGGAGCTCGCGTGGCCGTCGGCGTCCGTCACGGTGGCGACGTAGGTGCGGTCGGCGTCGGCGTCGCGGTTCGTCTCGACGACGACACGGCCGCCGTCCCGGACGATCTCGGCAGCACGGGCGAGCAAGGCGACCGGGTCGCCGCCGATGCCGATGTTGCCGTCGATGATGAGTGCGGTGTCCCAGTGGCCTTCGTCCGGTACCGGCTCGAAGACCGATCCCTGGACCGCCCGACCGCCGGAGCGGGTGGCGATCGCGACCGCTTCGGCCGAGACGTCGACACCGAGTGCCGGCAGCCCCATCCGCAGTGCCGCGACGAGCATGCGCCCCGGCCCGCAGCCGAGGTCGATGACCGGACCGTCGGCGCCCTCGAGCAGGGACCGGTCGACCCGGTCCGCCGCGGCGCTCCAGCGTCCGACGTCCATCGTGACGACTTCGCCCGGACGGTCGGGGTCGGTCAGCCGGAGTCGGCCGTCGGAGCGCAGGGCCCGAGCGTACGGTTCGTCGCCGCCGGCCCCGAAGGCCTGCATGGTGCTCGTCGTGTCGGTCATCGGACACCTCCGGTGGTCGTCGTGGTCTCGTCGGCCAGGGCTGCCGCGAACCGCGTGGTGGGGGCGAGGGCTGCGACGCGCTCGGCGTCCGGCAGCGTGTCGACGTCGAGCAGTTCGGTCAGGAGGCCCGTGTCCAGCCCGGCGGTCCGCAAGCGTTCGAGCTGCACGGCGCCGGTGTCGTCCTGCGACATCGGGACGCCACGGATCAGGTCGCCGGTCGGCTGGCGCATGAACAGCGACCAGAAGCCGCCGTCCTCCGCCGGACCGAACCACGCGTCACGCTCGGCGCCGTCGAACACGGGGGCGAGGGCGTCGACCGAGACCTGCGGGGTGTCCATGCCGACCAGCAGCAGGGGCTCCTGCACGGTGTCGAACAGGAAGCCCAGGCGCTCGTCGAGTCCGCCACCGGGCTGGTGCAGGACGTCGAAGCCGTCCGCGCCGTCGGGCAGGACGTCGCCGTCGTAGAAGAGGACACGGCGAGCCGCCGGCAGCGCCGACACCGTGGCGAGCGTGTCCGCGAGGCTGGCGGCGGCGACCCTGGCAGCACCCTCAGGCGTCAGGGCCGGGGTCAGGCGTGTCTTCACCTTGCCGGGCAGGCACTCCTTGGCGACGACGGCCACCGTGATGCCGGTCACGAGCGCACCTCGGCGGTGGTGGGTTCCGCAGCCGCGGAGGTGGCGGCGACCCGCTGGCGGACCGACACGGGCGCGACGGTCCGGGTGCGGGCCTCCCGTCGGTAGGCGCGGAGCAGACGTGACATGTCCTTGACGGCGTTGACGGTGCCGCGGAGCGTGCCGGTGACCTTGCTGTCGCCGATGCGCTGCGCGTAGCCGATGTCCGACTCGTCGACGCGCCAGCCGGCGGCGTGCGCGGCGAGGACCATCTCGAGCGGGTAGCCGCTGCGGCGGTCGCGGAGGTCGAGGGCCACCAGGTCCTCGCGACGCATCACGCGCATCGGGCCGAGGTCGGTCAGTCGGTAGCCGGTCGCGCGGCGCATCAGGACGGCGAGGACGCGGTTGGCGAACCGTGCGTGCGGCGCCCAGGCGCCGCGGCTGGTGGGGACGCGGCGACCGAGGGCCAGGTCGACCCGGCCGTCCGCGACGCGCTGGACGAGGGCGGGGAGCTCAGCCGGGTCCATCGACGCGTCGGCGTCGCAGAAGGCCACGTAGTCGGCGGTCGCCGCGGCGACACCGGCCGCGCAGGCGGAACCGAATCCGCGGACCGGCTCGGTGACGACGAGGGCGCCGTGCGCGCGGGCGACGTCGGCCGAACCGTCGGTGGAGCCGTTGTCGACGACCACGGCCCGGTACCCCTCGGGCAGGCGGCCGATGACGGACGGCAGCGCGTCCGCTTCGTCGAGGCAGGGGAGGATCACGTCGACGCTCATGGAGACCATTCGGTGCGGGTGCTCCGAGCGATGGGTCGCGGTGGTCGCCTCGTCAGTCGGGCGCGTCGGTTCGGGGCCGACGGCGTCCGCTGCGGGGTGTTGTGTCATGCACCCAACCCAACACGAGGTTTCTGACCGGGGTACGTGTCGGCGCGTCCGGCTGGCCGTTCTCCGCACCGTGGAGGTGGCCGCGACAGTGTGTCGGACGGGAGGCGCGCCCCGAGTGGGGGACGTGCCTCCCGTCCTGCAGGTGGCCGGGTCGGGACCGGTGGCCGGATCGGGACCAGCGGACGGCGCGGGACCGGCGGTCGGGTCGGCACCACCGCCGGGTCCGACCGGCGTGGCCGGGGGTCGTCCGGTCAGCGCACCGCGGCGCGGAGCGGGGCTGTCGCGAAGTCGCGCATGCCCGCGGTGAAGTCCACCTGCGCGTGCCAGCCGAGCTCCTCGGCGATGCGGGCCGAGGACGCGGTGACGTGGCGGACGTCGCCCAGGCGGTACTCACCCGTGACGACCGGCTGCGGGCCGTCCGGACCGGCGATCGCGGCCGCCATCTCGCCGATCGTGTGGACCGTGCCGGAACCGACGTTGAACGCCCGGAACGACTCGGCCGGGGCGGACTCCGTCGCGGTGATCGCCGCGAGGTTCGCGCCCGCGACGTCGTCGACGTGCACGAAGTCGCGACGTTGTGCGCCGTCCTCGAACACCCGGGGGGCCTCGCCGCGGGCCAGTGCCGACCGGAACAGCGACGCGACACCCGCGTAGGGCGTGTTCGCCGGCATGCCCGGGCCGTAGACGTTGTGGTAGCGGAGCGCGACCGCGCGACCGCCGGTGGCGCGGGTCCACGACGAGGCCAGCTGCTCCTGCGCGACCTTCGTCTGGGCGTAGACGTTCCGCGGGTCGAGGGCTGCCGACTCGTCGATCAGGCCCGGCAGCAGCGGGCGGCCGTCGGGGCCGATCGGGTCGAACTGCCCGGCGTCCAGGTCCTCGCGGCGGCGGGCCGGCGGGCGCAGCGGCTCGCCGTCCGCGGTCGTGTACGCGCCCTCGCCGTAGACGACCATCGAGCTGGCGACCACGAGGCGGCCGAGGTCCAGCCGGTCCATCGCGGCCAGCACGTGCGCGGTGCCGGCGTCATTGCTCGACACGTAGTCGGGCGCGTCCTGGAAGTCGACACCGAGCCCGACCTTCGCTGCCTGGTGGCAGACCACGTCGACCTGGTGCAGCGCGGCGTCGAGCGCCACCCGGTCGCGGACGTCGCCGTGCACCAGCTCGATGCCGGCGGTGCGGTGGGCGGTGACCACGGCCTCCGGATCGCCGTGCACGTCGGTACGCAGGGAGTCGAGGACGCGGACCTCGTACCCGGCGGCCAGGGCCTGCCGGACGATCGTCGAGCCGATGAACCCGGCGCCGCCGGTGACGAGCAGGCGGGTCACGGGCGGAGCTCCAGCACGCGGGCGGAGGCGCTCGCCGGCACGAGCTCACGCGGGGCGTAGTCGTCGGGGATCGCGGCCACGATCGAGCCGATCGCGCGGACGATCACCTCGTTCGCGCGGGCCAGGCGGTCCATCACGGCCTGGTGGGTGACCGGGGCGTCGGTGCTGGCGGTGCTCTCGGTGCTGCCGGTGCCGGTGCTGGTGCTGGTGGTCTCGTCCGTGGCCGTGGCCGGGGCCAGGCCCGCGTCGGCGTCGGTGACGAACGACAGGTTGACCGTGCCGATGCCGAGCTCGGCCGCCAGCGGGACCTCGGGCGACATCGTCATGTTGATCGTGTGGCCGCCGGCCTCGCGCATCCACACCGACTCGGCGCGGCTCGAGAACCGCGGACCCTGGATGACGACGCACGTTCCGGTCGGGCGGAACGGCACGTCCAGGGCGGCGATCGCGTCGATCGCCGCACGACGGAGCACCGGGTCGAACGGATCGGCGAAGGAGAGGTGCTGCACCTCGTCCTCGAAGTACGTGTCGGCGCGGCCCCATGTCCGGTCGATCAGCTGGTCCGTCACCACGAAGGTGCCGGGAGCGTAGTCGGGGTGCAGGCCGCCGACGGCGCTCGAGGACACCACGGCCCGGACGCCGAGTGAGCGCAGCGCCCAGAGGTTCGCGCGGTGCTCGATGCGGTGCGGGGCGACCGAGTGCGCGCGGCCGTGGCGCGTCAGGAACGCGACCCGGCGGCCGGACATCGTGCCGACGCTGATCGGGCTCGAGGTCGCACCGAAGGGCGTCGGGACGTCGATCTCGTCGGCGGTGCCGGGCTCGAACAGCTCGTACAGGCCGGATCCACCGATCACACCGATCGTTGCCGTCTTCTCGTTGTCCACAGGTCCTCCGGTCGTCCTCGGCGCTGGTCGGCGCCGTCGTTACGCTACAGATGCAGGCCAGGAACGGCCCGCGAGCGGTGCGTCGTCCGATGCGCCGCGTCAGGACCATTCGGAGGCGCGCGTGCGAACGATCGGTCAGCACCGGGAAGCAGTCCAGGCGCTCGTCGAGCCGGCCCTGCCGGGTGGGCGGGGAGACGCCGAGTCAGTGCCGGTCGTCGACCTGGCCGTGGCGTCCGGCGCCGGACGCGGCTACCGGGTGCTCGCGGCCTCCGTGCCCGCACCGACCCCGCTGCCCGCGTTCGACAACAGCCACATGGACGGGTTCGCCGTCCGCGCTGCCGACGCCGGTACCACCCTGCGCGTCGTCGCTCCGATCCCCGCCGGCCTCGTGCCCCCACCCCTCGAGCCGGGTACCGCAGCCCCGATCATGACCGGGGCGCGGATCCCGGACGGTGCCGATGCCGTCTTCCCCGTGGAGTCGACCCCCGCCGGTGCCTTCCCCGCCGCGCTCGACGCCGAGGTCGTGCCGGTGCCGGACGACCTGGTCGCGGGCACGTTCGTCCGCGTCGCAGGTTCCGACCTGCGCGCCGGGTCGGCCATCGCCCGCGCCGGACAGCCCGTGACCCCCGCCGTCCTGGGCGCCCTCGCCGGGGCGGGGGTCGCCACCGTCGACGTGTTCCGTCGTCCGCGGGTGCTCGTCGTGTCGACCGGCAGCGAACTGCTCGACGGCGGCGGTCCCGCCGCGGCCGGTGACCTCCGCGCCGGGGCGGCCATCGGCGACGCGAACGGTGTCGCACTGTCCGCCGCGCTCGCCGAGGTCGGCGTCGAGACCCGTCGCGTCCGGGTGCCCGACGACGCCGATCGGTTCGTCGACGCGCTCGACCAGGCCGTGGGGGAGTGGGCGGACATCGTCCTCACCACGGGCGGCATCAGCGCCGGGGCGTACGAGGTGGTCCGCCAGGCGCTCGAGCCCCGGGGACTCCAGGTGACACCGGTCGCGATGCAGCCGGGCGGTCCCCAGGCCCTCGGCAGCGTGACGATCGCCGGCCGGTCGGTGCCCGTCGTCGCCTTCCCGGGCAACCCCGTCTCGGCACTGGTGTCGTTCGAGGTGTTCCTGCGCCCGGTGCTCGCCCGGGCCGCCGGGCTGCCCGAGGCCCGTCCGAGTGCCGACCTGCCGAGTGCCGACGCGGCGACCTCGCCCGCAGGCAAGCACCAGGTCCGCCGCGGGACCATCGTGGACGGCCGTGTGCAGTTCGTCGGCGGGCCGAGCTCGCACCTGCTCTGGCACTACGCGGAAGCCACGCACCTCGTCCACGTCCCGGTCGGCACAAGCCAGGTCGACCCGGGCGACGTCCTGACCGTCTGGAGCATCCGATGACCGACCTGTCCCACGTCCGCGCCGACGGCAGCGCGCACATGGTGGACGTCTCCGACAAGGACGTCACCGCACGCACCGCCACCGCCACCGCGACGCTCGTCACCCGACCGGACGTCGTCGCCCGGATCCTCGACGGCTCGCTGCCCAAGGGCGAGGTGATCGGTACCGCCCGCATCGCGGCGATCATGGCGGTGAAGAAGACCGCCGACCTCATCCCGCTCTGCCACCCGCTGCCGATCGCCGGGGTCGAGGTCGACATCACCGGCGCCGAGGACCGCGTCATCGTCCACGTGTCCGTCCGCACGACCTCACGCACCGGCGTCGAGATGGAGGCCCTGACCGGCGCCAGCATCGCCGCCCTCACCGTGTACGACATGGTCAAAGCCGTCGACCGTGCAGCGTCGATCACGGACGTCCGCGTCCTCGAGAAGCACGGCGGACGTTCCGGCGACTGGATCGCGTCATGACCCTCGACACCCCGGACCGCGGTCGCGCCGCCGTCCTCGTGGTCTCCACCTCGGCCGCCACCGACCCCGCGCTCGACCGCACCGGACCCGTCATCGCCGAGTGGCTCCGCACCCGCGGGTTCACCGTCGGCGACCCGGCGATCGTCCCCGACGGCGGCCCCGTCGCCGACACCCTCAACGCAGCCGTCAGCGGTGGTGCCCGCGTCGTCATCACCACGGGTGGCACCGGCGTCACCCCCACCGACCGCACCCCCGAAGCCGTCGCGCCGCTGCTCGACCTGGAACTCCCCGGCATCGTCGAGGAGATCCGCCGCCGCGGTCTCGCCGGCGCCGGACCCACGGCACTCCTCAGCCGCGGAGTCGCCGGGGTCGTCGGCGGTCGGGCCTTCGTCGTCACGCTGCCCGGGTCCCGCGGCGGGGTCGCTGACGGGCTGGCCGTGCTCGACGGACTCCTCGACCACCTGCTCGCCCAGCTGCACGGCGACGGGCACGCCCCGCGGAGCGCCCCGTGAGCGGCACCGCAGCCGAACGGGTCGTCGTGGCCGACGTCGTCGACCGGGAGATCACCGTCGACGAGGTGTCGGCGGTCGTCGCCTCGGACCAGGACGGAGCCGTCGTCACCTTCGCCGGGGTCGTCCGCGACCACGACGGCGGCAAGGGGGTCACCGCCCTCGAGTACGAACGGCACCCGAGCGCCGGTGACGTCATCGCCTCGGTCGCTCGCAGCATCGCCGAACAGCACCCCGAGGTCCGCATCGCCGTACTGCACCGTGTGGGCGCCCTCGGCATCGGGGACGTCGCGCTCGCCGCAGCCGTGGCGTCCGGGCACCGGGCCGAGGCGTTCGCGGCCTGCGGTGCCCTGGTCGACCTCGTGAAGGAGCAGGTGCCGATCTGGAAGCACCAGCGCTTCACCGACGGGTCGGACGAGTGGGTCGCGGCCCTCTGACCGTGGGTGATGCGTCCTCTGAGGTCGCGGACGGTGTTCGATCGGGAGACGTGAGCATCGACCAGGACCTGGTGACCCGACGATGGGCGGCGGCTGACCGAGACGCGGAAGCGGTGCTCGCGGAGGAGGACTCGCTCCTCCGGGTCAGTGCGTGGTCGCGGTGGAGCCTGGGGCTCGGCGTCCTGGCACTGCTCGTCGTGACGGTCGGGTTCGCCGTCCTGCCCCGCGGAGACGACGACACCCTCCACGTAGTCGCCGGACTGTCGGTGGTGGGCGTGGCCCTGGGCGTCGTGGTCGTCCGCACGATCCAGGGGAACCGGGTCCGCGGACGCCTGGGCATGGCGTACCCGATGGTGACGACGGTGTTGACCAGCCGGGAACGCCAGGCCGTGCAGCGAGCGGTCACCGGTCGGACCCCGGTACCGGCCGATCGGCGGCGGGTCGTGCGCGCGGCAGCCCTGCTCCGTGCGGACCTCCTGCGCGTCGAACAGCCGCTCTGGTACGCGACGGTCTGGAGTGCCCTCGTCCTGGGGGCCGGGTCCTCGGACTTCCCGCTCGGTGCGTTGTACGCGGTGTCCGCCGTCCTCGTCCTCGTCGGAGCCGGGGTCGTCGGGGCTGATGTGTTCCGCGTGCGCCGAGTGCTCCGAGCCGGGGCGACCCCGGAGGACGCCCCCGGCTCATCTGCGTGAGCCCGTCCGCGGCGGCGATGGGTGTGCGCCAGCCCGGATCACGACCGCGGGTGTAGCGGGAGAACACAGCGGACCCATAGGATCCGGGGCCATGGGAATCCTGCTGTCCGGCGTGAGCGTCGTCCTGCTCGTGTTCGCGTTGATCGACATCATCACGCGGACCGACAGCGAGGTGCGCGGGCTGCCGAAGGTCGCATGGATCATCCTCGTGATCCTGCTGCCCGTCGTCGGCAGCATCGTCTGGTTCACGATCGGGCACGACTGGGCTGCCGGCCCGCGGAACCACGGCCGGTACCTCGAGCCCGCACGTCACGAGGACCGGTACGCCACCCTCGGCGCCGCGAAGAGCGCGCACGGGGACAAGCGTGTCTCGAGCACCGAGCAGGAACTCGCCGAGCTCGAGCGCGAGATCGAGTTCTGGGAAGCGCAGGCACGCTTGAAGCGGGCGAAGGAAGCGGCCGGCGAAGGCGACACGACGGCGGCGACGTGAGCCGGGCCTCCCGGCCGGACGCCTGGGCCGACGTCCCGCCGCTCTCGTTCGACGACCGGCGCTGGGAGTTCGTCGACCAGCGCTCCGCCTTCCTGACGGACGGTGCCGAACCGCAGGAGGTGCAGCGCAGCGGACGACGTCTCCGAAGCCGGTTGGTCGCGGCGGCGGCCCTGGTCGTGCTCGCCGGTGCGCTCGGGTGGTTGCTGGCCGTGCAGACGACGCCGCCGGCTCGGCAGCCGTCGGACACGTCGTCCCTGATCGGCACCGGCGCCTTCGTGATGGCACTGGTCGTCTGGGCGGTCGGGGTCGTGCGTATCAGCCGCGCGCGCTCGTGGCGGACGATGTGGTCCGATCCGCTGTCGGGGATGACGATGCGGGAGCGACGCGGGATCGAGCGGGTCCTCAGCGGTCGCGCGCCGGCTGAGCCGCACCGCGTCCGGGTGCTCCGACGGCTGGCGCAGCTGCGACTGGTGCAGAGCGAGTGGACCCTCTGGTTCACGGCGGGGTGGGTGCCGCTGGCGGTGGGGCAGTCCCTCGCGGCGGGCAACGGCGTCATGCTCTGGTTCGAAGCCGTCCTCGCGCTCGTGTTCGGGGTGATGTTCTTCGTCGTGACGAGGCAGCGGGAGCGGTGGCGGGCGTTCCTCGAGCGGACGGCGTGAGCCGCGCCTCCAGGCCGGGCTGACGGGAGGCGCGGGCTCGCGGCTGCGGGGCGCACGGCGGACGGACCCGGCGTAGGTCGGACCCGCCCAACGACATCCCGCTCGCGCCACGGGATCGGCCGGTTCGAACGGGATCCCGTTGTGCCCAGCCAGCCGGAACCGGCGGAGGCCCCGGGCATCTCGCACCGCGGCGACCGCGAGGCCGGCGCCGGTCGGACGTGGCGTCGGCCGGACGCGCCCAACGACATCCCGCTCGCGCCACGGGATCGGCCGGTTCGAACGGGATCCCGTTGTGCCCAGCCAGCCGGAACCGGCGGAGTCCGGGCGCCCCGGCGACCACGCGAGGCCGCGCCGGCTGGGCCCGGCGGCCCCGGGGCGGCCCGGACCGGGCGCCCGCCGGGCCCCGGCGCGAACCGGACCCGCACAACCGAATCCGGCTCGCGCCGCGGGATCCCGCGGTGCGAGGAGGACCCCGTTGGGCGCAGCCGATCGGAACCGCCCGCCCGGCGGCCCCGGCCCCGACCCCAGCCCACACCCCCTGGCACCCGACCCCCTGGCACCCTGCACCCCCGCGACCCGCCTACCCTGGTCAGGTGGCTCATCTCCTCGGCGCCGAGAACGTGCATCTCGAGTTCCCCACCCGTGTCGTCTTCGACAGCGTGACCATCGGCCTCGACGAGGGCGACCGGATCGGCGTCGTCGGCCGCAACGGCGACGGCAAGTCGACGCTGCTCGCGCTCCTTGCGCAGCGTCTCGAACCGGACGACGGCCGCGTGACGCACCGACGCGGGGTGACGATCGGCTACCTCGACCAGCGCGACGTCCTGCCCGAGGGCATGACCGTCGGGCAGGTCGTCGTCGGTGACCTCGCCGAGCACGAGTGGGCCGGCGACGCGAAGATCCGCGACGTCATCGGGGGTCTCGTCTCCGACATCCCGTGGGACGTCACGGTCGACGAACTGTCGGGCGGGCAGCGACGTCGGGTGGCGTTGGCGCGCCTCCTGGTCGGCGACTGGGACGTGCTGTTCCTCGACGAGCCGACCAACCACCTGGACGTCGAGGGCATCCAGTGGCTGGCCGAGCACATCAACCGCCGCTGGTCCGCGAACCAGGGCGGCATGGTCGTCGTGACCCACGACCGGTGGTTCCTCGACGCGGTGTCGACCGACACGTGGGAGGTGCACGACGGCGTCGTCGAGCCCTTCGAGGGCGGCTACGCGGCGTACATCCTGCAGCGCGTCGAGCGTGACCGGCAGGCGGCGTCGAGCGAGCAGCGCCGACAGAACCTGGCCCGCAAGGAGCTCGCCTGGCTCCGCCGCGGCGCCCCCGCACGGACGAGCAAGCCGAAGTTCCGCATCGACGCGGCGAACGCCCTGATCGACGACGTGCCCCCGATCCGCGACACCGTCGCGCTGTCGCAGATGGCGACGGCGCGCCTCGGCAAGGACGTCGTAGACCTCCTCGACGCGGGTGTGTCCTTCGACGGCACGATGATCATCGAGGACATCGAGTGGCGGATCGCTCCGGGTGAGCGGACCGGCATCCTGGGCCCGAACGGTGCCGGCAAGTCGACGCTGCTCAACCTGGTCTCCGGCAAGCTCCAGCCGACGACCGGCCGGGTGAAGACGGGCAAGACGGTGCAGATCGCGGTCCTCGACCAGCAGCTCGCCGACCTCGCCCAGTTCGCCGAGGACCGCGTGCGCGAGGTCGTGGCGCGCAAGAAGACGAGCTACGTCGCCGACGGCAAGGAGATGACGCCGTCGCAGCTGCTTGAGCGCCTCGGGTTCACGTCGGAGCAGCTCTCCACCCCGGTGAAGGACCTGTCCGGCGGGCAGAAGCGCCGCCTCCAGCTCATGCTGATCCTGCTCGACGAGCCGAACGTGCTGATCCTCGACGAGCCCACGAACGACCTCGACACGGACATGCTCGCCGCGATGGAGGACCTCCTCGACACCTGGCCGGGCACCCTGCTCGTCGTCAGCCACGACCGGTACCTGCTGGAGCGTGTCACCGACCAGCAGTACGCGGTCCTCGGTGGGCACCTCCGCCACCTGCCCGGTGGCGTCGACGAGTACATGAAGCTCCGGGCCGCGGGCACCGGTGGCGGGACGGCGTCGGCTGCTGCCGCGGCATCGGCCGGGAGGCCCGACACGGCCGGGTCGTCCGCCGTCGCCGCCGCCTCGGGGCTGCGTCCGGCAGGGACGGCGGCTGCGCCGACGCTCTCCGGCGCGGAGCGTCGCGTGGTGGAGAAGGAGATGTCGGCGCTCGACCGCCGCATCAGCAAGCTCGCCCTGGACCGGAAGAAGCGGCTCGAGGCGTTCGGCGCGCACGACCAGTCGGACTACGAGGGGCTCGGCAAGCTGCAGGCGGAGCTGACCGCGCTGGACGCCGAGGTCGAACAGCTCGAGGAGCGGTGGCTCGAGGTCGCGGAGCAGCTCGGGGTGTAGCGGGGTCCGGTCTGCTGGCTGCGGTCTGCGGGACGGGTGGACGTGCTCCTGCCGGGGGCTGGCGCTAGTCGCCGAGCCCCAGGATGAGCCGGCGCAGCAGTCCTGCCAGCTGGCCCTGGTCGGCTTCGGAGACCCCGGCCAGGATGTCCCGCTCCGCACGGAGCAGGTCCGCGATGGCGGCGTCCACCGCCCGCCGTCCGGCAGCCGTCAGGGACACCAGGATGCCGCGGCCGTCCCGGGGGTCGGTCCGGCGGGCGACCAGTCCGCGTGCGGCCAGTCGGTCCACACGGTTCGTCATCGTGCCGCTGGTCACCAGGGTCTGCTGCAGCAGGGCCTTGGGGCTCAGCTCGTACGGGTCACCCGCGCGTCGCAGTGCCGACAGGACGTCGAACTCCCACGGCTCCATGCCGCCGGCGTCGAACGCCTGCCGCCGGGCCCGGTCCAGGTGCCGGGCGAGCCGGTCCACCCGGGACAGCACGTCGAGCGGCGCGAAGTCCAGGTCCGGACGCTCCCGGCCCCACGCCGCGACGATCCGGTCGACCTCGTCCTCTGGCGGCATCCGTCCATCATGGCGTGGATCGGCGGCGCACGACCAGTGTCGGGCACATGGGAGGATGGTCGGGCTCCTCCGGGGGCGTTCCGCCTTGGTGTAATGGCAGCACGACGGCCTTTGGTGCCGTTAGGTCCGGGTTCGAATCCTGGAGGCGGAGCTCCTCGACGTGTGGATCACTCCACCGAGGAGCGCGGGCGAGTGCTCATCTCTTGGGCGGTCGCGTCTGCTTCGGTCTCGTAGATCTCGCCCCAGGCGATGCTCGTGGGCATGGCATCGACACGCAGTTCCGCGTCAGGCAGACAGATCTGCACGAAGTGCGGGAACGCGGGGAACGTCCACAGGTCTTCGTCCGCGAACCGACTCCAGAGCAACAATCCTCCGATGCCGAGCGGGTGGCCGAGTTCCTGACCGTTCAGCGGCGGATCGCAGCTGACCATCAGCGCATGGTGGCCGTTCGGCAGCTCGATCGGTCGTTCCACCTCGCACCGGAAGACGGACGAGAACCGCTCGCTGTCCATGGACGAGAGGAAGAAGACTTCTTGCATGTCATGACTCCGGGTTGATGCCGTCGACGCGATCGACGCGGATCGCGCCCGTTCGGATGCCGTGCGGGACGACGTACTCGTCGAGACCGACTCGTTCGCCGTCCAGGGCGAGCGCTGCCTCGTCTCGTGGTTCGATGAGCAGTATGCCCACCGTCAGCCCCCTGTGTGACACGTGCGGGTGCGGAGACGATGATCCGCAGGACCCTCGCGGTGAGCGCGGCCCTCGCAGCCACGGCAGTCCTCCTGACGAGCTGTGCAGGAACACCGGGGCGACCGGACCAGACCGGCGCGACCTCGATCACACCTGATGCGGCGAAGCAGTCCGTCACCACGTTCGTCGACCGCTCGACGGCGGCGCTCGGCGGGGACTGGACGCCCCGGGGAGGCGCCGGGCTCAGCCCGTGCACGACGGGCGACGGCGACGACGGCGTCTCGTGGGTCCTCATCGTCGACCGCCCGGCAGGGGACGATCCCCACGCTGACGTCGACGCCATCGAACGGATGTGGAAGCAGCGGGGCGTGACAACTGAGCGGTACCAGAGCGGCGGTGCCGATCCGATCGTGGGTGCCCGCGGCGCCGGTGGTCCGACGGCTTCCGTCGACTTCTATGCCGACCCTCGTGGGTACGCGCTGACGGCGGAGTCCGAGTGCGCCGAGGGTGACTACGCCGACATGGTCCGACGCCAGGGTGACGCGACCGCGGGGTGACGCGAGCGGCGTCTGTCGGCGTCCCCACGGTCCTCCCGTGCAGGAGATCAGTGGCCGGCGCCGAGGTTCCCGGCGAGGCGGCCGTGGAATGCCTGGCTGGCGTCGTTCATGCCGCGGATGTCGACCCGCTTGCCGTGCTGGTGGTACTTCGTCTCGATCGCGTCGAGCGCGGCGACGGTGGAGGCGTCCCAGATGTGTGACTTCGTCATGTCGATGACGACGAGGTCGGGGTCGTCGACGTAGTCGAACTGCGTGGTGAGGTCGTTGCTCGAGGCGAAGAAGAGCTCACCCTCGACGGTGTAAAGGGCGTGCTGCTCGCCGCTGGGGAGGGTCTCGATCGAGCGCTCGACGTTCGTGAAGTGGGACACCCGTCGGGCGAACACGATCATCGCGGCGATCACGCCGATGACGACGCCGATGGCCAGGTTGTCGGTGGCGACGACGATCACGACGGTGAGGACCATGACGATCGTCTCCCCGACGGGCATCCGCTTGAGCGTCGAGGGCTTGATGCTGTGCCAGTCGAAGGTGCCGACGGAGACCATGACCATCACGGCGACGAGGGCGGCCATCGGGATGATGGCGACCACGTCACCGAGCCCGACGACGAGGACCAGCAGGAACACACCGGAGAGGAAGGTGGAGATGCGGGTGCGGGCACCGGAGGCCTTGACGTTGATCATCGTCTGCCCGATCATCGCGCAGCCACCCATGCCGCCGAACAGGCCGGAGGCGATGTTCGCCACCCCCTGCCCGAGGGCTTCGCGGGTCTTGCGGGACCCGGTGTCGGTGACCTCGTCGACGAGCTTCGCCGTCATCAGCGACTCGAGGAGTCCCACCAGCGCCATCGCGAAGGCGTAGGGGGCGATGGTCGTCAGCGTCTCGAGGTTCAACGGGACGTTCGGCATGAACAGGGTCGGGAGGCTGTCCGGCAGCTTGCCCTCGTCGCCGACGGTCGGGATCGCGAGGGATGCGAGCACGGTGACGAGGGTCAGGACGACGATCGCGACGAGCGGTGCGGGGATGGCCTTGGTGAGCCGGGGCAGGAGCACGATGATCGCGATCCCGGCGGCGCCGATCGGCCAGACGAGCCAGTCGACGCCGATGATGTTCGGCAGCTGCGCGGTGAAGATCAGGATCGCGAGCGCGTTGACGAACCCGACCATCACCGACCGTGGCACGAACCGCATCAGCTTCGCCGCTCCCAGCCCGCCGAGGACGAGTTGGAAGACCCCGCCCAGCAGGACGGTGGCGATGAGGTAGTCGAGGCCGTGGTCCTTCATGACCGGGGCGACGACGAGGGCGATGGCGCCGGTCGCGCCGGAGATCATCGCGGCACGTCCGCCGACGAACGAGATCACCACGGCCATCACGAACGCCGAGAACAGTCCGACGCGCGGATCGACGCCGGCGATGATCGAGAACGAGATCGCTTCCGGGATCAGCGCGAGGGCCACGACGAGGCCTGCGAGGACCTCACGGAGGAGGATCCTCGGGTTCCGCAGGGCGGACAGGACGGTGGGACTGTGGTGCACCTGGACAGGCACGGACTGCGTGACGGTCGTCACGGTTCTCCTTCGGTGAGGGAAGCGGACGCTCGGCGCCCGCGGGGGAATGTCATTGGGCGCTTCGTCGCGCGCGCCGATCGCAGGAGGACCAGCGGGACCTCAACCCTTCCGTCACGAGAGGGTTGGCTGGTTCCGACTCTAACGCAACGGAAGGGTTGGTGCACAAGTGGGTGAGGCGCTGCGGTGGCGGCGCAGTGCTCCTGCGGGTGGGAAGACCGCGGCAGTGCGCCCCACTGTCCGGTTGCGTGTAACGCTCCGGTATCGAATCCCGCCCAGGTCTTCCGTCGCCGCCGGGAGCGGATCGTACGGTGGATCGGTCGTCGCAACGGTGCGGTGATCGCTGGGTCGGGATCGGAACCGCTGTCTCGTGACCGTCCGGCGCGCTCCCGTCCCCTCTCACCGGGGGACGGGGGCCCTCGCTGCATCGACCGGAGAACATGACACCGCACACCACCAGGAACCCCCTCGACCATGACGCTGCCCGGGTCCTGCTCGGCGAAGCCGGTGACGCGTACTGCGAATCATGCGGTGATGCTGTCCGCTTCGATCCTCGTGTCGGGATCTGGCGCACCGTCGCTCGACCCGGCCCCATGCTCCCGCGGACGGGGCCGGCATCGTGACCGGCCTGGAGGCGCGTGCCGCACTGCTCCAGACGCCGCCCCGGTATCGATTCCGCAACGGGTGCGCCGGACGAGACTGAGCGTCCGTCATGATCGAAGGATGCCCAGATTCCGCGTCCAGCAGGGCGAGAACCGGGTCGACGTCGATGCGCTGACGGTCATGGAGGCCCGTGCCAAGGCCGTCGTCCACGGTGCGTTCCGCAACGACGAGACCCTCCTCGCTCGGCCCTTCTCCGGGGACCGGCCCCCGTCATTCCCGACAGCTCGGCCGGCGCCAGCGCCTGCGCTCGACGCCGCGGTCCGGCGTCCCCGCCTGGGTGCGCAAGAGCTCCCGCGTGGCCAGCGACTCGTCCGTCCGCCGTCGATCCTCGCGTCGCTGGGGGCGCTCGTCGCACTCACCGCGCTCCTGTTCGGGGTCCTCGCCGCCGGTGCCACCGGCATCGTCCGGAGTGCGACCAGGGTCGGCACCCTCGGTGACTGTGCGCGCATCGGCCTCTGTGTCCGGACGCCTCTCTCGACCGTGGAGGCACGGACCGGCGTGCACCTGCCCGATGGTGTCGAGCTCATCCGGTCGTCGGCGTCCCGGGATGGTCATTACGTGGGAGCCCTCGTGGGCCTCCCGGTCGGGGCCGATGCACCGGATCTCCCCGAGGGTATGACCACCCCGGTGACACGACGTGCCGCGGCTGCCCTCCGGAGCGCTTCCGCGCGCGACCTCGAAGGCCGGTCAGCGGGCCCGGTGGGCCTCTTCACCGGCACCACGAAGGACCGGATGATCGTGTTCCTCCGCTACGACGCGAGCCGCTGAACGGCGAATGCTGCTCGTCTGCTCAGGAATGTCAGTGGGGTCCGGCATCATCGACAGCAGTTCGCGAAGCCCGTTCGGGTCGGGCCAGCGAGCGCCCCGGAGCTGGTACCTGTAGGGCAGGTACCAGCTCCGCCCAACACTGGAGGGCGCGACGCACGCGACCGGCCACCCGACCGTTCCGATCAGGTGCCGCCGGTCGTCCTTGCGACTCCTCCGTGTCACTGGCTCGCGGCCATGCCGCCGTCGACTCGGTCCGCGGCGCCGGTGATGCAGGCGCTCTGACGGACCCGAGGAGCGCCACGAGGCGGCGGCTCGGCGACGACGGCCCGGCGGGGGTCACTGGCCGCGGAGGTCAGCGCCCGCTGAGGTCGTACGGAGTCGCCGTCGAGTCGACCGTCGTCAGGTACCCGCCGTCCGACAGGTCCGTCGGCAGGGTGATGGTGCGGGTCACGGACGGCTTTGCGCCCGCCGTGTCGACCTGCGTGATCGTGCCCTCACCACCGCGCGTGACGAACACACTCGTGCCGTCGTCGGTCGCCGCGGCGAAGCGCACGGCCGTCCCGGTCGCCGACTCTCCGGCGACCGGACCGTGTCGCAACGGCTGGAGAGCGACCGAAGTCCTGCGGCCGTCGTAGATGCCGTCGGCCTGCTTCTGCACCAGGACGAGCGAGTCGCCGGAACCCGACGTCAGTGCGACGGCGGCGAACCGCGACGTGACGACCGCGCGGGTGAACAGCCCGGTCCCGAGCACGACGCTCCGGATGCTGTCCGACGACGTCGACGACGAGGTGAGGTACGCGGGCACCCGGTCCCAGCTGGTGCCCGCGGTCGTGGTGCCGGCCTGCGCGCCGATCGCGGTCGTGCCGTCGGGAGCCATCCGCGGGCGGTAGCTCTGCACGCTCGGCTGCGGGTAGGTGGCGGAGCTGGAACCAGTGAACCCGCTCTTCGTGACCCGGACCGTCTGCACGCCGGTGGCGAGGTCGGAACCGATGACGGTGCCGGTCGCGTTGACGACCGGGCCGTGCGGGTACGCGCCCAGCGGTGTCGTCGCGATCCGGTGCGGCCGCGTCGCACCCCGCATGATGTCGGACACGGAGTAGGCGTCGAGCCGTCCGCCGGCGGTGACGACCAGGCGCAGGGGGCTGCCGACCAGGAAGGTCTCGACCTCCTCGGTGCCGCGCTTGCCGGTCGTGGCCAGTGTCACGGCGGAGGTGGTGATGTCGGCCGTGTGGGCGACCTCCCGTCCGAGGTCGATGACGGTGACGCGCTGGTGTGTGGAGCCGTCGAAGTCGGAGCCGACCGCGAGGTGGCGGCGCGAGGTGTCGGTGGCGAGCCAGCCGGCGCGTTCCCAGCGGCCGTCGGCGTTCGGGACGGCGTAGTGCTGCACGATCCGCGCCGTGCCTCCGGAGCCGATGGCGAGGACGTCGAGCTGTGGCTTCGACTCGTCCATGAACGCGATCCGCCCGTGGCCGAGCTGGACGGTGCCGGCGTGCGTCCCGAGCGTGACACCGCGGAGGGTCGCGGTGCGTCGGCCGGTGACGGCGTCGTTGACGTAGAGGCGTCCGGCAGGTGCGTCCGCGGTGACGAGCCAACTGTGGTGGGCCCTCGGTGCCGCGGTGGCCGGACTCGCGGGGGCGACGGTGGCGACGAGGGGCAGGACGCCGGCCAGGACGAGGGCGGGGACGAGGAGGGTGTGGCGGGGCGACATGGAACTCCTGGAGATCGGGATGGGCGAGGTCTAGATGATAACCGTTATCAACAAGACAACTCCACCGACGGGAGAGCAGAACATTCAGCTTTGCTGGCATCGCGGGTCCAGGGTCTGGAGGTCGCGCTCGGCCATTACGACGACCGAACGCTGGAGGTCGTCCGTGAGTTCCTGGACCGTCTGGCGGCGGTGTTGCCCGGAGACCCGGGCAGGACCGGGGATCCGGACGCCTGAGAGGCTCGATCTGAGAAACGGGCACGTTTGCGGTCGGTGTCGCGTCCTCAGTAGCGTCGCTCAGTACACGATGCGAGACGTTGCCGAGGGACGGCGCCGTCGTCGACAGGAGCACCCGAATGACCACCGAATCCGTGATCACCAGCCCCTACCGGAAGACCGGAACCGCGACCGGCCCCCGCACCGGCGGCACGTCCACCTACTCGTCGTTGCTGCAGCAGGTGAAGGACGCCGGGCTGCTCAAGCGCCGTCGCGGCTTCTACTGGTCGATGTTCGCCGCCCTCGTCGTCGCGACCGCGGCGTGCTGGGTCGTCTTCGCGCAGCTCGGTGACTCCTGGTTCCAGCTGATCGTGGCGGGCGCGCTCGGCGTGCTGTTCACCCAGTTCGCGTTCCTGTCGCACGAGGCCGCGCACCGGCAGGTGTTCGACTCCAGGAAGTGGAACGACCGCGCGGGCCGCTGGCTCGGCACGTTCGTCGTCGGGCTGTCGTACTCGTGGTGGATGAACAAGCACACCCGTCACCACGGCAACCCGAACACCGTCGGCAAGGACCCGGACATCGCGCCGGACGGCGTCGTGTTCATCCCCGAGGACGCCGCGGCCACGACCGGCCCGATGCGCTGGCTCGTCCGGCACCAGGGCTGGCTGTTCTTCCCGCTGCTGACGCTCGAGGGCATCAACCTGCACCGCCACGCGGTGACCTCGGTGCTCCGCGGGGTCGAGGGCAAGAGCGACCGCCGTGACCGTGTGGTCGAGGGCGTCATGCTCGCGGCGCGGTTCGCGATCTACCTGCCCATCGTGTTCGTGTTCCTGCCGTTCGGCATGGCGTGCGCGTTCCTCGGGGTGCAGCTGGCCGTGTTCGGCGTGATGATGGGCGCCTCGTTCGCCCCGAACCACAAGGGCATGCCGACGATCGCCCACGACGCCA